>NZ_AP025032.1:0-634166 GCF_019973775.1 Aureimonas sp. SA4125 | reverse complement strand
AGAAACCGATGCCGGGCACAATGTTCGACGGCGAGAAGGCGGCGTTCTCGATTTCGGCGAAATAGTTGTCGGCATTGCGGTTCAATTCCATCACGCCGACGTCGATCGGCGGATAGTCCGAATGCGGCCAGACCTTGGTGAGGTCGAACGGATTGTAGGAGGTCTTCTCCGCGTCCATTTCGGGCATGATCTGGACCTGCACCTTCCAGCGCGGGAATTCGCCCTTCTCGATGCCGCCGAAGAGTGCTTCCTGATAGCTTTCGCGGGTCTTGCCGATGATCTGGTCGGCTTCCTCGTTGGTGTAGTGCTTGTGGCCCTGCATGGTCTTGAAGTGGAACTTCACCCAGTAGCGCTCGCCGGCATCGTTCCAGAACGAGAAGGTGTGGCTGCCGTAGCCGTTCATGTTCATCGGTGTCTGCGGCAGGCCGCGGTCCGACATCAGGATCGTCACCTGGTGCAGGCTCTCGGGGCTCAGCGACCAGAAATCCCACATCGCCGTCGGCGAGCGCATGTTGGTCTTCGGGTGGCGCTTCTGCGTGTGGATGAAGTCGGGAAACTTGTAGGCGTCGCGGACGAAGAACACCGGGGTGTTGTTGCCGACGAGATCCCAGTTGCCTTCCTCGGTGTAGAACTTCAGCGCGAAGCCGCGCACGTCCCGCTCGGCGTCGGCCGCGCCCATCTCGCCGGCGACGGTCGAGAATCGTGCGAGCATCGGCGTCTCGGTGCCGGGCTGGAAGACCTTGGCCTTGGTGTATTTCGAGATGTCGCCGGTGATCTTCAGCGTGCCGTGCGCGCCCCAGCCCTTGGCATGGACGACGCGCTCTGGAAGGCGCTCGCGGTTCTGGTGCGCCAGCTTCTCGAGGAGCTGGTAGTCTTGGACGAGCAGCGGGCCACGCTCGCCCGCGGTCCAGGAATTCTGGTTGTCGGGAACCGGCGCGCCGGCCGTCGTCGTCAGAATCTTGTCGCTCATGGGGGTAACCTCGCTCTGGAATGTTTCCAAGCTAAATGGGCCAAGCGAGAGATAATCGCAAATCGTATTTGCTAGGGCGTCCGATCAGTTTATGTGATGGGGATGCTCACCATTCGCCAGCTCCGCTATTTCGAGGCCCTTGCCGACACGCTGCATTTCGGGCGCGCGGCACGCCAGATGAACATCAGCCAACCCGCGCTGTCGGCACAGATCGCGGCGATGGAGGAGGGATTCGGCGGTCCCCTGTTCGAGCGCCGGCCGTCCGGCGTGATGCTGACCGCCGACGGCGAGATGCTGCGCGGACGGGTGCGCCGACTGCTGACGGATTTTCGCGACATCGAGGGACTGGGCACGGCCCATGGCGAGGTGCTCGGCGGCAGACTGCGGCTCGGCCTGATCGCCACCGTCGCCCCCTATCTCCTGCCGCCGCTGCTGCCGCGGCTGGCGCTCGATCACCCGCGGCTCGACTGCGAGATCCGCGAAAGCGTCACCGCCTCGCTGGTGCGCGACGTGCTGCAGGGCGATCTCGACGGCGTCGTCGTGGCGCTGCCGCTGGAGGAGCCGGGGCTGGAATCGATAGAGCTCTTCGAAGACCGCTTTCATCTGGCGGTGCCAGCGATCGGCAGCGCCCGTTTCGTGGGCACGGTGTCGATCGGGACCCTGGCGGCAGAAAGACTGATTCTGCTCGAGGAAGGCCATTGCCTGCGCGACCAGGCGCTGAAGATCTGCGAACTCGTGGAGGCGAGCCAGCTCGCCAGCCTCGGCGCGACGAGCCTGACGACGATCCTGCGCATGGTGGCGGGCGGCCTCGGCGCGACGCTCATTCCCGAGATGGCGGTCGAAGCCGAGAGCCGGGGCGGCGGCATCCGCATCCTGCCCTTCGAGGAGCCCGCGCCCTCGCGCACGCTCGCCCTCGCCTTCCGCCCGACGACGGCTCGCCGGCGGGATTTCGAGGCGCTCGCCCTCATCATCCGCGACTGCATGAACCCGGCTCTGCAGCGCGCCGGCTGATCCTGGAGGGCTGGACAGCCGACGATAGACCCGGCCGGCGCGCTTACACACCGTTGTGGATCACTGCGCCGACATTGGCGACATGGACCGCGAGGATGATCCACAACACCGCGACCGCCACGACGCCGACGACGAATGCCGGCATCCGCAGTGCGATCGTGTTCGGCCCGAGATCGATCGCGGCGTGGACGAGGCGCGAGATGGCGAACACCCAGGCGGCGACCACGGCGAGCCAGGATGCGCCGTTGGTGATGTAGAGCGCGAGGCAGACGACGAAGAACAGCACGGGAAGTTCGAACTGGTTCGACAGGTTGCGCACGGCGGTCGCGCTCTTCGCCGGCTCCCCCGCCGGGACGCGGAAGCCGTCGACCCGCGTCTCGCCTGCCGCGACGGCTGCGCGGCGGCGGACGATCACGACGCCATAGACGACGAGCGTCAGGAATGCCTGGACGATCACCGGCCAGAAGATGGCGATATTGCCGTTCATCGCTCGGCGCTCCCTAGAGCATGCTCCCGAAAGGCGACTTCCGGCTTTCGGAAAGAGATCATGCGGAAACAAAGAACTTAAGCGGGATGGCGATTCGAAGAAAAGCCATCCCGCTTTAGAGGCCGGAGCCCGGATAGTTCGGGCTTTCCCGGGTAATGGTCACGTCATGCGCATGGCTTTCGCGCAGGCCGGCATTGGAGATGCGCACGAACTCCGCCTTGTTGCGGAAATCCTCGAGGCTGGCCGCGCCGACATAGCCCATGGCGGCGCGCAGGCCGCCGGCGAGCTGGTGCAGGACGGCGGAGACCGGGCCCTTGAAGGGCACCTGGCCCTCGATGCCTTCCGGCACGAGCTTCAGCGTGTCGCGCACCTCGGCCTGGAAATAGCGGTCGGCCGAGCCGCGCGCCATGGCACCGACGGAGCCCATGCCGCGATAGGATTTGAACGAGCGGCCCTGGTAGAGATAGACTTCGCCGGGGCTCTCGTCGGTACCGGCGAGAAGCGAGCCGATCATCGCGGCCGAGGCGCCGGCCGCGAGTGCCTTGGCGAGATCGCCGGAATACTTGATGCCGCCGTCGGCGATCACCGGAATGCCTGCCTTGTCCGCCTCCTCGCAGGCGCCCATGATGGCCGAGAGCTGCGGCATGCCGACGCCGGCGACGATCCGCGTCGTGCAGATCGATCCCGGACCGATGCCGACCTTGATGCCGTCGGCGCCGGCGTCGATGAGCGCCTTGGTGCCGGACGGGGTCGCGACATTGCCGGCGATCACCTGGACCTCGTTCGACATCCGCTTCACCCGTGCCACCGCGTCGAGTACGCGCTGCGAATGGCCGTGCGCGGTGTCGACGACGATGAGATCGATGCCGGCATCGATCAGCCGCTCGGCCCGCTCGAAGCCGTCGTCCCCGACGCTCGTCGCCGCCGCCGCCAAGAGCCGCCCCTGCGCATCCTTGGAGGCGTTGGGGTTGAGCTGCGTCTTCTCCATGTCCTTGACGGTGATGAGGCCGATGCAGCGGTTGGAATCGTCGACGACGACGAGCTTCTCGATGCGGTGATGATGCAGGAGGCGCTTGGCCTCGGCCTGGTCGACGCTCTCGCGAACGGTGATCAGGTTGTCCCTGGTCATCAGCTCATGGATCGGCTGGCTGTCGTCGGTGGCAAAGCGCACGTCGCGATTCGTCAGAATGCCGACGAGGAGGCCGCGGATCGGGCCGTCATTGGCGACGACGGGGATGCCCGAAATGTGGTGAAGGTTCATCAGCGCCCGCGCGTCGCCGAGCGTCGCGTTCGGGTGGATGGTGACGGGATTGACCACCATGCCGCTCTCGAACTTCTTCACCTGCCGCACGGCCTCGGCCTGCTCCTCGGGGCTCAGATTGCGATGGATGACGCCGATGCCGCCGGCCTGCGCCATGGCGATGGCGAGTTGGGCCTCGGTCACCGTATCCATCGCCGCCGAGATGATCGGCAGGTTCAGCTTCAGCGTCTTGGTGATGCGGGTGCGCACGTCGGCCTGCCCGGGCATGACCTCGGAGTGTCCGGGCAGGAGAAGCACGTCGTCGAAGGTGAGAGCCGTTGCGCCGGTGGCGGTCTCGATGATGCGCGCCATTTGCCAGTCCTCAAAAATAAAGAAACCGCCGGGTCCGGTCAGGACCGCCCGCGGTGAAGGATTGGCAAGGGCTGCTAGCACGGCAGCGCCTAGGAGGGAAGCCGAGCCCGGCTTATCAACGGGAACTCAAACTTGCGGCGCTCCGGGATGGCGGCCTAGGCAATTCGCAGTGTGAATTCTGGAAAGCATCCCTGTGGTGAGCCTCGCAGCCCCTGCCCGATGCCTTCTGGCCATCGGCGTCCTCGCCGCCACGTCGCAAGGCGTCGCAGGGTTGCAAGAGCCATGCAAACGGCCGCGAGGCGGTCATCGCATGGTGCGCGGGGAGCCATCCCCGCGCCGTTGGCGACAGGGACGGTATTTCTTGCGAGAACGTCTGCCGCTCGCGCGCCGACGTTCTCGCCATCATGTCCGAGATCGGGTGCTCCCGTTAGGGCGCAGTTCAGACGTCGAGCTGATAGGTCAGCGGAACGAAGCGATAGCCGCCGTCGATCGTCTCGACATAGCCGATGCCGGGGAACGGCATGTGGTAGCCGATGAAGGGCACGCGATCGGCCGCGATCTTGTCGAAGATCTTCCGTCGCGTGGCGATGGCGGCGGCCTTGTCCATGTCGAAGCGCACCTCCCAATCCGGCTTTTGCAGCGACGCCACGAAATGGTTGGCGGTGTCGGCGGTCAGCCAGAGGGTCTGCCCTGACGAGACGACCGTGAAGACGAGGTGGCCCGGCGAATGGCCGAAGGCCTCGTGCGCCACGATTCCCGGCACGACTTCCGCGCCCTCGCCGACGAATGTCATCTTGTCCTTCAGGGGCACGACGTTCTTGGCGACCATCTCGGCATTTGCGGCGCGGGGGCCGTTCTTGGCTTCATCCGAGGTCCAGAAATCGTACTCGACCTGGCCGGCGACATAGCGCGCATTGGCAAAGGTGGGAGCATTCGCTTCCATCAGACCGCCGATATGATCGCCGTGCATGTGCGTCAGGACGACGACGTCGATATCCTCTGGTGCATAGCCCGCCCCGGCCAACCGCTCGGTCAGGCGTCCCATGCCGTTCTCTCTCCCGCCGGCACCGAAGCCCGTGTCGAACAGCACCCGCGATCCCGCGATCTCGACGACGACGGGAATGAAGCCGTTGGCAAAGCGGGTCTCCGGCAGGAGATTCTCGCGCATGAGGGCGGCGACGGTCTCGGCGCTCTGGTTCTCGCCGAAGATCGGATGGGGGCCGTCGCCGGGGCGCAGGCCGTCCAGCACCGTGGTCACGCGCGCCTCGCCGATCATCACGCTGCGCCAGCCGGGTGTCAGAGCGGTCGCGGCCGAAGGGACAGCGTCGGCACTCGCCGCCGGAGCGGCCGGCTTGGACTCCTGGGCTTGCGCAAGGGTCGGCAACATGATGCCCGCAGCGGCCGTGCCGGCAGCGAGCTTCATCGCGGCGCGGCGCGTCGGGCCGTTGGTCGCTCTGGCAGCAAGGGTGTCGGTCATTCCTGGTCTCCACGATTGTGCCCGCGATCGTTCCGATCTGGCGGAGCGTTGCAAAGGGCGGCGTCCGGTCGGCTGGGAAGGGATCGCGATGGGCGGTTGTCGAGATCCCGAGGTGTGCCGCTGCAGCTCATGGGCAAGCGCGAACACGGGGAAGTGACGCCGGACGATTTCCAAGCTCAGGAAAAGGGTCTATCTCCAGCGCGACGCCAACCCGGCGATAAGCCCAACTTAGCAAGTCTTCAGCCGCAGCCGGATCCCCTTGAAACGCATCGTGCCCATCGTGCTTGCCGTCGCGCTTTTCATGGAAAACATGGATTCGACGGTCATTGCCACCTCGCTTGCGACCATCGCGCGCGACATCGGGACCAGCCCGATCGCGCTGAAGCTGGCGCTGACGAGCTACTATGTCGCGCTGGCGGTGTTCATCCCGATCTCCGGGCGGATGGCCGACCGTTTCGGCGCGAAGACGGTCTTCCGTTGCGCCATTGCCATCTTCGTCGTCGGGTCGCTGGCCTGCGCGCTTGCCGGCTCGCTCGAGGCCTTCGTCGCCGCGCGCTTCCTGCAGGGGATGGGCGGCGCGATGATGACGCCCGTCGGGCGGCTGCTTCTCGTGCGCGCCGTGCCGAAATCCGATCTCGTCTCGGCCATGGCCTGGTTCACCATTCCCGCCCTCATCGGGCCGCTGGTCGGGCCGCCGATCGGCGGCGCCATCGCGACCTATGCCGACTGGCGCTGGATCTTCATCATCAATCTGCCGATCGGCATCGCCGGAATCCTGTTGGCGACGAAGTACCTGCCCTTCGTCGAACGCATCCCGGGCATCACCTTCGACTGGAAGGGTTTTGGCCTTTCCGGCCTTGCCTGCGCCGGTGTCGTCTTCGGCTTTTCGGTGATCTCGCTCCCGGCCCTGCCGCCGGCCTTCGGCCTCGTCATGGCGGCGCTCGGCGGCTTGGCGGCCTTCGCCTATGTCCGCCATGCGGCCCGTCACGAGAGGCCCGTGGTCGAGTTGCGCCTGCTGCGGATCGAGACGCTGAGGGCCGCCATCGTCGGCGGGGCGATCTTCCGCGTCGGCTCGGGCGCGGTGCCCTTCCTGTTTCCGCTGATGCTGCAGCTCGGCTTCGGCTACACGCCGTTCGAATCCGGCATGATCAGCGCCGTCTCGATCGGCGGCGCGATGATGATGAAGTTCCTGGCCAAGCCGATCCTGCGCCGCTTCGGCTTCCGCGCCACGTTGATCGGGACGGGGCTCCTCGGCGGCGCTCTCATGGCGATGCTGGCCTTCTACCGGCCGGACACGCCGATCGCGGTCCTGATCGTGCTCCTCCTCGTCGGCGGCTTCTTCCGCTCGCTGTTCTTCACGTCGATCAACACGCTGGCCTTCGCCGACGTGCCCTCGAACCGGGCCGGTGACGCGACCTCGATGCTGGCGGCCTTCCAGCAGGTGTCGGTCGCCACGGGCGTCGCGCTGGCCGGCGGCATTCTCGAGGTCGGCATCGCGCTCGGCGGCACGGGCCTGCCGACGATCGCCGACTTTTCGCTGGCGTTTCTCATCGTCGGCGTCGTCACCATGATGGCGGTGCTGGCCTTCATCCGCCTGCCCAAGATGGCGGGATCGGAAGTCTCCGGCCAGCGCGTTCCGGCGGAATAGCTGCGAGGGTCCGCTCTCGCAGCCGAAGTCTATTCGGAAGGGGCCAATGCCACGGTTGCGGCGTCGCCTTCGGCTTCCTCGTCCCGGCGTCCCTTGAAGCCCTTGGCCAGGAGATAGAGCTCGACCGAATCCTCGCGGCTTGCCGGCGGCTTGACGTGGTGGACGCTGGTGAAATGCCGCTTCAGCATGGCCAGCAGTTGGTTCTCGGTCCCGCCCTGGAACGTCTTGGTCAGGAAATGGCCGCCCGGCTTCAGGACGCGGATCGCGAAGTCGGCGGCGACCTCGCAGAGATACATGGTCTTCAAATGGTCGGTGCGGCGGTGGCCGGTCGTCGGCGCGGCCATGTCGGAGAGAACGATGTCGGGCGCCCCGTCGAGCGAATCCAGGAGCTTTTGCGGGGCGCTCTCGTCGAGGAAGTCGAGGAGGAGGAGCGTCGCGCCGGGGATCGGGTCGACCGGCAGATAGTCGATGGCGGCGACCCGCGAGTCCGCCGTCACCGAGGCGCAGCGCTCCACCGCGATCTGCGTCCAGCCGCCGGGCGCGGCACCCAGATCAACGACGCGCATGCCGCGCTTCAGGATCTTGTAGCGGTCGTCGATCTCGGTGAGCTTGTAGGCGGCGCGCGAACGATAGCCGTCGGCCTTCGACCGCCGGACATAGGGGTCGTTGAGATGGCGCTCGAGCCAGGCGCGCGAGGAGGCCTTCAGCTTGCCCTTCTTGACGCGAACGGTCAGGCCGCGGTCGTCGCCCCTGCCGCCGGTCACGAGGCCCTGCCCGCTATTGTCACATCCATCGTCATGCCATTGCCTTCTGGCGCACGGCCGCGCCTTTGCGCCAGACCCCGTCGGCGACCATCATTTCGGTGAGTAGGCCCTCGCGCAGGCCGCGATCGGCAACGCGCAGGCGCTTGGACGGCCAGACCCGGCGAATCGCCTCGAGGATGGCGCAACCCGCCAGCACCAGATCGGCACGGTCGCTGCCGATGCAAGGGTTGGCGACGCGTTCCTCGAAACTCCAGCCGGCGATGCGCCCCACCAGTTCGGTCACATCGGCATCTTCCAGCCAGAGACCGTCGACCTGGCGACGATCGTAGCGCTCGAGCCCGAGATGCACGCCGGCAAGCGTCGTCACCGTGCCGGAGGTGCCGAGCAGGTGAAAATTGTCGCCGCCGACGAGTTCGTCGAGCGCGTGCCGTCCCTTGAAGCCATCGATGCCCTCGATCACCTCGCCGATCATCGTCTCGAACAAGGCTGGGGACACGTCGCGTCCGCCATGCCGCTCGGCCAGCGAAACGACGCCGACCGGCAGCGAGGTCCAGGCCACGATGTGGCTCGACAGGCGGCGCGAATAGCCGTCCCTGAGATCGAGCAGCGCGATCTCCGACGACCCCCCGCCGA
This sequence comes from Aureimonas sp. SA4125, assembly GCF_019973775.1. Classification (NCBI taxonomy): domain Bacteria; kingdom Pseudomonadati; phylum Pseudomonadota; class Alphaproteobacteria; order Hyphomicrobiales; family Aurantimonadaceae; genus Aureimonas; species Aureimonas sp. SA4125. The sequence goes on along the minus strand of NZ_AP025032.1, from coordinate 625,564 downwards.
TATCGAACAGCACCGCGCCCTTGGCCGTGCGCTCGACCAGCGAGCCGCAGCCCGAGACAGCCAGACGCGCCTCGGATTCGCGGCTGACGATCTCAAGAACAAGTCCCGTCTCGCGCTCGACGCGCTCGATGAACTCCTCCCCGTTCGCCGCCGCCCGGCACGCCTCGGTTGCGATCAGCCGAGCGCCGGCAACCTGGCGGGCGGCGAGCTTCTGGCTGCAGATCGCCAGGGCGCCCATCGCCCTGTCCATCGCCGGGCCGGCCAGCCGACCGGTGCGTCCGAGTCCCTCCCCGAGCCGGACAATACGCGAGAACGCGTCGATGACCCGGAACTGTCCGGGCCGCGTCGGCACCGCAATGAGAAGGCGGCAGTTGTTGGTGCCGAGGTCGAGCGCGGCATAGACCGGTGGCCGCCCGCCATCGCCGCTCGGATCGATCGGCCGCGGGGACGGCTCGAGGCGCTGCGCTGCGGGCGGCGCCGTTCTGGCCTCCGCCTCCGCCATCGCGGCCCGTTTCGGGTCGCTTGCCGCTTCCACGGGCACGCTCTCGCCACTCGTCTTGCGGCGACGTCGCCGCGGCGGCTTGGCGGCCGTGCCGGGACGCGGCGTTGCGGACAAGGCTCCGCTCGCCGCCGGCAACGGCCCGCCCGAGGCCTTGCGGCGACGACGGCGCTGCCGCTTCGTCATCGCCGCCCGCTCGCCCGACTCGGCGGCCGCCACGCGCGCCGACTCGGCATCGGCCGGACGCGATGCCGGTCGCGTGATCGCCGGTGGCTCCACCCTGGGGTCACCCCGTTCGCCCCCCGAGGAACGATCGGATCCCGCATCTTCCGGGATCATGGTCGAAGGTGAATTCAGTCTCCCCTGACGTTCATCGATGCTCACTATTTCTCTCCGGCGCCGAACGGCCGTGGAGGCTGGCTCTTGCGCCTTGGTTCCGTTGTTGAACCGACTGTATCAAGAAGGTCCTCGAACGCACAAGGGCGACAACCCGCGTCGCCGCCGGTGCTTTGCCGCCTTTCTCAGAACAGGGATCCAGCCGGATGAGACTACGAGGCCGGCAATGGGTTGGCCGCGACGTCATCCCCGCCTGAACCATTCATGGCCAAGGCCGTTGCCGACCCGAAGCCCATGAAGGAGACAGCGATGGGAACGACACTGAAGGCGAAATTCGAGACGCGTCGCGACGCCGAGATGGCGATCGAACGGCTCGTCCAGGAACACGGCATTGAACGCACGGATATTTTCGTGACGGCCGCAGGGTCGCAGAATACCGCCGGCACGCAGGAATCAGGATCCGACAACGCCTCGGCGGAACCGACGCGGGAAGACCGCGACGATGCTGCCCTCAACGGTATGATCGAGGTTTCGGTCGACCTGGAGGACGAGGGGCTGGCTCAGACCGTCCGCGACGCCTTCGGCGAGTTCGACGGCACGCAGGCACGGCAGTCCTGACGGAGCCCCGCCGCCCTCACGGCGGCAAAGGAGCCTGGAGACTGGGCGACCCGTCATCTCGAAATCTGCAGGCCGTGGTAGGCAGCTTTGGTGCGGGGCGAGCAAGGCCACTGCCGAGGCATGGATCACCCGTCAGGAGTATCCGTTGACGATCATCCGCGTGGGTACAGCCGGCTGGTCGCTCCCTGCAGCGGTCGCGGAGCGGCTCGCGTCCGGCGGAACGCACCTCCAACGGTATGCCGCGCAGCTGCCTGTCGTGGAGATCAACAGCAGCTTCTACCGCCCGCATCGGCGCACGACCTATGAGCGATGGGCAGCCAGCGTGCCGGCGGATTTCCGCTTCAGCGTCAAGCTGCCGAAAGCGATTACCCACGAATGTCGGCTGCGGGACTGCATGCCGCTCGTCGAGCGTTTCGGCGATGAGATCGCCGGTCTCGGACAAAAGCTCGGTCCGGTCCTCGTCCAGCTTCCCCCGAGCTTTGCCTTCCCCGGCGACATTGCGGAGGGGGTCTTCGAGGCGGCAAGCCGCGTCCTTCGCGCGGAACTGGTCCTGGAGCCCCGGCACGCCAGCTGGTTTTCCGCCGACGTCGATCTCGTGCTGGACCGTCAGCGCGTTTCGCGCGTCGCCGCAGATCCAGCGCGCATCCCTGCCGCCGCCGTTCCCGGCGGCTGGAACCGGACCGCCTACTTCCGGCTGCACGGATCGCCAAGGATCTACGATTCTCCCTACAGCCCGGACGCGATCCGACGGCAGTCCGTTGATGCCGCACTGCTCGCGGGAACGGGTGCCGAGGTGTGGATCATCTACGACAATACCATGCATGGCGCAGCCACGCAGAACGCGCTCGATCTCGAAGACATCCTTCGTCCGGGCACCACCCGGCCCTGAAATTCCGCGAGTGCCTTCCGTCACGCGGCGCTGGCCTTTTCGAAACATTGACAAAGGTTAGTATTGCACTGGAGGCGCGCGCGGGCTGGCCGCGCCATCGAATGTCTGATCGGAACGGATTCTGCTGACCATCGACACCTCTCTGCGAAACTCGGGTGGCGCGCAGGGCCGCGCGTGGCAGACGCTGCGTCCGATCCTCGGCCTTGCCGCCGGTGTCGCCTTTCTTGCCGGCTGCACCGGTCCCCAGTCCACGTTCGTGCCGGCGGGAGGCGAGTCGGCAAAGGTTCTGACGCTTTTCTGGATCATGGCGGCAGGGGCAGCCGTCATCTGGCTGATCGTCATCGGTATTTCGGTCTATGTCACGAAGGTCAGACCCGGCGCTCATGGCGAGCGTGCCGGCCTGCGCATGATCGTCTGGGGCGGCTGCATCTTTCCCGTCGTCGTTCTGGGCGCCCTCCTGATGCACGGCCTGACGATGATGCCGGGCCTTCGCGCCGCCGCCGACGGCCCGGTCATCGCCGTCTCCGGCGAGCGGTTCTGGTGGCGCGTGAACTATGGCGTCGAAGGCACGCCCGGCGTTGCCAAGGCGCTGCCGCAGGGCGGCGTCGAAAGCGCCAACGAGCTCTATCTGCCGATCGGCCGGCGCTCGGAAATCCTCATCGGCAGCCCGGACGTCATCCATTCCTTCTGGGTGCCGTCGATCGCCGGCAAGATGGATGCGATCCCGGGCCGGGTGAACCGGCTGGTGATGGAGCCGACGCGGCTTGGTGTCTACAACGGCGTCTGCGCCGAATTCTGCGGCGAGGCCCATGCGCAGATGGGATTTCGCGTGGTCGTCGTCTCCGAAACGGACTATGCCGCCCGGGTGGCGGCCGAAGCGCAGCCGGCCGCCATCCTCGATCATCCCGGCCGCTCCCTGTTCATGGCCAATGGCTGCGACGCCTGCCATGCGGTGCGCGGCACCGGGGCGTCGGGGCGCGTCGGGCCCGACCTCACCCATCTCGGCAGCCGCAAGACGCTCGGGGCCGGGCTGCTGCCGGTGACGGCCGAAAACATCTCCCGCTTCGTCCGGGAGACCGACCACACCAAGCCGGGCGTCGAAATGCCGGCCTTTTCCACTTTGTCCGAGGCGGATGCCGCGGCGATCGCCGCCTGGCTCGGAGACCTCAGATGAGCGACTCGAAGGCGAAGGTGGCCGCCCTTGCCACCGTCGGGGCGGGTTCGATGACGGATGCGGAGGAGACCCTCGTCCAGAAGGCGCAGGAGGAGCGCCTGGAGGCGGTCTGGGCCTCGCCGAAAGGCTGGCGCTACTGGTCCGACGTCAACAACACCTCCATCGGCATCTGGTACACCGCGACCTCGTTCGCCTTCATGCTGTTTGCGGGCGTGCTCGGGCTGATGATCCGGGTGCAGCTCGCCGTGCCCGACAACGATTTCCTCACCGCCAATTTCTACAATCAGGTCTATACGCTGCACGGTACGGCGATGATGTTCCTGTTCGCCGTTCCGGTCTTCGAGGCGGTGGCGATCATCATCCTGCCGCAGATGCTCGGCGCCCGCGACCTGCCCTTCCCCCGGCTTTCCGCCTTCGGTTACTGGTGCTTCCTGATCGGCGGCATCTTCGTCTGCGGCTCGCTGTTCTTCAACGCCGCGCCCAATTCCGGCTGGTTCATGTACCCGCCGCTGACCACCGAGGAGCGCTTTACCCCCGGCTACGGCGCCGACATCTGGCTGCTCGGCCTTTCCTTCATCGAAGTCGCCTCGATCGCCGCGGCCGTCGAATTGATCGTCGGCACGCTGAAGTGCCGGCCGCCGGGCATGCGGCTGAACCTCATGCCGCTCTACGCCTGGTATGTGCTGGTCGTGGCGACCATGATCCTCTTCGCCTTCCCGCCTCTCATCGCCGGCGACATCCTGTTCGAGCTGGAGCGCCTGTTCGACTGGCCGTTCTTCGATCCGACCCGAGGCGGCGATCCGATGCTGTGGCAGCACCTGTTCTGGATTTTTGGCCACCCGGAAGTCTACATCGTCTTCCTGCCGGCGATCGCGCTGCTCGCGATGATCGTGCCGACCTTCGCGCAGCGCTCGCTTCTCGGCTATTCCTGGATCGTGCTGGCCGCCGTCGGCACGGGCTTCCTGTCCTTCGGCCTCTGGGCCCACCACATGTTCTCCACCGGCCTGCCGGCGATCTCGCTCGGCTTCTTCTCGGCCGCGTCGGAGGCTGTGGCGATCCCGACCGGCGTGCAGATCTTCGTGTTTCTCGCCACGCTGATGACCGGCCGGGTGATCTATTCGATCCCGATGCTGTTCGTCTCGGGGGCGCTGGCGATCTTCGTGCTCGGCGGGCTCACCGGGGTCATGGTGGCGATGGCGCCCTTCGACTGGCAGGCGCACGACACCTACTTCGTCGTCGCGCATCTCCACTATGTCCTGATCGGCGGCATGCTGTTTCCGCTCGTTGCCGGCGCCTACTACTATTTCCCGCTCGCCTTCGCCCGGCAGCTCTCGGCGCGGCTCGGACGCTGGGCGTTCTGGCTGATGTTCGTCGGCTTCAACACGGCCTTCCTGCCGATGCACTGGTCGGGCCTCGTCGGCATGCCGCGAAGGGTCTGGACCTATCCGGAAGCGCTCGGCCTCGGCACCGCCAACATGATCTCCTCGGTCGGCGCCTTCATCTTTGCGACCGGCTTCCTCGTCGTCGTCTTCGACGTGCTGAGGCCGCGCGGGCGGCAGCCCTATGCCGAGCGCAATCCCTGGAATGCCGGCACGCTGGAATGGCTGGCGGAGATGCCGGGCAAGACCTGGGGCGTGCGCTCGGTGCCGATCATCACCAGCCGCTATCCGATCTGGGAGCAGAAGAACTTCATCGCCGACTACGATGCCGGCCGCTTCTACATGCCGGACGCCGAGGAGATGAAGCGCGAGACCATGGTGACGGGCGTGCTCGACGCCGAGCCGATCCAGGTGCTGAGGGTTCCCGGCCCGAGCTTCATGCCGATGATCGCCGCGGTCGTGACCGGCGCGATGTTCATTCTCGCCACCTTCCACTACTGGATGGCGACCCTCGTCGCGCTCGGCCTGACGATCGCCTCGATCCTCGTCTGGCTCTGGCGCGGAACGTCCTTCATCCCGGAAAAGCCGAGGAAGGATGTCGGCCTCGGTCTCGTCCTGCCGCTCTATACGTCGGGTCCGGCGTCGGTGTCGTGGTGGGCGATGTTCATCACCATGACGGGCGATGCCACCGCCTTCTTCAGCCTGGTGTTCGGCTATTTCTTCTTCTTCACCATCCATGGCGACTTCCCGCCGCCGGGCGTCGACGGCCCCGGCCTTTTCTGGCCGGGGGTCTCGGTCGTCCTCTTCGCGCTCGCCTGGGCCGCCGCGCGCCTCATCCAGTCGCTGAACAGCGCCGGGCGGCTGGGTGCCGCGCGCGCCTGCATGGGCCTCGGCGGCGTGCTCGCGCTGGGTGCCGGTGGCGCGCTTCTCTGGGGACCCCATGCGACCGGCCTCGAGCCGACCGTTCACGTCTATCCCGCCATCGTCTGGACGCTGTGCATCTGGACGGCGCTGCACGCCGCGGTCGGCGCGCTGATGCTGTTCTACTGCCTGGCGCGGTCGCTGTGCGGCCTGCTGACGCCGACGCACGACATCGATATCCGCAACGTCGCGCTCTACTGGCACTTCATGGCCGTGATGGCCCTCGTGACCGTCGCGACCGTCGCACTGTTCCCGCTGGCTTCGGGAGGCTCCTGATGGAACTTCCGAACCAGACCCGCGACACGCTCTGGACGCTGATCGCGACGCCGACGATCTGGGCGCTGCATTTCCTCTTCTGCTATGTCGTCGCCGCCTATGACTGCGCGCCGAATGCGCGGATCTTCCAGACCATCGAGGGCACGCGTATCGCGATCGCGGTCGCCACGATCGTCTCCCTTGCCGCGATCGCGGCGATCGGCTGGCGCGCCTTTCGCGAGTGGCGGGCGGGCGAGGGCAAGTCTCCCCACAGCGCGGACACGGCCGAGGATCGCGAGCGCTTCATGGAATTCTCCAGCCTGCTCCTCGCCGCTCTGTCCTTCGTGGCGGTGACCTTCGGCGCGATGCCGGCGCTTGTCTTCGTGGATTGCCGATGACCACGGCTCATCCCTCCGCCGCCTTGCCCGGCAAGCTCCGGCTGTGGCCGCTGCTGGCAGGCCTCGCCCTCCTCGCGTTTCTCTGGCTCGGGCCGCTGCCGGAGCGCGCGCGTGGCTCGTTCGCGGCGCATATGGTGATGCACATGGGCATCGTCGCGATCGCTTCGCCCCTCCTGGTGCTCGGCCTCACGCGCCTGCAGCCGGGCATTTTTCGAGGCATCCCGCCGCAGCTGGCGCTCGCCGCCACCTTCGCCGAGTTCGCGGTGGTCTGGGGCTGGCACGCGCCGGCACTGCATGACGCCGCCCGCCTCTCGGCGCCGATCTTCCTCGCCGAACAGGGCTCGTTCCTCTTTGCCGGCGTCCTCGTCTGGGCGAGCGCGCTCGGCGCGGCGGCGGGCAGCGACCGGCTGGCGACACGGGCAGCCGGCGTCGGAGCCCTGCTGGTGACGTCCATGCACATGACGCTCCTCGGCGCGCTGCTCCTGTTCTCGCCGCGCCCGCTCTATGCCTGCGCCGATCTCTGCGCGCCGGCGGCGGCGATGACGCCGGTGGAGGACCAGGCGCTGGGCGGCGTCATCATGCTGATCGTCGGCGGCGCCAGCTATCTTGCCGGCGGCCTCATGCTGCTTGCCTCCGTCCTCAGGGGTCCCGATGGGACCGAGCCCGAAGCCTCCTTCGCCACGCGCCCCGCCCGGCCGGGAGTCTCGCCATGAAGATCGGCTTCATCCTCACCTGGAAGACGGGACTCGCCCTTGTCGCCGCCGGTGTCCTGATGGCGCTTGTCGTCGGCTGGTCGGGCCTCGTCTCGATCTCGGCCTCTTCGGGCCACTACTCGCCGGTCAGCTGGTTCCTGCACTGGACGATGCGCAATGCCGTGGCGACGCAGGCCCTGTCGGTCGAGGTGCCGGAAGGGCTCGACCTTGCCGACCCCACGCTTGTGCGCCGCGCGGCCGGGCACTTTGCCACCGAATGCGCCTTCTGCCACGGCGCGCCCGGCATTGCCCAATCGCCGACGACGGCGGCGATGATGCCGCCGCCGCCGCGGCTGGAGGGCCAGGTCGGACGCTGGAGCGACCCCGAGCTGTTCTGGATCGTCCAGCATGGCATCAAATATTCCGGAATGCCCGCCTGGGTCAGCCAGGAGCGCCCCGACGAGGCCTGGGCGATGGCGGCGTTTCTGCGGGCCCTGCCCTCCCTGTCGCCAGCCGACTATGCCGACATGGCGCTCGGCGGCACCGGGACGACGCTGCTGCCGCCGACCGGCGTCAGCACGGCGCTCAGCGCCGTCGGGGACATCGCGCTCCAGGACTGCGCGCGCTGCCACGGCCGCGACGGGCGCGGCGTCGTCACGCCGGGTGGCGCGAGAATCGGTGCCATCCCGATCATCGCCGGGCAGCCCGAAGGCTACCTTCTGGAGACGCTTCGCGCCTATGCCGCCGGCACCCGCCAGAGCGGCTACATGCAGGGACCGGCGCGGCGCTACGAGGACGCCGTCCTGAAGGATCTGGCCCGCCACTACGCGTCCGAGCCGGCACGGAACCCGGCAATTGCGCCGACTCCTCCTTCAGGGCCAGCCGCTGCCATCGACACGGCCGTGACGGCCGCTGCCGGCTCCGACCTCACAAGAAGCCGGATGGCGCTCGCCCGCGTCGTCCCCGATACGGCGGCCTATGGAGCTCCCTACGACCAGGCGGGTCTCGTCGATCTCGGGCGGAGACTGGCGACGCAGGGATTGCCCGATCGCAAGCTGCCGGCCTGCGACAGCTGCCACGGCACCGCGCCGAGCCAGACCGCCTCGGCGGAGCGGGCCCTTTATCCCTTTCTCGCGGGACAGCCGGACTGGTATCTCGCGACGCACCTCAAGCTCTGGCGGGACGGAAAGCGCGGCGGCACCAGCCGGTCGCATGTGATGGACAAGATCGCGATCCACCTCACCGACGAGCAGATCGCCGCCGTCTCCGCCTGGTACGCGACGCAGCCCGCGGGTCGCCAATAGGTAAGGAGAGGCTGGCGTCAGTCCCCATCGTGCCGGTGCATGCAACCTTGCGAGCGGGCTCAGCTCTCCGCCTGTGCACCCGCCCCCTCCAGGGATCGAACGGTCTCGGCGCAGCCAGGGGTGGTCGCAGCGAGGATGTCCTCAGGCGGGGTCGTCCCGCTCCAGATTCCGAAAACATGCGTGGCTGTCTGCCAGGGATCGTTGGTTACCTGGCCGACGAGGACCGGCGTTGCCTCCCGGATACAGGAGGTCACGCCAGCAAACTGCTCGCGAGAGATGTTGCCGAAGCGATCAGTCATGGCGGACTGCAAGGGCTCGATGAGGAAGAACGAGATCACTGCGAAGAAAAATTCCTGCATGTTTGGACCTTCTGGATGTGTCCGACATCGCGAGAAAAGTCTCGCCAGAGGGGCCCGGACAGGGGAAGTCCGGAAATAGTGTCGACGTCGTCCTTCGGCAACGCAGGGAAAGTCCGGCCGACGACGCCAGGGAGTGTGCGGGCCCTGAAATTTGCCGGCACCGGGAACGGGGCGATGGGGGGACAGTTGGTCCTGGGATAGTCGATAGAGTGAAAGCAGACGCCATGAAATCTCCGCTCCTTCCCGCCAAACCCGTAGCCCAGGTTTTGCTGAAGCTCGCCAACGCCGATGGCGAGGATCCCAAGCACAACTTGTCGGCGGGAACCCGGGTCGGAAGAAGTCTCTTTCTCGCAGGCGACGAGATGGCGGTTCTCGAGGTCCTGACCCTCGACACAGCGGGTCTCAGCGTCGCGCATGACCGCTACAGGCTGGCGGATCTGCTCGATCTCCTGGAGCCCGACGCGGAAGTCGACATCGAAGGCCTGTCGGCCGAGGACGGGTGGCTGTGGGTCGTCGGCAGCCATGCCCGCACCCGCAACAAGCCCGATAAGTCGCCCGGCCTTCGCATCGATCTCGGCAAGCTCGCCGACCTCAAGGACACGCGGCCCCGCTGCGTGCTGGCGCGAATTCCGCTGGTCGAGGACCCGCAGGCGCCGGGTGTGTTTCGCCCCACCCGGTCGGACGGGGATCGCCGCGCGGGACTTCTCCGCCAGACCAAGCGCGGCAACAAGCTTGCCGAGATGCTGCGGGCCGATCCGCTGATTGCGCCCTTCACGGCCATTCCGGCCAAGGAAGGCGGCGTCGATATCGAGGGCATCGCGGTCGCGGCCCCCCGCGTCGCGCTCGGCATGCGCGGACCGGTGATCCGCGATTTCGCCGTCCTCCTGGAGCTGGAGATCCAGGTGGGAGCGAGCGGCAGGCTGAAGCTCGGTCTGCCGCCCCTGAAGCGGCTTCTGGATCTCGAGGGGCTCGGTATCCGCGATCTCAAGCGGTGCGGCGACGACCTCCTGATCCTGGCGGGTCCGACATCGAGCCTTTCTGGCCCGTGCGCGCTCTATGTCTGGCGAGACTGGGCGAACGAACCGGCGTCAGGGCAGGATGTGGTCGCGCTCCACCGACCCGAGCGCCTGTTCTATTTGCCGGTTGGTCGCGGCGTCGATCATCCGGAGGGTCTGGCGCTCTGGGATGGGGCTGGCGGACGCGACAAAATCCTCGTTCTTTGCGACAGCCCGGCTCCGGCTCGCTTCGAAGAGGGGCCTGCCACCTTTCTCGCCGACCTCTTCGATCTGCCGAAGTAGCCGCAGCGATGGAGGACAGCGATCGGGGTGAGAAATCTCGCCGTATCGCCTTTGATCTCGCGGCGGTTCTCGCGCTCCGCTTGCTGCCGATCGACGTTCCTGTTGCCGAAAGTCAGCGGCCTCGGCGGGCGTCGGCCACCCCTTGGGCGACCCCACCCTCGGACCGGAGGGCCGAGGGTGCAGAGACAGACTATTTGCCCTTGTCGAGCTGCTCCTCGACCTTCTTGCGGCTGTTGCCGACGTCCTTCACCGCCTCGCGAACATCCTCCCGGCTGACGCCCTTCTTCTGGGCTTCGTACGCGACTTCGTGCGTCTGTCCGCCGGCGACCTTCGCACGATCCTGCGCTCGCCCCTGGGGTGTATGCTTCTCTGCCATATCGGCCTCCATCGATCTCGATAAGGCTGTAACGTCACGGGCATCCAACAGTTGCTTGACCTTCGCATGCCGGGAATGTCGCTGCGGAGCCATCAGGTTCCGCCACGGGTCCGGCGCCTTCAGGCGAACAGTTTCCTCACCCCGCTGTGCAGGCTTGCAACCCCTCCCCCAGCTCCCGGGTCGCGGCCACCAAAATTCTGGACGTGACATCAAGCCATTCGTTAAGTGATGAGCCATAGGGTCCGAGGCGGAGGGCCTCATGCGCATCGTCAGTAAAATCAATCTCGCTCTCGGTGCCGTGGTCGGCGTTTCAGCACTTCTGAACCTCGCCGCGCTGGAATTGACCGTCATGCCGAGCTTCCTCGATCTCGAGGGCGAGGTGGCGTCGCGCAATCAGAGCCGGGTGCTGCAGGCCCTGCAAAGTCAGGAAGCGCAGGTCTCGGCTTCAGCCCGCGACTATGCGTTCTGGGACGACAGCTACGCGTTCATGGCCGGGGAAAAGGCCGACTACCTGGCCAAGAACGTCAATGCGGACTCGATCAAGGCTCTCAGCCTCAACTACTTCCTGACGCTGGATACGACGGGGAAGGTCATTCTCGACGACGGGTACGACTTCTCCGAAGAAGAAACCGAGGGCGTGAAGCTCTTGCCGTCCGAAACCCTGCCCGCCCGTCACCCGCTGCGCGTTCCCTTCAGGGAGCCGGGTTCACGTTCGGGCTTCATCAGGACCGACAGGGGAATCGTCGCCGTCGGATATGCACCGATCCTCACCTCCGAGAGAACCGGCCCGGCGGCGGGAACGCTGCTTTTCGGGCGTATCCTCGACACCGCGGCCCTGCGGGACCAGACGAAGGTCGACTTCGAATTGCTGCCCGCCGGAACGGACGCCGCGACGACCGAAGAGATCATCCGGAACGGCGACGTCATCGAGGTTCGCTCGACCGTCACCGGGTTGGATGGCGCTCCGCTCCTGACGGTGGTTTCGAAGACCGGACGGTCCATATCCGCGGCTGGTCGTCAAGCCGTCTGGGCGGCCATGGCGTTGCTGATCCTCGGCGGGTTCCTGCTCATTGCAACCCTTGGCCTCGCTCTGCGCCACATCGCGATCGGGCGGGTTGAAGCCATAAGGGACCACCTCAGGCAGGTGGGCATGACGGGGCACCTCGAGCCGATCGCGGAGGATAAGAGGGACGACGAACTGAGCGAGACGATTTCCTCGTTCAATGCCATGGCGATACAGCTCGCCGACCTCCGCGACAGACTGCGCGAGAGGGACTACCGTCACGGCGCCGCCGATCAGGCCGCCGGCATCCTCCACAATGTGCGCAACGCGATCAGCCCGATCGGCGCCATCTCCTGGGACCTTGCGCGCCGGGAGGAGGCGCCATGGAAGCGGAATCTGGAGACGGCCCTGGAGCAGGTTGCCGATCCAGCCCTGCCCCCGGAACGGATCGCCAAGTTGCAGCAGTTCGTCGCCATGTCCACCGCCAAGCTTCTCGATGAGGCGAAAGAGCGTCGGGCAGACCTGGAGACGCTTGCCTCCATGGTTCGTCACGTCGATGAGATCCTAAAGGAGGCGGACGGCATGTCCCAGGGCGAGAGGGTGGCCGAGCCGATCGACCTTGCCTCCTCCGTCGGGAAAGCCGCGAGGCTGATCGGCGGAAAGGCTGGCATCGTGGTGACGGCCGATGTCGAGGCGGGCGCCGTCTTGCTGGGACACCGGATCGCCCTCGAACAGGTCCTCGGCAATCTGCTCGTAAATGCTGCGGAAGCCATCGAGGCTACGGGCCGGGGCCATGGCCGCATCGAGATCACCGCCGCGGAAATCGACGTCGGCGGGGTTGCCTGCCTCGACGTGACTCTTCGGGACGATGGCGAGGGCATAGACCCGGACCGGCTGGAGACGATCTTCGAGAAGGGGTTTTCCACCCGGCGGGACCGCTCGGGGGGCACCGGCCTTCACTGGTCCGCCAACGCCGTGAACGCAATGAACGGCAGGCTCTTCGCCACGAGCCCGGGCGTCGGGTGCGGGGCGGCCTTGCATCTTGTCCTGCCTCGCGCCCAGGCCAGACTGAAGGACGCAGCATGACCTCCCCGGCCAAGACTCGGCGATTCCTCGTGGCGGATGACGATGCGCAGGTTCTCGACGCCTACGGCCGCGTGTTTGCCGACCTCGTCGCGTCGACCGCAGGAAACGGCGAGGATTTCGATGCCCTTTCAGCCGAGCTCTTCGGTGAGGGAGCGGCAACGCCCGACAGTGAAGCCCTGATCGGCGACGTGGTGTACTGCCGCCAAGGTGAGCAGGCGGTTTCCCAGGTCGAGAATGCACTGGCGCGCGGAGAGCCCTTCGCGATCGCCTTCATCGACATGCGAATGCCTCCGGGCATCGACGGCCTCGAAACGGCCCGCCGCATTCGAGCCCTGGATCCCAATGTGAACCTCGTGATCGTCACGGGTTACTCCGATCACAAACCGTCGGAGATAGCGCTCGCCATCGGTCGCCCGGAGAAGCTGTTCTATCTCCTGAAGCCGTTCGACGTCAGCGAGTTGCGGCAGCTTGCCACCGCCCTTGCCCATCGCTGGTCCTGCGACAATGCCGTCACCGATGAACTCGCGCTTCGCGTCGCCGAGCTCGAGAGGCTGAATGCGCAACTGAAGGCAAGCGAGGCCAAGGCGCAGGAATTCGCACGCATGGACGCGCTGACCGGGCTTCCCAACAGGATGGGGCTCAGTGAGCGCCTCCAGAATGACACGCATGCCGTGGAAGGGACCGACAGACAACTCTCGGTCCTCTACCTCGACCTCGACCGCTTCAAGGATGTGAACGACTCGCTCGGGCACCCCGTGGGCGACGAACTCATCTGCCAGTTCGCCGCGCGCATCAGGGAGGCCGTCGGCGATGATGGGTTTGCCGCGCGCCTCGGAGGGGACGAGTTCGCGGTGATCTCGCTGGACCGCGGGGCGATCGAGGGCGTGGTCAAGCGTCTCCTCGCCGGTGCAACGGAGCCCTACACGATGGGAGGGCACGTCGTTTTGACCAGCGTCTCGATCGGCATCGCGCATTCTGCTCCCGGAAGACCGCATCTGGTGGAAGCCATGCGCCAGGCAGACATCGCCCTCTATGCCGCCAAGGCGGCAGGACGCGGCGTCGCCCTCGAGTTCGTCCCGTCGATGGAACGCGACATCCTCGGGGCGCAGCGACTTGCCGGCGACCTCGCCGAGGCGATCCGGTCGGACAGGTTGGAGCTGTATTACCAACCGCTCGTCGGTGCCGACGGGATTCCCATCTCCAGCGTCGAGGCGCTGCTCCGCTGGAACCACCCAGAACGGGGCTTCATTGCGCCAATGGTGTTCATCGAGGCGGCCGAGAAAGCCGACCTCATTCGGGAACTCGGGGCCTGGGTCATCCGGCGGGCCTTCCGAGACGCCCGGCACTGGCCCGACCTCGTCACCTCGATCAACCTGTCGCCGTCGCAACTGCGCGCGCCCGACTTCATCGACGAGCTTGCAAAGCTCGTCGCGGAGATGTCGGTCGACCCGACCATGTTCGAGTTCGAAGTCACGGAGAGCGTGCTGATCGACGATGTCGAGACGGCGGCAAGACAGATCCGATCTCTGAAGGACATGGGATTCAAGATCTCGCTGGACGACTTCGGCAGCGGGTACGCCGGTCTTGCCTATCTCAGCCGGATACCCTTCGACAAAATGAAGATCGATCGCTCATTCGTCTTCAACGTCGGTGTGGCCGAGGGTGCGGAGGGTGTCATTCGCTCCATCGTCGGCCTCGGGCTGGCACTCGGTCTGTCGATCACGGCGGAGGGGGTGGAACATGCGGCCCAACATCAGGTCCTGCAGAGTGCCGGATGTCACAACATGCAGGGCTTCCTGTTCCATCGTCCGCTTCCCGTCGATGAGACGCTGAGAGCGATCAATTGCGGACGGCTGAAGATCGCGTCGTGACCTCCGGTGACGGGTTTTCGAACCCAGCGTCAGTGGACGGGACAGAAAACGCTCCCATAATTCGGGAGTAGAATCCTGCGACAGGGCCGACCTTCATCCCCACCGGCAGAATGGGGCGGCTTTGGTGGATAGGCCATGTCCACCGCATTCCGGGGAAGGCTTCCCCCCTCTCCTGGGCATGGTCTTGCGCCCCGCGGCCCTCGCTCTGCACGCGCTTCGGCGACGTAAGGGACACAATCGTCTGGACACGCGCGGGGGCGCAAGACCGCCGCTTGGCTTCGGCGCTATTTGACAGGCATGGCGGGATCGGTGCTCGTAGAGGCATCGAACTCCCAGGCCTTTCGGCATTGCCGCTCGCTTCGTCGCCGCCGGCTACGTGCCGGACAGGGACCTCGCGACCGCGCTCTGGCTGATGGAGAGCCTGTCGCGCCCGCTTCTGCTCGAGGGCGAGGCGGGCGTCGGCAAGACCGAGGTGGCGCGCACGCTGGCTCTCGCTTACGACACCAAGCTGATCCGGCTGCAGTGTTACGAGGGGCTCGATCAGAGTTCGGCGCTCTACGAGTGGAACTACCAGCGCCAGCTCCTCGCCATCAAGGCGCGCGGCGCCAACGGGTGCTGTCTCGGCGGCTCCCATACCGGCATGGCAGAGGCGGCAATGCTGTCGATCTGCACGTCCGGGACGATTGCATGAGGCTGATGTGACCGCTTTTCTTCTCCATCAGGCGTTGGGGTCCGCCCATCAGGGGACAGCTGGACCTTCCAGGCGACGGCGCACCAGTGGGCGAACCCCGACAGAGGCGGGCGCTCGTGATGTCGCGCGGTCGCCTCGCCTTCTGAGACGCCGAAGGGTGCCAGGCCATCTCGGCCCACGAATCGTCCAAGGCTCATTCTGCTGTTGTCAGGATCGATGGTGATCCGATTGGCCTGGTGCCGTCCCCCACCGATCATGACTGCAGCAGAAACTCCTTCTGCCCGTGCAACGATCATCCAGACAGGAGGGCTGCTCGCCGATTGGAACGGGCGGGCGCGCAGACATCATTTCCTGGCTCGGCCGGAGCGATGGCAGAGAGCGATTTTGACGCGGTCTCCAGCCAAACCGGCTCGCATCGGAACGTCTCGGCAAAGCCCTTTTCGCCCGCCCCGCTGATTCGCAGCGTCCGGCTCTTCGGCACGCGCGCGAGCCAGCCGAGTTCGACCGTGCGCTCGAGAATGGCGGCGCCCAGCCTGCCCGAAAGATGCGGACGGCGTTCGCTCCAGTCGAGGCAGGTCCGGCAGAGCGGACGCTTGGCCCCAGAAAGCGCGTCGACGTCGATGCCGAAATCGCAGAGAAAGCGCCGGCCCTCGCCCGAGACGATGCCGATGCCGTCGTCGAGATCGACGAAGCCCCGGCGCTCGAGCGCATCGGCGATGGCGACGCCGAGGCGGCCGGCCAGATGGTCGTAGCAGGACCGCGCCAGCCGCATCGCCGCATCGCGCGGGCCACGGGGGCGCGAGGGCTTCATGCCGGAACTGCCGGACAGCGCCATCAGCCCTTCCAACGCGCGCGCCACCTCGGGCGACGCCAGGCGAAAATAACGGTGGCGGCCCTGCCTTTCGACGGTGACGAGGCGGCCCTCGGTCAGCCGCGTGAGGTGACCGCTCGCGGTCTGCGGCGTGACGCCGGCATGGGCAGCGAGTTCTCCTGCCGTCAGTGCCGTGCCGGACATCAGCGCCGCCAGCATGTTGGCGCGGGCAGGGTCGCCCATCAGGAAGGCGGTCTCGGCAATCGTGCTGCCCGTCGGGAGGTCGATCATCCCAAGAGAATAGGCGGCGCCGCGCGGCTTGTCAGGAGCCGACGCTTCGGCGAAGACCGAAGCATCTCGCAGGCCAGCCCGGCTAGCGTCCGCCGGCACCTATGCCCCTCACGACCCGAAAGACCCGGATATGGCGGACCATCCCCCGCGCCTTGCCGTCAGCCTCCTGATGCTGCTCGCCCTCGCCACCCTCTGGGGCGCCTCCTACAGTTTTATCAAGATCGGCGTATCCACCATTCCGCCGATCACGCTGATCGCCGCGCGCACGCTGATCGCCGGCGGCCTGCTGCTGGTGATCCTGCGCATGCGCGGGCTTCGCCTGCCGACGGACGGGCGCAATACCAAGCGCTTCCTGATCCAGGCCTGCCTCAACTCGGTCCTGCCCTTCACCCTCGTCGCCTGGGGGGAGCAGCATGTCGATGCCGGGCTTGCGGTGATCCTCAACTCGCTGACACCGGTCTTCGCCTTCCTCATCAACGCTGGCGTGACGCGCCACGAGGTCGTGACGGGGCCCAAGATCTTCGGCGTCGTCGCCGGCCTCGCCGGCATCTGCCTCGTCGTCGGTCCCTCGGCACTCGCCGGCTTCGGCACGGCGCTGACGGCGCAGCTTGCCATCGTCTTCGCCGCCGTCGCCTATGGCGCCGCCGTCACGTTCGGCCGGACGTTCCGCGATCTCGATCCGATGATGCCGGCGGCGGGTTCGCTGATCTGGGGGGCCGTGATCCTCATTCCCGTCAGCCTCGTCGTCGACCAGCCCTGGACGCTCCAGCCCTCGCAAGCCTCTCTTCTGGCGCTGCTCGCCCTGTCGGTGTTCTCGACGGCGCTCGCCTTCGTCATCTACTTCACCCTGCTCCAGCGCCTCGGCTCGGTCGGCACCACGGCGCAGGCGTACCTGCGCGTGCCGATCGGCGTCGGCATCGGCATCCTGTTTCTCGGCGAGACGCCGCAGCCGTCCGCCTGGCTCGGCCTCGGCTTCGTCGTCGTCAGCGTGATCGCGATGACGCTGCCGGCGGGACGGCGCGTGCGACCCGCCTGATCCGCCGCACGCGACGCCTCAGCCGGTGGTGTCGACGACGCCGCCATCAACCGCAGCGCCGCACCCGTCGTGGCGGAGACCTCCCTGATGCGACGGAGGCGCGGAGGTTCGGGACCTCCGCCTGTGGCTTGCCGGTCCTGGCGACCTCGCCCGTTCGTCCGGGCGCTGCGGAAGTCGGCGAGGTTTCGGGCAGGCTAGGTCGGCGTCTCATCCCACTGATCCTTGACGCGGAACCAGGCGTTGGCGAGATGCGCGCCGAGCACGCTGGGAAGCGCAACCGCGTCCCGCGCTTCAAGCGCCCTGATCATGTCCTCATGCTCGGCGACAGCCGCCGCCCACTTCTCCGGCCCTTCATGGCCGATGAACCGGACCCGCTTCAGCCGGGACTGCAGCAGCGCGTGCAGATTGATCAGCGCCAGATTGTTCGACGCCGCGACAATGGCCGAATGGATGCTCTGGTTCAGCTTGAAATATTCAAGCCGATCACCCTGCGCATAGGCGCGCATCATCGCGTCGTGCAGGCGGCGCACCTCGGCGATGTCGGCGTCGCTGCCGTTCTGGCAGGCCAGCGCGCCGGCGAGTTCCTCCATCGCCCTGATGACGAGGAGCATGTCCTGGACTTCCTTGGCGCCGAAGCGCTTGACCACTGCACCCTTGCTCGGCACCAGCTCCACCAGCCCCTCGCTGGCCAGATACTTCAGCGCCTCGCGCAGGGGCGTGCGGGAGACGCCGAGCTGGGTGCCCATCTGCGCCTCATGCACGCGCGCCCCCGGAAGGAGCTCGCCCTCGATGATCATGTCGCGCAGGCGGTTGACGATCTCGCCGTGCAGGGACTGGCGGGAAATCGTCCCCGAAGGCTTCAAGTCGGCGGCGAATGTCGGGCTGTCGGTATCCATAAGTCCGAACCTTAGGCGTGAGGGTCATCTGAACTACCACGCGGCCGGGCCTGGAACATCCCGTCGCCACGTTCTGCGCAATGATAATTTTGTATACCAAATACAAAATGCTTGCCACTGCGATCCTTCGTCGCTAGCGTCGCCGTCAATCAATGGCATCTGGGAGGACGCTGGGATGGCGCCGATGGCAAATCTTGAGACTCGGTCCGACCGGACGGTGATGGCGCTCGTCATGGGCGATCCCTCGGGCGTCAGTTCCGAACTTGCCGCCCGCCTTCTCGCCGAGACCGACCTTGCGCAATCGGTGCATTTCGTCGTCGTCGGCGATCGGCGCCTGATCGAGGATGGTGCCCGCATCGCCGGCGTCGATCTCGATCTCGACTATACGAGGGACGCCGAAGACCTCGTCCCGCGCTCCGAAAAGCCGCTGTTCGTGGACCTGCAGAACCTCTCGCCCGAGGATGTGACCCGCGGCGAGGCGACGCTGGCCGGCGGCGCCTTCGCCACCCAGAATTTCCGTTTCGGCCTGGAAATGGCGCAGCGGGGCGAGGTGGCGGCGGTCTGCTTCACGCCCTTCAACAAGAAGGCGATGCGCTACGCCTATCCCGGCTATGACGACGAGCTGCGCTTCGTGTCGGACGTCCTGTCCTTCACCGGCAAGGCGCGCGAGTTCAATGTTCTGCAGCAGATCTGGAACGCCCGCGTCACCTCGCACATCCCTCTCTCGGCCGTATCGGCCGCCATTACCGAAGACGCCATCATCGCGGAGCTGGATCTCACGGCGGCCTGCCTCAGGCAGGCGGGAATCGAGAATCCCCGGATCGCCGTGGCCGGTCTCAACCCGCATGCCGGCGACGGCGGCAGTTTCGGCATGGAAGAGATCGAGGTGATCGAGCCGGCCGTCGAGCGCGCCAAGGCGATGGGCTTCGATGTCGAAGGGCCTTTTCCCGCCGACACGGTGTTCCTTCGCGCGGTCAAGGAAGGCTTTCACGCGGTGCTGACCATGTACCACGACCAGGGCCAGATCGCGATGAAGATGATGGGTTTCGACAAGGGCGTGACGATGATGGGCGGGCTGCCCTTCCCACTGTGCACGCCCGCGCACGGCACCGCCTACGACATCGCCGGCAAGGGCGTCGCCGATGTCGGCGCCTCGCGTGAAGCGGTGCTGCTGGCCGCGCGGATGGCGCGCCGCGCCAGCGAGGAGAGGTCTGCGCCGCGCTGACGGCCGACACCTGCCGGTCGACCTGCGGATAACCCGGGCGGCCTCACATTTCACCAGGGAGGAATGACAATGCTGAAATCCATGACACTTGCGGCGACCCTTGCGATCGGCGTCGCGCTGCCGGCTCACGCCTTCGAGCCCAGCCGTCCGGTCGAGTTCGTCGTCACCTCGGGTCCGGGCGGCGGCACCGACACTTTTGCCCGCACGATCCAGATGATCATCGGCAAGCACGATCTGATGAAGGCCTCGGTGATCGTCACCAACAAGGGCGGTGGCTCCGGCGCAGAAGGTTTCGCCTACAGCGCCGCGCATGCGGGCGACGTCCACAAGCTCACTTTCGGCACCAACAACGAGTACCTGCTGCCGAACGTAGCGGCGATGCCGTACAAGGCGGCCGATCTTGTCCCGGTGGCGGCCCTGGCCATCGACGAGTTCCTGATCTGGGTGAACGGCAAGTCCGAATACAACGATGCCGGCGCCTTCATCGCCGCGGCCAAGACCGGCAACATGCAGTTCGGCGGCAGCCAGTCCAAGGACACGGACCAGATCCTGGTCTCGATGCTGTCGGAAGCGACCGGCGCCAAATTGCGTTACATTCCCTTCAACGGTGGTGGCGAGGCGCTGACCCAGCTTGCCGGCGGCCATATCGACGCCAATGTCAACAATCCCAACGAGAACCGCGGTCAGTGGGAAGCCGGCCTCGTCAAGCCGCTGTGTGTTTTCCGCACCGAGCGGCTGCCGAAAAGCGAGCCGGTCCATGACGGCAAGGGCTGGCACGACATTGAGACCTGCAAGGAAGCCGGAATAGCGCTCGACACCTACCGCATGCCGCGCACCGTCTGGCTGGCGGCCGGTGTCGACGACGCGGTGGTGACCTACTACCAGGACGTCCTGAAGAAGGTGACCGAGACACCGGAATGGGCGGACTACATCGCCAAGACCGCCCAGAGCAGCGAGTTCATCGCCGGCAAGGACTTTGCCGACTATGCCGAGAAGGACACCAAGCGGGTCGTCGAGGTGCTCGAGCGCGAAGGCTGGCTCGTCAAGTAAGGCTTCCTGCGGCCGGGCGGCATCCGCCGCCCGGCCCTTCCCATCTTCAGCGGGGCGGTCATGGATAATTCGGATCACGGCAGGGGACTGTCGCGGCATGCGATGGAGATCGCCACGGCGTGCCTGACTGGCGGCATCGGCCTCGTCGTCTGCTACGGCTCGTGGCAGCTCGGCATCGCCTGGGAGGAGACCGGCCCGGCGTCGGGCTATTTCCCGTTCTGGATCGGCATCCTGATCCTGCTGGGGAGCCTTGGCAATCTCGGGCGGGCGGTGATCCTGAAACACCATGCGGGCGAGGTCTTCCTCGATCGCCGGCGTCTCAACCTCGTCGCCTCCTTCTTCCTGCCGGTCATCGCCTTCGCCGTGCTGTCGGTCTTTGTCGGCCTGTATGTCGGGACGTTGCTCTACATCACCGCGGCGATGATCTTCCAGGGCAAATATGCCTGGTGGATCTCACTCCTGTCGGGCCTCGGCGTCGCCGTCGCCTTCTATCTGATCTTCGAGATCGGCTTCCAGGTTCCCCTGCTCAAGGGTCCTGTCGAGGCGATGTTCGGCATCTACTGACGCGGCCCGTCCGCCGGCGCCGTGCGCCGACTGCCGCTACCGAGTCCGGCTCCCAGGAGGAGATGACATGACAGACAATCTCGGCCACCTGATGGACGGCTTCGCCACCGTCCTCAGCACCTATCACCTGATGATCATGATGGTCGGGGTCATGCTGGGCGTGCTGGTCGGCGTGCTGCCGGGGCTCGGCGCCCCGAACGGCGTCTCGCTGCTCTTGCCGCTCACCTTCACCATGGATCCGATCTCGGCGATCATCCTTCTCTCCTGCATGTACTGGGGGGCGCTGTTTGGCGGCTCGACCACCTCCATCCTGTTCAACATTCCCGGCGAGCCGTCGTCGGTGGCCACCACCTTCGACGGCTACCCGATGGCGCGGCAGGGCCAGGCGACGCGGGCGCTGACGCTCGCCTTCGTCTCCGCCGGCATCGGCGCCCTTGCCGGCGTGGTGATGATCACGCTCCTCTCCGGCTGGGTCGCAAGCTTCGCGCTGCGCTTCTCCTCGCCGGAATTCTTCGGCGTCTACTTCCTCGCCTTCGCCAGCTTCATCGGCATGAGCGCGAACTCGCCGTTCAAGACCCTGGTGTCGATGATGCTGGGCTTTGCTTTCGCCACCGTCGGCATGGACACCATGTCGGGCGGCATGCGGCTGACCTTCGGCATCACCGACCTTATCAAGGGCATCAGCTTCCTGATCGCCGTCATGGGCCTGTTCGGCATCGGCGAGCTGATGCTGACGATGGAGGAAGGTCTATCCTTCAAGGGCATTTCCGCCCGCGTCCGCGCGGCGGACGTGTTCAAGACGCTGAAGGAAATGCCCCGCTACTGGGCGCTGATGATCCGCTCGACCGTCATCGGCATCTGGATGGGCATCACCCCGGGCGGACCGACGGCGGCCTCCTTCATGAGCTATGGCTTTGCCCGGCGCTTCGCCCGCGACCAGTCGCAGTTCGGCAAGGGCGATCCGCGCGGCATCGTCGCGCCGGAAACCGCCGACCACTCGGCCGGTACCTCGGCGCTGCTGCCGATGCTGGCGCTCGGCATTCCCGGTTCCGCCACCGCCGCGGTGATGATGGGCGGCCTGATGATCTGGGGGCTGACGCCCGGCCCGATGCTGTTCATCAACCGCCCGGATTTCGTCTGGAGCCTCGTCGCCTCGATGTATCTCGGCAATGTCGTCGCCGTCATCGTGGTGCTCGCCACCGTGCCGCTCTATGCCTCGATCCTGCGCGTGCCCTTCGCCATCATCGGCCCGATCATCGTCGCCGTGATCATGACGGGTGTCTACCAGGTGGCCAATTCCACCTTCGACTTCTGGCTGCTGCTCGGCTTCGGCGTGCTCGGCTACCTCTTCAAGAAGCTGGAATACCCGATCGCGCCGCTGGTTCTCGCCATGGTGCTGGGCTCGAAGGCGGAGGCCGCCTTCCGCCAGTCGCTGCTGATGTCGGAAGGCTCGCTCCTGGTGTTCTGGTCCAATCCCCTGGTCGCCACGATCATGAGCCTCGGCATGATCATGCTGGTCTGGCCCCTCGTCTCCAAGGCTATCGGCCTGCGCCGTTCCCGCGCCCCCCTCGAGAGCTGAGAACCCGATGAACCATCACAGCTATTTCCGGGCGGACGGGCGCATCGTCGAGACTTGCGTCGTCGGCACCGGCGGTTTTGGCCGGTCCTTCATCGCCCAGGGACTGCACGTTCCCCTGATGAATGTCCGCGTCGCCGTCGACGTCACCGCGGCCGCGGCGGCGGCGGCGCTTCGCGCCGTCGGGATCGCGCCGGCCTCGATCGCCGAATGCGGCGATGCGGCGGAGGCGACGGCCGCCTGGGCGGCCGGGCATTTCATCGCCGCCGGCGATCTGGCAGTGGTTCTGCATCTGCCGATCGACGTCGTCGTCGAGGCCACCGGCCATCCCGAGGCCGGCGCCCGGCACGCGCGCCTGGCGATCGAGGCGAAACGCCACGTCGCGCTGGTGTCGAAGGAAGTCGACAGCGTCGTCGGACCGGGCCTTGCGCATTTGGCTGCCGCCCAGGGCGTCATCGTCACGCCGGTCGACGGCGACCAGCCGAGCCTCCTGATCGGCCTCGTCACCTGGGCCGAGGTGCTCGGCTTCGACATCGTCGCCGCCGGCAAATCCAGCGAATACGATTTCTGTTACGACCCGGCGACGGGCAGGCTCAGCAGCAACGGCACGACGGTCGACGCCCCCGCCTTTTCCGGCCTCCTGGAACTCGGCGACCATCCCGTGGGCGAGCGGGTCGCCGCGCGGTCGCAAGCGGCCGCCGCGCTGCCGCAGCGGGCCGTTCCCGACCTGTGCGAACTCGGCGTCGCGGCCAACGCCGTCGATCTCGTGCCGGACGTGCCGGCGCTGCACTGCCCGATCCTGCGCACCAGCGAGGTCGCCAGCGTCTTCTCGACGGTCGCGGACGGCGGCATCCTTTCGGGCGAGCGGCGGATCGACGTCTTCCACTGCCTGCGCCTTCCCGGCGAGATCAGCTTTGCCGGCGGCGTCTTCGTCGTCGTCCGCTGCCGCGACGGCGCAAGTTGGGACATGCTGCGCGACAAGGGCCACATCCTGTCGCGCAACGGCCGCACGGCCATGCTCTACATCCCGCGCCACCTGCTCGGCCTGGAAGCGGCGACGAGCATCCTGGAAGTCGCGCTGCGCGGCACGTCGAGCGGCGCCGAGCGCCCGCTGCCGCGCCTCGATCTGGTCGCCGTGGCCGAGGCCGATCTTGCGGCCGGCACGATGCTGTCGGCGCTCGGCCATCATCACACGATCGCCGACGTCGGCGCGGCCCTGCACCCTGCCGGGCCGCTGTCGGCCGATCGCGCCGCGCCCTATTATCTCGTCGCCGACAAGCGGCTCGCCCGGCCGGTCGCGATGGGGCAGGTCATTCGCCTGGGAGACATCGCCATGCCCGAGAGCTCGGAACTCCTCGCCCTCCGCCGTCTCCAGGATGGGGCGTTCCCGGCGAAGGCCGAGACATAGCTCACGCTTTGCTTGTTCAAAACGGCGAGATCACTCTTGGACCGTCTGGGCCGGCGAGCCGAGGCCCGAATGGGCGCAGGCGCCAACATGGTTGGTGCGCGTAAGGCCGAGTTTCGGGTGGGCGCGTGGTCGGGACGGCATCGATATGCGCAATCGCTGGAGCGACGGACAGACCACTTGCGACGTTCCCGAGACATCCGCTCCCGCATCGCAAGGCGTTTCAGGCTGCCGTGGATGCGTCGGCATCGTATCCTTGCCCCGCTGCGGGCTGGCGCGGCAGCGCAAACGAAGGCTCAGGTTTGGCGGAGGTGGCACTGACGCTTGACCTGCGATAGACGAGCGACGAGTGCTCGACCCGTCATCGAGCCAGGATTCTGGAAGCGAGAACCTGATGACCCTGCCTGACCTCCTGATACCAACCTACGTGCAGATGCTGAAGGCGCTTTCGGCTTGGCTCGGCAAAGCGGAGACGCAGAGGCCGGAGGGCGGGGCTGAACTCTTGCTCGCGGCGCGTCTTGCTCCCGACATGTTCCCGTTGGCCACGCAGGTCCGCTTCGCCTGTGTACAGGCGCAGGAGGGTTTGTTCCGGCTCCGCAATGAGGCCTTCCCGGTTTCCGTGGGGGTGCTTCTGGACGAGGGGCGAAACGCTGCCGACCATCCTGGTACCATCGCGGACGCGCGTGCCCGGATCGCCGAGACCATCGCCGTGGTAGAGGCTGCCATGGGGGATACCCACCCCATAGACCCGGCGACCCCGATCGCTCATGCGCTGCCTCAAGGCATGGTGTTTGATCTCACTGCCGAGCAGTATGCCCGCGACTGGGCGCTGCCGCAGTTCTATTTCCATGTGATGACCGCCTATGCGATCCTGCGCAGCCAAGGCGTCGAGCTGGGCAAAGCCGACTATGTCGCCCACATGTTCGCCCACCTGCGTCCCGGCACGATGCCCTCGCAATAGGGAGGGAGGAGCGGACTGCGGCTGCGGTCTCAAGCAAAGTCGGCAAAGGCTGCGATCGTCACGTGCCGTCCGAAAGCTGACCGACGGCAAACCACCCCTCCTTGCCGTCGGTACGGCCATGCCGAGCTGAGATGATCGTCCCTGCGGCTCGCTTCGGTACGCAATCACTCGTGATCTTGTATGTCGGCCTTGGTCACCTTGCGTGAACGTTTGCCATGGAGGCGAGACATCGCCTTCAGCAAGGTCAATTACCCGCCCACCGGATTCACTTGGCGTGACAAGCTTTTCGGACACGGTCCGTGGCCAACCTGTCCCGGCCGCGCAAGAAGATTTCCCTCGACGCCCGACTGGATCCGAGCTGACGCAGGGAACGAAAGTCCCGTAGCTCCAAGGGTACATCAGATACTGGGGCGCGGCCGTTCATGTCTTGCGAACCAGATGCCTTTAGCCTGTCGGCGTGGCACTCTGACGGTCCTCTCTTTATGTGGTGTATCAATTCCTGCCTTGCCGACGAGCACGACCTTCGCCTCGTGGCGCTTGCCGTGGCTGTGTGCGTGCTCGGGTGCTTCTCCGGTGCGTTCGTGCTCCAGCGGGCCATCGCAGCCGAAGGAGTCCATCGCAGGCACTGGCTGGTCGTCGCCGGCGGCGTGACAGGGACCACCATCTGGACGACCCACTTCACCGCCATGCTTGGTTTCCCATGGGAAGTCGACCTGCGGACCAACGTCGGCGTGGCCGTCGCCTCTGGTGCGTGCTGCGTCGGCCTGTCGGCGCTCGGCTGGGTGATCGGGTCGGACCCTTCGCGGTTGCGCGGCGTTCTGGGCGGCGCCGTGGTGGGCGCCGCGCTTTCCATCTCGCACTTCCTGGGCATGGCCGCCCTCCAGATTCCCGGTGCCGTCCAGTATGATGTTGCGTTCGTAGTGGCCTCGCAGTTGGGTGGGGTGACACTCTGCGCATTCGCGGGCTGGCTTCTCCAGCGATTTTCCCGGCTGCCATTGGCATGGCCTTCGGCAGTCGCCCTGATGACGGGGATCCTGTTCCTCCACTTCGTGGCGATGGCGGGCATCACGATCGTCCAGGACCCCGCCAGGATGAGCCCGCAAGGTGTCGATCTCAACACCGTCGGCTCCATCGTCGTCGGTGCCAGCATCCTTATCATCGCGGTTGCGCTCGCCTTGGCGTTCCACAGCCAGAAGCTCGCCCAGCTCGCGCGCGAGGATCAGGAACGACTGCTCAAGACACTTTCCTATCTCCGGGCAAGCGAGGCTCATCACCGCGCCTCGATCGAGCTCAACCCGCAGATCCTCTGGCTGGCCAATGCCATGGGCGAGGTGATCGAGATTTCTCCGCGCTGGGCAGAGCTCGTCGGCGTTCCGGTGGAAGAGGCTTTCGGTGACGGGTGGGCGGCGGCGGTACACCCGGACGACCTTCCCGGCGTGACGGAATTGTGGGGACGGGTCATCCAGACCGGGGACGGCACCATCGCCGACTCCCGTTACCGCGTGCGCTTGCAGGACGGACAATATCGGTGGTTTCGCTCGCGTGCGCTTCCGCGCCGTTCCCACTCCGGCGAGATCATCGCATGGTATGGAAGCCTGGAGGATATCGACGAGCAAGTGAGGGGCGAGCTAGAGCTTCGCAGCAGCGAGGAGCGCTACCGGCTGGCTTCGAGCGCGACGAACGACGTCATCTGGGACTGGTCCTACGAAGATCAGATAATCACCTGGGCCGGCGCCATAGAGAAGGTCCTCGGATACCCTGAGGCCAGAGCCGGAACGAGCCGCGAGTGGTGGATTGAACGCATTCACCCGGACGACGTCGAACGGATCCTGCGGCTTCAGGACTCCGTCTTGGATGGGGGCGGCGACCAGTGGTGTTACGAGTACAGGTTCCGACGGAGCGACGGCGAGTACCTCAACATGGTCTCGCGCTGCCTGATCGTTCGGGATGATGGCGGTGTTCCTGTCCGGCTCGTCGGATCCATGCTCAACGTGACGGAGCAAAGACGCATCGAGGACGACCTTCATCGCGCGGCCCACGAAGACAATCTCACCAAGCTCGCAAACCGTCGCCTGTTCGGCCTGAGGGCCGACGAAGCCGTCGCGCGCGCAGCAGCGACGGGTCGCTGCGTCGGTCTCGTCGTGATCGACCTCAACAACTTCAAGGCCCTCAACGACAGCCTCGGGCACGCCGCCGGCGACGCGCTGCTCCGCGAGGCGGCGGATCGGCTGGCCGCGTCGGCTCCGACGGGCGCGACCGTCGCACGACTGGGAGGCGACGAGTTCGCGGTCATCCTACCCGACCTCACAATGGCGGACGCACGCAGGGAAACGGTGCGCGACCTTCTCGTCGCCCTCGACGATCCGGTGCTCATCGATGGCTTCCGCACGAGTATCAGCGTGTGCGCGGGCGCCGCAATCTGGCCGCAGGATGCCCAGACGGTCGGGGAGCTGATGAAGTGTTCCGACCTCGCGCTCTACGCCGCGAAAGCCGATCATCCAGGTGCGATTCGCCTCTTCACGCCGGACATGCGGCAGGCCTCCGCCGTCAGAGGCACGATGCTCTCAAAAGCCCGTCAGGCCCTCGACGACGATCGCGTGGTGCCATTCTACCAGCCCAAGCTCTGCCTCAGGACCGGAACCGTCGTCGGGTTCGAGGCGCTCCTTCGCTGGCACGATGAAGGCGGCGTGCTTCAGTCGCCAGGCAGCATCGCCGCCGCCTTCGAGGACACCACCGTCTCGACGCGAATCACGGACCGCATGCTGGACCGCGTCTTTCGTGATTGCGCGCGGTGGACGGAGGCGGGCGTCGACTTCGGTCGGATCGCCTTCAACGCGGCAGCCGCGGACTTCGCTCAAGGAGACTTCTCGGAGCGTGTCCTGCGTGCCCTCGGCGAGTTCGGCCTGTCGCCCCGCTGCTTCGAGCTGGAGGTGACGGAAACGGTCTTCATCGGGCGAAACGCCGAACGGATCGTTAGCACCTTGGACAACCTGCGGGCCGCCGGCATGACCGTCGCCCTCGACGACTTCGGGACCGGCTATGCCTCGCTGACCCATCTCCAGCAGTTCCCCGTCGACGTGCTGAAAGTCGACAGGTCTTTCGTGACGCCGATCGGCGCCGAGGCGAACCCGAGCACGGCCGTGGTCGACGCGGTGCTGCAGATGGCGCGCAGCCTCGGCATCACCGCCGTGGCGGAGGGCGTGGAGACGCATCACCAGGCGGAGTACCTGAAGGCCCGTGGCTGCGACATCGGGCAGGGCTACCTGTTCGGACGGCCGTCGGCGGCAGAGCGCGTGCCGCATCTTTCCTGGCGGGGGGACGGTTCGGGCTACCTCGGCTACCTGACGATGGCGGCTGGCTGAACCTTCGGACAGGCGGACCCGCCTTCAAGATTCGGGGGCACCTTCCGTGTCGCCCGGTTGGGCTTGAAGACGTTCTGCCGATCAAAGGGGCCGCGCTCGACCTTCCTCAGCCGGGTCACGCCGCGGCGTGATCACCCGTCCTGCCGCCCATCAGCATTCCCGTTACCGGACCGCCGACCGCCACTTCCAGGCGTCGGTCGCGAACCTGACGGATGATCGGTGGCGACCTTCCGGTACACCTCGCCGATGCTCTCGCACATGGCCTGCTCGACGGCCTCGGCCTCGGTGATCAGATCACACTCGAGGGCGTGGATGGTTTCGGCCGTGGTCATGAATGTCTCCTTCTCGCGCCGAGGTACCGGGACCGAAATCGGGCCGTCCCGCTATGGTTCCCCGCGGAGATGCGAATTCAGCAGAAACTCGCGTCGTGCCTGCGTTTCTTCTTTTCCTTGCCTTCAGGGCCGCATCTCCAGAGGGCCCCCGCGCGCGCGATGATTGGGGACCGCGGCCTTCTTGACAGTGAGACGCAGCTCAACCCGGCATCGAGTGGCAATCCGCGCTTGCCGTTGGCGATGACGAGACCGTCGGTTGCCGGACGCTGCAGCGCTTTGCGCGGTGGCGTCGGCCCGGCGGCGCAGATCCGGACCAGCCGCTCGATCTGCAGACTTGATCCCACTGGCCCCGCCGGGTGCCTTGCCCTTGGGATAACGATGGGTTGGCCTCCGCTACCCGCCGGCGGGGGAGATCGATGACGGTTGCAGCCATCCTGCAAGCCCAAAGCAGACACAGGCGAACCGACCCTGCTGTCTCACACCATGACCTGCGCATCGCCGTCGATGCTGATCGCCTGACCGGAGATGCTGGAGCCCTCCTGCGATGCCAGGAACACGGCCATGGCCGCCAGATGCTGCGGCGGGATCAGGCGATGCAGCGAGGTGGCCGAGAGCGCGGCCTCCTGGACGGCATCGACGCTCTGGCCGAGCGCCGCAGCCTTGTTGGCGAAGACCGACTGGATGCGCGGCCCGTCGACGGATCCCGGCAGGATGGCGTTCACACGGATGGCGAAACCGCCAAGTTCGATGGCCAGCGACTTGGTGAAGCCGACGACGGCCCATTTCGCGGCCGCATAGGGCGTGCGCATGGAAAATCCGAGCCGCCCCGCGAGCGACGACAGATTGACGATGCTGGCATTCTGACTCTGCTTGAGATGCGGTACGGCGAGCCGGGTGCAATTGTACTGGCCGGTTATATTGACTGCCAAAGTGCGGTCCCACTCCGCCGGGTCGATATCCTCCACCCGCCCGGTCGGTCCGGCGATGCCGGCATTGTTGACCAGCACGTCGAGGCCGCCCAGCCTGTCGATCGTTTCGGAAAACAGGCGCTCGACGTCGAGGCGGTCGGAGACGTCGGCGAGGCTGAAGGTCACGCCGTGGAGATCGGCGGTCGCCCCCTCATCCTCGCGGATATCGCAATAGTGCACTTTGGCGCCGGCGGCGTGGAAGGCTCGCACCATTTCCAGGCCGATGCCCGAGCCGCCCGCCGTCACCAGCACCCGCAAGCCGTCGATTCCCGAAACCATCTTGCCCATCATCCTTTCCGTGTGGCGGACGGCAGGTCGCCAGTCGCCAAAATGAAATCAGCCGCGGTCCTGATGTCGTCGGCCAGTGCCTGGCGCGCGGCCGCTCCGTCGCCGTCCTTCAGCGCGGCGACTAGCCTCGCATGATGCTTGTGCGCCTCGACTTCCTTCAGGCGCCTCCCGCTGGCCCGCAGGTCGAGATTGATGACGGGCCCGACCTGCAGCCAGAGGCCGTCGATGATCTGAAGAAGGTTCGGCATGTGCGCCGCCCGGTAGACGGCGAAATGCATATCCTTATTCAGCTTCAGCGCGGCGGCGCCGTCCGGGTCGGCCTCGGCGCTCACGGCGGCGAACTGCATGTGGAAGCCACATGCCGCCGCGATCTCGTGCGGCGCCGCGCGTTCGGCGGCGTATTGGGCCGCCAGCCCTTCGATTTCGGCCCGGATGATCGTCAGTTCGGCAAACCGCTCGCGCGTCATAATCGGCACGCGGATGGCCCGGTTCGGCAGGATCTCGAGCCCGCCTTCCGCCGATAGTCGGCCGACCGCCTCGCGCACGGGCATCGGACTGGTCCCCACCGCTTCCGCAAGGCCGCGCAGCGTGAACTTCTCCCCCGGCGCGACCTGACCGGCCAGCAGCAATTCGCGAATATCGCGATAGACGACCTCGCTGAGGGTCACGCGGGAAACCCGCGTCACCTTCTCCGCCAACCCTGTCTCCACACTGCGCATATTGGAACCTTCATCAGCCGCTCGTCGCGCGGGATATGGCGACCACAACCGGTTTGAACAGCTTTGACATGTGTGATCACAGATGACAATAATTGTCGTGTGAGGCGACTGGCAGGCGGCTCGGGAGGAGCCGGACGGCACACATCAATAGCCGCACTCACCGCGAATCCACGGGAGGAAACGGCATGGCACATTCGATCATTCGACCCGATCGCAGGCAGCTCATCAAAGGTATCGGCACAACGGCGCTGCTTGCAGGTCTCGGCGCCCCCTACGTCGCTCGTGCCCAGAGCGAGACCGTGAAGATCGGTCACCTGACCCCGCTCACCGGCTTTCTCGGACCGCTCGGCGAATATGCCCAGCTCGGCGTCCAGCTGGCGGTGGAACAGCTCAATGCCGCCGGCGGCGTCAACGGGCGGCAGATCGAGCTCCTGATGGAGGACAGCGTCAACCCGGCGACCGCCTCGACCAAGGCCGAGCGCTACATCAAGCGGGACAATGTCGCCTGCATCATCGGCGAGATCAGCTCGGCCTCGGGCCTGGCGATCGCCCAGGTCGTCGAGCGCAACAACAAGCTGTTCTTCAACACCGGGTGCAATTCAGACGCCCTGCGCGGCAGCGACTGCAGCCGCTTCATGTATCACGTGGAGGCGTCCAATTCGCAGTATGTGAAGGGTGTCGGTTCGGCGTTCCTGCGCGATGGCCTCGTCGACGGCAAGAAGATCTACTTCCTCACGGCCGATTACGCCTACGGCCAGGACCTGTCGCGGGTCGGCAAGAAATACATCGAGGCCAATGGCGGCGACGTCGCCTGGGAGGATCTTGTTCCAACCGATTCCACCGACTTCAGCGCCTATATCCTGAAGATCCGCCAGGCCCGGCCGGACCTGATCATCTCCAACCTCGCCGGCAACCAGATCACCAATTTCGTCAAGCAGTACACCGAATACGGGCTCGACTTCCCCTATGGCGGCTTCGGCTTCGACACGGCTGTCGCCTGGGGCGCGGGCAAGGGCAATTTCGGCGGCGAATGGCCGGTGGTCTGGCACCACAACCTGACCGCGCCGGGCGCGAAGGAATTCGTCGCGGCCTTCACCCAGAAATACGGCAAGCCACCCGAGAACCAGGCTTGGGGTGACTATCTGGCGACGAAGCTCGTGGCGCAGGCCATGACGGCCACCAAGGCGACCGATGCCGAAGCGTTGATCGAGTATTTCGACGATGAGCCCAAGCTCGACATCCTCAAGGCGCGGCAGGGCTATTTCCGCAAGCGGGACCACCAGTTGATCCAGGAGATGTACACCATGACGGCGAAGCCGCTGGATCAGCTCGAAGACGAATGGGACCTGATGCTGCTCGGCAATGCCGTGCCTGGCGATGGCGGGGATCTGGAGGCGATCGCGCCGACCGAGGAAGAGAACGCCTGCACGCTCAGCGCAGCCTGAGGGCGGCGCCTCTTGGTCCCGCGTGCCATCGCTTGATGTCGCGCGGGACCCTGTCCCCACACCTGTTCGCTTCCCGCATCCGATCGTCCTGAAGGGTCGCCCCCGTGCCGCTCGAGCTCATCTTCATCACCGAGCAGGTCGTCAACGGCCTGTTCGTCGGTGTCAATTACCTGCTGATCGCCCTCGGCCTGTCGCTGATCTTCTCGCTCGGCGGGATCGTCAATCTGGCCCATGGCGGCTTCTACGCGATCGGCGCCTATCTGGTCGTTCTGCTGTTCGACCGGATCGGCTACCCGGCCTTCGCCGCGGCGCCGCTTCTGGTTGCCGTCATCGGGGTCGGTGTCGAGCGGGTGTTCCTTCGGCCGTTCTACAAGGCCGATCCGGCGCTCAGCCTGCTGCTGACCTTCGGCCTGGCCATGGTGATCGAGCAGGCACTGCGGATGATCTTCGGCGCGACGCCGCGACCCTTCTCGATCCCGGAATTCTTCCGCGGCCAGATCTTCATCGGCGACTTCATCTATTCACGCTACCGCTTTGCCATCCTGCTGGTGGCGACGCTCGCCGTCGCCGGGCTCTGGTGGCTCCTGCAGCGCACCCCTTTCGGACGGATCGTGCGGGCCGGAATCCAGGCACCGGACATGGTCGGCGCACTGGGCATCTCGCTCAGGCCCTATCTGACGATCGTCGCCGCCCTGGGTCTCGGCCTTGCGGGGCTGGCCGGCGCGATGATGGCGCCGATCACCGGCGTCCATCCCGCCATGGGCGCGGAGGTCCTGATCCCGGCCTTCGTCGTGGTCGTCATCGGCGGGCTGGGGTCGTTCTGGGGCGTGATCTTCGCCGCCCTTCTCGTCGGCGTCGTGCGCGGTCTGACCGTCTATTTCTACCCGCCGGCCGCCGAAGCCTCGATGTATCTCCTGATGCTCCTCGTCCTGCTCTTCCGGCCACGCGGCCTGTTCGGCGAGCGGATCGCACGGTTCGAGTAGGCGGATTCTCATGCTGTCCAGATATCTCAACATCGCCATCGCTGCCGTCGCGCTCGTCGTGCTGCCGTTCTTCATGCAGGCGATCGGCCTGACGATCGACTCGGCCATCGACGTGATCGTCCTTGGAATGGCGGCGCTCGCCCTCAATCTGCTGTTCGGCTACACCGGCCTCGTCTCCTTCGGCAACGGCCTGTGGTTCGGCCTCGGCATCTATGCCGCCGCTCTGGCGCATCTGCACTGGTTTCCCGGGCAAATGCTGCTGCCGGTGCTGTTTGCGATCCTGGTCGTGGCGGCGCTGTCGCTGGTGTTGGGATTCCTCATCCTGCGCCGCACCGGCGTCTATTTCTCGCTGATGACTCTCGCCTTGACGGCACTATTCTACGCCATCGCCTTCCGCTGGACGGAAGTCACCGGCGGCGAGAACGGCCTGGGCGGCATCGCGCGTCCGTCACCCTTCGGCATTGCGACGACGACCAGTGCCAGCTACTACGTGCTGGCCGCGATCGTGGTCTTCGTCCTGATCTTCGCCATCCAGCGCTTCGTGCGCTCGCCGATCGGCACGGTCCTCGTCGCCATCCGCGAAAACGAGGAGCGGGCGCGGTTCCTCGGCTATGCGACGCCCACCTACAAGCTGATCTGCTTCGTGGTCTCGGCGAGCGTGACCGGGCTTGCCGGAACCCTCTTCGTCTTCCATCACCGCTTTGCCTCGGCCGATCCGCTGTCGCCGGCGTTCTCCGGCGAACTCCTCGCCATGGTGCTGATCGGCGGCTCGCGCAGCTTCCTCGGTCCGGCGCTGGGCGCCCTCTTCTACGTCCTGTTCCGCGAATTCCTGTCGCAGTGGACCGGCGACTGGCTGTTCTATTTCGGCCTTCTGTTCGTTGGTTTCATCATGTTCTCGCCGACTGGCCTCGTCGGCGTCGCGGGGCGGCTGCTCGCCCCGTTCCTGCCGAAGCGCACGACGGCCGGCGCCATGGCCAACCGGTCCATCGCCGAAGCCGAACCCCTGCCCGACTTCCTGCGTCCGGCCGACGACAGCCGCGAGACGCTGCTCGACGTGCGCTCGCTCGCCAAGAACTACGGCTCTGTCCAGGCCGTGAAGGACGCCAGCTTCTCGGTGCGCAGGCGCACGCTGCACGCGCTCATCGGTCCGAACGGCGCCGGCAAGACCAGCGCCTTCAACCTGATCTCCGGCATGGCGACGCCAAGCCGGGGTACGGTGATGCTGGGAGACGAGAACATTGCGGGGCTGCCGCCCGAGGCGGTCTGCCGGCGGGGACTGGCGCGCTCGTTCCAGATCACCAATCTGTTTCCCACGCTCAGCGTCGGTGAAAACCTGCGCCTCGGTGTTCAGGCGACCCACAAGAGCCGCTTCAACCCCTGGATCGAGGCCGGCTCGATCGCGCGCATCAATGCCGAAACCGCCGATATCGTCCGATTTCTGGGTGTGCGCGGCATGGAAGACGCGGAAGCAGGCGCGCTCTCCTATGGTGGCCAGCGGGTCCTCGACATGGGTCTTGCCATCTCCTCCAAGCCCCGGATCCTGCTCCTCGACGAGCCGCTGGCGGGTCTGGCGGCAGCCGAGCGCGAGCGCATCGGCAATCTCATCCGCAAGATCGCCGACGACATCCCGGTGCTTCTGGTGGAACACGACATTGACCGGGTCTTCGACATGGCAGACGCGGTGACCGTCATGAACGGCGGCGAGGTTCTGGTCGACGGAACGGTCGAGGAGACGCGCAATGACAAGCGTGTCCAGGACATCTACATCGGGTCCGGCGTCGCGGCACTGGCTGCCCGCGATCTCGTCTCGGCCGCACGGCCGGAAGTGCTGCTGTCGATGCAGAACATCGACACCTTCTACGGCAAGAGCCAGATCCTCAGCGACGTCTCGCTGGAGGTCCATCAGGGCGAGATCGTCGCGCTGCTCGGCCGCAACGGCGCCGGCAAGACGACCCTCCTGAAGACGCTCATCGGCATCGCGCCACCCGCGTCGGGATCGGCCACGCTCGCCGGCGAACCGATCGCAGGCCTGCCCTCCGCCGAGATCGCACGCCGGGGCGTCGGCTACGTGCCGCAGGGCCGCGGCCTGTTTTCCGGCATGACGGTGCGCCAGAACCTCGAACTCGGCCGCCTGAAGCGCCTCACCGGTGCCGGCCAGCACTGGAGCGAGGAACGCGTGCTGGAATTCTTCCCGCGCCTTGCCGAGCGACTGGACATCGACGCCGACCGTCTGTCGGGCGGCGAGCAGCAGATGGTCGCGGTCGCCCGGGCGCTCGTGGGCGATACCCGGCTTCTGCTGCTGGACGAGCCCTTCGAGGGTCTTTCCCCGGCCATCACCGAGGAATTGTTCAACGCCTTCGACCGGCTGCGCGCCGAGGTGTCGATCCTCATCGTCGACCACCATCTGGATCTGGTGCTGAATCTCGCCGACCGTGTCACGGTCCTCGAGCGCGGCAGCGTCGTCCACGAAGGCGCTGCCCGGCCGCTGGCGCGGGACCTGGACCTGCGCCGCGAAGTGCTCTGGCTTTGATCTGAAGAGGAAGATCGCTTGACCAAGATTGCAGTCATCGGGTCCGGATTGATCGGACGTGCCTGGGCGATCACCTTCGCCCGCGGCGGATACGAGGTCGCGCTCTACGACCGCGAGGACGGCGCGCCGGCAGCCGCCAGGCAATACATCGCCGGCGTTCTGCCTTCGCTGGCCGAATTCGACCTTCTCGGCGGCGACCAGCCGGGCAGCGTCCTCGGCCGCATCGCGATCGCCGCATCGCTCGCCGAGGCGCTCGACGGTGCCACCCACGTCCAGGAGAACACGCCGGAGAATCTGGAGATCAAGCGCGGTGTATTTTCCGAGCTCGAGCGCCTTGCCGGCCCCGACACGATCCTGGCCTCCTCGACCTCGGCGATCCTGCCCTCGGCCTTCAGCGAGCATCTGAAGACCCGAGAGCGCTGCCTGGTCGCCCACCCGATCAATCCGCCGTATCTCGTTCCGGCCGTCGAGATCGTCCCGTCGCCCTGGACAAGCGCCGAGGCGAGCCAGCGGACCGCGACGCTGATGCGCGACGCCGGGCAGTCGCCCATCGTCATGAAGAACGAGATCGACGGCTTCGTCATGAACCGCATGCAGGGCGCGCTCCTCGACGAGGCATTCCGGCTGGTCAGTGACGGCTACGCCTCGCCCGAGGACGTCGATATCGGCATCCGCGAGGGGCTGGCGCTTCGCTGGAGCTTCATGGGGCCGTTCGAGACGATCGATCTCAATGCACCGCAGGGGGTGCGCGACTACGTCCAGCGCTACAAGGGCATCTACGAGACGATCGGGCCGTCCCAGCAGCGGCGGGTCGACTGGAACGGACCGGTGCTCGACACCATCGAGGCCGACCGCCGCGCCCGATTGCCCGCCGACCAGCTTGGCGACCGCCAGGCATGGCGCGACCGACGCCTGATGGCGCTCGCGGCGCACAAGCGCCAGAGCGGCCACGACACGAATTCCTGAAGGAGACCGACATGGCCCCACGCAAAGTCATCATCACCTGCGCCGTGACGGGCGCGATCCACACGCCGACGATGTCGCCGCATCTGCCGATCACGCCGGACCAGATCGTCACCGACGCCGTCGCGGCGGCGGAGGCCGGCGCCGCGATCCTGCATCTGCACGCCCGCAACCCCGAAACCGGGCAGCCCGACCAGACGATCGCGGCCTTCGAGCGCTTCCTGTCGCGCATCAAGCAGCAGACCGACGCCGTCATCAACATCACCTCCGGCGGCAGCCCCTACATGAAGGTCGAAGAGCGCGTGCGCCCGGCCGCCCACTTCAAGCCGGAAGTTGCCTCGCTCAACATGGGATCGATGAATTTCGGCCTCTTCCATCTCCTCGACAAGTACAAGGAGTTCCAGCACCCCTGGGAGAAGGAGCATCTGGCCAATACGAAGGACCTCGTGTTCCGCAACACCTTCAAGGACATCGAGTACATTCTCGACACCTGCTACGACAACGGCACGCGCTTCGAGTTCGAGTGCTACGATATCGGTCATCTCTACAACCTGAAGCACTTCCTGGAGCGGGGGCTCGTCAAGCCACCCTTGTTCGTCCAGTCGGTCTTCGGCCTGCTCGGCGGCATCGGGCCGCATCCGGAAGACGTGATGCACATGAAGCGCACCGCCGACAGGCTGTTCGGCGACCAGTATCGCTGGTCGGTTCTCGGCGCGGGACGCCATCAGCTGGCGATCGCGGCCCAGGCCGCATCCATGGGGGGCAACATCCGCGTCGGCCTCGAGGATTCCCTGTGGGCCGGAGCCGGAAAGCTCGCGACCTCGAATGCCGACCAGGTCCGCCTCGCGCGCTCGATCATCGAAGGGCTCGGCCTCGAAGTGGCGACCCCGGACGAAGCCCGCGGCATCCTGGAGCTGAAGGGCGGCGACAAGGTCGATATCTGACGAACCGGAAGGCCGCCATCGGTTCGTGCTGGACCGCGCCCGTGGGCGCGAGACGTCGGTCTTCGCGTTCCCCGCGGCGGTGTACCGCCGGCCGCTCCTCCCAGAAGAGGCCGGACAGCTTCTGGCGACGTCGCAGATCCTGCCGGGCTGGCTCTGCAAAAACACGGGCGGGCGGGCGACGCGGTCGGCATCGCCATTGTCGAGGGAGATCGAGCCCGGGCTTCGGCGGCGCGAAGCCGCTGCTGCATCGCTCGATGGATGGCGCCGAGCCTCTGCTCCCGCGTGAAGCCCCCATGATGTCGTCCATGCTCGACTGGGATGATGGCTCCGGGCCCAATGCGGGTTCTTCGACGGAGTAGGCGCGAAGCCACCGAAAATCGGCGGATGGATCAAGGCCCGCCGCCATCGGCGAAGCGGGCATTGGAATTTCAGGCCGGCCGAATGCGGGTTAAACGGCCTGGGAAGCCGCCGGCTCGCGGACGATAGGCCGGCGCTCCCTGCCGAAACGACCGAACCGCAATTGCAGCCATGAAGCACGCAGGCGTTGCATCGCGTAGACTCCGGACAGGCCGAAAGCCAGTCCATCCCTGCGTCGGGCGACCGCCGCTATCAGCACGGCAATCCAAAAAATAGTCATTCTGCCTAAATTACAGGCTCGCTGAAAATATGGACAGAAATTGCCATTCAGAGAGTTGAAAGCGGTTCAAGTTGATGTCAAGAATTCCGTCGGCGGAGTTTTTTGAAGGCATCGACAAATCGATGGAGGCGACAATACCGCGGCGATTATCGTTGGTTAGGCTCCATCCGCCGACAGATCTGCCGGCTGCCATTCGTCGATGGAGCTGCCGCCGGTCACTCCATCGACAGTGCGGAGCGCAGCTGTGGTGCCGGCGCTTAGCCTGAGCGCGAAACCGATAGGTGGGATCTCGACCGCTCCCAGCATGATGCGAAGCGGGCCGCATGATGAAAGAGAAGCTGCCATGCACGCTACAACCATCCTCAAGGGACTGGCATTCACCCTGCTCCTCGGCACGGCGACTGCCGGGGCTCAGGAGGCCATCAAGATCGGCGTGCCGGTGGGCCTCAGCGGAGCCAACAGCGTCGTCGCTCCATCCGTGGTCCAGTCGAGCGAACTGGCCGTCGAGGAGATCAACGCGGCGGGCGGCATCCTTGGACGACCGCTGGAGCTCGTGGTCGCCGATGACGGCAGTGGTGCTCAAGGTGCCCAGCGCGCCTTCGACGCCCTCGTCTTTCAGAGCGATGTTGACGTGCTGATTTCCATGGAGACGAGCGCGGCCCGGAACGCTGGACTGCCGATCGTGAATCGCGGCGGCAAGCCGTATATCTACACCTCGTTCTACGAGGGTAAGTCTTGCAGCCCCTGGATGTACATCAATGCGTGGGTTCCCGAGCAGCAGGTCGCGCCGATCGTCGATCATTTCATGAAGGACTTTTCCGCCAAGTCCTTCTATCTCGTCGGCAGCGACTACGCTTTCGGACGCGGAATGCTGGAGTTCACCCGCAGCTATGTCGAGGCAAATGGCGGCACGGTCGTCGGCGAAGACTATCTGCCGATGGACGGCTCGGACTGGACCGCCATCATCAGCAAGATGCGGACCGCGGCTCCGGACGCTCTCATCACCTCGACGGCTGGCGGCGCACCGAACGTGACGCTGACCAAGCAGCTCCGGGCCGCAGGCGTCGAGATCCCCTATGGCAATCTTGCCGTCGACGAGGGAACCGCCCAGAGCATGGGCGCCGACGCGACCGGCATCTTCATCGCAGCGTCTTACATCTCCAGCATCCCGAGCGAAGAGAACAAGACCTTCCTTGCGGCGATGGAGAAAAAGTTCGGCGCTGATCTCAAGACGCCGAACGATCTGTCGGTGCCGCAATACGAGGCGATCTATCTCTACAAGGCGGCTGTCGAGAAGGCCGGCTCGGCGGAGCCGGATGCCGTGATCGAGGCGCTCGGCGAGGTTAGCTACAAGGGGCCACGTGGCGTCATTCAGATGAACAAGCAACGTCACGCTCCGCTGACGATGTATCTCGGACAGGTTGTCGCCGACGGCACGGTCAACGTCATTCAAAGCTTCGACAACGTCGATCCAGGCGAGCAGTGCCCCAACCTGTGACCTGCCTGCCGCCGGAAGGCTGACACCAAGCTTTCGGCCATGCGTTCGGATCGGGGCCGTTTCCGATCCGGATGCGCCTCGATGTTCGATCCAGACCTCCCCTGGCCTCGAAGTCCTCCCTCTTCCCGCGAAGGCTGACCATGACCACGCTCCTGCTCGACGTCGTCACGACCGCGGCGATGCTGTTCACGGTGTCGGCGGGCCTAATGCTGATCCTTGGCGTTATGAAGCTGATCAACTTCGCGCATGGCGCGTTCCTGACCGTCGGCGGCTACACCGCCTTTCTCGTGACCGATGCGGGTCTCAGTCCCTGGTTCGCAGCGCCGGCAGCATTGGTCGTCGGCGTTCTGCTCGGCCTCGTCGTCGAGCGCC
This sequence comes from Aureimonas sp. SA4125, assembly GCF_019973775.1. Taxonomy (NCBI): domain Bacteria; kingdom Pseudomonadati; phylum Pseudomonadota; class Alphaproteobacteria; order Hyphomicrobiales; family Aurantimonadaceae; genus Aureimonas; species Aureimonas sp. SA4125. The sequence continues at coordinate 585,559 of NZ_AP025032.1, read as the reverse complement.
TTTTCGTGCGCCCGCTCTACTCGCGCCCGCTTGATGCCATTCTGGCCACGTGGGGACTCGGCATCGTCATCGGCCAGCTCATCACCCTCGCCTTCGGCCGCGAGGTGCAGTTCGCCGACAGTCCCGTCAGTGGAGCGGTCGCATTTTTCGACGTGTCCTATTCGGCGTGGCGACTCGTGCTCCTGGCTTTGTCGCTTGTCCTCGGCGGAGCCCTCACGGCGCTTCTCTATCTCACGCGCTTCGGGCTCAACGCCCGCGCCGTGATTATGAACGAGGATCTTGCCTGTGGTCTCGGCATAGACAGCGTGCGGGTCCGGGCGGTGACGTTTGGCCTTGGCGCGGGCCTTGCCTGCGCGGCCGGTGCCCTCATCACGCCGCTCTTGTCGGTCGACCCCAACATGGGCCTGCCCTGGCTCATCAATTCCTTCATGCTCGTCCTGGTCTCGGGCGTCGCCATTCCCGGCCTGATGGTCGCCTCGCTGCTGCTTGGCGGGGCTCAGGTGATCGTCAGCACCTATGTCAGCCCGATCATCGGCGGACTGACGATCGTCGTTCTGGCCGCGCTCATCTTGCGGATCAATCCGAGGGGTCTGTCCCGTGGCTAAGCCGACGCCCGCGCCCTCGATCCGAAAGGGACCCTTTGCGACACCTCTGCGCCGTGCCGCGATGGGTTCTGGCGCAGCCCTCTTGCTCGTCGCCCTCGCTCCGATCTTTCTCGACACCTACGCGACCAACATCCTCATCCGGGCGCTTTTCCTTGCCGCGCTGGCCATGACGGTCGATCTCCTTTGGGGCTATACCGGCATCCTCACCTTCGGCCAGTCCGCCTTCTTCGGCATCGGGGCCTATGCCTGCGCGCTCGTCTTCACCCATTACGGCTTCGGTCCGGGCTGGGCGATCGTCGCGCTTGTCGTCGCCGTCGTTGCCGCCTTGGCTGTGGCCGGCCTCGTCGGCTGGCTCTCCTTCTATCACGGGGCCTCGCCGCTCTATTCCTCCATCATGACGCTGGCGCTGCCGATCGTGATCGTGCAGGTGATCTTCTCCGGCGGTCGCTATACGGGCTCGAGCAGCGGCCTTTCCGGCTTTCCCACCTACTACTGGACCATCGACATCTGGTTCTGGATCGCCGGCGTCTTCCTGGTCGTGGTGACATTCCTGGGCTGGCTGTTCGTGCGCAGCGATTTCGGGCGCATCCTGATCGCCATTCGGGAAAACGAGGACCGTGCGGCCTATCTCGGCATTCCCGTTTCGCGGGTGAAGATCGTTCTGACGATGGCTTGCGCGGCCGTCGCGGCCGTCGCCGGCTTCGGCTACGCCGCCTTCACCAACGTGGTCGCGCCGGAGCTCGCGGGCTTTCTTCTGGGTACCGAACTCCTGATCTGGGTCGCCCTCGGCGGTCGCGCGACGATACTGGGCCCAGTGCTTGGCACCCTCGGCATCGACGTGACGACGTCCTATCTTTCCGGAAGCCTGCCGTTCCTGTGGAAGCTCTTGGTCGGAATGGCCTTTGTCGCTGTCATCATCTTCCTGCCGAACGGCCTTGCGCCGCTGGTTTCGAAGGCTTGGCACAGACTGACGGGGCGCAAGATCGGTGAGGCAGAGCGGACTGGCGAAACGCTTCGCCTTGTCGCCGCGCCGACGCCGCGCTCCCGCGACAGCGCGAACGCGCAGACCGCCGCGCCGCCGATCCGCATCGCCGGACTGACGCGCCGCTACGGCAGCCTGAAGGTCCTCGACGGAATCGACGTCGTGGGGCAACGCCACCAGCTCCTCAGCGTCGTGGGACCGAACGGGGCCGGCAAGACGACCCTGATGCGCTGCATCAGCAACGGCATGGAGCGGAGCGGAGGGACGATCGAGATCGACGGCGTGGACATCGGCCGCCTGTCGCCGCAGCGGATTGTTGCACTCGGCGTCGGGCGAAGCTTCCAGAACACAAGCCTGTTCGACACGTTGACGATCGCCGATTGCCTGATGCTCGCCCGCTACCGCGTCGACGGCGCGAGTCTCTTCACCCGGCGCTCTGAGCTTCGCCTGCCGGCCCCGGCCCTGGACATCCTTCGGGCGACCGGACTCGACGCGATTCTGGAGACCGAGACGCGCTATTTGTCCCACGGCATGAAACGCGGCCTGGAATTGGCCATGGTGCTGGCGACGGAGCCGACGGTTCTTCTCCTCGACGAGCCAACCGCGGGGCTGACGAAGAGCGAGCGCACCGCGATCGGCGCAGTCCTTACCCGGCTTTCCAGCGAGTTCGGCCTCTGCATCTTCCTGATCGAGCACGATCTCGATTTCGTGCGCGACATCAGTGAGCGCGTCGTTGTTCTTCATCAGGGCCGAATGCTGCTCGACGGCACGGTGGAAGAGGTTGTCTCGTCAGATCTCGTAAAGTCCGTCTATGCCGGGCATGAGTTGGAGCCCGCGTCGTGACCGCCCATGCCGCGATGCCACCAGGGCCGAGATCGCCGGCGCCCCCATCCCAGACGCCGCGACTTGCCGTTGAGGCCCTGACCAGCGGCTACGGCGCGGCAATGGTGGTGCGCGACGTTTCGATCCGGATCGATGCCGGGGAGATCGTCGCGGTGCTGGGCAAGAACGGCATGGGCAAGTCGACCTTGCTGCGGACCATCATGGGCTTCGTGCGCGCGCGCGCGGGGAAGGTGATCTACGAAGGCGCAGACATCACCAATCGCGCCCCGCATCTCAACGCACGCGCCTCGATCTCGCACACCCCGCAGGAATTCACGATCTTTCAGGATCTGACAGTCGCGGACAATCTTCGCCTCGGAGTGCCTGTCGACCGCATGCTGGACGAGCGCGTCTCCGAAATCGAGGAGGCGTTTCCCGTCATCACCAAGCGGTTCCAGCAGCGCGCGGGAACGTTGAGCGGCGGCGAACAGAAGATGCTGCTCCTGTCGCGCGCCCTCGTCGCGCGGCCGAAGATCATGCTGATCGACGAAATCTCCGAGGGGCTACAGCCGACCATGGTTTCGAAGATGGCCGAGGTGCTGAAGCGCACCAAGGAGCGCCACGCAATGTCGATACTGATTGTCGAACAGAACCTGCCCTTCGCCCTGCGCGTCGCCGACCGCTACGCGATCCTCAAGATCGGTGCGATCGTGGCGAGCGGACGGACCGACGAAGGCTCCGCTGCCGACCTCATCCAGCATCTCCAGATATGAAGCGGGACGTGCCGATGTCTGTCGAAGTCAATACGTTTTCGATCGTGGCACGCTGCGCGCGCAGCGGCGACCTCGGCGTCGGGGTGGCCTCCGCCGTTCCTGCCGTGGGGGCAATCTGCCCTTATGTCGCGCCGGGCGTTGGCGCTGTCTCCACCCAATCCTGGGTCAATCCGGCTATTGCCGTCGCCGTCCTCGCCGCACTGAAATCCGGGGCTGACGCCGAGCAGGCCCTGGCGGATGCGCTCGCGGACGACCCCGAGGCGCATCTGCGGCAGGTCGGGGTGGTCGACGCGCATGGGCGGTCCGCAGCCGCCACCGGCACGGCCTGCACGCCGTGGCACGGGCAGATCCTCGGCGAGAACTACGCCGTTCAAGGCAACATGCTGACGGGCGAGGCGGTTCTTGCGGCGATGGCAGGCGCCTTCACGAAAAGCCTCGACGCGCCACTCGAGGAGCGGCTGCTCCTTGCCCTCGAAGCGGCTCAGGCGGCCGGCGGCGACAAGCGGGGACGCCAGTCGGCCGGCATCGTCGTGCAAGGCGCGGAAGACTACCGGCGTGTCGATCTGAGGGTCGATGACCATGCGGCACCGGTCGCCGAGCTGCGGCGAGTTGCCACCATTGCGTCAGCCCAGCTCGCCCCCTTCGTCGCCGGCATGCCAAAGCGAGACGCTCCCGGCACTATGCCCGAGGATGTCCGCGCGCTTTTGGCCCTGTCGCCGCCGGATCGTCCTGGCGGCGGCGGATCGAGGCTGCCCTGAGGGCCAATCCCACGGAGACGCCGCCGCGAACGGTCGATGCCAGACCCGTCGTTGGGCTCGGGGCCGTCTCGGACGGGCTTTTTGCCACGGTCGCTTCGTCCTTTGCCGAAATCGGCCGCGAGATCGCAGGCGGGACGGCGCGTGCGCCCCGCCTGATCGGCCCGTCGCATCCGGGTCAGGCGATGGTGTCGACCACGCCGCCGTCGACCCTGAGCGCCGCGCCGGTCGTCGCCGATGCCTGGGGTGAGGCGACGTAGACGCAGAGGTTGGCAACCTCCTCGACCGTCGCGGCACGCTGGATGATCGAGGTCGAGCGGTGCGCCTTGACGAAGTCGGCGGCGACCTCCTCCAGCGGCTTGCCTGATTTCTCGACCTCGCCCGCCAGCATCCCGGCGACGCCCTCCGACAGCGTCGGTCCCGGCAGGATGGCGTTCACCGTGACGCCCGTGCCGGCCATGCGCTTGGCAAGGCCGCGGGACAGCGCGAGGTCGGCGGTCTTGGTCATACCGTAGTGGATCATCTCGACGGGAATGTTGAGCCCGGACTCTGACGACAGGAACAGCACCCTCCCCCAGCCCTTGGCCTGCATGCCCTTGAGATAGGCGCGCGACAGCCGGACGCCCGACATGACGTTGACCGCGAAGAAGCGCTCCCACTCGGCATCGGGGACGTCGAAGAAATCCTGCGGGTTGAAGATGCCGGCATTGTTGACGAGGATGTCCACCGCCGGCAGCGCAGCGACGATGGCCTCGCAGCCCTCGGCCGTGCCGACGTCGCCGGCGACGCCGCGGACGTCCGCGCCGGGCGCCTCGCCCTTCAGCTTCGCGACGGCGGCCTCCGTGCGACCCAGGTCGCGGCCGTTGAGGGAGACGGCGGCGCCGGCTCTGGCGAGGCCGAGCGCGATGGCGTAGCCGATGCCGGCGGTGGAGCCGGTGACGAGGGCGGTCTTGGCCGAGAGGTCGATCTTCATGGCAAGTCTCCAAAAATCGTGTCGAGGTCGACGGCGTCCGCCATCGCCTTGTTGCCGGCGTCGCCGGGATGCAGGCGGTCGCCGCTGTCATAGGCCGGCCGAAGCCGCATCGGGTCGGCCGGGTCGACGAGCAGACGATCGACGTCGATGACGGCGTCGAAGGTTCGGCTCGTGCGGATCCAGTCGTTGATGCGTTGGCGAAGAAAATCCTTCGCCGCGCTGTGATAGGTGGCCTCCAGCGGCGTTCCGGGAAGGGCGCCGGCAAACGGCGTCAGCGTCGCGCCGACGATCCTGATGCCATTGGCGCGGGCCCGGGCGGTGATCTGGCGGTAGCCGGCGGTGAGGCGCTCGAACGTCATCGGCGGCTCGTCCGGCGCGAAGGGCGTGCCGGGCCAGGCGATGTCGTTGATCCCGAGCATCAGGATCAACGCGCCGATTTTGGGCTGGGCGAGGACGTCGCGGTCGAGGCGGGCGAGCGCGTTGGTGCCCATGCGGTCGGAGAGGAGGCGCGCACCGGAAATGCCGGCATTGACGACGGCGATGCCGCGGGGGGCGGCGCGGGTGGCGAGAAAGTCCGGCCAGCGGGTGTCGGCGCCGAGCGTCGCGCCGGCGCCGTCGGTGATCGAATCGCCGAGGACGACGACCGTGCCCTTTGCCTCCGGCGTATCGACGAGGATGTCCGACAGGAAAAGGCGCTGCGTCACCGTCTCGCCCGGCGGAAGCTCGGCGTCGGAGACATGAGGGCCGTCGACCAGCCGGGACTCGGCCCTGCCGTCCCAGTGGAACGTCTCGATCGACGTCTCCTCGGCGAAGTACAGGCTGACCGCCAGGTCTTCGCCGGCCGAAACCGCCATGTCGACGGGATCGCTGAGGAGCGACGCGCCCGGCAGGATCGTCCCCTCTCTCGCTCCGTCGAAGGTCAGCGCACGGTCGCTGGCGGCCTCGATCGCCATCCCGCCCGTCGACCGGGCGAGATGCGCCGCAGCGATCCGCACGGCGCTGCGCCCATCATCGTTGGACAGGCGGATGCGGACGGCGCTGCCGCCGATGCCGATCCGGGCGACCTGCCGGAGGGTGCGGTTCTTCAGCGTCGCCGGCACGTCGGTCGGGAACAGAAAGTCGCTGCTCCAGACCGGCTGCGGGCTCGCCATCCAGGCGGGGACCCAGTCGCCGGCCGACGACGGCAGGGGGCTGGCGAGGAGGATGGCGGCGGCAAGGCCGGCGGCAGCGGCGCTCGGGGTGGGAGGCGTCGTCATCGGGCGGCCTCCAAGTTAGCGGCGCAAGCAACGGCGGCACCAGAGCGGCGATCGAGTGCAGCCGCACTGTCGGCGGGCCTCTGGCGGTCGAGCCGCACGGCGAGGATCGCCACCGCCAGCGCGGCGAGCGGGAACAGCGCGGCGGTCCAGGTCACGAAAGCCAAGCCCGGCCCGCGGTCGATCACGAGACCGCCGGCGAGCGCCCCCAGCGCATTGCCGAGGTTGAAGGCGGCGATGTTGAAGGAGGAGGCAAGGCTCTCGCCGGCGCCCTCGGCCTTGGACAGCACCCACACCTGGAGCGGCGGCACGGTGGAGAAGGCGGCGGCGCCGAGAAGCGCCACGGCCACGAGCGCCGTCCAGGTGCCGTGCAGCGCCGGACCCATGACGATGAGCACCAGGGTGAGCGCGACGAGGCTGCCGATCATCGCCGGCACCAGCGCCCGGTCGGCGAGCCTGCCGCCGAGGAGATTGCCGACGACGAGCCCACCGCCGAACAGAAGCAGGATCGGCGAGATCGCCGCCTCACTGAGGCCGGTGATTTGGGTCAACAGCGGCGCGATGTAGGTGAAGACGGCAAAGACACCGGCATAGCCGAGCACGGTGGTGAGGAGGCCGAGCAGCACCGGGCGGCGGCCGAGCGCCCTGAGGTCGGCGCGCCAGTCGTCGGCCTGCTCGGGCTTGCCGTCCCGCGGCACGGCCCAGGCGACGACGGCGAGCGCCGCGACGCCGACGACAGTCACCGCCCAGAAGGTCGAGCGCCAGCCGGCACTCTGGCCGAGCCAGGTGCCGAGCGGCACGCCGAGGATGTTGGCGACGGTGAGGCCGGTGAACATCAGCGCGATGGCGGACGCCTTTTTGTCCGCGGGCACGAGGCGCGTCGCGACCACCGCGCCGACGCCGAAGAAGGTGCCGTGGGCAAAGGCGGTCAGCACGCGGGCCGCCATCAGCAAGCCATAGGTCGGGGCGAGCGCGCAGGCGAGATTGCCGGCGATGAAGATGCCCATCAGCGCCAGCAGCACGGTCTTCCGCGGCCAGCGCGACGTCAGCACGGTGAGGAGCGGCGCGCCGATCACGACGCCGATGGCATAGCCGGAAATGAGGAAGCCGGCTGCGCTCGTCGAGACGCCGAGATCGGCGCCGACATCGAGCAGCAGGCCCATGATGACGAATTCGGTGACGCCGATGCCGAAGGCGCCGGCGGTGAGGGCGTAGAGAGCAAGGGGCATGGAAAGAGCCTTCCGGTGGGAACAGGCTCCTGAGATGACGGATCGCGGCGCGATGAAGTAGACTGCCTGTGGGAACATCACTTTGGAGTTCACGTCACCAATGCCGCGTACCGACGTCAACCGTTTTGCCGAGATGGAGGTCTTTGCCCGCGTGGTGGAGCGCGGCGGCTTTTCCGCAGCCGCCCGCGCCTCGAACGTCTCGGCCTCGGCGGTGTCGAAGCTCGTGGCCCGTCTGGAGGCACGGCTCGGCACGCGGCTCGTCCACCGCACGACGCGGCGCTTCCAGCTCACGCCGGAGGGCCAGGCCTTCTACGAGCGCTCCGTCGCGATCCTCGCCGATCTCGGCGATGCCGAGCGCTCGGCCGGCGCCGGCGAGCGCCCGGCGGGCCGCGTGCGCCTCAATTCCAGCACTTCCTATATCAGCCACATCCTGGCGCCCCTCCTGCCGCGCTTCCTCGAGCTCCATCCCGAGATCGAACTCGACATCGTCCAGACCGACCGCGTCGTGGATCTCCTCAGCGACCGGACCGACATCGCCATCCGCGCCGGCCCGATGCCGAACTCGGCCCTGATGGCGCGAAAACTTGGAAGCACGCGCATGACGATCGTCGCCGCGCCGACCTGGATCGCGCGGCATGGCCTGCCCCGCACGATCGAGGATCTCGACCGGCAGGACCGCCTCGGCTTCGGCTATGCCCGTGCCGTGAAGGGTTGGCCGCTGCGGACAACCGACGGCGAGGACATCGTGCTCCCGACGGTGGGTCGCGTTCGGATGAGCGACGGCGAAGGCATCCGGCGCCTGGCGCTCGCCGGCGTCGGCCCGGCGCGCCTCGCCGCCTTCACCATCCGCGACGACCTCGCCGAAGGGCGGCTGGTGCCGCTGCTCGAAGACGCCAATCCCGGCGACGAGGAGGCCTTCCACGCCGTCTTCATCGGCCAGTCCGCCAGCCTGCCGGCACGTGCCCGGGCGCTGCTCGACTTCCTCGCCGAGCATGGGCAGGTGGCATGAGATCCGGGTTCGACGAGATGACGCGCTCGGCAACGCATCTGCTGATAGTGCGAAATGCGCCCCTGTGCGTCAGGTCGATGGGAGCGCGCCCAACAGGTGGTCCGGTTCGAGCCGAATGCATGCTTGTCCTGGTGGCGGCGTTCGAGGTGGCCGGCGCAGCGCGTTGGGATGGCGCAGCCGGACACGGCACAGTGTTGGGTGCCGCCGGGCGGTAGCCGAGCGAGGAATGCGGGCGCCGAGTCATGTGGTGCTGACGCCGGCCTGCTGCGATCCTCCCACATCTCGGTGTTGCCGATCGCTTCCGCATGACAGGTCCCGACTTGCCCTGACGGCGCCACAGAGCCTCGGTCTGGCGGTGGCGCCCCTATATCCGCTGACGGGTGCGGGGCTTCCGATCGCGCGCGTGGCGTGGCCGCCCCTCGCCTTGCGGCACCTTCCCTCTTGCTGTCGATCATGGGGATTGGACTGTGAGGGGCGCTCTTCGCTCTGCCCAGACGGCCCGCGATTTCCTCTCGGCGCTCTCTCCGAAGACCACCGCGCGCTGGAGCGCATGATCCCGAAAGGTGGCTTCCGGCTTTCGGAAAGAGATCATGCGGAAACAAAGAACCAAAGCGGGACGGCGATTCGAAGAAAAGCCATCCCGCCTTAGAGACAGGTCGAAAGGGCGAGGATGGGCGCGTAGTTCACGAAGGTGACGCCCAAAGCGACGACGCTTGCCCAGAAGGTTGCTCCGGCAAAGAACCCATCAAGGGACGCCAGTCCGGGATGCTGCTTCAACCGACCATGGGTAAAGGCAAGCAGAGCGGCGATGACGGCGAGATGCGTCATCCACAGACCGAGCAACACCGCACGCTGCAGGCTGACGGGACCGACGGCGACCCGCTCCCACCCGAAGGCGCAGCCTACCGACAACGCGCCGTAGAGCCAGATGAAGGCGGAACTCCAGATCAGGAGACCTGCGACGAGGAGGAGAAGATAGGCCACCGAGCGGTTCGCGGTCATGGGCGCGCGAGCTCCCGAAAGGGGACGAGCCACGGCAAGGCGGAGAGGAAGGCGAGAGCGCCAAGGGCCGTGACGGCGGTGTAGTCCTGCCACAGGATTCCGATGCGGAGGTCGGCCGCTCGACGGGCGGAGACGTAGCCGGCGAGGCAGCGCCAGGCGTGGAGTGCCGACAGGATCGCGCCGATGCCGGCATGCAGCGCGATATAGGCGAGGAAGTGTTGATTTCCACCCGGAACTGACCCGGGTTTTCCATCGAGAATTGACCCGGCTCTGAGTTATGCTGAGTGGGTCATGTGTGGGTCAAGGCATGTGCGCTTTCCTTCCTCTTGCGGGTGGCGGCGTCGGTGCTGGCTCTGAAGCGGAAGCTGTCATTTCCAGTCTCCAGGATGTGGCAACGATGTGTGAGGCGATCGAGCAGCGCGGTGGTCATCTTGGCATCGCCGAAGACGGTGGCCCATTCGCTGAAGCTCAGATTGGTCGTGATGACGACGCTGGTGCGCTCGTAGAGCTTGCTCAGCAGGTGGAAGAGCAGCGCACCGCCTGAGGCACTGAATGGCAGGTATCCAAGCTCGTCCAGGATCACGAGATCGAGACGGACGAGGGTCTCGGCCAGTTGGCCGGCTTTGCCCTTGGCTTTCTCCTGTTCGAGCATGTTGACGAGTTCGATGGTCGAGAAGAACCGAACTTTCCGGCGATAATGCTCGACGGCCTGAACGCCAAGGGCGGTCGCGACATGGGTTTTGCCCGTGCCCGGCCCGCCGATCAGCACGACATTCTCCATTCCTTCGATGAACTCGCAGCGATGGAGCTGGCGCACCGTGGCCTCGTTGATCTCGCTGGCTGAGAAGTCGAAGCCCGCCAGATCCTTGTAGGCCGGGAAGCGTGCTGCCTTCATGTGATAGGCGATCGAGCGCACCTCGCGTTCCGCCATCTCGGCCTTGAGGAGCTGCGTCAGGATCGGCACGGCGGCTTCGAAGGCAGGCGCGCCTTGCTCAATCAGGTCGGTGACGGCCTGGGCCATGCCATACATCTTGAGGCTGCGCAGCATGATGACGACGGCGCCGCTGGCGGGATCATGACGCATGGCGGCCTCCACTCCTGCGGGCGCGCAAATCGTCGTAGCGCTCGACATTGGCCTTGGGCTCTCGGTGGACTTGCCCCCTTTTAGTGGAGAGCGTTTTGATTACGCGGCGGCCAGTCGTTCGAACTGGACGGGGCTGATGAAGTCGAGCGCGGAATGGCGCCGGACGGGGTTGTAGAAGCTGTCGATGTAGCGGCCGATGGCCGCCTTCGCCTCGGTCCTGGTCTGGAAGACGGTGCGCCAGACCAGCTCGGATTTCAACGTCTTGAAGAAGGTCTCGACCATCGCATTATCATAGCAGTTGCCCTTGCCGGACATCGAGATCAGCACGTCGTACCTGCGTAGCTCGGCCTGATAGTCGATCGAGCAATATTGGCTGCCGCGGTCAGAATGATGGATCAGGCCGGTTTTCGGGCGGCGCAGGACGAGGGCCTTGCGGAGCGCCTCGAGAGCCAACTCCTTGTGTAGACGATCGCTGACGGCCCAGCCGACGACGCGCCGGGCGAACAGGTCGATGACGACGGCGAGATACAGCCAGCCCTCTCGCGTCCAAACATAGGAGATGTCGGCTCCCCACTTCTCGTCCCGGCGTTCGGTCGCGAAGTCCTGATCAAGGAGGTTCGGCGCGATCGGGAAGGCGTGCAGGCTGTCCGTCGTTCGCTTGAACCGCCGCTTCTGCCGGGCCTTGAGGCCGTTCTCGCGCATCAGGCGCGCTGTCCGACGGCGCCCGATAGCGATCCCCTCGGCCTGGAGTTCATGCCGCATGCGAGGACTCCCATAGGTGCCGTTCGACAACCGAAACGCCGAGCGGACATGCGCCAGAAGCACCATGTCGCGCTGCTGCCGGCGGCAGGCCGGTCGATCCTTCCATGCAAAATAGCCGCTCGAGCTGACGCCGAGGACCTTGCAGAGACGCTGGACGGGGAATTCTTCTTTCGCCGCATCGATGAGTTCGAACCTCACCGACTTCCCTCCCGGGCGAAAAAAGCCATCGCCTTCTTCAGGATGCCACGCTCCTGACGAAGGATCTCATTCTCCCGCCGCAGCCGCTTCATCTCCGCAGCCATGTCCTCGACGCGGTCGGGAGGCGGGCTTTCTATCAAGGCGTCGCGCCGCTTGTCGATCCAGCGCCGCAGTGTCGATAGCCCAACGCCAAGGTCCTCCGCGATCTCGCGCTGCGTCCGGCCGCTCGTCTCAACCAGACGGACGGCTTCCTCCTCGAATTCCTTCGTAAATCGTCGCTGTGTCTTCGCCATGGAGTTCCTCATGCCTCATTGAGAACTCTCCACTTTTCCGGGGCAAGTCCACGGCGCAGCAGCAGCGTTTGCGGCGTGTCGATGGCCGGGCCGTCGATCGTCTTTCCGTCGATCAGACGGTGCAGGATGTTGAGCACGTGGGTCTTGGTGGCGACCCCCTCTGACAGTGCCAGCTCCACTGCGGCCAGCACCGCCTGCTCATCATGGTGCAGGACCAGGGCAAGGATATCGACCATCTCGCGATCGCCACCGGGCCGTCGCAACATCTGATCCTGCAATCGCCGGAAGCCTGACGGCAGTTCAGCGAAAGGAGCACCGTTGCGCAGCGCGCCGGGCTTGCGCTGGATCACCGCCAGATAATGATGCCAGTCGTAGATCGTTCGCGGCGGCAGATGATGCGATCGCTCGATCCGCCGTTCATGCTCGCACAAGATTTGCCCCTCGGCCGCAATGACCAGACGATCCGGGTAGACACGGAGGCTGACGGGCCTGTTCGCAAAAGAAGCCGGCACGCTGTAGCGGTTGCGTTCGAAGCTGATCAGGCAAGTAGGCGAGACGCGCTTGCTCTGCTCGACGAACCCGTCGAAGGCAGGCGGTAGCGACATCAAGGTGGGCTGCTCTTCGGCCCAGACATCGGCGACGGTCCCGGCAAGACGGCCATGTGGGATCTCCCGCCAGAGCTCCAGACAACGCTGCTCGAGCCAGGCATTCAGCGTGGCGAGATCGGGAAAGTTCGGCATCGGCTGCCACAGACGCGGCCGCGCATCCTGCACGTTCTTCTCGACTTGCCCTTTCTCCCAACCAGAGGCCGGATTGCAGAACTCCGGCTTGAAGACATAGTGGTTTGTCATGGCGAGGAAACGCAGGTTGATCTGGCGTTCCTTGCCGCGTCCGACGCGGTCTACCGCCGTTCTCATGTTGTCGTAGATGCCGCGCTCAGGCACGCCGCCGAAGACGCGGAAGGCGTGCCAATGAGCGTCAAACAGCATCTCGTGGGTCTGGAGCAGATAGGCACGGACGAGGAACACTCGGCTGTGCGCCAGCTTGATATGCGCGACCTGAAGCCTGGTGCGGTCGCCGCCGATCACCGCATGGTCCTCGCTCCAGTCGAACTGGAAGGCTTCGCCGGGGCGGAAAGACAGGGGAACGAAGATGCCGCGCCCTGTCGTTTGCTGCTCGCGCTGCCGCTCCGCAAGCCATTCGCGGGCGAACGCGGCCACACGGTTGTAGGAACCGGTGAACCCGAGAGCGACGAGATCTGCATGCAAGTGCGTCAAAGGCCGGCGCTGCTTACGTGACTTTGATGCTTCGGCCTTCAGCCAGGCTGCAAGCTTGTCGGAGAACGGGTCGAGCTTGCTCGGCCGCTCCGGCACCGAGAACTTCGGCTCGATCGTGCCGGCCTTCAGATACTTCTTGATGGTGTTCCGCGAGAGCCCGGTCCGCCTGGCTATCTCTCGGATCGGTAGCTTCTCTCGCAAAGCCAAGCGGCGGATGACGTTCAAAAGTCCCATGTAGATCACTCCATTGTCCCCTCGCTCGCCGCGCTCGGGGAAAGGTCACATGGGTCAAATCTCAGTGGAAATCAGGCGCTGTCCCGGGTCAGTTCCGGGTGGAAATCAACAAAGTGGTCGAGGCCGAGCTCCTCTTTGAGCTGCTGATGTGCCTGCTCACAGATCCACCGCGCCTTGATAGCTCCCGCAAGCGTTTTGATCGTCGCGTCGGCTGGCAAGTTCGAGAGGTAGTATTTGCGTTCGCCGGTCGAGCGATGCTCACCGACCAGCCAAACTTCTTCGCCCGGCAGATGCTGGTTGCCCATGTCGCGGATCCGCTGGGTCGGACCGTCGGCCACGCGCACTCGCAAAGCTGCGAAACGCGCCGCCAGCCGCCCTTTCGTGCCGCGCCGCCAACTGACCCTTTTCCATTGCTGCCCGGCCAGCAGCTTCTCGGCGGCGACGGACTTCGCATCGGGGATGTGGTGCTGCCGAGGCCGGCCATGTCCCGAGATTGGGAAGATCATCGCGACGTCAGCTGGATACACCTTCTGACGGCCGGGTATGCCGACCGCCCAGGATAGGCCGCGCTCGCTCAGCGCCTGGCGGAACGGCGCGCTCATGCCGTAGCCGGCATCAGCCAACACGCAGCCGAAGCGCACACCGGCGGCCCTTACCCTGTCGATTTCCTCGATAGCGATCTCCGGCTTGGTCAGGACGACCTGCCTCTCGACGGGCACCTTCGCCCGCGTCATGCGCTCCGGATCGCCGGTCCAGCTCTCAGGCAGGAATAGGCGCAGGCCAACCATCACCGGCACTTCACGCGACGCCAGCGTCACCGACACCAACGTCTGACAGTTCGCATTCTTACCCAGTGACGAGGCATATTGGGGCGCGACGCCGACCGAATGATAGCCCTTCTTCGGCATCGCCGTGTCGTCAATGACGAGGAAGGCACAGGCACCACCCACCAGCCGGTCGGCCTCGTTCAGCAGCGCCGACTCGAGCGGTGCGCTGTCCCATATCCCTGCCGCAACGAAATGGTGAAGCTGGTCATAGCCGGCTTCACCCGCACGAGCAGCCATCGGCTGCACGCTCTTGCGGTCACCGGGGCCGATCAAGCCAGCGATGTATTGCGGACACATCCTGCGCCGAGAGGGATGCGACAGCCCCGCCAAAAACGGTTCGAGCCACCGCTCCAAATCGCTTCGCCAGCCATCGTCCACCGTCATCGCGCGTCATTCCGGTCAGCCCATCATGACATCCGAATCAACGATGATGCCACTCGGTTCCTCCAACCTGCCAAAGTAGTGCTAGGCTCAGGACTCATTGATCAAAGCCAGAAGATGACTGCGGCGGCGATGATCGTGTCCCCTAGCGTGGTGTAGCTGACGGCGTCACACGTCGGTTCCGGCCAGGCCGGGTTGATCAGCGCGTCATTGCTGGCAGGCTGACGAGAGGATCATCGCTCAAGGGTGCAACGGATTCCAGCGTCATGTACCTCGCCCGCTGCACGGCCCACTCGTCATTCTGCTCGAGCAGCAGAGCGCCGACGAGACGCAGGATGGCCTCGTCGTTCGGAAAGATGCCGACGACGTCGGTGCGCCGCTTGATCTCCCCGTTCAGCCGCTCGATGGGGTTGATGCTGTGCAGCTTGGCGCGATGCTCCCTGGGGAAGGTCATGTAGGCCAAGACATCCTCTTCGGCGCCGTCGAGGATGGCGGCGAGCTTGGGCACCTTCGGCCGGATCTGGTCGGCGACGGAGCGCCATTGCAGGCTTGCGGCCTCGGGCGTCTCCTGGGCGAAGGCGGTGGCGATGAAGGCCGACACCACCCGGCGTCCGCTCTTGCCGGCATGGGCCAGCACGTTGCGCATGAAGTGCACCCGGCATCGCTGCCATGTCGCCGTCAGGACCTTGGTGACGGCCGCCTTGATGCCCTCGTGCGCATCGGACACGACGAGCTTCACGCCGCGCAGGCCGCGCCGGGTCAGCTTGCGCAGGAATTCGGTCCAGATCGGCTCGGCTTCCGAGGTGCCGACCTCCATGCCGAGCACCTCGCGCCGGCCATCGGCGTTGACGCCGACGGCGATGATCACGGCGACCGAGACGATGCGCCCGCCGCGGCGGACCTTCAGGTAGGTCGCGTCGATCCAGAGATAGGGCCAGTCGCCCTCGATCGGCCGTTCGAGGAAGACCTTCACCTTGCCGTCGATCTCTTCGCAAAGCCTCGACACCTGGCTCTTGGAGATGCCGTCCATGCCCATCGCCTTGACCAGGTCGTCGACCGAACGGGTCGAGATGCCCTGGACATAGGCTTCCTGGATCACGGCCGTCAGGGCCTTCTCGGCCATGCGCCGCGGCTCGAGGAAGCCGGGAAAGTAGCTGCCCTTGCGCAGCCTGGGAATGCGCAGCTCGACGGTGCCGGCACGGGTATGCCAGTCCCTGTCGCGATAGCCGTTGCGCTGGGCGAGGCGCTCGGCGCTCTTCTCGCCATAGCCGGCGCCGGTCGCATTGCCGACCTCCAGTTCCATCAGCCGCTCGGCGGCAAAGCCGATCATCTCGCGCAACAGATCGGCGTCCGGGGTCTTCTCCAGAAGGCTGCGCAGGCTCATCATGTCGTCGGTCATCAGGGGATCTCCGGTTGCGGTTAGGTCTCGCAACCCAAGCCTAACCGGAAACCGCTGGTGACCACCGCGTCGCCAATCTCGTCCTACAGCGCAATCAAAGGCGCGGGCGAGATCGGCGACGCTACCGTCGAGCTACACCACGGGCGGGGACACGACCGCGGCGATGCAGATAGCGGAGAAGAAGGTGTGGGCGCAACGGTCGTAGCTGGTGTGGATGCGGCGCCAGTCCTTCAGCCTGCCGAACATGATCTCGATCTTGTGGCGCTGACGATAGAGCAGCGCATCATGGGCCACCGGGGCCTTGCGCTTGGCACGGGCGGGAATGCAGGCGGCGATGCCGCGCAGGGCGAGCGCCTGGCGGAACCAGTCGGCATCGTATCCCTTGTCGGCCAGCATGACCTTGGCCTTCGGCAGGCAGTCCAGCATCATGGCGGCGCCGTTGTAGTCGCTCATCTGGCCTTCCGACAGACACAGGACGAGCGGTCTTCCCTCACCGTCGCAGACGGCGTGCAGCTTGGAGTTCAAGCCGCCTTTGGTGCGTCCGATGCGTCGGGGAACATCCCCTTTTTTAGAAGGCTCGCCGCCGTGCGGTGGGCCTTCAGGTGTGTCGCATCGATCATGATGCGTTCAGGTCTCGGGCCTTCACCGGCAAGGGCGGCGAAAATCCGTGAACACACCAAGCCGGCTCCAGCGGATGAAGCGGTTGTACAGCGTCTTGTGCGGACCATAGGCCTTCGGTGCATCCTTCCACTGAAGGCCGTTGCCGATGACGTAGACGATCCCGCTCACCACCCGCTGGTCATCCACCCGCGGCACCCCGTGCGCCAAAGGAAAGTGCGGCGATATCCGCGCCATCTGGCGCTCGCTCAGCAAGAACAGATCACCCATCAGAAGCTCCTCCCTCGGAGATCCTGAATCACATCTCATTCGGATTTAACAGGTCCTGAGCCTAAATAGATAGACTGTGAGGCGCCTAAATTTCTCAGTGCACCGTGCCATTCGGGGGCACTGCGAAAGTCACCGGGTTTGCTCATCGGGTGCCGATGGCTGCTCAAAAAGCTTCTTAATCTCCCAAGTTAATAGAACTCCGCGCCCCATTCGTGTCGGTATGCAGCGGAATGTGCCCTCCGCTGCAAGTTCGAACTCAACTAATCTTTTGACGAGCAGTACTTTGAAATTAGCACGCTGATCTTCGTTCAGCTCGCCTAACCGAACGCCCTCCAAAATGCCCAGTTGATGTGCGTGGATAGTCTCAAGGGTTTGTAGCTCAGAGGTCGTGAGACCGCGAAGCGCCTTGTCACGGGAGACGGATCTGCTTCCATCAATCATCCGCAGATGATCCCCAATTTCCAATTTTGCGCAAGAACTCAAAAGTGGTATCTCGATGATCAATAAACGGCACCCTTCACATTACATAAATATTGTGGCTTCATGTCTTTGCGGCATCCCCCAAGCAGTGCCGCGCCCCGGCGCCGGGTCACCCCACGCGACGTGGCGCCGGGGTTCTACTCCCGGTGAACATGATCGGTGGAAGTCGCACGCGAAGAGCACGAGTTGCCGAATTGATCGACGCATGGTTCACACCCTTATGCCGCATCAGAGGCAGACGGATAGAGAGCATGCAACTCAAGTTTCTAATAATCGCGATGGTTGGGTTTCTTTTCACTGGGTGCGCAACCTCGCCCATTCCTGGATTGGCGCCGGACCGGACGGTCGAGACGCGGCTTCCGCCACCTCCGGCACCTCCCCCGCCAGCGTCAATCATGACAGCACCGACAGCGCCAAGGGCAAAGCCCATAAGGGTGAACTTTAACCGGCCCAAAGCGGTAATCAATCTTCGACAAAACTCCCAGTGCACCGTTGCCGAAACGGGTACCGGGTCAAGGATACGGACAACCTGTCAGTAGCTCCTAATCAGTAGGCAGGAGGTCTCGTTAATTCACTGAGCATCAGCCAGTATACCGATGCGGCGCGGCGGCAGGATCGTCCACTTGCTCCCGGCGGCGTCGGACCATAGTACCACCCCGTCCTTCCGGAACTCGTCAGCGCACTCCTTACAGTCGTCGACGAAAACAATGGCGGACAGGTTTCCGAGAGTGATGCCGACGAAGCGTTCTGGGTCAGGGTCGCGAGAGACTACCATGCGAACCGGCCAGAATATGGAAAGCTCAGTCGGACAGGCCGGTCCCGCCACCGACGCCGCTAGCACGGTCGAAATTAGAGCCCGGCGCATGACTTGATCGTTTTCATGTCGCACTCCGGGTCTCGTGTACCAGCCGAGGGTATCGGGAACGTCAATGAAATCAAGCTGTGGCCCGGTGCTGATTAGGCGGTTTGCAATTTGAACGATCAGTATTTCCCGCGCAGATACTGCCCCAGGGTGGACTTGCCCCGGAAAAGTGGAGAGTTCTCAATGAGGCATGAGGAACTCCATGGCGAAGACACAGCGACGATTTACGAAGGAATTCGAGGAGGAAGCCGTCCGTCTGGTTGAGACGAGCGGCCGGACGCAGCGCGAGATCGCGGAGGACCTTGGCGTTGGGCTATCGACACTGCGGCGCTGGATCGACAAGCGGCGCGACGCCTTGATAGAAAGCCCGCCTCCCGACCGCGTCGAGGACATGGCTGCGGAGATGAAGCGGCTGCGGCGGGAGAATGAGATCCTTCGTCAGGAGCGTGGCATCCTGAAGAAGGCGATGGCTTTTTTCGCCCGGGAGGGAAGTCGGTGAGGTTCGAACTCATCGATGCGGCGAAAGAAGAATTCCCCGTCCAGCGTCTCTGCAAGGTCCTCGGCGTCAGCTCGAGCGGCTATTTTGCATGGAAGGATCGACCGGCCTGCCGCCGGCAGCAGCGCGACATGGTGCTTCTGGCGCATGTCCGCTCGGCGTTTCGGTTGTCGAACGGCACCTATGGGAGTCCTCGCATGCGGCATGAACTCCAGGCCGAGGGGATCGCTATCGGGCGCCGTCGGACAGCGCGCCTGATGCGCGAGAACGGCCTCAAGGCCCGGCAGAAGCGGCGGTTCAAGCGAACGACGGACAGCCTGCACGCCTTCCCGATCGCGCCGAACCTCCTTGATCAGGACTTCGCGACCGAACGCCGGGACGAGAAGTGGGGAGCCGACATCTCCTATGTTTGGACGCGAGAGGGCTGGCTGTATCTCGCCGTCGTCATCGACCTGTTCGCCCGGCGCGTCGTCGGCTGGGCCGTCAGCGATCGTCTACACAAGGAGTTGGCTCTCGAGGCGCTCCGCAAGGCCCTCGTCCTGCGCCGCCCGAAAACCGGCCTGATCCATCATTCTGACCGCGGCAGCCAATATTGCTCGATCGACTATCAGGCCGAGCTACGCAGGTACGACGTGCTGATCTCGATGTCCGGCAAGGGCAACTGCTATGATAATGCGATGGTCGAGACCTTCTTCAAGACGTTGAAATCCGAGCTGGTCTGGCGCACCGTCTTCCAGACCAGGACCGAGGCGAAGGCGGCCATCGGCCGCTACATCGACAGCTTCTACAACCCCGTCCGGCGCCATTCCGCGCTCGACTTCATCAGCCCCGTCCAGTTCGAACGACTGGCCGCCGCGTAATCAAAACGCTCTCCACTAAAAGGGGGCAAGTCCAAGACGCGTGACGTCCGGAATTGTGAGGCGTTTGTCACCCCGCACTACAGCGCCAATGTGCTGGAGATGGCTTAACTCGCGCGACACGGCCTCCCTGTGTGTGCCAATCCGCCTGGCGAAGTCCGCATGGGTGGGAAACGGCGATATTGTCGCGGACCCGTCCTCTGCGATGTTGTCGCGCGCGAGCCGGAGCAGTTCGTTGTGGATGCGCGCCTCGACGTTGAGCGTGGTCAGCTCGACAATCTGATCGGCCAGCATTTCCTGCCGGGCGACCAGGCTCCTGATGGCGCAGTTAAGAAGATTGCGATCGCGCTCGATCAGCTCGATGAATGCCCAGGCACTAATAGAAGCAACGGTGGACGGCCTGCCGGC
The DNA here is from genome assembly GCF_019973775.1 of Aureimonas sp. SA4125. Classification (NCBI taxonomy): domain Bacteria; kingdom Pseudomonadati; phylum Pseudomonadota; class Alphaproteobacteria; order Hyphomicrobiales; family Aurantimonadaceae; genus Aureimonas; species Aureimonas sp. SA4125. Next base: position 565,710 of record NZ_AP025032.1, on the reverse strand, counting down.
CTCGATCGAATATCGAGTCGCGGCCGTATCGATGAAGGCGGCCTCGCTAACGAGCGAGCCTTGATCGGCTCCCCGCAGCCAGACGACACTCCCCCTGGACGTGTAGAGCGAGAAGCGCAGCTCCCCGCGCACGACGACAAACACACGATCGAGTGGATCGCCTGCTGGGACCAGGACGACCCCTTCGTTGAGCTCGATCCAACGACATCGACGATTCAACTCATGAAGTGTTTCAGCCGACACGCCGGCAAAAACCTCCCCACCGCTGATACGCCGCTCACCGAGCAAACCTGCCGTACCCCTTACACCGGCAATTTCCATGTCCGACATGCCTCTGGTACTGCAACTCTCACCTTTCGACGGCTCCAACCTACGTCGACGAAATAGACGCAATACGACCTCTCAATCGCGCAAACAGACGCCTTCAGCACTCATCATGTTGTTCAAAAGATAGGCTACCTCAGTCCGATTTCTGGCCTTCATTTTCTTCATGATATTTCTAATATGAACCTTCACAGTACTCTCGCACATATTAAGGTCATAAGCGATAATTTTATTTGGCTTGCCGCGGCGCAAGGCTTCGATAACCGACATTTGTCGTAAGGTAAACATACTATCAGGTTGCGGCTGCTTCTCGATTTCCGATGTCTGCCTGGCGATGCGGTCGGCCAGAAAGAGAATACTCGCGGGAACATACACACCCCCCGCAGCAACCAGTTGGATGGCCTTGACCGCAACCCTGAGACTGACGCTAGTGGGTATGTAGCCCCGTGCGCCCATTTTGATCAGCCGAAGGATGTCATCGACCTTTTCGATGTCGGACAACATGATGATGCTGACGGACGGCATCTCGGCCTTAAGACGCGAGATCTCCACAAAACAGGATTCCGATTGCGACTGGGACCACGAAGTACAGATCAGAACCACCCCGATGCACTCCGTTTCCTGGGCATCGGCGTTTCGAAGTTCGTCCACGCCGGAAAAATATCGCAACGACAGCGTCGGATCGGTGACTTCCAGACCCCTGCCAAAGCAGTCCCTGATCAGCGGGCGATCGTCGATGATCGCGACGTCGATCTGATCGCTCGCGTCCACTCGGGTACGGCTTATTTCCGCCCAAGGCTCCGGCAAGAAAGCCGAAGATATGTCGTGCGTCGCGATCGAACTGTACGGCTGTAGGGCCGACTTCGAGTGTGAGTTACCAAAAGATATATTCAATTCATTAACTCCGATTTACGATTTGCAACCATTCTGATTATTTTTTGACGATTTTGCGCCTTCCTAATCATAATTATCACTTTTACTAGTAAATATGCCACGCAATACAGCGCGAGCTATAGATCCATAATGTAAGCGGCGCCGATAGAGCCATACTAAATTCTTAAGTGCCCGCTAAATCCCTCGTAAGAATGATTACGCGTTTTGACGGAGCCCGATGTGATAAAGCTCACAGATTATACGAATTTTTAGAATCCTTGGTAGAATCTGGATGTCAGATGGGCTGTATCCGACAGATAAACCGGCCGCCAGGGCTTGAATGTCGGATTGGCGAAGGCGCATCTGCCGCAGCGTTAATGCTTTGAAAGCCCATCGTAACTTAGCTTCATCCGCTATTGGCAAGCCAGACGGCCTACAAATGCGGCAGACGTCGGGCCGAGCGCTCGACGCGCAGCGTCTCTACTGCGGAGCCGGCCACAAAGCGATACCGACAAAACACGGAATTCCAGCGAAACACATCGAGATCAGCGCCGACCCGGTTCGGCGGAGAAAGAGATGGGAAGACAGAGGCGGGCATCTTGCCGCCCGCCCGGTCTCTCACGAGGGCGCGGCGAGATCCGCGTCGGGCCCGACGCGGCCGGAAACGGCGGCAGGCGCCCCCTGTCGCCGAGTCCACGAACTGTCCCGGCCATCGTCTTCGGCGCTCGTCACGGGTGCGAACCCCATCGGAACCTTCCCGGACGTCCCGGCATCCATCGGTAAGAGCAAGGGATAATCAGAGTTTTCGAGGTCGCGATGCCGCGTCTCGCCCATACGCGAGGCATTGGTGATGATGGTGGACGCCGTCACCGCTGCGGCTTCGGTTTCCTCCGCGCTCCAGGACGGATCGACGAGAAAGGCAAGGCTGGTTTCGCCGAGCTGTTTGGCGACGGGCAGGCGTTCCGCCGGCGCGAGCCCCGATCCACTGAAGGCGTGCTCGATATAGATCTCCGAGCAGGTGCCCGAGAAACAGGGCACTCCCGCCGCCGTGACGGCGAGCATGAGGTCGTCCCGCGTCCAGCCTGCTGTCAGTTCCTCAGGTCGAACGTGGCAGTAGAACCGATACCAGGCATGCGTATGTTCGCGAGTGAGTCGCGGGATCGCGATCGCCGGAAGATCCTTCAGCGCCGCCGTCCAGATGTCGGCGTTGCGCTGCCTTTGAGCGCGCCACTCTTCCAGATGCTCGAGCTGCCTGAGACCGAGGGCGGCCTGAATCGACATCATCCGCCAGTTGGTTCCGAAAGATTCGTGCAGCCAGCGAAAGCCCGGCGGAAAGTCCTTCCGGTGGGAAAGGTCGTAGGACTTGCCGTGATCCTTGAGACTCCAGGCGGTGGACCAAAGAGCCTCGTCATCCATCGCGACGAGACCGCCCTCGCCGCCCGTCGTGATTATCTTATCCTGACAAAACGAGAAGGCGGCGATATGCCCGAAGGAGCCGACGGGCCTGCCGCCGTATCTGGCGCCGTGCGCCTGCGCGCAGTCCTCGATAACCTTAAGGTCGGCCTTTTCGGCCAGAGCCATGATAGCCTCCATGTCGCACGGCCAGCCGCCGAGATGGACGATTATAACCGCCTTCGTTCGCGGCGTGATCCGGGCTGCGATCGTCTCGGCGGAAAGATTGCCGGACACCGGATCCACGTCGGCAAAGACCGGCTTGGCTCCGGCGAACGGCACGCAGGCGGCCGAGGCGATGAAGCTGCGGCTCGTCACGATCACCTCGTCGCCGGCGCCGATCCCAAGGACCTTAAGCGCCAGATCGAGCGCGACGGAGCCGTTGGCGAGGGCGACGGCATGCCGCCGGCCGAGATGTCTGGCATAGGCGTCCTCGAAACGGGCGACGTAGTCGCCGGTCCAGGCATTGACCTGGCTGGAGCGCAGGATGTCGACGACGTCCGAGATCTGCTCCTCATCATAGATCGGCCAGCGCTTCATGGGGGCTCTTCCTTCCGACAGGTGATCAGATAACGGTGCGCACGAGGACGAAGGCCTCCGCGGCACGTCGGTGAACGGTGGCGCCCCTGAGGATCGCGAGGGCCCGCAAGGTCTCGAGGGAACGCTCGTGCGGTAACGCACGCAGTTGGGATGCGAACATCGCCATGGCCTCGAGCTTGCGCTCGAGTGACCTCTCGATGTCGATGAAGACCTGCGGGATGAACGCGGCCGTGACGTAGGGCGCGTTCCAGTTGGTCTCCGACACCGTTTCGTAGGCGAGGATGGTCGGCGGGTACTCGGCCTGGTGGGGACGGGCCGCCACCATGGACGACAGGAAGATCAGTTGGTGATCCAGGTGGACGTCCCCGACGAAGGGGATGAATACGGTGTCGGGCCGGATCGCGACGAAAAGGTCCTGAAGTGCGGAGTTCAGGGTCGAATGCGGCGTTTCGGAAAGCCGCCCGGCCGGCTGATCGAGCCAGTGCGTCCGCCTGACGCCAAGATGGCGATGGGCCGCCTCGGCCTCGGCGCGGACCCTTGCCGCGGCCTCCTCGCTGAAGGCCGGCGGCTGACCGCGCGTGACGACGGCGACGTGGACCTCGCCGTCGTCGGCGGCGATCCGGGCGATGGTCCCGCCGCATCCCAGAACCTCGTCGTCCGGATGCGGAGCGACGACGAGCACGCGGCCGAACCCAGCAAGACCTTGGATCATCGCCCCGCCCCTTGTACCGAGCGAGGATAGGGAGCCTCCATGTCCGCCGTGGCGCGGCCAACATTCGCCTCCCCCAGCCGTTCCCCACGAACAATCGTGATGGCCGTCATGGCGAGGATCTTGAGATCCAGATAGAGGCTGCGATGGTGGATGTACCAGAGATCGAGCGCGAGCTTCTGCCGGTCCGTGAGGCGCGTGTTGCCGTTGACCTGCGCCCATCCGGTCAAGCCCGGCGATACCGCGCAGCGAAGCCGGCCGAACTCGCCGAAGCCCTGGATCGTGTCGGGAAGCAGCGGCCGGGGGCCGACGAAGCTCATCTCCCCCCGCGCGATCGCGAGAAGCTGCGGCAATTCGTCGAGCCTCCAGCGACGAAGCAGCCGCATCGCGGGCGTCTCGCGCAGCGCGTCGGGGAGAAGCGCACCCGCCGCGTCGCGCGCGTCGTGCATCGTGCGGAACTTGCAGATGGTGAAGGGCCTCATGCCGCGCCCGCTGCGAGTCTGGCGGAACAGAAGGGGACGGCCGACGCTGGCCCAGACCATGGCCGCCACGAGCGGCCAGATCGGCAGCGTCGCGAGGAGCGCGACCGAGCCGGCGAACCGGACCAACGCCGACGCTCTCGCCCTCCCGTCCAGCGCCGAGGTATTGCCGGCATCCGCGGCTTGCTTCATCACCGCATCCGTCCGGTCGCGGCGCTGGTGAGCGTCAGGGGGCCGCTGCCGGCCGAGCGTTCGATCGACACGACGATCGTGTCGCCGGGCGCCACCTCGTCGTCGAGCATGGACGGTTGGCTCATCGTCGTGGAGCCGACCCTGCGCCGGATGGCGTAGACGAACTTCGTCGTCGCGACCTGTTGCTCTTTCTGGAGGGAGAGAGAGCCGAGCAGGAGGCTCTGCTCTTCGGCGGAACGCCTCGCCGCGATGAGCTGCTCGATCTCGGTCTGATGTTTCTGCAACCCCGTCAACGCGGTCTGCGTCCGATTGTCCGTGGTGTCGACGAGCTGACGCTGGAGCTCGCCGAGCTCCCGCCGGGTGGAGGACATCTGGTTGTAGATCTCGAGGAGATGGGATTCTTGCGCGGTCAGCTCGCGGTCCGCGTTGCGGACATCGGTCACCGTCTTGATGCCGCCGGCATAGAGTTTCTTCACGCGGTCGCGATCCTCGCGAGCCGACAGGATCGCGCCCTTCTGGTTCTCGATAAGCTGTCCGAGATTGCCGAGCGCGCCGTCGACTTCGCTGACGGCGGCCGTCAACTGATCGCGCCGTGTCTCGAAAGCGCCCCGTTCGGTCTCGAGAATCCTCTGCTCGGTCGGCATCAGGGCGGCCACCATCGTGTCGCCGAGGAACGGGCGCGCGTTGGCCGGCAGATCGTCGGTCGTGATCACGGCGCGGTCGTCCAACTGAGCGGACATCCTCGCCACGCCGAGCGCGGCGCGCGCGAAGTCCACCGACATGCCATCGATCTCGCCGTGCAGGCGCGCCTGCGCCACCACCCGGTCTTCGGTAGCGCCGGCACCCGTCGACTGTCCGCCCGCCAGGGCGACGGCCTGCTCCACGGTCAGCATGGGCTGAAACGGAAATGATCCCGGAACCCTCACCTCGCCGAGTACGAAGATCGGCCGGAAGCTCGCGACGGCCAGTGAAATTTGGGGATCGACGAAGAACCGGCGCTCCACGAAGCTGCGTCGCATAGCATCGACGGCCTCGGGCACCGTCAACCCGGCGACCGCGAAGCTTCCGATCAGCGGGATGCTGACCTCTCCCTCGCTCGACACCGTGAGCTGCTCGGCCGGCAGCGCATCGTCGAGGAAGTCGAAGGACGTCACGTCTCCGGGCGCCAGCCTGTAGCCGTCCGCGGGCGCCGCGTGCGCGGGGCGGCAAGCGAGCATGCCCGGCAACGCCGCCATCACGGCGATGCCCAGGAGCATCGCCCTCGTTCCTGTCCGCGCTGCGGCAATCGTCATCGGACGTCCCTGTTTGGAAATACGCTTACGCCGAGGCTAGCGCCGATCGCGGGTCGACAATGAGCTATCCCTTTGGTGAGGCGTGCTACGCCTCCCGCGACTCGCCCCCCGCAATTCGGGTAGCTGGATGCGCGCGGGAAGCACTGTACGTTCGGCTGCATGGTGATCGTGCCGAGACGTGCCCCGGGCGTGCCCCGCATGGCGCCACAGTGAACCGACGCCTTGGCCTTGGAGTGCGGTGCGATGGCCGTTTCAGACACAGCGATCTCCGATCGCCTCGACGGCGCCGGTCCGCAGCGCATCGTCGTGGTCGCGAGCCTGACGCGCTCCCTCGTCAACTTCCGCTACGCGTTGCTCGAGGCGATGGTCGCCGCGGGCCACGAGGTCACGGCCGTCGCGCCGGACGAGGACAGCGAAGCGATCGCGGCGCTCAACCGGATCGGCGTCACGTTTCGCCGCATTCCGATGGCGCGCACGGGCACCGACCCTCTCGCCGATATACGCACATTGGCGGCGCTTTACCGGCTGATGCGCGGCATCCGGCCGGACATCGTTCTGACCTACACGATGAAACCCATCATATACGGCGGTCTCGCCGCGCGGCTGTCGGGTGTCGGGCGGCGGTTCTCGATGTTCACGGGCTTCGGCTACATGTTTGGCGGTGAGCGCCGGGGCCTCCGGCTCGCGGCTCTGCGAAGGCTGAGCATCTGGCTCTACCGCCGGGCGCTGGCGGGCACCGAGGCCGCCTTCGTCTACAATGAGAACGACGCCGCGGAAATCAGGCGACATGCGCTAATCGGAAAGCGCACGGCGCTCGTCTCGGTGCCGGGTTCCGGTGTGGATCTCGACCATCACGCCCAGACCGCCCTCCCAGCCGGGCCGTTTGTCTTCCTGCTCGTCGCACGGCTGCTTCGGGAAAAGGGGATTGCCGAGTTCGCCGCCGCCGCGCGTCTTCTTAAGCCGCAGTTCCCGCAGACGCGCTTTCAGATCCTCGGGCCATTCGACCCCAATCCCGCCGCCTTGTCGCAGGCCGAGGTGGCCCAATGGACCGCGGATTCCGGCGTGGAATATCTCGGAGAGACGACCGACGTCAGGCCGTATCTTTCGGCATCAACGGTCTTCGTGCTGCCCTCCTACTATCGCGAAGGCATCCCGCGCAGCGCCCTGGAGGCTCTGGCGACGGGCCGTCCCATCATCACAACCGACATGCCCGGTTGCAGAGAGACCGTGATCGACGGCGAGAACGGCTTTCGCATCGCGCCGCGGAGCGCCGCGGATCTCGCGAACGCCATGCGGGCCTTTCTCGACGATGAAAGGCTTGCGCCGCGGATGGCGGTTCGATCGCGAACGTTGGCGATGGAGCGCTTCGACGTTCGGGCCGTGAACGCGATTCTCCTCGAATCGCTCGGTCTGAGGCCTGCCGTCTAGAGAATCAGCAAATCGCATCCGATCGTTGCCCTGCATGGGCCGATTTTTTGAGAAGGTCCGTCATGAGCCTGACCGCCCACCGCTTCTACGCCCGGAACGACACCGCACGGGACCCCGGCGCGGAAGCCGCATTTTTCGAAAATCTCAAGATGCGGAACGGCACGTTCAAGCGGACGCGGCCGTCACGCTTCACGGAGATCGAAAAGGCGTTCGGGCCGGTCTTTCGGGAGCGCGCCGACACGATCCGGTCCGCTCTCGACATCGGTGTTTCGTCCGGCGTAACGTCGCTGGAGTTTCTCGACTTCCTCGGAGCGCAGGGATCTACGGTCTCGCTCACCGCGACGGACCTCTTTCTCCGGGCCCATATCGTCGGAGTGGCCCCGGGCCTGCGGGTGCTGGCGGATCCGGAAGGGTTCCCGCTGCAGTACGACGTGGCGGGGACCGCGATCCGGGCCTGGGTGCGGCGTCTCGATTACGCCACGCTCGCCTTTGCGCCGCTAATGATCGCCCGGCACGGGCTCGGCCGTCGCGTTCGAACCCTCATCGCGCAGGGGCGCAGCAGACCGGTTCACCTCGCCAGCCCGAGGCTTCTGCATCGACGCGACGTCGAGGTGATGGAGGACGACATCCTGATCCGGCGTCCGGCCTTCGCGGGAAGGTTCGACGTCGTCCGGGCGGCCAACATCCTGAACCTCGGCTATTTCACGGCCGGCGAGCTGGAGAGCGCTATCACCAACATCCGCGTCTATCTGCGGGGGCCGGGCTCCCTCTTCCTCGCCACCCGCACCAACCGTGCCGGCGGCAACGCGGCCACGCTCTTTGAGCTTGGGCCAGACTGCGACTTTCGCCCGTTGAAGCGTCTGGGTGGAGGCTCGGAAATCGAACCGCAAGTTCTGGCGGCGACGATTGCATAGGCGCGGAGCCAAGACGCTCGGCCGCGAGGCGTGCCGGCCGATTGCGCGACGGTGGCCGAAGCATCCACCGGCAAATCGGAATCGCTTTTCGGACAGTCAGATCGCCCCGACCAGCGCCTCGTACTGGCCGGCCACGCGGGGGAGCGAGTAATGCTCGACGACGCGCCGCCGCGCCGCCGCCGACCGCTCGCGATATTCGGCCGGGGAAAGACGCAGCATCCGCTCCATCGCCGCGGCGAGCGCCTGGTCGTCCCCTGCGGGCACCACCATTCCCGTATCGCCCACGATCGCCGCGGCATCGCCGACATCGGTGGTGACGACCGGCACGCCGTAACTCATCGCCTCGGCGACGACGTTCGGAAAGCCCTCCGTCAACGACGAGAGCACCAACACATCGATGCTTCGGTAGAAGCTCTCCATGTCCGCGACCTCGCCGCAAAGGCTCACGGCCTCCGCCGGCACCCCGCTCTCCGCGACGAGGCGGGCGGCGGCGCCCTCGCAGTCCTCCAGGCCGGCGCCCGCAGCCACAAAGCGCGCGTGCGCATGACGCCGCGACAGCAGCGCCGCGGCCCTGAAGAAAGTCCGATGGTCCTTCTGGGGATGCAATCGCGCGGCGATCCCGAACACGCGCGGCGTCCGAGCGCTAGGCAGGTCCGCGTCGACGAAGTCGAAGCCGTTCGGGATGACCGTCATGCGCGCGTTTCGGAAACCGAAGCGCCGGTGCAGCTCGGCGGCACGTGCAGAGTTGAAGACGATACCGCCGGGATAGCGAGACAGCGCCCTGCACAGACGCAAGGTCAGCCGCACGCTTCGCGTCAGCGTCCTAGGGTCGTCGAGCGACTGGCGGACGTTCCAGAATAGCGGCGCCTCGCCGCCCGACATCCTGTGGGCCAGCGCTCCGACCACCATCGCGTGATACATCCAGCAGACGATCGCCTCAGGCTTCTCCGCCTTGATGATGCGGGCGAGGCGGGGCACGGCGCCCATCATCCGCGCCACCGAACCGGCATGCAGGGGCATGAACCGGACCGAGGGGCCGCACGATTCCCGATAGCGGTCGGAGACGTCGATGAGCGGAACGACGAGGGCGTTGCTGGGCTCGCGGATGAGGCGGGACAGCATCGCCTCAGCGCCGGCATTTGCCGAGAAGTTGGTGATGACGTGCATGATCATCCCGCCGTCTCCTCAAGCGCCGTACGTCCGTTCGGAGGCGCAAATCTCGCTCTACAACCTCGATCGTCCGCTGCGGATGCGACCGTCACGCGCTGCCGGCGCAGACGATCGGCGCGCGAGCAATCGCTTTCGGCTTTTTGGAAGTCAGCCGCCGAAATAGCTTTTCGCGTCCCTCAGCCGAACACGCCTGCTGGGGGATGCGCCGTTGCCGGAGGTGCCGTCGACCTCGTTGATGACGATCCCGGCCACGCGCATTCCGGTGGTGCGAAGCTGTTCGCCGATATCGCAGAGTTCGTCTTCCGTCCCGAGAGGCAATGCCGCCGTCAGGACGACGCAGTCGGCGAGGACCGACAGAACCGCAGCGTCGTCGACGATCATCAAGGGCGGCGTATCGACGATCACCACGTCGTAGGTCGCCCGAAGCTCCTCGAAAAGGCGTGCGAGATGTTCGGCATTGACGTGGCCGGAGACCCTATCGCCGATCGCGGCGGAGACGATCACGTCAAGGCCCGTCAGGCCGGGAACGGTGTGGATTACGTCGCGCAGCTCCGCGTGGGTCCTAAGATAGGCCTCGAGGGACGTCGTGTCGCGCGGCAATCCCATCGCGCGCCGAAGTCCGCCGGTGCGCAGATCGAGATCGACGAGAACCGTCCAGGACCCCTCTAGGGCGGCGGTGACCGCGAGCCCCAACGCCGTCGTCGTCTTGCCCTCGCGGGGAAGACCGGATGTGACCATGATCACCTGTTCCCGGACGCCCGGATTTCGCCGTTGAATAAGATTGTATACCGAGCGATACCGCTCGGCGATGGCCGAGTTGGGATGCTTGCACAGATACCGCAGGATTTTCGTACTGCCGCCCCACAACCGGCAGGGGAAATACGGCACGAAAGCCAGGATTGGAGCATCGAGGATTTCGGCCACTCGCTTCGGGTCGCGCACCCTGTTGTCCATACCTTCAAGGGTCATCGCCGCAATGAAGGCCACCACGAGCGAGCCCGCAAATCCGCTGCCGATCACGACCCGGGGATCGGGCGAGGACGGGCTGGACGGAACCTCGGCCAACGAGACGACGCGCGCGCCGGGCTCGGCGATCTCCGAATAGGGGTCCAGCTTGCCGAGTCGGGCCGAAACGACATCGTAGAGCTTCTGCTCGGTGAGGAGGTCGCGATCAAGTTCGCGCAGGCGGATTTCGGCATGACTGCGGTGACGAAGCCGCTGGCTGGCGGCGTCGATCTCCGCCTCGATCCGGGCGATGCGCCCCTGCGCGACGCGGACGTCGTTCTCGAGAATCGAAACGATCCGGCGCATCTCCTGCGAAATCTGGGCGCGCACGCTGGCGACTCGTGCCTCGTTTGCCCGAATGAGCGGATGGTTGGCTCCGAAATTGCCGGCGAGTTGCGCCTGATCCTTCAGTGCAACCGCCTCCTCGCTGCGCAGCGTCGTCAGGAACGGCGATGCCGGCAGCGGGTCGTTTCCGACCGCGCTCGCCTCGACATGCAGCAGGTTCACCTCTGCAAGACGCGACTGGGCCTTCGTCATTTCCTCGCGCGCGGCGCCGAGTTGCTCGTTCGCCTGCTGCAGCGCCGCGCGCAGAAGGTCGTCGCGAGGATCGCTCGAAACGTTTTCCATGCCACTGTAGGAGGCGATCTCGCCTTCAAGGTTGGAAATCCGGACGGCGAGTTCGCCGGCTTGCTGTCGCAAGAACTCGACGGCGCCCCGCGCGGTGTCGCGTTTCTGGTCGCGGGACCACGACACGTAGAGTCGCGTGACCGCGTTGGCCAGCGTCGCCGTCCGCTCCGGCTCGTGGCCCGAGACTGAGACCGTCATGGCGAGGCTCTCGCCTTTGCGCGTGATCGAGAGCCGCATCAGAAACATCGAGATGGCCCTATCGCGCTGGACGGAGCTCGGCGGAAGCGGAACGCGATGTTCAGGAAGCGCCGCCCACGCATTTGTTAATACCGCCGACGCAGACTGGAGGACCTGGGCGGGGAAGACGGTAGGCGCTCCCCCGTCGCTGATGGCGAAAGGGGTGAGGTAGGTGTTGAAGGTCGGATCGGCGATCAGGTTCAGCTCGTCGACCACCCGGCCGGTGAAGCCGCGCGACTGCATGAGATCAGTCTCTGTGTCCATCTTCGTCTTGAACTGGTTGGCAGGCTGCGCGGTCTGATCGGATCGATCCTCCAGGAGGTTGGGGTCCTCCGGCGCGAGCACGATCATCGAACTGGCGGTAAAGCTCTGGGGAATGAAATAGGCGGCGGCCGCGGATACGAGCGTACCGGCCACGGCGAGCATCGACATCAAGGCCTTGTGGCGTCGAAAGAGGCCATACAGTTCGCGCGGTCCGACGCCTCTCGTTTCGGCCCGCCGCGGCGCGGCGTAGTGCGCCGTCGGATGTTTCGCCGTTCTTCCCTCGTTCAGCACGCTCGCACGCATGGATCACCTTGGTTTGGACGGAAGGTATGCGCCGTTCGCCACATGCGATCCGTTGCCCACATCGGCGCAGGCAGCCTATCATCAGCGGGGATCGGCCAAACGGCTCCAAAGGGAGACGTTCGGGGGTGCGGGCCTCATCCGAATGGACGAGTGGCATGACCGACGGCGTACCTAGACCGGGTGCCCGATTCGTTGTGCAAAGTCGTCATGCGCGGATCGATGGGTCGATTGCCCCCGGCATCGACCCATCGACGACCCCCAGGCGGCGATTGCAGGGCCGGCAATGGACCAGACCCCGAGATTCGACGGCCGGTACGAGGATTACCGTGCTTCCCCCGTCGCCGTCGAGCAGACCAACGATTCGAATCGTATCGAGCTGGCCCTCGCCGCGGCCGCCGTGTTCCTGGCCCCAGTCAATATCCTGCGAACCGACGCGTTCTACCTCACTGCCAGCGACGTCTTCGCGACCGTCGCGCTTCTCGCCCTCGTGATGAACCGCACGCTCACTTTCGCCTCGCTCGGTGCGGGAACGTTCCTCTGGAACACCGGCCTTGTGTTGATGGCGGGAATGCTCTTCGCGAGCAGCCTGGTTTTCGGCGATCCGACGCGCGGCGTGGTGCTGTCGGGTCAGTATCTCTTCGCCTACCTCTTGATGAGCCACGTGCTCCTCTCTCGCACTCTGCGTGAAACTGTCTTCCTTCTGAGGGTGTTCGTTGCGTCGGTCACACTCATGTGCGTTCACGGCATCTACGCCGTCGACATCTCCCTTGAAAGATACACCGCCTTCGTCAGCGGCAGCGGCAGACTGCAAGGCTTCGTCGAGCGCGAGAACGAATGTGCCGCGCTCATCGCGCTGACGGTTCCCCTGGCGCTCTGGCTCGCGGTCACCGGCAACATGAAGCCAGTCTGGCTGCTGCTCATTATTCCGCTTTTCGCCTACGCCATCATGCTAACTGGCTCCAACACGGGGCTTTTCGGCCTCCTTTACGCGGTCGCCGCCTCGGTTCTCGTTTCAGGATCGTGGCGTCAGATCTGGTTTTCGACCGGTGCGGTCGCAGTCCTCTACGGCGCGGTCCTGACATGGGGCACAGTATTTTTGCCGATCGTCTTCCAGCGCCGCGTCCTCGGCGCGCTCGAAACCGGCAGCATCGATCAGGCCGGCACCTTTACCGGTCGCTTCGAACTGGTTCTCGATGCACTGTCCATGACGAAGAACTCGATGTTTCTTGGCGTCGGCGCCGACCAGTATCGGGAGATCAGCGACTACGGTGCGCCTGTCCACAACATGTATCTGCTCGTCTGGGTCGAAGCGGGCTTTTTGGGAATGATCGGGTTCGGCCTGATGATGGTCGGGGCCCTCGTCACCGCCGCCATGGCGTTTAGGGTCCCCGGCCATCGCCCGGCCGCCGCATGTACCTTCACCTCCGTGACGCTTTTCGCGCTTCTGGTGAACGCGACGCCGCATGTCTACGGGCGCTTTCTCGTCGTATCCCTGCTGCTCGGCCTGGCCCCCAGTATCATGGCGACCCAGATCCAGACCGACCGCCTTGCGTCCCCGGGCGCTCGGCGCTGAACGCATCGCGCCGCCGGCGGGGCGGCGAAACTCGCGATGAAAGTCGTAGGCCTTTCCGGACAATGTCTTGGCGAGCGTCGACACAAGGGCCATCGCCGCGCCGGCTCGAAGTAGCTTCAGATCCGATCGACCAAACCCGCATCATTCGGGATAGCGATTCGCCAGTCTCTCCTGCGACAACCACTGCATGAAACGGTCGAAGCTTGACCAGCCGTCGTCGTCCACCCCGTCCCATGCATCGAAAATCGCCGGATTTGCACCCATGCGTGTTTCGACGGAATCCGCCATCCCGTCGAGATCGCGGTCGGCATAGGGGGTCGCGGGCACCTCCACGTCGAGATCGCCAGCGCGGTTGCGCAGTTTCCCCGAGCCGGGAGAACCGAGTGCACCAACCTCCTTCACGAAGCGCGCGTCGACAGTGTCGCGTGGGAAAGCGCCGGCATAGGCGAGGACTTCGCCGTAGGTCCTTGCGGGATCGGCAAAGGTCGGGGACTCTAGGGGACAGGCCGGCTCGGCGACAAGGACGCGGGCGGTGTCCTGCGCAACCATGCCGATTGTCTTGCCCAGAGGAGACCAGACGGCATTGTCGCTCATGTAGATCTGAGGCTGCGCCGCACTCTCGACGTCCTGCCACTTCAAGGCGAAGGTCGCAACCAGTGTCGATGGACCGGCCTTGAAGTAGTTGCCGACGACCGATGTCGTCGTACCACCTGGAAACTGGCTGAAGACCTCCATCCACTCCGACCGGGCATTGTAAAACAGGTTGTCCGTGATCTCGACGCACGATTTTTGAAAATGGTTGACGTCGGGATTGCGATCGTTGTTGGAAATACAGAGATTTCGCCAGAAGCTGATGCTTTGGGGGGCTGAAGGATCGGACCCGATGAGTGCGCATTTGCTGTGCTTGCGCAGCCCCTCTCCAAAGATGGAATAGGCGACCGTGAGCTCGCTCGTCTGGCCATGGGTGTTGAAGTTCTCGTCGGTGGCCCACGACCCCGAGACATGATCGAGGTAGACGCGCCGGCTTGCCTCCACCGTCACGGCATCGACGTTGCGGACCGAATTCGCGAAACGCGAGCGCAGACGCAAATGGCGAACGACCACGTCGCTCGTGCGTCGGATGACCAGCGGCGTGCGGTATAGATTTTCGGAGTCGGGCGAGACGGTGAGCGTGATGCCGCCGCCTGGAGCGGTCTGCCCGAGAATGGACAGATTGGCCGCGGCGGGGCCGTCGACGAGAAGAGCCCGCTCGAGCACGATGACCCCGGCCACCCGGAAGATGCAGCTTCGCGGGCCCGTCTCGAGCACGCAGGCTCGCAGGCTCCCCGGACCGGAATCGTCGAGATTGACGACGTCGATGATCCGGCCGTCGCGGCCGCCCGTCGCGCCTCGACCGAAGCCCTCCGCACCGGGAAAGGCGCCGAGGGCGTGGGCGTGCACCGGGAGCGCGGCGACGATGACGGCCGCCCGGAGCAAGGACAGAATGTAGGAATGCCGAAGCTTCGGCTCGCGGGACGCCGAAGCCGCCGAAGGCCGCATGCGCGTCGCCCCGTCGACGCGACGCAGGTCGGCACCGTCGATCGGCGCCGCCATCGAAACGTCGGAGCGACCGTCGAGCGCCCGTGCCCCCGGTGTTTCCGCTACACGTGCCGCGCAAGTGCGGCGATCGAGCCGCACGCGGATCCGAGCGTGCGGTGTTTCGGTCATACGGGCGTCGCACGGAGGATGTTTCAATTGTCCGCCTCGCTGGACAGCGTCATCAAGCGTGCCAGCACGAAGACGCCGTCGACGAAGGCCGCGCCGTCGATCCAGCCCGCATCGACCCAGCGGCCCTCCCCGTCCAGCTGGTCGGACAGGCGCTGCGCCTCGGCGGCCAACTCCTCGCGGTCCATCGCGTCCGCCCGGTTGACCCAGAAGCCGGTGGGCGCAGGGTTGCCGCCGCGCCGGGAGGTGCGAAGCCGGTCGAACACGCGCGGGATGCCGAAGTCGCTCCGCAGCGTGTAGTGATCCGGAAGTTTCTGATCGTCGTACGTGATCTTGTAGTCGGGATCGACGTAAAGCGGCCGGTCGGACCTCAGCTCGTAGAACCGTGCCCAAGGGCCGTCGGGAAGGCGCACGGAATCCAGCCATTCCGCGGCAGCGGCCGCGGTTTCCAGGTAACGCGCCTTGCTGGTCTGTTCGTGAAGCTCGACGAGATATTCGATATTGCCGGCCGTCTCGGAGGACGCCAGGGCCGGAGGCTCGAACTTTCTCCCCCAGACCGGCTGAAGGGACTGATCGTAGGTTTGGGCCCAGCCCTGCTGGGGAGCGGGCAGTTGGGCGGCGACGAGGAAATCGCCGATCTTCATCGCGGTCTGCAGGTAGGCCGGATTGCGATAGGTGCGAAAGGCGTTGAGGAACAGGCGCCCCATGTCGCGCTGGAGATTGTCGTTGGTGATGAAGTAGGGCGGCGAGTCCGGCTTCTGCCAGACGCGCGGCCACTCGGCCGGAAGGCTCGCGCGCGGCGCCACGTCCTGCTCGGCGCCGGGGGCCTTCTCCGAATAGGCGGCGGGAAAGGCGCCGTTCCGGTACTGGGCCGCCATCAGCCGTTTCAGGCCGTAATCGATGGCGGCCCGCACGTCCGGCTCGGTCGCTCCCGCCGCACGATCGAACCACATGAGGAAGTTCATCACGCTCTGCGTGTTGTTGTCGTCGAGAATGCTTTTGTTGCGATCCGGCTCGCCTTCCTTGCAGCGCTGCCCCGCGGCGATTTCCAACCGGTAACACCACCGCTGGGAACGCTCGGGGTCGGTCTCGATGGCCTGGAACCAGCCGCCGGACAGAAGCTGCGTGCGAACGAGGGCTCGCGCCACGATTCGCGCGGCGTCGAGCCACTGCGTGTCGCCCGTGACGTCGTAGATGCGCAGGAAGGCTGCACCCACCGCCGGGGTGCCCGGCGGCTGTACCCAGCCGAGAGTGGGCGAAACCTCGCCGCCCTCGCCGCGCCGGATGTTGCCGTCGACACCGTATTTCCAGACATAGGTGCCGCCCACTCCGAGATGGTCACGGAAGTAGGCACCGGCCTTCTCCAGCGTCTCGCGCGCCGTCGAGGGGGCCGGCTTGCCCTGGGCCATGCCGGCACCGACGGATGCCGAGAGGAGGACGGCGGCGGCGACGCCGCGGATGGCGGACCGCGTTCCCATGTCGCGGCTCAGGCCGCCGCCGCTTCGAGCGGGACCACGGACGCCGAGCCCTCGCCGTCGCGCCGACGGTAGCTCGGAAGAACATCCGCCAGCAGCGCCATCACGCCGTCGGCATCGCCGGCCCGTGCCAGGTGGGCAAGCTGGGCGAAGGCGCCGCGCAGCACACCCAGCGGGACCGGAGCGGGAACTGCCCTCAGCACGCCTGGCACCGGCGATCCCATCCGCTGTTCGCTGGGATCGAAGAGCTCCTCGAACAGTTTCTCGCCCGGACGGCAGCCGACGATCTCGATCTTGATGTCGGTATCCGGCCTGTAGCCCGCAAGCTTGATCATGCGCCGCGCCATATCGATGATCTTGATCGGCTCGCCCATGTCGAGAACAAAGATCTCGCCCCGTCCGAACTGCTTCTCCAGGCCGGAGGTGGACGCCTGAAGCGTCAGCTCCACCGCTTCCCTCAGCGTCATGAAGAACCGCTTCATCTCCGTGTCCGTCACGGTCAGCGGCCCGCCCCGCGCCAGTTGGCGCTTGAACAGCGGCACCAGAGACCCGCTCGACCCCAGCACGTTTCCGAACCGGACCGTCATGAAGCGCGTGCGTCTCTCCTCGGTCCCACCCGCCAGGTCGAGCGCCTGGCAATAGAGCTCGCCCAGCCGCTTGGTGGCACCCATCACGCTCGTGGCGTTCACCACCTTGTCGGTGGATATCTGGACCATCGCCTGCGCGCCGCACCGACGTGTCGCCTCGGCGACGTTCATGGTCCCGACGACGTTGGTGAGAATGCCTTCGCAAGGGTTGAGTTCGACCATCGGCACGTGCTTCAGGGCCGCCGCGTGGAACACCAGTTCCGGCTGGTGCCGATCGAAGATTTCGGCGAGGCGGCCGGCATCGCGCACATCGCAGAGGTAGGGCGCGCGCGGTACGTTCGGATGCTTCTCGGACAGTTCGAGGTCAATCGCGTAGAGGTTGAATTCGCTGCTTTCGATCAACACGATCTTGGACGGCGAGAGCGCGGCGAGTTGCAAGGCCAGCTCGCCTCCGATCGAACCGCCCGCACCCGTCACGACGATGCGACGATTCTCCACCATCCGGCGTAGCACAGCCTTGTCGAGCGCGGTCTGCGGGCGCTCCAAAAGGTCCGTCAACTCGATCGGGCGCAGGTCGAACCGGCCGGCCGCCTTGGGATCTCGAAGCTCCAGCACGGGTGCCGGCCGGGAGATGGCGATGCCCAGCCGCTCCGCCTGGTTGATGAGGGTCTCCATGACCGGATCGTTGAAACCGCCGGCCTTGTCGGTGAGGATGAGGTGCCGCGGCCGCAGCGCGCGCGTTTCCAGATCGGCGATGACGGACTCGAGCTCACTCATGGTTCCGAGAATCGGCACGCCCCGCAGGCAATAGCCTTCGGAGACCGGCGATCTCTCGAGAATGCCGACGGGCGAATGCGGGGCGGTCGCATCACGCTGAACAGCGCGCAGGTAGAGATCGGCTTCGTCTCCCGCCCCGATAAGAAGAACGGGCACCCGGTCGCCGAGACCTTCGGCCTGCGCACGGCTCCAGCGGCCGAAGCGATAGAGTTCCGGCGACGACATGGCGAGGCGAACGGTCGTCAGAAGCGGCACGAGAAGCAAAACTGCGATTACCATGACCGAGCGCGGAAACGCGTCGGCCTGGCGGGTCGCGAACATCCAGACCACGAAGACGAGTGCGGCGACGAAGACGGCCCGCGCTATGCCGAGAAGGTCGGCGACGGACGCGTATTTCCAGTTGCGCACATAGAGGCGGGTGAAGGGAAAGGTGACGGCGCAGGTTACCAGAAACCATGGCGCGGCGACGAACACGGCGTGAACGCTCTCGGTGTCCGAGGTATCGCTGTCGATGCCGAGACGGATGAGAACGGCGACGAGCACCGCGAGAGCCGCCATGCCGAGGTCGCCGGCATAGAGGAAGCGCTGGTTCAAGACGGCCGTGAACCGGCCGCGCAGGCGCCGACTGACGGCCACGTAGAGTTTGTCGCGGTCGAGATGTTTCGGCCATGGACGGGACGACGGTCCTGCGAGCAACCGCCCGACCGCGACGGCGGCATAGAGGAGAACGGCCTGCAGTCCAAGGGAGGGCCGCGTCCGGGGCGGTTCGTCCAGTCGAATGGTCATCGCAGCACCTCTGAAGTTCGCCATGCCATGGACGCGGCGATGCAGGTGAGAAGTCGTCTAGCAGATGACATGCAAAAACATGTCACCGGATCGACGCTCCGGTGAAGGTGAATGAGCCGATTAAATCGATTGGCACCAATATATCCACCACGCCATTATAAGTATATCACTAACGATCTTGGGTACGTAGGCTGGAAAGAGTCGATCGTAGTGATGAAATCAATTTGCACGCCGATTTAATTTTAAATGCGTATAAGCCTGTTCGGGACTAAGCCATTGCGACAGATCCCGTTGGACGAAATTGCCGAGGTCGGTGACATCCTCTTCGTAGAAGCCCGCGAGGCGCTGGCGCATGGTCTGCGTCATGGGCGGATAGGCGATCTCGCGGACGACCGCCCCTCGCGCCGCGTTGAACAACCGGGTGCCTCGAAGCGAGCGCATCAAGGGCTTTAGCGGCCGGACCCACTTGCGAAGGTGGGGAGGCATCATCGGTTCGGTACGATCCTTGACCTTTTGTGGTAGCGTAAGCGCCGGGCTGGTGACGGGAAGTCCGAGAAACTCGCGCAAGCGTCCGATCTGTTCGGTCGGCGCCGCGAGCATGTCCTCGTAGAAGAGAACCAGGAGCCGCTCCTTCGGGAAGAGATCGAGATAGGCCTGGAGCTGGCGGTGATAGAGCCCGCCGACAAGAGGACGCCGGCCCGGGCCTCGCCGAGGGTCGAGATGCGCCTCGATGTCGCCGTCGACGTCGCCTCGCCGATACAGCATGCAATAGTCGGAATAGGCCCGCTCGACGGGATTGCGGAGCTGCACCACGAGCTTGGCATGAGGCAGCAACTGGTAGAGCCGCATCGGGGCCGCTGGCGTGTCGAGGTAGGAGTTCGACTTCTCGCCGACGATCTCGACGCTCTCGCGGTCGGGGAACTGTTCGAGGTACCAGCGATCGCCCATCTCGTAGTTGCGACTGAAATAATGGAGTTCCGGGTTCGGCATGGAGACCGCGGGATCGCTCTGCAGCGACTTCTGTAGCCAGGTCGTCGCGCATTTGGCTGCGCCAATGATCACGAAATCGATGTCTTGCGCATGCATCATGTTGGCTCCATCGGCCGTTAGGGAAAACTGGGATTGGTGTGGATCGGCGCCGGGACCTTGCCGCCGCCGAGAATCCGCTCGTAGAGACCGGCCACCTCGCGAACATGGTCGTCGGCGTCGAAGCTGCGTCGTGCTTCGTCTCGCGCGGTGTCCGCGATCCTCGAGAACAAAGCGGGGTCGGAGAGCAGGCCGGCGATCGCGGGAACGAAGGCCGCCGGGTTTTCGGGTTCGACGAGAAAGCCCGTCCGTCCGTCGTCGATCGCCTCGGGATTTCCCCCATTGGCGGTCGCGACCACGGGTGTTCCAAGGAACATCGCCTCGATGAGCGTGCGGCCGAACGGCTCGGCGATGGCGGGAACGATGAGGATGTCGGTGGCGGCCATGAACGGCTCGACCGGTCGGCGGAACCCCATGAGGCGGATCGCCGAACCGATGCCGAGCGCCGCCGCCCGCGCCCGCACCGCCTCCTCGAAGTCGGGCCCGCCGAGTGCCGAGGCCCCGAAGAGGCATCCGACCACGGGGATTTCCGGACGATCGCAACGCAGTCGGTGGACGATGTCGACGAACAGCAGCGGGCGCTTTCGATCGACGAACACGCCGAAATAGCCGAGCACGCGCGTGTCCGGGGCGAGGCCGAGCTCCTGCAGCAGCGCGGCTTTCGCGGCCGTCCTGTCGGGCGGGCTCGCCATCTCCTCGAAAGGGCTCCGGATCACGCTGAGGCGCCGCGCCATGGGGAGCCACGGCCGCCTCGGGCGAGAAAAATGCGACACCGTGACCATGTGGTGGGCGATCAAGGGCGCGAGGCGGTTGGCGCCTCTCGCCTCCGGATCGCCGCGGTGGTGCCAGACCAGCTTCGCGCCGACGAGGCGAGCGGCCGGTCCCCAGGTCGCATGGGTGTGCCCGTCATTGGTGTGGACGACGTCAAACCGTTCGCGCTTAAGGAAACGGCGCAGATGCGGCAGGACGCGCGTCAGGTAATGTCGAAAGGCCGCCACCGGGGAAGCGTTCCGCGGCAGCGGTTCGGGTATCGGCAGGTGAACGAACGGCACGTGCTCGCGTGCCAGGAGGGCGGCGAGCGGGCCGTCATTGTGTTGAACGACGACGACGGGCGACACGCGGGCGCGATCGAATCCCGCCACGAGCCTGAGCGCCGAGATGTGACTGCCGCCAAGATCGCGCCCGGCAAAGGGAAAGCAGACCTTGATCGGAGCATTTCCCCCCACTGCCATCACGCCGACGCCGGCGCGAGGTAGCCGCCGTCCTTCAGATATCGCACCACCCTGTCGACCGCCTCCTCGGCGCTCAACCTGGGCGTGAGGCGGATGTCGGGGTCCAAAGGCGGCTCGTAGGGACTGTCGATACCGGTGAAGTTGAGGATCTGGCCGCTGCGCGCGCGCCGGTAGAGGCCTTTGGGATCACGCTTTTCGGCGACGGCGAGCGGCGTGTCGACGAAGATCTCGACGAACTCGCGGTTCCCCAGGAGGTCGCGGGCCATCCTCCGTTCCGCACGAAACGGCGAGATGAAGGAGACCATCGTGATGAGCCCGGCATCGAGAAACAGCTTTGCCGTCTCGGCGACGCGGCGGATGTTCTCGACCCGGTCCACCTCGGTGAAACCGAGGTCGCGGTTGAGCCCGTGCCGGACGTTGTCGCCGTCGAGGATGTAGGTGTGGTGGCCGAGCGCGTTGAGGCGCTTTTCCGTGAGGTTGGCGATGGTGGACTTCCCCGCGCCGGACAGGCCGGTGAACCACAGCGCCACCGGCTTCTGTCCCTTCAGCGCTGCGCGCGACGTCTTGTCGACGTCGAGGGCCTGCCAGTGGATGTTGTTGGCGCGCCGGAGCCCGAAGGCGATCATCCCGGCGCCGACGGTCAGGTTGCTCAGGCGGTCGATAACGATGAAGGCCCCGGTCTGTCGGATGACGTCGTAGGGATCGAAGGCGACCGGCTCCTGGGTCTTCACGTTGACGAAACCGATTTCGTTCAGCCCCAGCGTCTTCGTCGCGAGGTGCTTCAGCGTGTCCACGTCGACCCTGTGCTTGATCTCGGTGACGGTGGCGGCGACCGTCTGGGCTCCGAGCTTGATGAGATAGGGTCGTCCGGGAATCAGCGCATCGGCGTTCATCCAGATGACATGGGCGGCGAACTGATCGGAGACGTCCGGCCGTTCCGCCGCGGCGGCGAGCACGTCGCCCCGCGACGCGTCGATCTCGTCTTCCAGCGTCAGCGTCACCGCGTCGCCGGCGCCGGCGGAAGAGAGAGCTCCGTCATAGGTGAGGATCGAGCGCACGCGGCTCGTCACGCCCGAGCGGGCGACCACCAGGCGATCGCCCGGATGGAGCGTGCCGGCGGCGATCGTTCCGCACAGCCCCCGGAACGACTGATCGGGCCGGTTGACCCGTTGCACCGGCATGCGGAACGGCCGCGTGTCCTCGCCGACCTCGGTGTCCACCGCTTCGAGATGCTCGAGCAGCGTCGGCCCGGCATACCAGGGCGTATGGTCGCTTCGGGTCATGACGTTGTCGCCGAGGCGCGCCGACAAGGGGATTGGCTGAAGCGAGGCGAATCCGAACTCCGCCGCGAATTCGCGATACTCGGTGGCGATCGCCTCGAACCGCTCCTCCTCGAATCCGACGAGATCGATCTTGTTGACCGCGAGCACCAGATGGCGAATGCCGAGCAGCGAGGCGATGAAGGAATGGCGGCGCGTCTGGGTGAGGATGCCCTTGCGCGCGTCGATGACGAGGACGGCAAGATCCGCCGTCGAGGCGCCCGTCGCCATGTTGCGCGTGTACTGTTCGTGGCCGGGCGTGTCCGCGACGATGAACTTGCGTCCCGGCGTCGCGAAGAAGCGGTAGGCGACGTCGATCGTGATGCCCTGCTCGCGCTCGGCGGCAAGGCCGTCGACGAGAAGGGCGAAGTCGAGATCGCTCGCCTCCCGGCCGCGCTGGCGACTGTCCCGCCCGAGCTTTGCGAGGTGGTCGCTCGCCACCAGCCCGGCGTCGTAGATCAGCCGCCCGATCAGCGTCGACTTTCCGTCGTCCACGCTGCCGCAGGTCAGGAAACGCAGCATGTTTCGGCGCCCGCGGCGGCCGGATTTGGCCCGCCGCACCGGGGGGGCGATCTCGCTGAGAGCGCTCATCAGAAATATCCCTCGCGCTTTTTGGCCTCCATGGAGACGGACTCGTCATGGTCGATCAGGCGGCCGACGCGCTCGGACGTGCCGGCGCGCGCGGTCTCCTCGACGACGGCCCGCACGCTCCTCGCGGCGCTCTCGACCGCGGCCGAGAGCGGGTAGCAGCCGAGCGTGCGGAACCGCACGCTCCGCAGCTTCGGCCTCTCGCCGGGGCGAAGGGGCAAGCGCTCGTCGTCCGCCATGATCCACTGTCCGCCGCGCTCGACGACCGGACGCCGGGCCGCCAGATAGAGCGAAACGATCGGGATGCGCTCGGCCAGGATGTATTGCCAGACGTCGCCCTCGGTCCAGTTGGACAACGGAAAGACGCGCATGGACTCCTCGGGTTTCACGCGCGCGTTGTAGAGGTTCCACAGTTCCGGCCGCTGGCTCTTGGGGTCCCAGCCATGGCTGGTGGAGCGGAACGAGAAGACACGCTCTTTCGCCCTGCTCTTTTCCTCGTCCCGCCGGGCGCCGCCGAAGGCCGCGTCGAAACCATGAGCGGTGAGCGCGGCCTTCAAAGGCTCGGTCTTCATGATCTGCGTGTAGAGCGATATGCCGTGGCTGAAGGGACCGACGCCCTGGCGCAGCGCCTCCTCGTTGCGGTGGACGATGAGGTCGAGACCGAGCCTGGCCGCCGTTTCGTCGCGGAAACGGATCATTTCGGAAAATTTCCAGCTCGTATCGATGTGAAGCAGCGGAAACGGCAGCGGCGAGGGATGGAACGCCTTCCGCGCCAGATGCAGCATCACCGAGGAATCCTTGCCGATCGAATAGAGCATCACCGGGCGACGGCACTCGGCGACGACCTCTCGCATCACGTGGATCGCTTCGGCCTCGAGCCTCCGCAGGTGCGGAGACAGGGTCGCGACGCGGGTCTGCAGCCGATCGCGTTCGGAGACGGCCGTCAGATTGGCGTGTTGCATCGGGGCACCTCGCGGCTAGAAGCTCTTGGACGGAAGGAGGTCATCGTCGACCCGGCGAAGGGAGGCGAAGGGCGGATTGGAAGGAGGCCGGTGGCTGCGCAACGCCCGTCGGAGCGAGACGGCGAGACCGGCGGTCCACAGCAGACCGAAAAGGACATGGGCGATGTTGCCCCCGATCGGTCCGAGGACCGGAACGGACAGGACGAGGAAGGCATGGAAGGTCGCGGTGGCGACCACGACCGAAACCAGCACCTCGCGCTGGCGACCCATCGCCAGGAGCGCGACGCGCGCCGCCGAACCCGAAAGCACGAAGACCACCGCCACCATCTGCACGAGGATCAGCGGGCCGGCGGCCAGGAAGTCGGGTCCCGCCGTCCAGAGCAGCAGGGGCTGGACGAGCATCGCGACGGCGCCGAGGGCGAAGAGCCCGAACACCATGAGGAAGGCCTCGACCTGGACGACGACCCGCCGGAATTCGCCGACGTCCCCCTTTGCCCAGAGCCGCGTGACGTCCGGATAGAGCACCGCCTGGACCTGCGATCCCGCTTTGTGGCCGAGCGAACCGATGCGCTTGGCGAGGTGGTAGAGACCGGCCGAAGCGGGGTCGGTGAGCGCACCCACCAAGAGCGTGTCGAAGTGCTGGGAACTCGACCAGAGCGTGAGGGAGAGATTGGCAGACCACGCGAAGCCCCAGATCCCGGGAAACCGCGTCGTCACGCCACGGACAGGGGCGGACAGGAGCCCCTCGATGCCCATTCCCCGGAGGGTGCGGAACGCCAGGACCTGCGTCGTCAAGGCTCCCAGGATCTGCGTGCCCGCCCAAACCGCAGCGAAGTAGCCGAGGCCGGCCGAATAGAAGAAGCCGACGAGGCAGAGCGTCACGCGCAGGGCGAGATTGACGAGCTGCCCATAGGCGAGCAGCCGGAATTTCCCGGCCATGCGCTGCACCGCGGTCGGGGTGCCGGAGAGCTGGAACAGGAGAACGCCGGAATAGAGCACCAGCAGCGACGTCGTATCGGCGGACCATCCGAAGAGGCTGGAGGCGAGAAGACCGCATACGACCGCCACCGCGAAGGCGCAGACCGCGGCGCCGAGATCGAGCAGCAGTCCGAACTTCAGGAGCATGCGCAGGTCGTCGCGATGCTCCGGGCCCTGCAGCTCCGCCCCGTAGCGGATAATGGGCTGCCAGGACTGGAAGCTGACGATCCGTTCCACGGCGGCGACGAAGGTGTAGACGAGGACGAGACGGCCGAATTGGTCGGGGCCGAGGGAACGGGCCGTGAGCGCGAAGCCGGCGAGCCCGAGAAGCGAGCCGAGGAGATTGCCGGTGAGCAGATGGGCGACGCTGCCAAGGCGCGCCCGATGACCCCCGATGTGGCGCAAGGGGCGGAACGCACGGCGCAGCAGCGTCATGGCAAGGTTTTTATCGGGCAAGGTGGTCGCTTCTCACGGAACCAGCAGATTGGAAGATCACTGTCCCGTGACGGCGAGGGAGCCGCCAGACGCCCGTTCGGCGCTCGCTGCGCCAAAATTGCATCCGGTGGGGCCATTCGCACCCTGGAGGGGGAGTGACCCTACCCCGTTGGCGGTAGAGGACCGACATTCGGGGAACCGTTTACGCCTCACGACGCCGGAGTTTCTGAGAACGATGGTCGGAATGGTTGCGCCGTCTGCGGCGTTCGCTCGCCTGCAGTGGTGCGGCCTCGTGCCGATTCCGAGCTGCGACAAGCTCGGGCGGAGGCGACACGTTCCGGCGGGCAGCGGTGCGGCAGGCACCGGTATAGTCACCGCGAATGTGGACTGTGATCGAGCGCCTCGTAGGCGACGGCGTCCCACTGGTCTACCATGCGGCGCGGGGTGAACTGGCGGGCGGTCGTGCCGGCGGCTTGCCCGAGCCGGGCACGCAAGTGCTCGTCGCCCAGCACGCGTGCCAGCGCTTTGGCCAGGGCGCTGACGTCGTTCGGCGCGACGAGGAGGCCGTTTTTCTGGTCCTCGATCATCTCGCGCGGGCCGAAGTCGCAGTCGAAGGAGACGACTGGGAGATCGGCCGCCATGGCCTCGAGGAGGACGATGCCCCAGCCCTCGAAGCGCGAGGACAGGACGAAGACGTCGGCCGTCTCGACCCAGGCCCCGGGCCTCGGCGTGACGCCCGGAAATTCCACCCGGCAGTCGAGCCCGAGGCGGCTCCGCTCGGCCTCAAGCGCGGCGCGCTCCTCGCCCTCCCCCCAGATCACCAGTCGCCATTCCGGAAAATCGGCGCTGATCTCGGCGAAAGCCCGGAGCAGCATGTCGAAGCCCTTTTGCGGTACGAGCCGTCCGACCGCCGTCAGGATGTTGGCGCCACGCCGCCTCTCGCCGTCCGTCGGCAGCTCGACCGCATTGGCGATAACCCAACTGCGTCGGAACGTCCCGGCGGGGAAAAGAGCGAGCGATTCCCGTGTCATGGTGACGAGGCCGAAGGCGCGGGGATAAAGCCTGGCGCGCATCCAGTTCCAGATATAGCCGACGTCCTGGAGGGCGGAATTGTTGCGCTCGGAGACGACGACCTTCATGCCGAGGCCGCTCGCGGCGATGAGCGACGTCACGTTGGTTCGGGTCAGGAAGCTGAAGACGATGTCGGGCCGGATGTCCTGAAACGCTCGACGCAGGTGGCGGACGCGCCGAGCCGTCGCCAGAACCGCCCAAAGCGCCGATTGCCGACTCGGCGGCAGGGCGAGGTTGCGGATCTCGACGCTCGGATGGAAACGGTAGTAGGGCGCGGCCGAAGCCGGCTCGAACGTCACCACCGTCACCGCCCAGCCGCGCGGGACCCACTCGTTGGCCAGAACATTGACGACACGCTCCGTACCGCCGGCCTGAAGGCCTGTCAGCACGATGCAGATGCGCCGGGACACGCGAGCCGCGACGACGTGCGCGGCCGCTTCGAACGACTCCGATTTCAGATCGACCTCCCCTTGGGTTCCAAGTGCTCACGGAACCTTCAGGAGCCTTCGATGGTGTGTCGGCGCAGGCAAGCTGTACATTCGGGGTATGGCGCCGTTCCGGCCTACCAACATGGGCGTGGACGAAAGGCCGTTGCGGCCAACCCTGGCGGCCTGGGGGGGGCGTTCGGGCGGAACGGCAGCGCCGCGTGCCCGGAAGCGCAAGGGACCACCGTTCGGTGTGTCCGCTGCGCCGGAAGTCGTTGGAAAGCAGAGGGGTCTGTCTCGCGAAATACGGCGCTTATCCCGGCGGGGGAAGCGTGTCGGATCCGCGAGGGAAGACCCAAAGCCGCGCCGCTCCGAAGTTCCAGAGGAAGACCAACGGCACGGTCGCGATCTTTGCGGCCACCGGGGCCAAGACCGTGGAAAAGGCGGCAAGAAGCGCCATGCTGATCGCGAGCCCTGCAAGGGTGGACACGACAAATTTCGCAGCCTTCCGTCGCGAGCTGGGAGACTCGAACGTCCAGCGCGAATTTAGCGAGTAGCTGAGAGCGATGCCGCAGGAATAGGATATCAGATTTGCAAGACCGGGCATCGTTCCGGCTGCCACGAGACCGCCGAACAGGGCAAGGTCGAGAAGGGTGGTGACGAGCCCGACGCCTGCGAAGCGAAGCATCGTGTTCATGGCGGCAGCCGCGCTCACGCCGCCTCGCTGTCACGACGTCCCATCAGGCGGCCACCCGCTTTTGACGGTCTGCCGGCTTGTCGCCGAGATGTCCTTCGTTCAGCACCTCCTCGAAGAGGACGATCGGCCGGCGCTTCGATTGCATGAACAGCCGCCCGATATATTCGCCGAGGACACCGAGGAACAGGGCGTTCAGCGTCATCGACAGGAGGAGGAGCATGGTGGTCGTGGCAAAGCCCCGAGGCCAGGCCTGGCCGAACAGCAGGAAGCCGGCGAGATAGAACAGGATGAAGCACGAGGTGACGCTTCCCGCTACGAGGCTGATCCAGGAGGCCAAACGCAGCGGCACCAGCGAATGGTTCAGCAGCGCATCGACCCCAAGTCCCACCATCGCGCCATACCGAAACTTGCTCTCCCCTGCCACTCGCTGCTGCCGGTCGTACTCGAAGCCGATCTGACGGAAGCCCATCGTGCTGATGAGGCCGCGCAGATAGGGCGTCGTATCCTCGACATGTCGCAGCTCGTCGAGAATGCGACGGTCCACGAGCCTGAACTCGCCCGCGTTGGGCGGCAGGTCGTCTTGGCTGAGGGCGTCGAGGAGCCGATAGAAGAGGCGCCGCATCAAGGCGACATGCCAGGGGTCCTGAAGCGAGCGGCGGACGCCGTAGACCACGTGATAGCCGTTTCGCCAGAGGCGAAGCATCTCCGGGATGTGGCTTGGAGGGTCCTGCAGATCGCAATCGATCTGCACCGAGCAGTCGCCACTAGCCGCCTTGTAAGCAGCAAGGAGAGAGCGCTCGTAGCCGACGTTGCGGCTGAAGCGGATGACGCAAACCCGCTCGTCGTCTCGCGCGATCTCCTTGAGGAGCTCGAAGGTGAGGTCGGTGGAATGATTGTCGGTGAAGAGGATCTGAAGCTCGTATCCCGGCAGGCGGTCGAACACCTCGGTGATCGCCTGATAGGCGCGGTTGACGTTGCCCTCTTCGTTGAAGACCGGGACAAGCACGGACACCTTGAACGGTTTGGCGCCGAGCATGGCCTAGACTCCTGCGTGCTGCACGCCGCGGCCGGGCGGCGTCATGACGGCGGTGGCGAAGTCGGCGCTTGCATGGTCCCGCTGGAAGGAGACCATCCGCCGCAGCCCCTCGGCCGCCGAAATGCGTGTCCGCCAGCCGAGAAGCTCGTAGGCGAGCACCGGAGAGCCCCTGAGATCGCTGGATCTCGTCCGCGTCTTGTTCTCGTTGAAGACGACGAGGCGCGGATCGGCTCCGGTCGTTGCCGCCACCATCCTTGCGACGTCGCGCATGGACGGGGCCGATCCGCTGCACAGATTGACGATCCGTCCCGCCGAGGCCGGCACTTCGCCGATGCGCAGGAGACCGGCGACCGCCTCGTCCACGTAGATGAGATCGCGCCGGTCGTCGGGCCGATGCACGAACAACTCCTCGCCGGCGAGACACCGAGAAACGAGAAGCGGAACCAGATAGTCCTCCGACTGGCCGGGACCGAAGACCAGAGCGAGGCGCGCCGTGGACACGGGAAAGGAGAGTCGCGGCTGGAGCGTCGCGACGAGGTGAGTGGCGGCGACGAGATGCGCGCCGTAGGCCGTCAGCGGCACCTCGCGCACGGTCTCGCGATAGGGAACCGGCGCCGCGCCGTATTCCGCCAACGAGCCGGCGCGCACGATCGCACGCGGTGGTCGACGCGCTTCCACGCAGAGTTTCAAGAGGGTGACGAGGCCATCGAGATCCTCACGAAGGAACGCGCGCATGTCCTCGAGATCGGCCCGATATGGACGCCGCGGCGAACCGGCGAGGTGGAACACGACGTCCGGACGAACGTCCTCCAGGCAGGCCCGGAAGGCGGTCTCGTCGCGGATGTCGAACCGATGCAGCGTGACGGCGTCGTCGAGCCCGCTCGTGTCGGACGAGGGACGCACGATGCCATGCACCGCATGGCCGCGGGCGACGCAGGTTCGGGCAAGATGCGCACCGATGAATCCTGCCGCACCCGTGATCATGATCCGCGACTTCGGTCCCATTGCCAGCTTCCCCCTTCGACGCCCCGCCGCGCTGCGGCTGCGATCCGCCGCAGACCTCACACGGCCGTTCAGTTCATGAGCACCGGCGTCGCGAGCGGAACGAGGAAACGCCCTCCCGCCGCCGAGAAATCCTTCTGCTGCAGCCGGATCTCGTCGAAGAAGTTCCAGGCGAGCACGAGCAGCACGTCTGGCCTGTCCTCCTTCAACGCCTCGGTGGAACGGACCGGAATTTTCATGCCGGGCGAATAGAGGCCGTGCTTCAACGGGTTGCGATCGACGAGGTAGTCGAGCGTCTCGGGTCCGATGTCGAAGTAGTTGAGGAGCGTGTTGCCCTTGGCAGGCGCGCCGTAGCCCGCGATCCGCAAGCCCTGTGCCTTGAGGCTCTTCAGCATCGCCTTCAACTCCAGCCGCACCGTCTCGATGCGCGCGGCGAAGTCGTCGTAGGTCTCGGGCCGGAGCATTCCGGCGTCGCGCTCCTCCGCCAGCATCTCTGCGACGGCGGCGCTCGATCGCGTCCCGGCGTCGGCGTGCTTCATGAAGACGCGCATGGAGCCGCCGTGGACGCTCAGGCGATGGACGTCGACGAGGGCGAGCTTGAAGAACGCCGCCAGCCGGGCGAGCGAGAGCAGGCTGAACTCCGAGACATGCTCGTGGTAGATCGTGTCGAACTCGTTGCGCTCGAGGAGATCCTTCGCCCAGGGAACCTCGATCACGAAGACCCCGTCCGGCGCCAGCCATCGCGCGACGCCCGCCATGAAGTCGTGAAGGTCGCCGATGTGATTGAAGGTGTTGGTGGTGACGATGGCAGACGCCGCCCCGTGGCGTTCGACCAGAGCTTCGGACGAGCGCGCGGTGAAGTAGCCGACGTCGACCGCGACGCCCCGTTCCCGCGCGATTTCGGCAAGGTTCGCAGCGGGATCGACGCCGATGGTGCGGCAACCGAGCCCGTTGCAAGCTGAGAGGAGAAGTCCGTCGTTGCAGCCGATATCGACGACGAGCCCCTCGCCCGCGGCTTTTCGGAGGACTTCGGCCAGCCCGGCGAAATGCTCGTGCATCTGCGTCGCGCCGGAGGGAACGTAGACATAGTGCTCAAAGAATCCCTCCGGCACCTGGTCGTCCACCTCGATCAACCCGCATTCGAGGCAGACCTGCGTCTCCAGTGGATAGACCGGCTGGCTCTTGCCGACGTCCTCGGGCAGCACGAAGCTGTTGGCGGGCGGGTGGTCGCCCATCGGCAGGAACAGGTGAGGATCGGGTGCGAGGCAGGCGCGGCAACGCGTGAGAAGGGCCATGTCAGGCTCCAAGGCGGGCGTGAGGGATGAAAGGGCGAGCCGAGGCTGCTGCGGTGCGGTGGCGGGCAAAACCGACCCCTTCCGCAAATTCCGCAAAGCACTCGCGGAGATAGGTGAGGTGCACGTCGGAAAGTCCGTGGTGGCAGGCGAGCAGGATGCCGCCGCGCATGACGTCGTCGGCGACGCGATAGCCGGCGGGATCGGTGCGGCAGCGCACCTTGGCCATGGCCGGCTGGCGCAGGATGTTTCCGGTGAAGACGGGCCGGGTCTGGATGTCGCGTTCTTCCAGAAAGACCTGCATCTCGCGCCGGGTGAAGGGCGCCGAAGCGCGTAGCGTGAGGGGAAACGCAAGCCAGCCCGTACGCGCCGCGGGAAGTTGCTTCGGCAGCACGAACCAGTCCTCGTAGGCGCGGAAGAAGGCGAGCTGCGCGGCGAAGTTGGCTTCGCGCGCTTCGATATTCCGCTGGAGCTTGTCGAGCTGAACGAGACCGAAGGCGGCGCCGATTTCCGATGGCTCGATGTTGAAGCCGAGTTCTTCGAAGACGAACTTGGCGTCGTATTCGAAACCGTCGAGCTCGACGTTGAATCGGTTCTCGATAGTCTCGGAATTCGCGAACAGAGACGACGTCCGTCCCCAGGAGCGCAGGAGCAAGGCACGCCGCGCCAGCGCCTCGTCGTTGAGGCAGAGCATGCCGCCGTTGCCGCCCGCCGTCACGACGTGCGAGCCGTAGAAGCTCGTCGTGCTGATGTCGGAGCGCGAGCCCGTGCTGACGCCGCGCAGCGTCGCGCCGAGCGTGTCGGCGCTGTCCTCGATGACGATCAGCCCGTGGCGGTCGGCGATGGCGCGGATCTTGTCCCAGTCCGGCAGGTTGCCGATGAGCGAGGGGATCATGAGGGCCCGGGTCTTCGCCGACAGGCTGGCCTCGATGGCGTCGACGTCGATGTTGTAGGTTCCCTCGACCGCATCGACGAAGACGGGCACGAGGCCGGCGCGCACGATCGGCGCCACGGTGGTGGCGAAGGTCAAGGCGGGGGTGACGACTTCCGAACCCTCCGGCAGGTTCAGAAGCTCGATCGCGAGGTAGTTCGCGGAGGACCCGGAATTGACCATGATGCCGTGGCGCTTGGCGAAGAGCGCGGCGACCCGTTCCTGCATGGCGCGCACCCGCGGCCCCATCTGCGTCGAGCTGCGCAACGCTTCGATCACGGCAGCGATCTCGTCTTCGCCGAACACCGCCTGCCCATAGTTTACACGCATGCTGCAACCCTTGTTTTTGAAGGAGCTCGAGTTCTCGGCACCGTCCCGGATCTCGGGGAGGTCCCTGTTCGCGGCGAGGCGAAATCCAGGGCGGATACTTTCTCCCACCGCTGGACGTAGGCGGCGATCTGCCGAAGGCTGAATTCCGCGATGGAAGCGGGTTCGCGGGCGAAGGTCCGATGCCAGGCCACCGTGTCCGTCACCGCTTCCTTGACCGACAGCACGGATTTCCATCCGAGCTCGACGTAGGCCTTCGTGCTGTCGAGCCGCAGGAGCGTCGATTCCGGCGGGCCGCCGTCGTTCTCGATGACGAAGCCCGGCCCTTTGCCCTTCATCTCGCGGGCGGCAAGGCGAGCGAGCGTCACGACATCGACCGCTGCGTCGCGGTCGCAGCCGAAATTCCAGGCCCCGGTGAAGCGCGGGCCCTCCTCGACGAGACCGGCCGCCAGCATGAGATAGCCGCGCAGGGGTTCCAGCACATGCTGCCAGGGGCGGACGCTCCGCGGATTGCGCAGGCGCGCCGGCCGCCCCTCTTCCATGGCTCGAATGAGATCGGGCAGGAGCCGGTCGGTGCTCCAGTCGCCGCCGCCGATCACGTTGCCGGCCCTCACGGTCGCCAGTTGCGGTCCCTGCGGATCGTTGAAGAAGGAGGCGCGATAGGCGGCCGCGACGAGTTCGGCGCAGGCCTTGGAGGAACTGTAGGGATCGTGTCCGCCGAGCGCGTCGCCCTCGCGGTAGCCCCAGGTCCACTCGAGATTCTCGTAGCACTTGTCGCTGGTGACGACGACCACGGCCTTGAGGCCGGACATCCGGCGCGCCGTCTGCAGGACCACGGCAGTGCCGAGGACGTTGGTCATGTAGGTGCCGACGGGATCGCGATAGCAGTCGCGCACGATGGCCTGCGCGGCCATGTGGAACACGAGGTCGAAATTGCGTCCGTCGATCGCGGCCTCGAAGCTCTCGGCGGACCGGATGTCGCCTCTGCGTCCGTCGACCAGTTCTTCGAGGCGAACCGCGTTGCAGAAGGACCGCGTCTCGGGCGCCAGCGAGACCCCCGTGACGTCGGCACCCAGCCGACGCAGCCAGAGGGCGAGCCATCCGCCCTTGAAGCCGGTATGGCCGGTGACGAGCACGCGGCGCCCGGAGAGAGCCTTGCGAAGAGCGGCCTCACCCATGGACGTGCTCGCGCGCAGGCAGCCCGGCTGCAGACTGCGACAGCGAGACCGGGTAGTCCGGCATGAAATTCAGCCAAGGCGGCGTGCCGTCGCAACAAAGACCGTCGAGATGGTCACGGTCGCGGATCGTGTCCATCGGGTGCCAGAAGCCATCGTGCTGGAACGCGTAGAGCTCGCCGTCGCTGGCGAGGCGCGCAAGGGGCGACAGCTCGAGCGGTTCCGACAGCGCCGGGATGTAGTCGAGGACCCCCGGCTCGAACACGAAGAAGCCGCCGTTGATCCAGGCTTCGCGCTGGCGCACCTTCTCGCTGAAGTCGACGACCCGACCGTTCTCGATGTCCAAGGCGCCGAAGCGGGCGGGCGGGCGCACGGCGGTGACCGTCGCAAGGCGACCGTGGGAGCGATGGAAGGCCAGAAGGGCATTGAGATCGATGTTGCCGACACCGTCCGAATACGTGACCATGAACGTGTCGCGGCCGATCCAGTCCCGGAGGAGGAGGAGCCGGCCGCCGGTCATGGTGGCAAGTCCGGTGTCGACCACGGACACGTTCCAGTCGAGCGGGCGCGTCTGGAGCAGCGTCATCGCGCCGCTTCCGAGAGAAACGGTGAAGTCCGCCGTCGATAGATGGAAGTTGTGGAAGAAGGCCTTGATCGACATGCATTTGTATCCGCCCGCGACGATGAAGTCGTGGAAGCCCCAATGGCTGTAGATATCCATGACATGCATGATGATCGGCCGGCCGCCGATCTCGACCATCGGCTTCGGCACGCGTTTCGTTTCTTCAGCGAGCCTGGATCCGAGACCGCCGGCCAAAAGAACCACCTTCATGACTGCCTCGTCTGCCGTGAGAATTGATACGGCAGTGTTACAGGTAATCGTGCCGTCGGATGTTTGTCTCTTCGAGGGATCGTGGCGCAGCCTCTGTGACCGAAAGGCTTAGGCAAGGGTGGGCCGGCGACAGGTTCGACCGTCCGGACGAAGGGTCGGAACGAGGTACGGGCGCAAAAGCTGTCACTTCGGCGGATCGGCCGCACGGCGCAGAGGCTGAAAGGCCTAGCCGCGACAAGGCGCGCCGCGCATGCGCTTCCATTAGGAAAAGTCAGGGCGCCGAACGCCGCGTCCGTTGCGCCGGCAGGGAGCGGGAACATGTTCATCGAAGCCGAGCGACGCGTGGGTTTTCGCCCGCTGACGACGACCGCCGTGATGCCGCTCCTCTCCGGCGCGCTGGTGCTCTGCCTCTTCCTTCGTCTCATGAATTTCGAGCCGCGGCGCGACGAGCAACTCTATGTGCCGCCGACGCGCCTGCTGGACGACCAGACGCTGTACGGCGACTTCTTCTACAATCACACGCCGGGTTCCGCCTGGCTGTTCCACGCGGTGCGCCGCTTGCTCGGTTCCGACCACCTGCTGTTCGATGCCCGCCTCGGCGTCTTCGCGGGGTGGCTGCTTCTGATCGCCGGGATCGCCGTCCTCAGCTACGCCCTGACCCGTTCGCTCTGGATCAGTTGGAGCATCGTCGTCGTGTCGCTCTGCAACGAACTGCTTCTCTCGCAGACCGGGATGACGGCAACCAACAATCTCCTCCCTCTCCCCTTCTCCCTTCTCGGGCTCGGCCTGTTCGTTCTGGCCGTCTCCTCGACGCCGGCCCGAAGCGGGATGGCGGCCTTTGCCGGCGTCTGTCTCTCCCTCGCCACCGTCTTCAAGATCAGCGGCGTCGCGTTCATCCTGCCTGTCGCGATCGCCTCGCTCCTGCTGCCGCGCGCGATCGCGCTGCCCGAGCGCCTGAAGCGCGTCACGCTGCCCCTCGCGGCCGGCGGCATCGTGGGAGCCGTTCCCGTCCTCTACTATCTTGCGTCCGATCCCGTCCGGTTCATCGCCCACGTCCTCGGCTATCATCTCGGCCCGCATGCGCAATATTGGCTGTCGGCGGGGGCGCCGGACGAGGGCGCGGTGACGTCGACCCTCGACAAGCTGCTGTTCGCACACGACATCTGGATCGGCGGCGTGAACGGCGTCGCGCTCGTCGCGCTGATGCTGCTCGCGATCGTGCGGTGGCACGACCCTCGCGGGCGCCGCAGCGGGTCGGGCGCCGGCTTGATGCTCGTCGCCTGCGCCTTCTGCGTGAGCGCGGTCCTCAGCCTGATGCCAACCCCGAGCTTTCCGCAATATTTCGCGCCGCTCTTCGTCTGTCTGCCGCTGGCGCTCGCCCTCTTGGCCGCCGAGCTTTCGCCGGAGGGCCGGGACCGGGCGGCGGCGGTCCTGCTCGCGGCCAGCGCGGTCGCGTTCCTCGCGCAGGCGCCCCGTCTCGTCCAGCATGTCGGCACGCTGGTGCGGCCGGATCGATGGGCGGTGGCGAAGGTGCACGCTGCCGGAGACGACATCGCCCAGCGGCTGCGGGACGCCGGATTGCAGGGCCGGGTTGCGACGCTCGCGCCGCTTTATCCGCTGGAAGGCGGCCTACCGGTCTATCCCGAGCTCGCCACCGGCATCTTCGCCTACCGCACCGCCGCGATCACACCGCCGACACTGGCGAAATACTACCGGATGGTTTCTCCCGCCGGCATTCCCGCGATCTTGGACGCCGAACCCCCGGCCGCCTTCCTGCTCGGCTTCGAGCAGACGCTCGAGAAGCCGTTCCTGGACTACGCCCTGTCGCACGGCTACCGCCCGGTTCCGGACTTCGATCTTCGGGACCGTTACGGGACGGGGCTTCTCTATCTGAAACCGGGGGCATGACGGGGCCGGGTCGTCATACGATTTCCGGGTGATCCCTCCGGGCGCAGGGAACCGACGACAGTCAGGCCCCGCCGCATACGGGTCCTGTCCTCTCGGCAGCAGGATCGGCCACGCGAACGGTCCGTTCCCGCATCGCGTCGTCGATCAGAGCGTCCCATTTCGCGAAGACAACGGCAGGAGTGTATCCGGCCGCGATGGCGGGGCCCGCATCCGCCATGCGCCGACGCAGTTCCGGGTCCCGGTCGACCCGGACGAGCGCTTCGGCGAGCGCATCGGTGTCGCCGGGCGGCACGAGAGGGTAGCCACCCGACGCGCGAAGGATCTCGGACGGGCCCCAGGGGCAGTCGAAGGCGACGACCGGCGCACCCCTCGCGAGAGCTTCCAACAGCACGTTCGGGAAGCCCTCGAACCGGGAACTCAGAACGAAGACGCTGCCCGCCGCCATCCAGTCGTCCGGCGACTTCGCCACCCCCGGCAGGACGGCGCGTTCTCCGAGCCCCAGCGCCCGCATCTGCTCTTCGAGCGATCGGCGTTCCGGTCCTTCTCCAAAAATCGCGAGAGATGCCGAAGGCAGTCGCGGCAGCGCGCTTGCGAACGCGTCGATGAGGAGATCGAAGCCCTTCTGCCGGTCGAGGCGGCCGACCGCGACGAAGGCCGGCCGATAGTCCGGCAGCTCCCATATCGGAGGCGGCGGCGAGATGGGGTTCGGGATCACCACGGCATCGGACTGGAGCGCTGCCGGCAAGGCGGACCGTGCCTGTGCAGTCTGCATGACGAGACGCCGCCCCTGCGCCACCCGTGCGAAGAGCGCGGGCCAGAGCGGATGCATCTTCTGGATCAGGAAGTTGTTGCGCTCCGACAGGATGAGGGAAATGCCGAGGCCGGTTGCGGCGATCGCCGTTATGACGTTGACCTTGGTGAGAAAGGAAAGGGCGACGTCCGGCTGGAGCCGATGGAGGAGCCGCCGCAGGCGCCAGAAGCGAACGAGACTGCGCAGGAACCTTGGACCGGTCCGGTCGCCGAGGGCATGAATGGCGATTCCTTCCTGATAGGGGAAGAAGGAGCCGGCGCTCTCTGCGTTCAGCGCGACGACGTCGACCGTATCGCCACGGGCAACGCGGTGATGGGCCAGCATATTGACGATCTTTTCCGTCCCGCCGGCATCGAGGCCCGCGAGCACGAATACCGCGCGCGTCGGCCGGCCGCCCTGCTTCCTGGACCTGTGTCGGCCCATTCGCCTCGCGGTCCACCGGTCTGCGTCGATCTCTTTCACGCGGTCGTCTCCCGCCACAGGCGTCCTGGGGACGCTCGGAAATCATCTCGCATCGCGTCGAGACAGGCGTCGAGTTCATCGAGACTCTCGATAGACGCGTGCGCCTGGTAGCTGGGCTCCGCCGCGCGGTGACGATGCACGCGCTGCGGCCTTTCGATCTGAATCGTCGCCCAGCCGCGGATGTTCGGCGTGACGAAGTCCTTCCGCGGATTGTCCGCCACGTAGACGAGCGGCAGTCCGATCGGACCTGCCCAGCGTTCGACGATCTCGAAGGCGCGCGGATGCGGCTTGCCGAAACGCGTGCCGAGACGACCCGTGCAGACGATGCACCCGAAGTGATTGCCGAGACCGAGCGCGCTGATCTTCGCCTCCTGCGTCGCCGCCGGACCGTCGGTGATCAGCGCGCCCTTGATGCCGCCCGACCGGGCGGCGAGATAGCGTTCGGCGTCGGGCGCGAGCGCGATGTCCGGCCGATGGCCGCGATAGGCCTTCACGAGTTCCGCGACGAGGAGAGGTTCGGGATCGAGCCTGATCCGCTCCAGCGCCCTGTCGAAGATGCGGCCGCGCTCGCCGGCGTCGAAGAGGTCGAGGCAGAGTTCGGCGAAGCCCTCCGACAGGCAGCGGTCACCCAGCACGCGCTCGACGGCCTTGTAGCCGCTCCTGGCGAAGTCGCGCTCGAGATACAGCGTGTCGTCGAGATCGAAGACGACCAGCGGCCTTGCCATCCCTGCCACTCCCCTTCAGCCATGGAAAACGGCGGCGTCGTAGCGCAACATGGTCACGCCCTCCCGCCAGCCGTCATTCGCGGAGTCGGCAAGGTCGGCGACTTCCTCGATCAGCCAGCGCGTGAATTCCGCTCCGGCATGGTGGGCGAGCGGATAGCCGCCGCCGAAACGGGCGTTGATCTCGAAGACCCGAAGGCCGACGGTCTCGTCGAGTATGGCTTGGAAGCAGAGGGCGCCGCGGGCCGACGGAAACGCGCGAAGCAGCCCCTCGGCGAGGACGCCGAACGCTGCATCACGCTCCGTCCGTCCCTTCTCGACTTCCCCGGCCCTCACCCTCAGGCGCCGGTGCGGGACGACGGCGCGCAGGCGACCGGTCCGATCGACGAAGATGTTGATCGTGAATTCGGGTCCGGCCAGAAGTTGCTGGAGCACCATCGGCTCGCTCGTGCTTTCCGGCACCTCGCTTCTACCGGCGACGACGCGGATCCCTCGGCTGGCGCTGCCGCCGACTGGCTTCATCATCATCGGCCATGGAAGGGTGTCGTCCGCCTCGGCGAGGGCGACCGTCAAAGGCACGGGCACGCCGGCCCGCTCGAGGACGCGCGCGGTCTGCAGCTTGTCGCGGCAGACCGCGACGACATCCGACGCGCTGACATGAACCCGCGCACCCAGCGCGGCGAAGCGGTCCAGCGACTCGGACAGCGGACCGAGTTCCGGATCGATGGTCGGAACGACGAGACAGACGCCCTCCCGGCGAACGATCGCGAGCAGCGCGTCGATGTAGTGCGGGTCGTCGCAGGCCGGCACCTTGACGGCCTCGTCGGCCATGCGGCAGGCCGCGCTTGCCTCGGGCTCGACGTCGCACGCCACGATCCTGAGATCGATGCCGA
This sequence comes from Aureimonas sp. SA4125, assembly GCF_019973775.1. Lineage (NCBI taxonomy): Bacteria > Pseudomonadati > Pseudomonadota > Alphaproteobacteria > Hyphomicrobiales > Aurantimonadaceae > Aureimonas > Aureimonas sp. SA4125. The sequence goes on along the minus strand of NZ_AP025032.1, from coordinate 526,815 downwards.
GGTCATGCGCCGATTGCCGGAAGCACTGGAGAAGGCCGACTCGCCGGCCGGCCGAGGTCACGAGGACGCAGATCCGCTTCATCAAGCCTCTTCCGACAGGAGCGATGGCGAAGGCCGAGCCCGCATCTGCGGCCCCCACCTGCTCGAGCGATCCTTGTGGATTCGAGCGGTCACGCGGCGCCGTCGCGTCGAGGATCGCCGATCCACGCGCGCACGGTAGATGGTCATTGGAGGAAGGGCCGCGGTGGGCCTACTGCTAATGGATAGGTTGGAGAAGACCCCTCCCTGGCGAACATACAGGGCTCTTGAAGACGAGGATCGGAGGGGACGTGCCGACGACACTGCTGAAGCCGAATTCGGCCGGATGTCCGCGAATCGCCTTCGTCGGCGCCGTCGAAGGGTCGCTCACCGCGTTCAATGCCCTCGTGGCCGCGGGCATGGCTCCCGTGCTCCTCGTGACGCTTCCGCCGGAGGTGTCGCATCGCCACTCCGATTTCGCCGATCTCGGCCTACCGGCGCGCGCCGCCGGCACGGCGGTTCACCTGACCACGGACATCAATGCACCGGCGACGATCGCGGCGCTCGCCGAGGCTGCGCCCGACCTCACCCTGGTCGTCGGCTGGTCCCAGATCTGCCGCCGCGCGTTCCGGTCCGTCGCCCCGCTCGGCACACTCGGCTTCCACCCCGCCCCGCTTCCGCGCTACCGCGGCCGAGCGGTGATTCCCTGGACGATCCTCAGCGGGGAGGCGACCACCGGCTCGACCTTCTTCTGGCTGGACGACGGCGTCGACAGCGGCCCCATCGTGATGCAGCAGCTCTTCCCGATCGATCCAGATGAAACGGCGCGCTCGCTTTACGACCGGCACGTGATGGCGCTCGCCGAGATGACGCCGCGCGTGGTGGCCCGCATCGCCGCCGGCAACGCGGGCGGCACCCCGCAGGACGAGGCGCGCGCGAGCTACTGCGCCAAACGAACCATGGAAGACGGGGTGATCGACTGGGGCGAGCCCGCAGACGCGATTCTGCGCCTGGTGCGAGCTGTGGGCGATCCCTATCCCGGCGCCTTCACATTCGCGGGAGACACCAGGATCGTCGTCGAGGCGGCCCGGAGCCACAGGCCGAAAGGCCGTCACATCGGCTTCGCCGGGCAGGTCCAGACCTACACGTCGACGGGGTTCACCGTTCTGTGCGGCGACGGCGAAACGGTCGAGATCACACGGTGGCAACCTAGCGACGGCCGACGGCCGCGCATTCACGCCCGGCTCAACTGCGCCTCCTCGGGCGAGGACAGCATGAGGCGCTCCTCGGTATACCAGCGTACAAAGTGCTCCACCCCCTCCGCCACGCTTGTCGCCGGGCGATAACCGGTCAACGCTTCGAGCAGACGAGGATCGCAGCACGTGACCGGGACATCGCCGGGCTGCATCGGCAGCATATTGCGAACGGCCGCCTTGCCGAGGCAGCGCTCGATCGTCTCGATGAAGGACAGGAGATCGACCGGCACGCCGCCGCCGATATTGATCACGCGCCAGGGCGCAACGGGCGAAAGCGTATCGGCGACGCCATCGCCCATCGCGGCCTGAACCTCGGTCGGCGCCCGGTCGACTAGACGCACGACTGCCTCCACGAGATCACCGACATAGGTGAAGTCGCGAAGCATCATCCCCTCCCCGTAGACGTCGATCGGGCGACCGTTCTCGATCGCATCGACGAAGCGGAACAGCGCCATGTCGGGCCTGCCCCACGGGCCATAGACGGTGAAGAAACGAAAGCATGTCGTCGGCACGTTGAAGAGATGCGCGTAGGAGTGCGACATCGCCTCCATCGCCTTCTTGGTGGCCGCGTAGAAGCTGAGCGGACGGTCCGCCTCGTCGACCTCGCGGAAGGGCGTCGACACGTTGCCGCCGTAGACCGAACTCGTCGACGCGAGCAGGAGGTGCTGCGGCTTCATGGTCCGCGCGAGTTCGAGAACGTTGAAGGAGCCGACGAGATTGCTGTCGACGTAGGTTCGGGGAGAGTCGATCGAGTAGCGCACTCCCGCTTGCGCCGCCAGATGCACGATCACGTCGGGCTCGGCGGCCTCGGCCGCATTGCGCAGTTCCTCGAGGTCCTCGAGCCATCCGATATGGGCATGGAAGCGGCTGGACCGCTCAAGCAGGGCGTGCCGCGCCTGTTTCAGGCGCACGTCGTAGTAGGACGTCATGGCATCAAAGCCGACGACGGTGTGACCGTCCGCCAGCAAGCGCTGAGCCAAGTGGAATCCGATGAAGCCGGCGGTTCCGGTGACGAAGAATCTCATCGGTTTCGGGCTGTCCTTGGCTTCCATTCTGACCGCAGGCTCCGTTCTAACGCGGCGCGAGCGCTGTCTTCGCACCGCCAACGGCGCACTGGCCAGGCGAGCCGTCACTCGGCCGCCCCCGGGGAGGCCGGGAGGACAGGCATCCGGCCGGCGCGCATCGCAGCGACATCTTCGTTTTCCTCGCGGCAGGGTACAGCATGCCCGCAATTCGCCTGGCATGTCTTCATCACCGGGCCGACGCAGCCCGAACCCATCATCGCGATTTGCATGACGTGCTCATCCTCAAGAAGTGAAGAGGCTCCATCCTCTCACCGTCGGACATGAGATGCCAAAGGATCAATCGGGCAGTAGGTCCCATCGTTTGGGGCACGACCGCATTCCCACTGCCATCGAGGGACCGACCGGATAAGTCTTTTTGCCGAGAGCGCCGCGGCACGCAGGTCCGACGAAAGCATGGACGTTCCAACGGCGGGATGGAGTAGTTGGTCCAATACACGCCGCGGCGCTCGCCACGGCATCGAAAACTCACCGTGCCCTGCCGTGAACCCTCGTTTCCGGACGATAATCCTGCGCTGCCCCTCCGATCGTACGCCTTACCCGAATGTACAAGCAGCTCTACGCCTTCTGGACCCTGCAACGCGGCGAGCCATGGTCGATGTTCGATGCATGAGAAGGGCTGGACGCGGAACGCAAAGGGAGGTCGCAGAGATTGCTTGCCAAACGAACGCAGAGCGGCTCGTCGAAGAAGCGAGCGCCTCCGAGGACGATCACGGAATTGACGGAGGAGGAGGCGGAGTTTCTCGAATACGAGTTTAGCGACGGCAAGGGAAATAGGCGGTATAATAAGGAGGTCGCCTTCGCTATGATCGGCGCGGGATTGTCCCTGACCCATCTTCTCGTCGGATGGGAAATCTCCAGGACGGTATATTTCGGCTGGATGAGGATGCCGGCTGGTGGTAAGCGAGCCAATCGCATCGGCCCTACGATCGGGATCGATCCACGTGAGTTTTGATGCCAGGAGCCGAAGCGCGAGAGCGACCCTTGTACATCCGGACGGAAGCAGGGCGCCATAGCGAGACGGCGGAAAACTGTTTGCGTCGCAGATGGTTTCAACCCGTCCCGATATGCTGATACGATGATCCGTCGCGCCATCGACAATTTTCGATATCCCATTCAGCTCAGCAATTTTCCCCGTGGCTCTGGCCAGCGACCGCGCCTTCTCCAACGCATGCGCTGGGCCTGCCAGGCATAACCCGCTTGCGGCCGGATACGCTCGGCGCCACAGCGACTCGCGTCATGAACTCTGGCCGGCCACGAGGACGACGTTTGCGCCACCTTCACCCATCGAGGAGTGACGTCCGGCGAGGCAGAGGTGGGTGACCAAAGGACGCGGCAGTTTGACCTGGAGACGGGGCGGACTTCGGTCCGCCACATCATGGGCCGGGTTCAGGCCGAGGCTCCTAGACGAAATACTCTTCGGAGAAGCTGCTCGTGCTGGACAGACCTGACAGAACAATGGCCTGATCGAGCGTCCCGTCGCCTGTCCCGTCCCAAAATAGCCACCCAGTTCCCGTCCCCGCCACGAAAACGGCGCTGACGCCGCCGGTGGCGAGAGTCGATGCGGTAGACAGCGCCAAGCCTTGGTCTGTCGTCTGCAACGCCGTCTCGGCGTATTGCGACGACATCAGCGGGCCTGCGAACGTGTCGATATCGATCATATCGAAGCCACCCGAGAAATCGGTGATAATGTCTGAGAAACCGGGATTGGTGGAGGTATCCCCGAAAGCAAACACGAAAGTATCCGCATCGAGTCCGCCCGTCAGAATATCCTTGCCCTTCCCGCCGACGACGAGATCGTCGCCCGCTGCGCCGAGGATCGTGTCGTTAGAATCGCCGCCGTAGAGACGATCAGCTCCTGCGCCGCCATTCAGCGTGTCCGGAGCGGCGCCGCCGAAAATCTCGTCGTCGCCATCGCCGCCGCCGAGGACATCGTTGCCGTTGCCGCCATCGATGATGTCGTTCCCTGCCGCTCCGTCGATGGTGTCATTGCCGTCCAGACCGAAGAGTCGGTTGGCGCCCCCGTTGCCAGTGATGGTATTGGCCAGTTCGTTCCCGGATCCGTCGATGGCCGCGGTGCCGGTTAAAAGCAACCGCTCGACCTCACTCGCCAAGACATAGGTGACGGACGTCGACACAAGATCGATACCCCCGTTCGGGGCCTCGACGACCTCGTCGTCGTTCGTCGAAATGCCGTCGTTGGACCAAGTTTCGACGTAATAGCTATCGTTGCCATCACCGCCCGTCATTCGGTCGGCATCCGCACCTCCGTCGAGTACGTCTCCTCCGAAGCCGCCGAACAGGAGGTCGGTCCCGGCCTGGCCGTAGAGAAGGTCGGTGCCCGCCCCCCCGAACAGTGTGTCCGCGCCGTCCCCGCCGAAGAGCTGATCGTTGCCATCGCCCCCATCGAGACTGTTGGCGAGCGCGTTGCCGGTTAGAATGTTACTGAGCGTGTTGCCCCATCCCTCGCGGGCGGCTCCGGTAAGCGTGAGGTTCTCAACATTCTCGTCGAGACGATAACTGACTGACGCGAAGACTTGATCGACCCCGGCGCTGACAGCTTCGATCGCGCGATCGTCGTCGGCAGCAAATCCGTTGTCCGACCAGGTCTCGACGTAGTAGGTGTCGTTGCCGATGCCGCCTTCCATTCTGTCGGCGCCACCGCCGCCGTCGATGGAATCGTTGCCGCCCAGGCCGTAAATCGTGTCCTCGAGCGCGGTGGTCTGAAGCGCAAGGGCCGCGGTCGGCGAGAAAACATTCGCCGCGCCGTTTCCGGTGAGCGTGCGCCCAATCTCGTTGACATTGAGAATGCGGACGGCGATCGCCTGCGACGCCGCAAATCCGCCGTCCAAGGCACTGACGATCACTTCATAGACATTGTCCCCGTTCTGATCGATCGGATTTTCGAAATTTGGGTTGGGGATCAGCGACAGCGCTCCGGTGGCGGAGTTCAGCGCAAACAACGCCGCGTCGGCGCCGCCGGTGATGCGATACTCGATCGCGGAGTTGTCGGCATCGGTGGCAACGACCGTCGTGATCGCGCGGTTGTTTTCCGACAGGGACAAGGACGCCGTCGCAGCGCCGCCGTTCGAGACGATCACGGGTGCGTTGTCGTTGAGGTTGTTGACGTGCAGGGCCAATGTCTGCCGGACGGCGAACACGCCGTCCTGGGCTTCGACGATGACATCGTAGACGTTGTCGGCGCCGACGTCCGTCGGCGCCTCGAAATCAGGCGCCACGAGGAAGTTCAACGCGCCCGTCGTCGCGTCAATGGCGAAGCGGGCACCATCCGCGCCACCGACGATCCGGTAGACGAGCGGGCTCCCGTCCGCATCCACGGCGACGAATGTCGGCCCTGCCGCGGCGTTCTCGTCGGTCGTTGCCGACACGCTCGCTGCCCCGCCGAAGGACGTGAAGACCGGAACGTTGTCGTTGACGTTGCCGATCGTGACGGAGAGGGTCTGCCGCACGCCGTTCGTGCCGTCGCTTGCGCCGACCGTGACCTGATAGATGCCGTTCCGGTCTGCGTCCGTGGGATTCTCGTAGTCAGGCGCGGTGATGAACGACAACGCGCCGGTCGCCGTGTCGATCGAGAACTGTGCCGCGTCCGCACCCCCGAGGATCGAGTACCTCAATACTCCACCGTCGGGATCGCTCGCCGCGACCGTTGTAACGGACTGGACGTTCTCGGACAGCGTGATGTTCGCCGACCGCCCTCCGCCATTCGACGAGATGACGGGCGCCGCGCCATCAGCGAGGTTGCTGACCGTGACGGCGAGCGTCTGACGACCGACTCCCCCCGCACCATCGTCGGCGGCGACGATCATCTGGTAGACGTTGTCGCCGTCTGCATCGATCGGATCCTCGAAATCCGGCTTCGCGGCGAATGTCAGGACACCTGTCGCCGAATCGATCGCGAAGAGAGCTGCGTCGACCCCGCCGACGATACGATAGCGGATCGTCTGACCGACATCGGGATCGACGGCGACCACGGTGGTGACGGGGCCGAGGCCGTTCTCGTTAAACGCAATGGAGGCGGTCGCGCCGCCGCCATTGGAGGTGATCGTCGGCGGCGTACTGAGCGCCGTCGCGTCGATCGTCCCGTCGGCGAAGGTATAAAATTCCACGTTGAGGACCGTGTCGATACCGTCGGGAGAACCGACGCGCAGATCCTGGAGAGTGACGCTGCCATTGGCGCTGCTCGTCAGCAGATAGTCCGCGCGATTGCCCGAGAACGCCGCGGTATCGATGTCCGCGCCACCGTCGATGTAATCCTGCCCGGCGCCACCAATCATCAGATCGTTGCCGCCGCCGCCGCCGATCTCGTCGTTACCCGCCATGCCATACACGGTGTCGTTTCCGGCGTCGCCGTAGAGCTTGTCGTTGCCGGTGTTGCCCGCGTCGTCGCCCCACAAAATGTCGTTGCCGGAGCCGCCCTTCAAGGCGTCGTCGTCGGCCCCGCCGTAGAGCAGGTCGTCGTCGTCGCCGCCGTCTAGTTTGTCGGCGCGCCCGCCGCCATAGAGAATGTCGTTGCCGCGCTGGCCGAAAAGGGTATCGAAGCTCGAGCTGCCGTCGGCGCCGAAATCCTCGCCATACAGGCGATCGTCGCCATCGCCGCCGTAGATCACGTCCGCGCCGGCAAAGCCGACGATCAGGTCGTTTCCAGCTTCGCCGTAGAGCACGTCGCCGCCGGCTCCGCCGATCAACGTGTCGTTGCCGTCGCCTGCATAGATTTTCATGTCCTTCGCATAGGCCACCCCGCCCGGTCCATGCGCCGTCAAGTCCACGATGTCGTCGCCAGCGCCCAGGTACATCAGTTGGATGTCGCGAAAGCCGCCGAGTCCATCGCCGAAGCCGCCATTGTTGTAGACGACGACATCGGCGGAACTCGATCCGTAGATAGCGTCGTTCTTGTCGCCGATGACGAGATCCGTCGATGTATTGATCAGCGCCGCGGTGAGAACGTAGCTGGTGCCGTCGGCATTGTGCAGCGAAGTGGTCCACGCGAAATTCGCAATTTGAGCGTCGACGCGCAGGTCGTTCGGATTGGTACTCTTGTTAAACAAGTAGAAAAGGTCGGCACCGACACCACCCGCCCAGGTTTGAATCCCGAATTGATTATAGAAATTCGCCATGTCGGTTTCCTCCCTATGGGCGATAAGCGGGATCACGTCATTTCGAAACAAAATTTATAATATCGTTCGATCAGGTCTGTGCTCCAGGATATAAGGCCACAATATCACGTGGACTGATTGCTTCGTTCGCCTTTCTTCCTAGGAAGAAAGTGCCACTCGCTGCATCAGATACGTATTGCGGTGGGATCACATGATCGAATAGGTGAAGCCACGCGCCGCGAGCGGAAGAGGCCGCGGGCAAATAGTCGATCGACCAAGCGAGCTGCGTCCCGGGCCCTCCGCTCGTCCCCGAACGCATCAGGGAGAACCGGCGAAAACAGATATCGGTGACCGCTTTCGGTGAATCGGGTAAAATCGAACGGCCCCTCGTGCACATGGTGCATAAAGGGCGTCTCGACGTAGACGATGCCGCCCGGACGCAGGACCCGCCAGATTTCGGCTACCACACGCCGTGGCTGGAGTACGTGCTCGAGTTCCGCCTGAACGACCAAGGCATCTTTAAGCGGGATGTTGTGAGCGTCGGCGATCAACCGGGAATTGGCGGAATTGTAGACGATGAGCGCGACAATCCGCGTGCGCGGATGGGCATACAATGCCTCGGTTCCTTGCCGTCTCGTTGCCGCCGCCACGACCAGAACGACGGTCCGCCCCCTCATCGCCCACCCCAAGATGACTCTGTCGAAAATTAAATCCTTCCCACAGACCGCTTACCACCAGCCGGGCATCCCCATCCAGTTGAACCATATCAGCTTGAAGACGATCCAGCCGAACAGCAGGATAATCAGCAGCGACGAAATGCCGGTCAGTCCGAACAGGACCTCCTTTTCACCTGGCGTGTCGCTCCGGCCGTGCGTCCGGTTGAGCTCCCAAGCCTCAGCCTGCAGCTCAGTCAAATAGCGGTTGTCCTTCTCTACCATGACCCGCCTCCAGATGCCCCCACGAGGGCCTTAACGACGAAACGACGCAGTTGGGGCCCCATGCTTGCCCCTCGAAAGAACGCTCTGATCAACAAAACATAGGATGCCACATGCCCTGGAAAGGCCGGCTATTCGGTCATGCGATCTGCCTAATCGACAACGTCGCACAGCCGGTGACGCGAAAAAGGCTTAGACCAAAAACCGGATGATTAAAATACCTATGGCACAAGTCGAACTTTCGATTCCGGCGCTGCCGAAAAAAGCGAGCTACGTGTCGACTTCATCTCAACGTATGTGGTGCTCATCTCAATTGGAAAAGCGGAAGCACCATGCGCATCGCCATCATCGGTTCAGGCTATGTCGGCCTCGTCACAGGAGCATGCCTTGCCGATTTCGGGCATCACGTGACCTGCATCGACAGCAATCCGAAGAAGATCGCGCTTCTGCAGTCGGGCGAAATCCCGATCTTCGAACCGGGACTGGCATCCCTGGTGCGGACCAACAGCCAATCCGAGCGCCTCTCCTTCACCACCGGTTTGGCCGGGCCGGTCGGCGAAGCCGACGTCGTCTTCATTGCCGTCGGAACGCCATCTCGGCGCGGCGACGGGCACGCCGACCTTACCTTTGTCTACGCTGCAGCGCGCGACGTGGCACGGGCAGTCCGAGGCTTTACCGTCGTCGCCACGAAGTCCACCGTTCCCGTCGGAACGTGCGACGAGGTGGAGCGCGTCATTCGCAAAGCCAATCCGCAGGCCCACGTCGCGGTTGTGTCCAATCCCGAATTCCTACGCGAGGGAGCGGCGATCGAGGACTTCAAACGTCCCGACCGCATCGTCGTCGGCACCCTCGACGACCAACGAGCGCGCGATGTGATGGCGCAGGTCTACCGCCCGCTGTTTCTCAACCAGTCGCCGATCCTGTTCACGGACCGTCGGACGTCGGAACTGATCAAGTATTCGGCCAATGCTTTCCTGGCGATGAAGATCACCTTCATCAACGAGATCGCCGATCTCTGCGAGCAGGTCGGCGCCCATGTCCAGGAAGTCGCTCGCGGCATCGGGCTGGACAACCGGATCGGTGCGAAGTTCCTAAATGCCGGCCCAGGCTACGGCGGATCCTGTTTTCCTAAGGACACCGTTGCCTTGATGAAGACGGCCCAGGACAACGGCGCGCCGCTGCGCCTGATCGAGACGACCGTCGCCGTCAACGACCAGCGAAAGCGTGCCATGGCGAGAAAGGTCGTGTCCGCCTGTGGCGGCAGTTTAAGGGGCAAAACCGTCGCGGTGCTCGGCCTGACCTTCAAGCCGAACACCGACGATATGCGCGAGGCACCCTCAATCTCGATCATTCAAGCCCTTGTCGATCTCGGCGCCCGGGTTCGGGCCTTTGACCCTGCAGGTCACGAGCAGGCGGTCGCGGTATTGAACGAAACGGTCGTGCTGGCCAGGGATCCCTACAACTGCGTGGAGGGCGCGCACGCCGTAGTAATCATTACCGAATGGGACGTGTTCAGGGCGCTTGATCTCGCACAGATTGCCCGGCAGATGGCGACGCCCGTGATGGTCGACCTGCGTAACGTCTATCGCCGCGACGAGGTAGTTAAGCACGGCTTCACCTATGCCAATCTCGGAGACGGCGTCTGTGGCGATGAACGGACACTCTCCGTCGCGGCCGAGTGAGCGCTCGCATGACGCGCCGCGATCGGGCTTAGAGACCGACTCAAAACTCTATGAGGAATAGCAATACCTTGCGATGCGTCGGGTGAGGAGGCGAAGGTTGGCGACGAGGATCCAGGCCTCTGCACTGGCGATGGTTTTCTCGAAGTCCTTGGCCAGCCTGTGGCAGCGGCCGAGCCAAGCGAAGGTCCGCTCCACCACCCATCAGCGCGGCAGGATCTCGAAGCCCTTGGCGCGATCGGAGCGCTTGATGATCTGGATCGTCCACTGACCAATCTTGCGCAACTGCCTCTTCAGTTTCTCGCCGGCATATCCGCCGTCGGCAAAGACATGGCGCAGCCAGGGATAGCGATGGCGGATCAAGGCGAGGACAGGGACGGCACCGTCCCGATCCTGGATGTCGGCACCGTGCACGACGAGCCCGACCATTAAGCCGAGAGTCTCGGTGATTATGTAGCGCTTGCGGCCCTTGATGTCATTCGGCGTGCAATTTTGACCCCCTAGGCGGGGTCATAGGCGTCCAAAATTGACCCCCATCCGATGGATCTGAAGAGTCCGCGTTTTCCTCTGGAAGACGGGCGGGCGGGGGATGAAGGGCGTGGATACAGTTGCGCGCATCCGGCGCGAGTTTTTCGTGCGTGGCCGGACGATCAAGGAGATTGTCCGCGAGCTCCATGTCTCTCGCAACACGGTCCGGAAGGTTCTCCGCTCGAACGAGACGGCCTTCGACTATGAGCGCTCCGTTCAGCCAAGACCCAAGCTCGGTGCCTGGAAGCCTGAGCTTGACCGGATGCTGGCAACGAACAATGCCCGACCGGCCCGGGAACGCCTGACACTGATCCGGGTGTTCGAGGAGTTGCGTAGGCTGGGCTACGAGGGCGGCTATGATGCCGTACGCCGCTATGCTCGGGGCTGGCAACGCGATCAGTCCTCGCTGTCGGCATCGGCCTTCGTGCCGCTGAGCTTCGATCCGGGCGAAGCCTACCAGTTCGACTGGAGCCACGAGGTCGTGCTGATCAATGGCACGACGGTGACGGTGAAGGTCGCCCACGTGCGGCTCTGCCATTCCCGCATGCTGTTCGTCCGAGCCTATCCGCGAGAGAGCCAGGAGATGGTGTTCGACTCCCACGACCGGGCGTTCGCTTTCTTCAAGGGCGCCTGCACGCGGGGCATCTACGACAACATGAAGACGGCGGTGGAGACGATCTTCGTTGGCCGTGAGCGCGCCTATAACAGGCGTTTCCTCCAGATGTGCGGCCACTACCTCGTCGACCCGGTAGCCTGCACGCCGGCGTCGGGCTGGGAGAAGGGACAGGTTGAGAACCAGGTCGGTCTGGTACGCGAGCGCTTCTTCACGCCACGGCTGCGGGTCAAGAGCTACGAGGAGCTGAACGCCTGGCTGCTCGATCGCACCATCGCCTTCGCCAAGGCACACCGCCATCCCGAGTTCCGCGACCGGACGGTCTGGGAGATGTTCGAGCAAGAGCGTCCAAGCCTTGTGCCCTATCGCGGCCGCTTCGATGGCTTCCATGCCGTGCCGGCCTCGGTGTCGAAGACCTGCCTCGTGCGCTTCGACAACAACCGCTACTCCGTTGCCGCCAGCGCCGTCGGACGCCCTGCCGAGGTCCGGGCCTATGCCGATCGGATCGAGCTGCGCCAGGACGGGCGCATTGTCGGAGAGCATCCCCGCTGCTTCGGCCGTGATCAGACGGTCTACGATCCCTGGCATTATGTCCCGGTGCTGGCGAGGAAGCCCGGCGCGCTTCGCAACGGTGCCCCGTTCAAGGACTGGATCCTGCCAGCCCATCTCGAGCGTGTGCGTCGCAAGCTTGGCACCACGCCCGACGGCGGCCGCCAAATGGTCAGCATCCTCGCTGCGGTATTGAGTGACGGACTGCCCGCCGTCGAGGCCGCCTGTGCCGAAGCGCTCGGCGAAGGCGTTCACTCCGCCGATGTCATTCTCAACATCCTGGCGCGGGCCCGGGAGCCGACGCGCACGATCACCATTATGACGCCGGATGCGCTGCGCCTTCGCCATGAGCCAGCGGCCGACTGCGCCCGTTACGACAACCTCAGGAGGGCAGTGTGATGGAAAGGTCCGAGATCCTCGCCACCATGGGCGAGCTCAAGCTCTACGGCATGAAGGCCGCCTTCGACGAGATCATCGCCACCGCCGTGAAGCGCCAGCACGAACCGCAGCGGGTCGTTGGCGATCTCCTGTCGGCGGAGATCTCCGAGAAGCAGGCACGCTCGATCAAGTACCAGATCACCATTGCCAAGCTGCCTCTCGCCCGGGACATCGACGACTTCGTCTTCGACGAGACGCCGATCAACGAGACGCTGGTGCGCGATCTCGCCTCCGGCAACTTCATCGCCCATCAGCGCAACGCCGTGCTGATCGGCGGAACCGGAACGGGCAAGACCCATTTGGCGATCGCGATCGCAAGGGCCTGCATCCGGGGTGGCGCCCGCGGCCGGTTCTTCAACGTCGTCGATCTCGTGAACAAGCTCGAGGCGGAGGGGCGGTCCGGCCGCCAGGGCCGAATGGCCGATTACCTCACCCGCATGGACTTCATCGTGCTCGACGAACTCGGCTATCTGCCCTTCGCCCAGTCGGGAGGGCAACTTCTCTTCCATCTGGTGAGCCGGCTCTACGAGCAAACCTCGGTGATCGTTACCACCAACCTGGCCTTCGGCGAGTGGCCCTCGGTCTTTGGCGACGCCAAGATGACCACCGCGCTCCTCGACCGCCTGACGCATCACTGCGATATCGTGGAGACCGGCAACGAGAGCTGGCGCTTCAAGAACCGGGTTTAATCGCTCAGGTCGACCGCAGCCCTTACGCCAAGGGGGTCAAAATTGGACGCCGATCCGGGGTCAGATTTGAACGCCGTTTGACACAGGATGTGTCCGCAATACATCGCTGGCTTGATCGGCCCCGGTGACCGCAAGAGCGTGCAGCCGATGGCTGCTCGTGCGGGTGAAGCCGGCTATGACCAGCTTCACCATTTCGTTGCGGCAGGGATATGGGACAGCGCACCGCTCGAGTCGGCGCTGCTGAACGAGGCCGACCGGCTGGTGGGTGGTGCCTGTGCCTTCCTCGTCATTGACGACACGGCGATGCCGAAGAAGGGCTATCATTCGGTCGGCGTCGCGCCCCAATATGCCTCGTCACTGGGTAAGAATGCGAACTGTCAGACGTTGGTGTCGGTGACGCTGGCGTCGCGTGAAGTGCCGGTGATGGTTGGCCTGCGCCTATTCCTGCCTGAGAGCTGGACCGGCGATCCGGAGCGCATGACGCGGGCGAAGGTGCCCGTCGAGAGGCAGGTCGTCCTGACCAAGCCGGAGATCGCTATCGAGGAAATCGACAGGGTAAGGGCCGCCGGTGTGCGCTTCGGCTGCGTGTTGGCTGATGCCGGCTACGGCATGAGCGCGCCGTTCCGCCAGGCGCTGAGCGAGCGCGGCCTATCCTGGGCGGTCGGCATACCCGGCCGTCAGAAGGTGTATCCAGCTGACGTCGCGATGATCTTCCCAATCTCGGGACATGGCCGGCCTCGGCAGCACCACATCCCCGACAGCGCATCCGTCGCCGCCGAGAAGCTGCTGGCCGGGCAGCAATGGAAAAGGGTCAGTTGGCGGCGCGGCACGAAAGGGCGGCTGGCGGCGCGTTTGGTCGTGTCCGTCAACGTGGTGGAAATTGAGTGTAGCTGAAGCGGCTCCGTTTCAGGCGACTTCGGTGGAAATCTGTTCGGGTTTTGCAGTGTTGCCCATGGCCATGAGGTCGGCCATGGGTTCGGTCTGCATGTAGCGGTTCTGGATCTGCCATTCGTCGTTGGCCTCGAGAAGGACGGCGCCGATGAGCCGGATGATGGATCCCTCGTTCGGGAAGATTCCGACGACAGAGGTGGTCCCGGTTTTCAGACCATCCAGCGGCGGATTTAGAGTGGAACGCGGTTGTGGTTATGCCGCCAGTTTCTCATCGGCCCAGCTCATCGCATAGGCTTCGTTCGGTGTCGCGTCATGTAGGCTCGAATGCGGCCTCTCGGCATTATAGTAGCTGATCCACGAGCCGATCCCATGCCGGGCTTCGGAGCCCGTCTCGAACGCATTCAGGTAGACGCATTCGTATTTCAACGACCGCCAGAGCCTCTCGATGAACCGATTGTCGATCCAGCGACCTCTGCCATCCATCGAGATCCTGATCCCGGCCGCCTTCAGCTTGTCGGTGAAGTCGGCGCTGGTAAACTGCGAGCCTTGGTCGGAGTTGAAGATCTCCGGTCTGCCGAAGCGGGCCATGGCCTCCTCCAGCGCCTCGATGCAGAAGCCGACGTCCATCGTATTCGACAGCCGCCAGGCCAGCACCTTCCTTGTCGCCCAGTCCATAATCGCCACGAGATACAGAAAGCCTCGCCGCATCGGGATGTAGGTGATGTCTGTGCACCAGACGTGGTTCGGCCGCTCGATCGTCAGTTCCCGCAGGAGATAGGGATAGATCCGGTGCTGCGGGTGCGGCTGGCTGGTTCGCGGCGCCTGGTAGATCGGCGACAGGCCCATCTTGCGCATCAGCCGCCGAACGCGATGACGCCCGACGAGATAACCCTGCCGACGCAGCCAGCGCGCCATCTGCCGAGAGCCATACCATGGCGTCTCCAGGAACTGCTCGTCGATCCGTCGCATCAAAGCGAGGTTCTCGGCGCTCTCGCCCGCGGGCGTGGCGTACAGCGTCGAGCGCGTCAACGACAAAAGACGGCATTGGCGCCGGACGCTGAGACGAGGATGGTCCTTCTCGATGCCTGCCTGCCTTCGATCCCGGCTCATCGACCGAAGGCCTTCTGCAAAAAATCCCGTTCCACAACGAGTTGCCCGATCTTGGCGTGGAGCTTCTCGAATTCCGCATCGCGATCTTGGGCCGTCTCGGCAACGCCGCCCCCGAACGCTGTCGCCATGTTCTCGATGGCCAGGCGCTTCCACTGGCCGACTACATTCGGATGCACCCCGTGCTTCTTCGCCAATTCGGCCAGCGTCAGCTCGCCTCGGATCGCATCCAGCGCGACCTTGGCTTTGAATTCCGCGGAATACCGCGCCCTCTTCGACATGCTCGGATCGTCCTTCTCATCAGGCGATCCACCCTAAATGCTGGTCCGGTTTTCCGGGACCACCTCTGACGTCGGCACGCCGCTTCACCTCCTTGTTCAGGCGCTCCAGGGAATTCGTCGAATGGATCCGGGTCCGGTGCTGACTGGGAAAATCCATGTGCGCCAGCACGTCGGTCTCGCTGTTGTCGATGAAGGCCCCGAGCTTTGGACACTTTCCCCGAAGCTGGTCGGCGACGTGGCGCAGCGCCTGGCTGGCGCTAGCACGATCGGGCTGGGCGAAGGCTTGGCGCAGCGCGGCCGCCGCCATGCTCTGCTGCGCCTTCGGGACATACGACAGGGCGTTGCGCATCCAATGCACCCGGCAGCGCTGCCAGGAGGCGCTGAACACCCGGCGAATGGCGGCTTTCAGCCCTTCGTGAGCATCCGAGATCACGAGCTTCACGCCGGACAGGCCGCGGCGCACGAGGCTCTTGAGGAAGCTCGACCAAAACGTCTCCGCTTCCGAGGGGCCGATGTGAAGGCCGACGATCTCGCGCTTGCCGTCCGTGTTCACGGCCACGGCGATTATGGCGGCGACCGAAACGATGCGTCCACCCTCGCGCTGCTTCAGGTAGGTCGCATCCAGCCAGAGGTAGGGCCAGTCGCCAGTGAGAGGACGGTCGAGGAAGCCGCCGACGCGTTCGTCGATGTCTTTGCACAGCTTCGATACGGTGCTCTTGCCGATCCCCGACAGCCCCATGGCCTGTACCAGATCGTCGACCCGCCGGGTGGAAACGCCGCTGATCCAAGCTTCCTGAATGACGGCAACCAAGGCCTTCTCCGAGAGCTTTCTCGGCTCCAGGAACGGCGGGAAGTAGCTGCCCTGCCGAAGCTTGGGTATCCGAAGCTGCAACGAGCCGAGCCGCGTGTCGAGCGAGCGGTCGCGGTAGCCATTGCGATAAGTCGCCCGTTCCTGCGTCCGTTCGTGGCGCCCGGCGCCGATCATGCCTTCAACGTCGACCTCCATAAGGAGCTGCATCACGCTCTCGGCTATCGTTCTCAGGAAATCGCCGTCCCCGGCTTTCGCAAAAAGCTCGGCAAGCGGTAGTCTGTCCTCGGTCATCGGGTTCTCCGGTCAGGTTGAAGTCTCGCAACTCCACCTTAGCCGCCCTATCCGGTGACCGCCTCAGCCACACCTTTCAATGTCGGAATTTCCACCACGAGCGCGGACACTACCGCGCGTTTCGCAGCTTTGCGAGTGCGCGTGGCCGACGGTCCGACCCAGCGGATCCGCGACATGGGCAACCAGCATCTGCCGGGCGAAGAAGTTTGGCTGGTCGGTGAGCATCGCTCGACCGGCGAACGCAAATACTACCTCTCGAACTTGCCAGCCGACGCGACGATCAAAACGCTTGCGGGAGCTATCAAGGCGCGGTGGATCTGTGAGCAGGCACATCAGCAGCTCAAAGAGGAGCTCGGCCTCGACCACTTCGAAGGGCGATCATGGACCGGACTGCACCGACACGCGCTGATGACGATGATCGCCTACGCCTTCCTCCAGTCCCGCCGCCTCACCGCAGCGGGACGGAAAAAAAAGAGTCTCGGGTCCGCCGCCGCAACCGAGCATGCCCGCTGTCCGACAGGCGATCCTCAACGTCTTCGCAAGACCGCCGCCGGCACGTTGCCCTCATTGCAATGAACCGCTCGCTTCGCCTTCGACAATCAACCTGCCAAAGTAGTGCTAGGCTCAGGACTCATTGATCAAAGCCAGAAGATGACGGCTGCGGCGATGCAGATGGCGGAGAAGAAGGTGTGGGCGCAACGGTCGTAGCTGGTGTGGATGCGGCGCCAGTCCTTCAGCCTGCCGAACATGATCTCGATCTTGTGGCGCTGACGATAGAGCAGCGCATCATGGGCCACCGGGGCCTTGCGCTTGGCACGGGCGGGAATGCAGGCGGCGATGCCGCGCAGGGCGAGCGCCTGGCGGAACCAGTCGGCATCGTATCCCTTGTCGGCCAGCATGACCTTGGCCTTCGGCAGGCAGTCCAGCATCATGGCGGCGCCGTTGTAGTCGCTCATCTGGCCTTCCGACAGACACAGGACGAGCGGTCTTCCCTCACCGTCGCAGACGGCGTGCAGCTTGGAGTTCAAGCCGCCTTTGGTGCGTCCGATGCGTCGGGGAACATCCCCTTTTTTAGAAGGCTCGCCGCCGTGCGGTGGGCCTTCAGGTGTGTCGCATCGATCATGATGCGTTCAGGTCTCGGGCCTTCACCGGCAAGGGCGGCGAAAATCCGTGAACACACCAAGCCGGCTCCAGCGGATGAAGCGGTTGTACAGCGTCTTGTGCGGACCATAGGCCTTCGGTGCATCCTTCCACTGAAGGCCGTTGCCGATGACGTAGACGATCCCGCTCACCACCCGCTGGTCATCCACCCGCGGCACCCCGTGCGCCAAAGGAAAGTGCGGCGATATCCGCGCCATCTGGCGCTCGCTCAGCAAGAACAGATCACC
This sequence comes from Aureimonas sp. SA4125, assembly GCF_019973775.1. Classification (NCBI taxonomy): domain Bacteria; kingdom Pseudomonadati; phylum Pseudomonadota; class Alphaproteobacteria; order Hyphomicrobiales; family Aurantimonadaceae; genus Aureimonas; species Aureimonas sp. SA4125. Next base: position 509,145 of record NZ_AP025032.1, on the reverse strand, counting down.
CATCAGAAGCTCCTCCCTCGGAGATCCTGAATCACATCTCATTCGGATTTAACAGGTCCTGCGCCTAAACCCAACCGCCGCCTGTCCGGCGAAATGGGGTCCACTCCACGTCCCCCAGGAGCCGACCATGACCTCTACCTCGCCCTTCCACGGTCTGTCCGCTTTCCCGATTACGCCTGCCGACGAGCACGGTCGCGTCGATGTCGAGATGCTCGCGAGGCTGCTGGATCGGCTGTGTAAAGCGAGCGATGACTCCATCGGCCTCCTCGGTTCGACGGGCACCTAGGCTCGACTTCACGCTCGAGATCATCCGCAGATCCGATGGCCAGAAGGGTTTCGAAGTCCTGCCGCGCCGCTGGGTCGTCGAGCGCAGTATCGGCTGGATGATCCGATGGCGGCGACTGATCCGTGACTACGAAGCCCGCATCGACGTCTCAAAGGCCATGATCCTCGTCGGAATGGGCAGCAATCTTCTCCGGCGAAACGCTCATCCGTGAATTTCCAAACGGGCTCTTAGGTCAAACTCCTCGTTGAGCTGCTGGTGCGCCTGTTCGCAGATACGAGTGGAGAACTAAACCACGACGCCGTGTCTCGTGGGGCGACACGGCGTCGTGGGCGCGGCATTGCTTGTGGATGCCGCAGCGGCATGACACCAGGGCACTGTCGATCTGTAAAGTCGCTGATCGTTGAATTGTGTCGTACTACTTATGTGTGCATTGTAGAGAATTGAGGGCGCCCTCAATATCGTGGCATGGACGCAGAGATCGACACTCACCATAGGACGCTCCGAGGCCTCACGACCTCCGAGCTGAGAACACTTGCGCTTCTTCATTCGTTCCAAATGAGCAGCTCCGGTGGTGCAACGTTAAGCGGGCTGGAAAGACCACAGCGCGCGTATTTCAAAGTTCTACTGGTTCGCAAGTTAGCTGAATTCGTCCTCGCCCCGGACGGAACGTGGCGCTGCATCCCCACTCTCGCTGGCAAAGCCGTTCTTGCACGGGCGGCCGAACGTAGGATGCCATGATTTCATTGACTGCCGCCCCGAATACCCATGCGCTGTAGAGCTTTATCCCCGACGCGGGTCGCATGGGGTAACCCCCCACATGGGCGCGCGACATAGCCCCGGGGCGATGGATACAAAATCACGACGGGCTACTCTCGACGACTTCGCCAATTGCCGCTGGTTTGACTACTACCTTTGAGGTCTTGCGCCGAAATCAAAATTCCGGATTTTTGAAAAATGGTAGCCGGAACTGGATCTGACTCCCGCAGCAAGTCGCTTCGCGGTCTCACGACCTCCGAGCTGTAATTACCCACCCCCTTGTCACGGGCCGAATTCCCTGAATCCATGGACGGATGGATCGCGGTGATTTGCAGCGTCTGACGAAGGAAGAGTTGATCGATCTGGTGCTGAAGATTCAGCGTCCGGAGAAGACGTCACGCACATCCTCGAAGCCTCCGTCTAGTGACCGCAAGGAGCGCCGTGAGCAGGCAAGACCTGGCGGCGCCAAGCCCGGTCACGAAGGCCACAGCCGAGCGATGGGTGAGGATTTCGATCGGCTCGTCGATCACCGTCCCGAGCAATGCTCCTGCTGCCAGGCAGCCCTGGCCGATAGCCTTCCCGCGGAGATCGGCGGCACGTACGAGACGGTCGATCTGCCGGAGATCAAGCCGTTCGTGACGCGTCATCGCCGGCTTTCGGTTTGTTGTCCTTCCTGCGGCACGCTTGTCTCAGCGGGATTGCCCGATGCGGCAAGGGGGACGCCGTTCGGGCCGCGGCTGCATGCGGTGGCGACCTATCTTAAGACCTTCCAGGCCCTGTCCTATGAACGGCTTCAGAAAGCTCTGGCCGATCTCTTCGGCTTGCAGATCAGCCAGGGCGGGCTGATGAACATGCTGCGCCGGGCGCAGGGCACCTTCGTCGCCGACCGCGATCTCGCCATTGCCGCCCTGCGCCGCTCCAAGGTGGTGGCCTCGGACGAGACCGGCGTTCGCATCGAAGGCAGCAACGCCTTCCAATGGGTGTTTCGCTGCGATGACGCAGTCGTCCATCGTGCCGCTCCGACCCGTGGTGCCATCGTGGTCAGGACCCTGATGGACGGGCACCGGCCAAAGGTCTGGTGTTCCGATCGCTACTCTGCCCAGCAGGGACATGCCGACGCCCATCAGACCTGTCTGGCTCATCTGGCCCGCGACGTCGCCTACGCCGAACAGGCGGGCGAGGATCTGCTGCCGTCGCGGCTGCGGATCTGGCTGTCCAAGGCTTTCGCTTTGGCCAGCGGCATCACGACCTTCGCCGCATCGACCATCGTCGCCAAGCGCCGTGCACTGGAGCGAAGTCTTTCCGAGATCCTCGCCGCACCGACCTCCTGCCCTTTCGCTCGAGTGGTCCAGCACAAGTTCAGGCGAGCGCGCGACCAGCTCCTGACCTTCACTCTCTGGACCGGGATGGTCGAGGCCACCAACAACGGCTGCGAGCGCGCCCTGCGACCGGCCGTGATCCAGCGCAAGGTCACCAACGGCTATCGATCCATGTGGGCCGCCGAAGGCGAAGCTGACATCCGAACCGTCGTCGATACCGCCCGGCTGCGCCAAGGGGTAAGCGTCGTCCTCAAGCCACGTCGGCGAGCGCGTCCGTGGGCCTAAACTGCCATGGCATGAGATCATCGATGCCGCTGTTGGGATGGCCCTTTACGATCAGCGTGATGACGGCGGTCATGTAGGCCTGTGGATCGACGCCGTTGAGCTTGCAGGTTTCGATCAGCGAAGCGATGACGGCCCAGTGGCCGGCCCCGCCGTCGGAGCCTGCGAACAGGGCGTTCTTACGGGTCAGGGCCAGCGGGCGGATCGAGCGCTCGACGGTGTTGTTGTCGATTTCCACACGGCCGTCGCCTGTAAAGAGGCAAAGGCCTTCCCAACGTGAGAGCGTGTAGCGGATCGCCTCGGCGAGCTTGGTCTTCTGGCTGATGAGCGCGAGCTTCTCGCGCAGGAATAGCTCGATCGCGTCGAGGACGGGCCTCGTTCTTTCCTGGCGTGCGTGACGGCGGACCTCGGCCGGTCGTCCCCGGATCTCGGTCTCGATCCGGTAGAGCGCAGCGATGCGCTCCAGCATCTCGGCCGCGATCGGTGCGGGGCCGGCGGCGGCGAGTTCGTAGAACCGTCGGCGGACATGCGCCCAACAGAAGGCGAGCCGGACATCCCCTTTCTCGGCCAGCACCTTGTAGCCGCCATAGCCGTCGACCTGGAGGATGCCGGCAAACCCCTTGAGATGGGCGATGGGCCGCTCGGCCTTGCGGTCGGGCGCATAGACATAGGCAACGGCGGGCGGGTCGCCGCCCTGCCATGGCCGATCGTCCCGGGCATAGGCGAAGAGCTGCCCGGTCTTTGTCCGGCCGCGACCGGGATCGAGCACCGGCGCCGTGGTCTCGTCAGCAAATAATTTCGATGATGCCTTGAGGTGGCCCAACAGCCGCTCGTGGATGGGACGCAGCAGGAAGGCAGCTCGACCGACCCAGTCGGCGAGCGTCGAGCGGTCGAGATGGACGCCCTGGCGGGCGTAAATCTGCGCCTGGCGATAGAGCGGCAGATGGTCGGCAAATTTGGAGACGAGGACGTGGGCGACGGTAGCCTCGGTGGGCATGCCGCCCTCGATCAGCCGTGCCGGCGCCGGCGCCTGGACGACAACGCCCTCGCAGGCCCGGCAGCCATAGCGGGGCCGACGGGTGACGAGCACCCGGAACTGGGCCGGCACGATGTCGAGCCGCTCGGCGACGTCCTCGCCGATGACATGCAGGGCATGGCGGCAGCACGGGCAGGCCTTGTCCTCGATGTCGACGACCATCTCGATCCGAGGCAGGTGGGCAGGCAGCGAGCCTCGATTTGCCCGGCGCTTGGCGGCGCGCTCTGTCCGAACGTCCGGAGCCGCGGCCTCTGCGGCCGCCTCGTCATCGGCTGCGGCCTGCTCGACCTCTTCGAGGCCCAGCAGAAGCTGATCTTCCGGCAGCGTCTCGGCCCGGCGTCCGAAGCGGTGGCGCTGCAATTCCTTGATGATTTGCTCGAGACGTTCAGCCCGCAGACGCTCGGTGATCAGCATCGCCTTGAGCGTGCCGGGATCGTCGGGAAGCGTGTCGGCAGCGGGTGTCATGCCAGAAGTGAATCACCTCCCAACGCCTGCGGCAACAGGCTTTTGTGTCCCCAGAGGTCAGCCTGATGACGACGGGACGCGGCTGGTCTGGACCTCGTGGACTCGGCGCCAGTCGAGGCCTTCGAGCAGCGCCGATAGCTGCGCCGCGGTCAGGTGCATGACGCTGTCCTGGGCCTTCGGCCAGCGGAACTGGCCGTCCTCCAGCCGCTTGGCGACCAGCACCACGCCGGTGCCGTCCCAGAATACCAGCTTGATCCGGTCGGCCCGCTTGGCCCGGAAGACGTAGACCGTGCCCGAGAATGGATCGGCGCCCATCGTCTCGCGCACCAGCGCCGCCAGTCCTTCCGCGCCCTTGCGGAAGTCGACGGGCTTGGTTGCCACCATCACCCGGACCGCGCCCGTCGGCCCGATCACGAACCACACTTCAGCGCCGAGATCACCGCCGCTATCGTCGTTGGGCTCGCGTCGGGGCCAATGCGAACAACGACGCCACAGAGCTCCAGTTCGATCCCGCCGCCGCTTCGAGCCGCAGCCCGCTTGCGGCGCGGCGGCTTCGGCGAATTGTGCGGCACGACACTCGAGGGCGGTTCGACGATGACGGGCACGAAAGCCGGCGAGGCCGCCGAGCCCGCATCGAACACACGGCGTGCCTCACGCCGCCACCCAAAAATCTGCTGCGGCAATAGCCCGTGCCGACGGGCCACTTCCGAAACCGCCGCGCCTGACACCAAGGTCTCCTCCAGGATCCGTGCCTTGTCGTCCGCCGACCAGCGACGCCGTCCCCCAGCCCCGTTGATCACCTCGACCCGGCGCATCGGCTTAAGCGTAATGTCAAATCCAGACACAGAACGATCCTCTTCAAGATCGTCAGACTCGCCTGTCAGGCCACAGCGCGAAAGGTGGAGCCGGGATGACGCTTACGCCAAGGGGGCAACGTCTTCAACACAATTCTCGAGACGGTAGGCGCCTGACATTCTACGGAATGCGGGGGTGGGTAATTACTCCGAGCTTCGAACGTTTGAGGCTATGCATGCTTATCAACTGGCTAATTCCGAAGGCATTAGGCTGGGTGAACTAGACGACCAGCAGCGTGTTGATTTCAAGGTGCTTATTATTAAAAAGTTAGCTGAGTTTGTAATAGTAGAGGACGGCTCATTCCGCTGCATACCAACACGAATGGGACGCGGCGTCCTTTTGACTTGGGAAATTCAGAAACTGCTGGAGCAACCATAGTCTTCCAGCGAATGAACATCGACTGCCATGGGTGGGCTCATGGGTTATAAGCGGGACAAGATGGCGGTTCAGTACCGCGATGCCGTGGGGAGCACGGGACCGGGATCCTGCTTGGTGCCAAGGCCGGCGATTTCGAGAGCATTTCGATCAGGGTGGAGTTCGGCCTCCTGATGGTCGACCTCACGATTCCGTCGCGGGAGTTCGCGATAGAGCTTAGATCGTTTGGGAGTTGGCGCGGCGTCCAGACGGTCGCGAGCATAGATCCTGGGCCCAGGCCTCTCGTGAAAATGCGCGCGAGCGGGTCTACCCGATGGCCTTCGAGACGTTCGCCGACGTCGCCCTGCACCTTCCTCGCTTCATCGACGACGTCTGTAACAAACGAAGGCTCGATTCAGGCCTCGGCTATCTCAGCCTCATGCAAGTTCGAGGATCAACACGCTCGCCAGACAGTCAATGAGGTCGCCTGATCCTGCACGGCCCGAGGGGCCTACTCCAATCCGCGGTCATTTAGAGCGCCGTTTGACAGGCCTTCGTCGTCACGCTGAAAAAATTCACCATCGCGTTCCAGCCGTAGACGGTGCCGCGAGCCACTGAGACAGGAGCTGTACGCGACGTCGTGGGGGCTGCTTTCAACGGGCGGCCTCAATCCATAGCCCTACGATGACCTTCTCCCGAAGCCCGCGAATGTCGACGGGGCGCAGCATGTCCGGCGGGTTCGCTAATACGCGACTAGGCTCCACCGCGTTGAGCAGGGATGCCGACGCGGCTAATACTGCTCCTTCGAGCTTTGCCACCTCCATCAGGCGACTGGCAAGGTTGACCGTGTTGCCACTGACGCTGATCTGCTGGTGATCGCGATGCCCAAGGCGCGAGAGGATCACCGGGCCGAAATGCATGCCAACCCTCACGCTTAAACCATGGCCATCGCGCGCCAGGTGTTCCAGCCACTCGATCGCCCTCGATGAAAGTTCGGCCCCGGCCCGGAACGCCCGTCCCGCTGGATCCGGCGCCGTGTCCAGCGCACCGAACACCATCATCGCACCGTCACCCATGAAGTTAAGCACGAGTCCGCCATGGGATTCGACGACGTCCACAACAAGCGTATGGAAGCCCTTCAGAAGATTTTGCGTTCGCACCGGGCCGATGGCTTCGCTGCGTGTGCTGAAGCCAGCGATGTCGATGAAGACGACGGCTGCATGCTGTTCGACCGGCTCTTGGAGGAAGGAAGGATCATGGGCGATCCGCTCGGCGATGGCAGCCGGCTGAAATCGTCGAAGCTCGGTCTCGGCATCGGCAGCGGCCCGCGCCGTCCGCCGGTCCCCGATCTGCCGACGGAAGGCGGCAGCAGCGAAGGGCGGAACCGTGGCGACCAACGGCAACCCGCTGCTCATCCAGATCCCGGACGAAAACGCGACCGCAGTCCCGGCCAGGACGATCGTAAGACCAAGCACCATGATCGGGAGGCTCTGCGTCAGCGGCAGGCAAAGCGCGAGCACGGTTCCGCCGGTGGCCAAGGCCATCGCCATGGCAACGTCGGTCTGCCGAACGACATCGTTGCGGACTAGACGAGGGCCACCGAGGAGTTCCGCGATCCCTGTCGCTTGCACCTCGACTCCTGGCGTAGCGGGATCGAAGGGCGTACCAAACGTATCCCCGATGGCGGTCGCGGTGACACCCACGACGGCAATCATTCCATCGAGCCGGGGAGCGTTGTCCTCGCCAGATAGGAAGGTACTCGCGCTGATCGTTCGGATCGAACCAGCCGGGCCGTAGAAGCGGATTGGCAGGTGCCAGTTCAAGTCCAGCGGGATGGAGACGTCTCCGATTTGGACTCGGTTCTCCGCCAGGATCGGATCGGCGGACTGCCGGAGCGCGGCAGCTTGAAGGGCGAATCCGGGAACGGGACCGGCTTCACCCATAAACAGCAGCGGCAGGTGGCGAGGCGTGCCACCAACGGTCGTCGCGACATTGGCAAGACCAACATCAGCAACCTTCTCGAAGGCCCGCAGTGGTCGAAGCTGGTCGATCACCAAAGGAGCACCAGCGGTACCTTTGCCTTCCTTTGCGAACCGACCTGCCGCGGCGATCACGGTGGGCCCCGCCGACAGTGCCCGCGCCAGTGCGGCAGCGCTGGTCGCCGCCTGCGGATCCACAAAGAGTATGTCAATGGCAAGCGTCTGTGCCCCGGCTGCTCTCAGCGCATCGAGCAGGCCGGCCAAGCGCCGCCAGTCGAGTGGGTAACCGCCTTCCGCCGCCACGGTCGCATCGTCGATAGCGACGATGGCTACCGTGCCGGGCGGAGTGACTGGCCCCGCCAAGAGAGTGCGCCAGTCCGTCAACGGTTCCTCCAAAACATCGGCTGGGCTGCGCTCGCCTCTGAGATGCTGGCCGCCGAGCCATGCGACCCATGCCAGTGTGGCCATAAGTATTGCCACGTTGCCGAGCCGGCGCCGCAGGCTGCCGACGCGCATCGACGTCAGCGCCCGAAGCGGGACAGAAGACGCCGCACGCGTTGCTCGGGCCAGCGGCGCACTGTCAGCTCGACGCCGGGCATCACGTCCACACCCTCGCCTGGTCTGAGAATAGCGACACCGCGTCCGCCTCGCCGTGCAACCCGAACCCTTCCTTCCACGACAAACACGGCCGTCGAGCCAGTCGTGACCTCGACAGCGTAGACGGTCCCGCGCACTGACGCGATCGCGTGCGGGGTGCGGATTTCGAAGGGGCGCGGTGTGCTGAGGTCAATCAGCACGGCCTGACCGGAGACCTCGGCAGAGGTCGGTGGCCCGCCGGGGACCCTCGCCCGAATTTGCAGCCTTGCCGCCGCCTCTGCCTCGATCACGAGACCACTGGGGCAACGGACGGCCACACGCGTTGGATTGAGCAGTTCGACAGACACGCAACTGGAGCGCCCTTGTGCAAGGCTCGAGACACACGGGAAAAAAACGAGAACCGCGGCAACCGCGCCAAGCCAGATGCGTCGGGTCTCCATGCGATGGTTCCTCGTTAGCCATTTCAGACTGCACCGACGAACTCAGGCGTCGGCAGGACAAGACCCGCTTGTCATAACCGCGGCCACACTCAAACCGCAGCGTGGGAAGGTGCACGCCAGCGGGAGAACTGCTTGCGCACAGGAAACCTTGATCTCCCTCAACGCGCGAACTACTTTGCAATCTGCAAATAGCCTAATGCCTGCGTGACTGCGAGACCGAAGCACGCTGCGCTCATGCTTTCTCTCGTTAGCTTAGCGGCATTAGGTAGCAAAAGCCACCGAATCGATTTTGCTACGAGCGCCGGGGATGGCTGGGCTGGGCCGAGAGCAGAATGGCAGCTACTTGCTGGATAGGCCTGGAAGCGGACGGAGCGCTTTCGGCCCTCAGAAGCCAATCAAGTCTGCCTGCTTTCGGAACAGTGCCATCACCTCCAGCGGAAAATGGAAGGCGGTGAAAAACTCACCAATCCTGTACCCCGGAGCAGTCCGGTGAACAATGGCAGCATATGATCGCGCGAGATCAAGCCGGCCGGCGGCGGCAAGGCACAATGCGGCTATCGCCTGAATATGAACGTGGGCATTCGGGCGCAAGGCGGCGCTTACGGCCGCATCTGCCGCCTCCTCGAACGCGCCTAGCCGGAACAGCGCTATTGCTCGGGCTCCGAGCATGCCAAAGAGCAGCGGGTCGAACGGGCTCAGTTCTCGAGCATAGTCGGAGGCGGTGACCGCAGCTTCCGCGTCGCCCGACTGGCTGCTGACGAATGCAATTGCGTAGTGGCCCATGGAGAAGCTCGGGCTGAGGTCCACCGAGGTCCGCAGCGCGGAAACGGCGTCGCCGTCGCAACCGGCAAGCCAGAGTGCGCGGCCCATGGCCCAGTGTGCCGTGGGGTCCCGTTCATCCGCCGCAACGCTCAACCCCGCTGTCTTCAGTGCGCGCTCGGCCTCCTGCTGACGGTCCTGAGGTCGCAGCAGAAACGCGTTCTGGAAATGGGTGAAGGAGAGACCGGCATGGGCACGCGCATAAGTCGGATCCATCTCCACGGCATCGCGAAACAGCGCATGCGCGCAGTCGTTGTCCTCTCTGGTAAAGCGGTACATGTGCCAGAGCCCGCGGTGGAAGCTCTCCCAAGCGTCCAGCGAGCCCGGGTGCTTTAAGAACGCCCGGTTGCGTTCGGAAATCTCGATCTCGCTCGCGAGCGCTCTGACGATCTTCAGCCCGATCTGGTCCAAGGCCTCAAAGAGCTCGGGTTTGCCGCAGTCGAACCGCTCCGCCCAAAGGATATCGCCCGAGCGCGTCTCGACGAGCTGAACCGCGATTGAGATGCGCTCGTCCGTGCAGTTGACCGAGCCTGTCGCCAGATACTCGACACCCAGCAGTCGTCCTGCCTCATGGTCGGCGATTCCCCGTTCCGATAAACTGAAGACAGAGCCTCGCGCCGTCACCCGCACCGCACGCAGCTTGGCCAATCCAGCGATGATGTCCTGTACCAGCCCCTGCACGAGCGCGCCGCGCCGGGCACTGCCCCCCCGAAACGGCATAATGGCAATGGACGCCCTATGGGCCGGGATGGCTTGGAGGCCTTCTGCCGTAGGAGTAGGTCCCGCTTGCTCGAGCGTTCGAAGGAGGGCAATCTTGGAGGACACCCCAAGCTTCCGGTAGATCGTGCCGATATGAGTGCGCACCGTTGCAGGTGCGATGAAGAGCTTCGTGCCGATCTCACGGTGACTGGCACCCCCCGCATAGGCGGCGGCGATCTCGCGCTCGCGGCGCGTCAGCTCCTTTGCTCCGTGTTGCCGCATGGCACGCCTGCCACTCCTTTGGCGTGGACGTTCCGATACTAGCAAAATACCGCAATTGCATCACGCGAAATACGGCAGACGCCCGATATCGGCTTCGACCTTGCGCGCACATCTTCGATGCCTTCTCAAATCGGAAGGAGAAAGCCATGTCCTCCATCGAAACCCTGTTGACCAAAACGACATTCCCACCTGACCTCGGCGCACTCAAGGCGCGGCAGCAGGCCGCGTGGGCGTCGGGCGATTATGCCGTCGTCGGAACGACTCTCCAGATTGTCGGCGAGCGTCTCTGCGAGGCGGTCGACCTGCGCGCCGGCGAGCGCGTGCTTGACGTCGCGGCCGGCAATGGCAACGCGTCGCTTGCGGCCGCCCGGCGCTTCGCTGATGTGACCTCAACCGACTATGTGGAAGCGCTGCTCGATGCGGCCGGCAGGCGGGCTGTCGCGGAAGGGCTCGCGCTGGATCTACAGGTGGCTGACGCGGAGAAGCTGCCTTTCCCCGACGCAGCGTTCGACGTGGCTCTCTCCACTTTCGGCGTCATGTTCACGGCGGATCATCACGCTGCCGCACGCGAGTTGCAGCGCGTGGTGCGCCGGGGCGGTCGCATCGGCCTTGCGAGTTGGACGCCCGAAGGCTTCATCGGCCAGCTCTTTGCCACCATCGGAAAGCACGTTGCGCCGCCACCAGGGGCAAAATCGCCCTCCGCTTGGGGCACGCAGGGCTGGATTGATCAAGAGTTCGCACCACGGGCTGCCACGATCGCCGTAGTGCGGCAGACTTTTGTCTTTCGCTACCGCTCTCCCGACCACTGGCTCGATGTCTTCCGGACTTGGTACGGCCCAGTTCTGAAGGCCTTTGCGGCGGTCGATGAGACGGGGAAGTTAGCGCTGTCTCGCGATATCCTCGCGCTCATCGACACCTTCAACACCGCAAAGGACGGGACCATGGTCGTCCCGTCCGAATACCTCGAGATCATCATCCATCGAGCCTGATCAGGGACCGCACCGCCGCAAGAAATAGACGATAACTCCGCGCTTAAAATCACGAGGCTCCAGCGTCGTCATGCTGGCTTTCCGTGAAACGCAAGAGCGCCGCGGCCTGCGTTGGAATTTGCAAGCGCTTAGAATTCAATTAACTGAGGAAGCGAACGACTTAATTGCGGGTGATCATATTCTATCGTCAGCCGCACAATTATAGCTACCATCTGCATGCGCCGTCTATTGTTTCGTCGTTACGCTCATCATTTCCTAAAGCGATCTCCCTGCCTCTTGCCTGCCCATGGCGGCAACTCCTTCTTTGCCACCCACGGCAAGAGCTGGATAGGCCGGGGCTCGAGATGCCCAGTGATGGAAGGGTATTTGACGAGGTGGATCTTGATCAAGGGCAGTCCCGCGACATTCGTGTAGCGAAGCTCGGTCTCAGATTTGCCGAGCCGGCCCGAAATGTCGTCGATGACGGCCGAATCGACGCCTGCCTGTTTCAGGGTGTTGGCAAATCCGTGGCGGAGGGCGTGGATCGCACGCTTCCACAGGTCTTCGGAAAACTGCGGCGACGCGTTCACCAGGGGGACGAAGTCCTTGTAGAATCGATCACCGGGATCGTTCGTCTTCAGCAGCGGGGAAAACAGCTCCGGAAAAAGCTGCCGGTGGCCAAGTTTGCGGATGGCCGCGACGTAATCGAGAAATCCGAGGCGCAGAACTTCGGACGGGATCGGAAGAGTTCGATCAGACTGGGCATTCTTGATGTTGCGAAGATCGTTTGCCCGGATGTGGATGGCCGGACCGTGCGGCGTATCCAAAACGTCCTCCGTGTTCAGCCCGGCCAATTCGAAGCGGCGGGCTCCGAGGTAAGTGAAGAGCATAGGCAGGTAGTAGACGCCGGAATGGAAGACGGCGTCACCGGGCAGTTCTCGGTGCGTTGCATCCTGGCAGCCGGTGAACACTGGCAGGTCGAAGATCGGCCGCACGGTCTCAGGCGCAGGCTTCGCCTGCTTCAGGCGCAGCGTGCCAGCTTTTGGCTTGCGGGGCCGGAGACCCTTGAGCGACCAGTCGGCCACTGAGTAACCGCTGGCACGGACATGATTGAGGAAAGTATCGAGGTTGCCGAGATGCTTACGGATCGTTGCCGCCGATAAGCCGACGGAAGGACTTGCGTTTCCGAGCCGCTCGGCGCGGGCAACCTCCTCAGCGGCGAACGCACGCAATGCCGCGGGCTTCATGACTCGCTGCCGCGCGCTTTGTCCGTAGCGTCTGGGAATGTGATTCAGATGCTGCCGAAGAGCGGCGACATGCTCCTGTCCGATATCACCTGAATGCGCGACGCCGTGCTCCTCCAGAATGTCCCGAAACACCCGCACCAGCACGCGAACGTCTCTGGCCGTGTCTGGTGCCCAGTTTTCCTTGTTGTTTTTGCAAAGGTCATCACACGAATTCTCAAAGCCGCTGAGGAAAAGAACTCGGCCCGTCGGCGCCAGGGCCTGATGATCGCTTGGTTCAGCGGAAATGATTTCCGCCGGAAACGCGACAGGGGCCTTCTGCGGAACGATGGGGTCGGCGGACCGCTCGACTCCATTGACGGCAGCATCAGGGCTGAAACCGTGAAGAATGGGCTCGGCAATGATAGCATTCTGCACGGCGGCGAAAGGCGGCAGCTCCGACACAGGGTCGGGCGCACACAAAAATTCTAAGCCGACGCGCTCCTCTTCCGGCAGCGTCGTTGCAACAAGCGCGTTCTGTCGACGGTCGATCATCGGCCAGCGCTCTGCGACGTTGAGGAGCGCATCCGCCTTGGCGCGGTACAGCTCCATCTTTGCCCGCTCACGATTGGCGAGCGTATCGGCGAGGCCGACATCGGCCATCTGCTGACGCACGTCGCGATCGAAGACGCTGCTGCGCGCCTGCTTCTGCTCGGCCCGGAACGTCTCGGCGATCGGCGCGATGTGAGGCTCGGGAATGCCGTGGCGCAGCAGCAGCCCCCGCCCAGCACAATCCGCATCGAAGGTCAGCAAGCGCGTCGTCCCGAAAAGCTGGACCAAGCGATAGGCCCAGCCGACCTCGATGTCCGCCTCCATCTCGCGAACGTCGTCTACCGCTCCGCTTCGCCGCACAGCGAAGGCGATGTCGTCGAGGTGATCTGTCATCCGCTTGATCTCGGCGCGGAAGAGCTGGTCGAGCTGGTCTTTCGTAGTCATCGCGGCGGTCGGTCTCACAGTCAGGTCGGCGAGCAGCATGTTCAGCCACCGCGCCATGTAGGCCGCTTTGCGATGATCGGACAACCGGAGTGAGAAGGACAGGCGGGCCTGCCGCTGCACCTGCCGGAAGCGAGCCGGCACGCGGGCACGCCAGTAGAAGGTGTGACCGCGCCGTTCGAGATTTGCCACGTCATGCCGAGTCGCCAACGACCGGATCCCTTGAGCTTGGAGCCCTTTGGGACGGCAACGGCCATCACCTCTGGGCTACAGGTTTGGGCCCAAGGCGCAAAAACAGCGCTGAGAGGATTCTCAGCCACCGGAAACATTAGCAATTACAATGGCTTGATATGGTCTGGCTGGGGAACCTGGATTCGAACCAAGACTAGCGGAGTCAGAGTCCGCTGTTCTACCCTTAAACTATTCCCCAGCAGGGAGCCGGCACGGCGGGCCGTGTGGTCGAAAGGGCTTATAGCGGGAGTCTGGGCCGATGGGAACCCGGTTCTGCGGGAAATTCGCAAGGAAGGTCGGCGGGTGGGGTGTCGGTTTCGATTGCGGGGGCCGGACGGTCATCTGGCGGCCGAGGCGCGCGGGCAAGGAGAGTCCGCGCCGGGGCCGACATCGCGGGCCACCACCCCTGGGCGACGCGTCTGGCCGGGGCGAATCTGCCTCGGGGCGTCCGCCGGGGCGAAGGCCGCTGGAGGCAAAGATCGGTAGCGCAGGAGGCGGGTGACCCGGGAGCCAAGATGCAGCGACCTCCGGACCATCGGCTCCGCCGTCGGCGCGCGCGGCTGCCGAGCGATCTCGTGTGACAGCGGGGGCATTCCGGGGTAACGGTTCGGCGTGTCGCCGCTGCAGACTTTTGCGCGCCTCCCGGGAGAGACCAGTGAACATCGATGCCCTCGCAGACGCGCTGCGCCGCGAATATTACGACGCCTCGGCGGAGAAGGGAAAGGCGACGAGCGCGCTGCTTTTCGGCGTGCGCTACGCCGATTTCCTCTCCGGCGAGACCATCGACGCCATCGTCTCGGCAGCCGGGCTGCCCGAAAGCTATCGCGCCGACGTGCGCAAGGGCGCCCGCATGGCCCGCTACGTGACGCTGCGCGACGTCGACTCCGGCGGCGCCGGCTCTGGCGAGGAGGGGTCGGCGGCATCCGGCGGGACGGACGCGGCGCCGACGGTGGCGCGGCGCGGGTTCAAGACCTTCCTCCTGTCCTTTCCCGGCGGCGGCGAGGCCGAGCGCGAGAAGGGTCGGCTCGGGAGGAACGCGCTGTGAGGACCGGCCGGGAATTTCTCATCGACACCAGCATCATCGCGCAGCTCGCCCCGCACCGGCAGCCGATCTCGAACGATCTGGCGCGCTGGATCGAGGAGAACGCCGAAAGCAGCTTTCTCTCCGTCGTCACCGTCATGGAATTGCAGCGGGGCGCCGCAGCGCTGAAGTTCAAGGGCGAGACGGCGCGCGCGGGCGTGCTGCAGAACTGGATCGACGTGCTTGCCGCCGAATACGGCGCGCGCATCCTCCCCGTCTCGGCCGCCGTCGCCATTGCCGCCGGCGAGCTCTACGGGCGGCTGGAGGCGCGCGGCACCGAGCCCGGCTTCGTCGACGCGCTGGTCGCAGCCACGGCCATCAGCCATGGGCTGACCATCGTCACCGCCAACCGCCAGCGCTTTGCGCCGCTGACCGACAATCTCGTCGATCCTGTCTGACTCCAGGGGTGGAAGCCCCGCTATCGGCTGCAGACGACGAAGGCACTCCGTGTGCTCGCACCGACGGCCACGGCAAGGATGGCAAAACTTCCGGACCGGCACCGGTTTCCCGGTCCGCCCGCGAGTTCGTCGCGGTGCGGCATGACGTTCCAGGCGCAAGGCGCGTGAACAAGGGGCCGTTGTAAAGCCGACGGGGTGGTGTCGGGAACACTGGCTTTGCCAGGCGGTTTCGGGCAAGGGACGTCCCGGAGCGGAGGCGAAGGCTTGCCGGCCGGCATGTCGAGCCTCGCTGCCGACGGGCATTCACTTTCTCTGCCGATCGAAGGCCCTGCGATGATCCCCTTCGTCCATCTCGACAGCGCAATTATTCCCGGCGACGGCGGCGCATTGAAGCTGATGCGGCGCGGGAGCGAATTCTCGATCATGCTCGGCGGCAACGAATTGATGAACAGCCGTCTCAGCGGCTCGGAAGAGGCACTGGCGACTCTCTCCTGCACCAGGCTCGGCGACCGAAACGCGCCGCATTTCCTGATCGGCGGCCTCGGCATGGGCTTCACGCTGCGGGCAGCGCTCGGGGTGCTCGGGCCCGCCGCGCGCGTGACCGTCGCCGAGCTCGTCCCGGGCGTCGTCGCCTGGGCCCGCGGGCCGATGGCGGAGGTCTTCGCGGGAAGCCTCGACGATCCCCGGGTGGACGTCGAGATCGCCGATGTCGGCCTCCTCATCGGGCGGGGCCGGGCGAGCTATGACGCCATCCTCCTCGACGTCGACAACGGCCCGGACGGGCTGACGCGGCACGGAAATGACGGGCTCTACGACGCGGCCGGCCTTGGTGCGGCGCGCCGGGCGCTGCGACCCGGCGGCGTCCTCGCCGTCTGGTCGTCGGGGCCCGACCGTGCCTTCACCGCCCGCCTGCGCCAGGCGGGCTTTGCCGCAGAGGAGGTCACGGTGCGGGCCAACGGCAAACGCGGCGGCGCGCGTCACGTCATCTGGCTGGCCGTGCGCCCCTAGGCCGGTCGCTCCTCGGCCCGTCCGCCCAAGGCGCCACCGCCGCGAATGCTCCAGCGACGCCTCCCCGCCGGCACCTGACCGCCTCCGCGCAGGCTTGCCGTCCTAGCGGTCCCGGAGCATGATTTGGTGCTATCTTGGAGGGTGTCATGGCCCAACTCGTCGTCTGCTGCGACGGCACCTGGAATACGCCGGGCGACAAGGAGGACGGCCTCCCCGCCCCGACCAATGTCGTGAAGCTCTACAACAGCCTCGCCCCTGTCGATGCGGCCGGAGCGGAGCAGAAGCGCTACTACCATCCCGGGGTCGGCACCGATGGCGACTGGTGGAACCGGCTCCTTGGCGGTGGAATCGGCCGGGGTCTCAACCGCAACATTGCCAGCGCCTATCGCTGGCTGGCCGGCGCCTATCGCCCGGGCGATGCCATCTGGCTTTTCGGCTTCAGCCGCGGCGCCTACACCGCCCGCAGCGTCGGCGGCATGATCTCGCGTTGCGGCCTTCTCGACACGGGAGACCCGGAGGCGCTGGATCCGGAGGTCTGGAAACAGGTTGATGCGCTGTTTCAGGCCTACCGCGCGAAAACCACGCTGCCGGCCACGGCCGAGCGAAGGTTCCACAATGTCGCGGGCGAGGAAAGCCCGTTCCACTCGACGCCGATCCATTTCATCGGGGCCTTCGACACGGTCGGCGCCCTCGGCATTCCCGCCGACCTCGCTCTGTTGCATCTCATCGACGATCCGACGCAGCATCAGTTCCACGACACCGAACTCAGCCCGATCGTGCGGCACGCCCGTCATGCCGTCGGCATCGACGAGAGACGGCAGAGTTTCACCCCGACGCTCTGGACGAACAGGCTGGTCGAGCCGGGCGCGCCCGACATGCGGCAGCTCTGGTTTCCCGGGGTGCATGGCGATGTCGGCGGCGGCTACGGCCAGGCTGGCCTCTCCGACATCGCGCTCGACTGGATGATGGGCGAGGCAGAGGCGCAGGGACTGGCGATCAAGCCGGGCGCGCGGTCGCAGCTGCGGCCCTCGCCGCAAGCGCTGATGCATGACTCGCTGACCGGGATCTTCGCGCAGTTGAAGACGCGGCCACGCGCCGTTCCGAGGATTTCCGGCGGGGATGGCGAAACGCAGTTCCTGCACGCGTCCGTCGTCGCCCGGCACGATACCCCGCCGATCGCCCAGGGCGACTATTGGCCCGTGAAGACCGTCGCCGCCGGCGCGCCGGTCTCGATCGCCGTCTTTGCCCGGCAGCACTGGAATGCCTGCAATGTCTTTCTGGAGGCGGGCACCGAATACGTCTTCTCGGCCGAGGGACAATGGCTGGACGGCGCGATCGCCTGCGGGCCAGCGGGAACGAAGGATGGGCGATTCCAGGTCGGTGAGGTCGCCCATCTCGCGGGATCGCTCATCGATGCCTCCGAAAACCTGTTCAAGCGGCTCAGCGGCAACCGGCAGGCCGATTTCTGGATGAGCCGGCGCAAGCCAGAGTTTCCCTGGTTCGCGCTCGTCGGCCTCGTCGCCAACGGGGTGAGATCGACGGACGATCCGAGGGCGCCCGAGCACGAGGTCTTCCTCATCGGCGACGCCGCCCGCTTCACGCCGCAGGCCGGCGGATATCTCTACGCCTTCGCCAACGACGCCTGGCATGCCTATGGCGACAATGCCGGCAGCGTTCGCCTGACGGTCCGCCGTGCCTGAGATGGCCTTGGCGAAGACCATCTTTCGCGGCGTCCGAACGGCGGTCTCGGGTGGCAATCCGTCAAGGGCCGCCGACGCCTGCATCGACGGCCATTCAGTGGTGAAACGGGCGGGCAGAGTCGGAACACGCGGGCGCGAGCGGCGTTGAGTCGGCACTTTGAAGCTGGCTGTGTTTGTGGAGTTCGCGTCGATGGCATCTCGTCCCGTCTGGAAAGGCCAGATCCGCCTGTCCCTCGTGTCTATCCCGGTCGAGATCTTCTCGGCGACCAAGTCGGGTGCGCAGATTTCCTTCCGGCAGATCCATCGCGGCAGCGGCAAGCGCATCCACTACGACAAGGTGGTCGAGGGCATCGGTCCGGTGGACGCCGACGAAATCATCAAGGGCTACGAGATCGGCAAGGACGAGTACGTTCTCCTGACCGACGAGGAGATCGAGGGCGTCAAGCTCGAGACGCGCAAGACACTGGAACTCGTCCAGTTCGTCGATTCCACGGACATTCCGCCGCTGTATTACGACAAGCCCTATTACGTCGTGCCGCAGGACGATCTGGCCGAGGACGCGTTTCGCGTGATCCGCGACGCGCTGCGGCAGTCGAAGAAGACCGGGCTCGGCCAGCTGTCGATGCGCGGCAAGGAGCACCTCGTCGCCTTGCGCCCCTGCGGCAACGGACTTCTTCTCGAGACGCTGCATTATGCCGACGAGATCAAGAAGTCCGACACGATCTTCGAGGACATCTCGAACGACGAGGCCGAGGAGGATCTGCTGGCGGTGGCGAGCGAATTGATCAAGCGCAAGACGGCGCCGTTCAAGGCCGAGAACTTCAAGAACCACTATACCGAGGCCCTGAAGCGGCTGATCGCGGAGAAGCGCCAGGCGGGCAATGACAGCCTCGTCATCCAGGACGAGGACGACGCTCCGCCGCGCACGAAAAGCAATGTCATCGACCTCATGGCGAGCCTGAAGAAGAGTCTTGAAAGCTCCGGCAAGTCTGAAGCCGCCGGCGAGGAGGACGCTCCGGCCAAGTCAGTTGCAAAGAAGCCGGCCGCGAAGAAGGCCGCAAAGCCCGCGGCCAAGGATAGCAAGCCGGCCGCAAAAAGCGCGGCCAAGCCGGCCGCCAAGCGCAGCGCCGCGTAGGCACCATGGCCTCATCCGCCGACGCTTTGCTCGAAAAATATCGCGCCAAGCGCGACTTTGCGACGACCGCGGAGCCGTCGGGAGCGGAGACGGCGCGCAAGGGCGAAGGTCTTGCCTTTGTCGTCCAGAAGCACGATGCGACGCGGCTCCACTACGATTTTCGCGTCGAGTGGGAAGGCGTCCTGAAAAGCTGGGCGGTCACCAGGGGGCCGAGCCTCAATCCGGCGGACAAGCGGCTTGCCGTGCGCACCGAGGACCATCCCCTCGACTATGGCGACTTCGAAGGGACCATCCCCGCCGGCGAATACGGCGGCGGCACCGTCATGCTGTGGGACACCGGCACCTGGGAGCCCGAGGGAGACGCCGAGGCCGGGTTTCGCGACGGCAATCTCAAGATGCATCTCCACGGCACCAAGATGAACGGTCGATGGGTGCTGGTGCGGATGAAGCCGCGGGCCAAGGAAAAGACCGAGAACTGGCTTCTCATCAAGGAAAAGGACGACGCCGTCGACACCGAGGCGGACCTTCTGAAGAAGGACCGGAGTGCCAAGACGGACCGCTCGATGGACGAGATCGCGGACGGAAACGTGGAGTGGGCCCGCAAGACGGTGTCACCCACGGCGAAGGGCGCCAAAGACGCGAAGACCAAGAAGTCCCCCAAGGCTCTCGAAGCGAAGGCTTCGGCCCCAAAGGCGGAGAGGCCGTCGCCGACGGAAGCGGGAGAAAAGCCGGCCAAGGCCGGCGCATCGACCAAGCGTGCGGGATCGCCGCCCGATTTTCAGGCGCTGCAGCTCGCCACCCTCGTCGACAGCGTGCCGGCAGGGGCCGGCTGGCTGCACGAGATGAAGCATGACGGCTACCGTGTTCTCATCGCCCTCGGGGGTGGCGAAGCTGTCCTCTATACGCGCAGCGCGCTCGACTGGACCGAGCGCTTCGGCTCCGTCCTACCTTCCGTGACGGCGCTCGACTGCGACAGCGCCCTGATCGACGGGGAGATCGTGGCCTTCGATGCGGACGGCGGTACGGACTTCTCGACACTCCAGCAAAAGCTGAAAGCCGGAGAGGACCTCTCCTGCTTCTGTTTCGATCTGCTGATGCTCGACGGCGAGGATCTTCGGGACGCCCCCCTGATCCAGCGCAAGAAACTCCTGAAGGCGCTGCTCGACGGGCATGAGGACGCGGTGCTCCTCTATTCCGAGCACATCGAGGGAAATGGTCCGGCGATGTTCAAAGAAGTCTGTGCAGCCGGACACGAGGGCATCGTCTCCAAGCGCGCCGACGCGCCCTATAGCGGCGGTCGGCAGAAGAGCTGGCTGAAGGTGAAGTGCACGCGCAGGCAGGAATTCGTCATCGGCGGCTTCTCCCCGTCGGACAAGGCAGGACGGGCGTTTTCCTCGATTCTCGTCGGCGTGCACGAGGACGGCGAGTTCAAGTACCGCGGCCGTGTCGGCTCCGGCTTCGGCGATGAGGCGCTCGCCGACCTCAAGGCACGCTTCGACACGCTCGCGTCCAGATCTTCGCCGTTTGCGGATCTGCCGCGGCCGATCGCCCGGACATCGAAATTCGTCACGCCCGAGCTCGTCGCCGAAGTCGACTTCGCCGAACTGACGGCGGACGGCCAGATCCGTCATGGCGTCTTCAAGGGTCTGCGAGAGGACAAGCCGGCCGAGGAGATCGTCGACGAAAAGCCGGTTGCTGCCCCGGCAGCCAAGGCGGGGAAAGGCAAGGCGAGCACTGCGAACAAGCCGGCGCCAGCCGGACGAGCAGCGCCGGCCCCGGCCGAGGACACCACTGCCGAGGCGCCGCCCCGCAGGCGGGTCTCGCGGGCCGACCGCAAGGATGCCACCGTTGCCGGCGTGAAGATCTCGCATCCGGAACGGGTGGTGTACGAAGACGGCGGCGTGACGAAACTCGCTCTTGCCGAATACTACGAGGCCGTTGCCGAACGCATGCTGGTTCATGCCGGGAGCCGCCCGCTGTCGCTCGTGCGGTGTCCGGACGGGCCGAAGAAGCAGTGCTTTTTCCAGAAGCACGATTCCGGCGGGTTTTCCGCCGCGATCCGCAAGGTTGCGATTGCCGAGAAAGACGGCGGCACGGCCGACTATCTCTACGTCGACGACGCCGCGGGGCTCGTGGCCGCCGTCCAGATGAACGCGCTGGAGTTTCACATCTGGGGCGCCCACAGCGACGACGTGGAAAAGCCCGACCGGGTCGTGTTCGACCTCGACCCCGACGAGAGCCTCACCTTTGCCGACGTGAAGCGCGCCGCGCTCGACATGCGCGACATGCTGGCGGAACTGGGCCTCAGGACCTTTCCGATGATCACCGGTGGCAAGGGCGTCCACGTCGTCGCGCCCCTCGATCGGCGGCAGGACTGGCCGGCGGTGAAAACGTTTGCCCGCGACGTCGCGGAGCGGTTGGCGCGCGAGGAACCGAAACGCTTCGTGGCGACGATGTCGAAGGCCAAGCGCAGCGGCAAGATCTTCATCGACTGGCTGCGCAACGAGCGGGGCGCAACCGCGATCGCCCCCTACTCCACCCGTGCGCGCGACGGCGCGCCCGTTGCCGTCCCCGTCAGCTGGGACGAGCTGGACGGTCTCGAGGCGGCGAACCTCTTTCGCCTCGATGAGGTCGTTGCCCGGCTCGAGAAGCCGGACCCTTGGGCGGATTATGGCGCGGTGCGCCAGTCGCTGACCAAGACGCTGCTGAAGAAGCTCGCCGGTACATAGCATTTCGGGCCATTGAGCATGCGCGTGAATGCCGTGACCCCCGGGCCGAGCTGGACGCCGCGGGTCCCATCGACCATGCCCCAAGGAAGACGTCGAAAGCTCCGGCTCGAAAACCCGTTCGGCCGCGCCGGCCAACCCGCCGAACTCGCCCCGGCCAATGTGATGCTGGCGTCGCAGGAATCCAGCTACATCACCGGTGCGGTGATCCCAGTCACGGGTGGGAGGCCGATGCTGTAGAGTGCGGATTGCGGCAGAGTCGTTGAGAGGCAGTGCGCGTTGCTTCGCGGTGCAGCCCTCTCCCGTCTGCTCGCTGTCGTTCGCATCCACCCTCTCCCTTCGGAGCGAGGAATGGCGCTTTCCCGCCATCAGCGGTGACGGACGATGGCGCCACTCTTCTCGCCCACCGCGGAGAAGGTGGCCCGAAGGGCCGGATGAGGGCGCCGAGGCCTCCGAACGGCCAACCACCGCTCCACATCGCTGGCCTGCGTGGAGCCGTGAGCTACCCCACCGCATCCGTCTTGCGCTTGCGCCCGCTGGCGACGAGTTGCGCCTGACGCGTGCGAAATGCGGCTGCCCGCTCCGGTGCCAGCGTCTCGATGCAATGCCGGCAGGAGACGCCCGCCTCGTAGCTCGGCACCGTCAGATCCTCCGGCTTCAACGGCGCGCCGCAGCCAAAGCAGCGGTCCCAAGCGGTCTCGGCCAAGCCGTGGCCGACGGCAACGCGGCCGTCGAAGACGTAGCAATCGCCGTCCCAGCGGCTCGTCTCGGCCGGCACGTCTTCCAGATATTGCAAGATGCCGCCCTTCAGATGGAAGACTTCGGCAAAGCCGTGCTCCAGCATGTAAGCCGAGGCCTTTTCGCAGCGGATGCCACCTGTGCAGTACATGGCGATCTTCTTGTGCCGGGCGGGATCGAGGTTTGCCGCGACGAAATCCTTGAACTCGGTAAAGGTCTCGATGTCCGGGTCGACGGCGCCGCGGAAGGTGCCGACCATGGTCTCGTAGCGATTGCGGGTGTCGAGGACGAGCACCTCCGGGTCCGCGATCAGCGCGTTCCAGTCCTTTGGCGCGACATAGGTACCGGCACGCTTCGTCGGATCGGCCTCCGGAGCACGCATGGTGATGATCTCGCGCTTCAGCCGGATTTTCAGCCGCGCGAAGGGTCGCTCGATCGACGTGGAGAATTTCAGCTCGCCCTGGCGCACGCCGAACAGGCGGTCGAGCGTGTCGATCACCGCGTCCATCGCCGCGCCCGGAGCGGCCACGGTGCCGTTGACGCCTTCCGGGGCGATCAGCAGCGTGCCGCAGGCGCCCGCCTCGACGCAGGCGCGCTGCACCTCACTCTGCAGGGCGGCGAGGTCTTCGAGCGCGACGAAGCGGTAGAGGGCAGCGACGGTCCAGATCATGGCCGCGTCATAGCGAAACGGCGGCGGTTTTCAAAGCGAGAGGATAGCGGCGGCAGGTGGCTATGGGGGCCTGTGTGCCAATCGTCGGTCGCCGGCGCGAGGCACCCCCCTCTGGCCTGCCGGCCATCTCCCCCTCAAGGGGGGAGATCAGGCACGTCGGAGGGGGAGATGCCTGGCAAGGCAGAGGGGGGTGGGCCACGCTCGGCGGTCGAAAGACTACTCTCCCATTCAGCGTGCCTCGCTCTCAAGACTCCAGCGTGCCCGCCTTTGCGGTCGCCGAGGGGCGCGATCCCAGAAGTTTCAGCAGATCGTCGCCGGTGCGCGCCAGACGCTGGCGCTTGCGCGTCAGGACGAGACCGGCCTGCGGCGCGCGCACTTCCCGCTCGCCCCCCGCCTCGCCGGGCGCCGTCAGGATCGTGACGAGGAGAGCGCCCTCCTCCACGCGGTCGCCGGGGACGACATGATAGAGCACGGCGCCTCCCGTCAGGGCACGGACCATTTCGATGTTCTCGAGCGGCGTCACCACGCCGTTCCAGGCCGGCAGCGGCGGGACCGTGGCGTCCTCGATCACGCCGCGCGCGACGAGAAAGCGGTAGAGACCTGCGGCATCGCTCCGGGCGAATTCCGGCGTGACATCGCTCTGGCCGCGGAACTCCACCGTCGTCACCGCCCGGCGGCGCCAGCTCGGATCCGCGTCCGGCACGTTGCGGGAAGGCGACCAGGCGGCCTCTTCAAAAGCACCGTCGGAGGTTTCGTCCCAAAGCAGCACCGCCATGGAATCGAGGCTGGCGGCAAGATCGGCCATATGCGGCCAGTAGGCGCGGGCGATGTAGAGATAGGACGGACCCTCGTCGTCGCAGTGGAGGTCGAGGACGATGTCGTGGCCGAGCGCGAGGGCGAGCAGCCGCGCCTTCAGCCGCACCGGCGCGGAGAGCGGTGCGTCGTCGCCGGGCAGGCCGGACCCGTCCGGCGAATCGAGCAGGGGGAAGTCGCGGTTGAAATTGCCGCGCGACTGGAAGTCGTAGCGGCCCATGTGCTCCTGGAAGAGGTGCTGACCGCTGGCCAGCGGATTGGCCTGCGGCACGACGGTGATCTTGCCGCGCAACCGCCCCTCCGCCTCGGCCCGTTCCAGCATCGGTACCAGGAAATGCAGCGCGACGACGCCCGGCAGCTCGTTACCGTGCAGCGCCGCCTGGAGATAGGCGCCCGGCGCGTCGGCGTCGGTGCCGGCAAAGCGCAGCACCGGAAACTCAAACTGCGTGCCGGGCGTGTCGCCCTTGATGGTCTCGATGGTCTTTTGCACGGGGATCGCCTCGCCTTCGTTGTTCGCCGCATCCCTCGATCAATGCGGCTGTAAAGGCAAGGTCAGCGGGCGAGCCAGCCGCCGTCGACGGGGATCACCGCGCCGTGGACATAGCGCGCCGCGGCCGAGGCGAGGAAGACCGCGGTGCCGCCGATGTCCGACGCCTCGCCCCAGCGGCCGGCGGGGATGCGCTTCAGGATGTCGGTATTGCGCGAAGCGTCGGCGCGCAGGGCCTCGGTGTTGTTGGTCTCGATGTAGCCGGGCGCGATGGCGTTGACGTTGATGCCGCGCGGCGCCCACTCGCAGGCGAGAAGCTTCGTCAGCCCGGCGATGCCGCTCTTCGACGCGGTGTAGGAGGCGACGCGGATGCCGCCCTGGAAGGAGAGCATGGAGGCGATGTTGATGATCGAGCCGCCCCGGCCCTCGGCCAGCGCCGCCCGGGCAAAGGCCTGGGCGAGGAAGAAGGGCGTGCGCAGGTTGACGCCGAGGACGTCGTCCCAGTCCGCGTCGGTGACATCGACCGCGTCGGCTCTTCGGATGATGCCGGCATTGTTGACGAGGATGTCGATCGGACGCTCCGCGGCAGCCCGCTCGAAGGCGGCGACGGCGGCATCCTTGTCGGAAAAGTCGACACAGCACTCGGCGCCCGTGCCGCCGGCCGAAGCGATCAGCGCCAGCGTCTCGTCCATGGCCGAGCGGCCGGCGGCGACGATGTCCGCCCCCGCCTGCGCCAGCGACAGAGCGATGCCCTGGCCGATGCCGGTATTGGCGCCGGTGACGAAGGCGCGCTGGCCCTTGAGGTCGAACAGGCTCACTTCAACGCGTCCATGGCGACCATCTCGACGTCGCGATAGTCGACATTGTCGCCAGCCATCGCCCAGATGAAGGTGTAGGCCGCGGTGCCGGCACCCGAATGGATCGACCAGGGCGGCGAGAGCACCGCGTCCTCGTTCTTCACCACCAGATGGCGCGTCTCGCCGGGCTCGCCCATCATGTGGAAGACGCGCGCGTCCTCCGGCAGGTCGAAATAGAGATAAGCCTCCATGCGGCGGTCGTGGACATGCGCCGGCATGGTGTTCCAGATCGAGCCCTTGTGCAGCGTCGTCATGCCGACGACGATCTGGCAGCTTTCCATCACGTCGGGATGGACGAACTGGAAGATCGAGCGCTGGTTCGAGGTTTCCGGCGTGCCGAGGTCGACGCGCTTGGCCTGGTCGATGGTGACGAGCCGGGTCGGGATGTCGCGGTGCGCGGGGGCGCTGAGGATGTAGAAGCGCGCGCCCTTGCCCGAAAAGACCAGCGGGCTGTCGCCGCGGCCGACATAGAGCATGTCGCGCGGCCCCATGTCGTAGCTCACACCCTTGGCCTTGACCGTGCCGGCCGCACCGATGTTGACGATGACCGCCTCGCGCCGGTCGAGGAAGCCGGGCGTGCCCGTCTCCTTGATGGCGGAAAGTTCCAGCGGGAAGACGCCGGGCACGGCGCCGCCGACGATCATGCGGTCGTAATGGGTGTAGGTCAGGTTGATCTCGCCCTCGGCGAAGGCGTTGCCGATCAGGAATTCACGCCGCAGCGCCTCGGTGTCGAAGCTGCGGGCGTGGACGGGATCGATCGCGTAGCGATTTTCGACCTTCATGGGATATTCCTTCTCTCAGGCGTCTCGCGCGACCGGCCGTCGGTCGGCTGCATCTCGGGGCGACCGGCGCCGCCGTCAGGCGGGCAGAAAGTCCTCGCGGGCGGGGGTAAAAGTGTCGATCAGGGTGCCCTGCTCGAGCATGCGGCAGCTGTGCGGCACGTTGGACGGGATCACCAGGGCATCGCCGGCTGCGACGACGTGCATCTCGCCGCCAATGTCGAACTCGAACTTTCCCGACTTCACGTACACCGACTGCACATGCACGTGGTGGTGCAGCGGGCCGACGCCGTTCGGGCCGAACTCGACCTCGCAGACCATCATGGCCGGGGAATAGGTCAGGATCCGGCGGCGGGCGTCGTTGCCGACGTCCTTCCATTCGCTCGGGGTGCGGACGACGTCGTCGGTCATGGCGCTTTCCTCTGGGGTCATCTCGGTCACTGAAACTCGCCGGCGGCATAGGCGGCGACGGTGGCCCGCGCGCCCTGGTCCAGCAGCATGGAAAGGCCGCGCTTCACGGCATCGGCAAAACGCTTGTCGTCCCTGAGGTCGCGCCCGAAGACCTCCTCTGCGCCGAGATAGGCCTCGACCAGGGCACCTGCGTCGCGGCCGGCAGCGTCGCCGAGCGCCTTCAGACGGGGGCCGAGCGGATCGCGCACGTCGATGGCGGCGCCCTTTTCGTCGGTGCCGGTGACGTAGCGCATCCAAGCGGCGACGCCGAGGGCCAGACGGTCGATCGACTCCCCCGCGGCAAGACGGTCGCGCACCGTGCCGAGCAGGCGCTGCGGCAGTTTCTGCGAGCCGTCCATGGCGATCTGCCAGGTCCTGTGCTTCAGCGCCGGATTGTGGAAACGGGCGATCAGCGCGTCGCGATAGGCGGGAAGATCGGCCTCGGGCAGATCGAGAGTCGGGATCACCTCGTCGGTCATCAGATCGCGGCAAAGCTTTTCGATGTCGGCATTGGCCATGGCCGCCGACACGGTCTCATAGCCGGCGAGAAAACCGAGGTAAGCCAGCGTCGAATGCGAACCGTTCAGCATCCGGAGCTTCATCTTCTCGAAGGGCTCGACGTCGGCGACCATTTCGGCGCCGACACTGGCGAAATCCGGCCGGCCGGTCGGAAAGCGATCCTCGATCACCCATTGGGTGAAGGGCTCGGTCACCACTGGCCAGGCATCCACGACGCCGAGTGCATCGGAAATCTCGGCAATGTCGTCGTCGCTCGTCGCCGGCACGATGCGGTCGACCATGGTGCCGGCAAAGGCGACGTCGGTCTCGACGTAGCGGCCAAGGGCGGGATCGAGAAGCGCCGCATACTGCGCGACGATGCGGTGCACGGTCGGGCCGTTCGACGGGAGATTGTCGCAGGGCATGACCGTGAAGGGCACGATGCCGGCCTCACGCCGGAGCCGCAGTGCCTCGGCGATCAGCCCCGGCGCCGAGACGGGGGCGCGCGGGCTGGCGAGATCGGCGACGATGTCGGGATGGGCGGCATTGAGGTCGCCGGTCGCCGGGTCGTGGCAATAGCCCTTTTCCGTCACCGTCAGCGAGACGATGCGCACGGCCGGATCGATCATGCGGGCGAGGATCGCCGCCGGGTTTTCCGGCACGACGTCGATCGAGCGGAGCGAACCGACGACGCGCAGCTGCGTCCCCTCGCCCGAGCGTACGGCAACGGTGAAGAGATTGTCCTGCGGCGCCAGTGCGTCGCGCATGTCGGACCGGCGCAGCGACGCCCCGGCGATGGCCCATTGCGGGTCGTGGCCCAGGATGTCGTCGAGATAGACCGCCTGGTGCGCCCGGTGGAAGGCGCCGACGCCCAGATGTACGATGCCGACCGTCACCGCGCGCGGATCGTAGGCGGGGCGCGCGATCTCGGGTCCCAGTTGGTCGAGCGTGGCGAGGCTGAGTCTTGGCATGAACTCTACTTGAAGACGGAGGGAAGCCACAGCGACAGGGCCGGGATGTAGGTGACCAGAAGCAAGACGGCGAAGGCGGCGCCGTAGAACGGCCAGATGGTGCGGATCGCCTGCGCCACGCGGATCTTGGCCACCGCGCAGCCGACGAAGAGTACGGCGCCAACCGGCGGCGTGCAGAGGCCGATGCCGAGGTTGAGGATCATCACGACGCCGAAATGCACCGGGTCCATGCCGAAGGCGGTGACCACCGGCAGGAAGATCGGCGTGGTGATGATGATCAGCGGCGACATATCCATGAAGGTGCCGAGGAACAGCAGCAGGAGGTTGAGGAGGAGGAAGATCACCAGCGGCGAGGAGGTCAGCGACTGCATGAAGTCGATCATCTGGCTGGGCACGCTGAGATAGGCGAGCAGCCAGCCGAAGGAGGCCGCAGCACCGATGATCAGGAGTACCATGGCCGCCGTGCGCACGGCGCCGACCGTCGCCTCGACGAAATCCGCCCAGCCCATCGAGCGATAGACCAGAAGCGTGATCAGGAGGGCGTACAGAATGGCGATGCAGGAGCTCTCGGTGGCGGTGAAGACGCCCGAGCGCACGCCGCCGAAGATGATGGCGATGAGGATCAGCCCGGGAATGGCGCCGAGCGCACGCCGGCCGATATTGCCCCAGCCCTCGAAGGCCGTGACCGGATAGCCGCGCTTGCGGGCGACGTACCAGGCCGCGACGGAGAGGCCCATCGCGAGCAGCAGACCCGGGATGATGCCGGCGGTGAACAGGTCGGCGATCGAGATCTGCCCGCCGCCGGAGATCGAATAGATGATCATGTTGTGCGAGGGCGGGATCATCAGCGCGATGATCGACGAAGTCACGGTGACGTTGACGGCATAGTCGACATCGAAGCCGCGTTCGCGCATCTGCGGGATCATCAGGCCGCCGATCGCCGAGGCGTCGGCGACGGCCGAGCCTGAAATGCCGCCAAACAGGGTCGAAGCGGCGATGTTGACCTGGCCGAGACCGCCGCGCATGTGGCCGACGATGCTTGCCGCCAGCGCCACCAGGCGAGCGGCGATGCCGCCGCGCACCATTAGGTCGCCGGCATAGATGAAGAAGGGAATGGCCATCAGCGCGAAGACGCTGATGCCGGCATTCATCTGCTGAAACACGATCACCGGCGGAATGCCGAGATAGAGCACCGTTGCGAAGGACGCGATGCCGAGACAGAAGGCGATCGGCGTGCCGATGAGAAGCAGCAGGGTGAACGTCGAGAAGAGGATCGTGAGCGCCATGTCAGGCCACCTGGTCGAGAGGCGGGAGTTCCGCGTCGGAGATTTCGAGGCCGGCGAAACGGCGCGCCATCCGCTCGAGCGAGAAGAGCGCGATCAGCGCGCCGCCGACGACGAGCGGCACGTAGCTGACGCCGACGGGAATGCCGATGGCGGGCGAGATCGAGGCCCAGGTACCCTGGGCCAGCATCAGCCCGTACCAGCTCATGCCGGCGCCGAAGGCGGCGACCGCGAGGTCGCTGACCGTCATCAGGACCTTGCGGGCAGGCACCGGAAGGACGATCAGGAGGATGTCGAAGCCGAGGTGATAGCCCTGGCGCACGCCGACGGCGGCGCCGAGGAGGATGAACCAGCCCATCATCAGCACCGAGGCGGGCTCGGTCCAGCTCGGCGAATCGTTCATCACGTAGCGGGCCCAGACCTGATAGGCGGTGAAGGCCGTCATCAGCACCAGGCCGATGCCGGACAGCCAGAGCGTCGCGGTCGCCAGGCGGCCGAGCCATTTCGCAAGGATGAACAAGGGCAGTTTTCCAAAGAAGGGTGGACGGGAAGGGCAGCCCCGCCGGAGCGGGGCTGCGGGTCGCGGGGCTGGTTACTTCTGGGTGTCGCGGATGCGCTTGACCAGGTCCTGCAGTTCGGGCGTGTCGGCGTACTTGGCGTAGATCGGATCCATCGCTGCGACGAAGGCGGCCGGGTCGATCTCGTTGATCTGAGCGCCGGCGTCCTCGACGACCTTGCGCGACTTGGCCTCCTGCGCATCCCAGAGTTCGCGCATCTTGCCGACCGATTCCTTGGCGGCCTCGCGCACCGCGGTCTGGTCTTCCGGCGTCAGCTTGTCCCAGGAGATCTTCGACATCATCAGGACTTCGGGGCACTGCGAATGCTGGTCGAGCGAGTAGAACTTCGCAACCTCGTAGTGCTTGGAGGACTCGTAGCTCGGCCAGTTGTTCTCGGCGCCGTCGATGAGGCCGGTCTGCAGGCCGGAATAGACCTCGCCATAGGCCATCGGCGTGGCATTGGCGCCGAGCGCGTTGACCATGTCGACGAAGAGGTCGGACTGGATGACGCGGAACTTCATGCCCTTCAGGTCGTCGATCGAGGTGATCGGCTTCTTGGAATTGTAGAAGGAGCGGGCGCCGGAATCGTAGACGGCGAGGCCGACATAGCCGGCCGGTTCGAAGGCCTTGAGGATGTCCTCGCCGATCGGACCGTCCATGACCGCGCGCATGTTCTCCTTGGAGGTGAAGATGTAGGGCAGGCAGGCGACGGTGGTCGCCTTCACGATGCCGTTCATCGGCGCGAAGTTGACGCGGTTGAGATCGATGACGCCGAACTTCGTCTGCTCGATCGTCTCCTTCTCCTCACCGAGCTGGTGGGAAGCGAAAACCTGCACGCCGATGCGCCCGCCGGTCTTCTCCTTCAGCACCTCGCCCATGAACTTCACGGCCTCGACCGTCGGATAGCCATCGGGATGGGTATCCGACGAACGCAGGGTGATCTCCTGCGCGGATGCGGCCGTCGCCATGCCGGCGAAGGCGGTGGCGACAGCCAGCGTCGCGGTGAATTTCCTGATCATACCCATGTCGATTTCCTCCCAGAAATTGGCGGTGGTGCCGCCCGTCAGAGCCTGTAGGCCTCTTTGGCCAGGCGATAGGTGAGGTCGTGGGCGACCTCGAAGGCTTCGTCCTCCTTCAGCCGCCCCGTCGTGACGAGGCCGGCGAGGAAGGAGCAGTCGACCCGGCGCGCGACGTCGTGGCGGGCCGGGATCGAGCAGAAGGCGCGGGTGTCGTCGTTGAAGCCGACGGTGTTGTAGAAGCCGGCCGTCTCCGTTGCCTGCTGGCGAAAACGCATCATCCCCTCGGCGGAATCGTGGAACCACCAGGGCGGGCCGAGCCGCAGCGAGGGATAGGCGCCGGCGAGCGGCGCAAGCTCCCGTGCGTAGCTCGTCTCGTCGAGGGTGAAGAGGATGATCGTCAGCCCCCGCTCCTGCCCGACGGCATCCAGCATCGGCTTCAGCGCGCCGACATAGTCGGTCCGCTTGGGGATGTCGTAGCCCTTGTCGCGGCCGAAAGCGGAAAAGATCGGGGCGGAATGGTTGCGGAAGGAGCCGGGATGGATCTGCATCACCATGCCGTCCTCGACGCTGAGGCGCGCCATCTCGGTCAGCATCTGCGCCCGGAACAGCTCGCGCTCGGCCGGCGTGCCGCCGCCGCTGGAAACCAGCGCATACAAGCGCTCGGCATCGGCGCGGCCGAGATCGGCGGTGGCGGCGGTCGGATGGCCGTGGTCGGTCGCCGTTGCGCCAAAGGTCCGGAAGAAGGCGCGGCGGGCGCGGTGGGCGTCGAGATAGCCGGCATAGCTGGCGGTATCGCAGCCGGAGATCTCGCCGAGCTTCGCCAGATTGCCGACAAAGCCTTCGAAATCCGGATCGATCACCGCGTCGGGCCGATAGGTCGTGACGACCTTTCCCTGCCAGCCGGATTGCTTCAGCGCCGCATGGAAGCGTAGATCGTCCAGCGCGCCCTCGGTGGTCGCGATCGCCTCGATGTTGAAGCGCTCGAACAGCGCCCGCGGCTTGAAGGTGTCGCGGGCGAGATGGTCGGCGATGGTGTCGTAGGTCTCGTCGGCCGTCTCCGCCGACAGGCGGACGTCGATCCCGAACAGCGTCTCGAAGGAATGATCGAGCCACAGGCGCGTCGGCGTGCCGCGGAAGAGGTGAAAATGCTCGGCGAACACCCGCCAGATCTTGCGTCCGTCGGCCTCGCTCGCACGGCCTGCGGCATCGGGCACGCCGAGATCGGCCAGCGCCACGCCCTGCGAGGCCAGCATGCGGAACACGTAGTGGTCTGGCGTGACGAAGAGCTGCGCGGGATCGGGAAAATTCTCGTTCTCGGCATACCAGCGCGGGTCGGTATGACCATGCGGGCTGATGATCGGCAGATCCTTGACCGTGCCGTAAAGCGAACGGGCAATTCTGCGCCCGCGCTCCTCGACCGGAAAGAGCCTGTCGTCGTCCAGCAGCGGCATCGTCACGACCCCTCCCAAGGCGTTGCATCAGGCTTGTGGTGAAACTGGTATTCTAGTATACAAAATCTGTCAACGGGGGTCGCAATGTCGCTGGAATGGGTTCTGCAAGACGTCGTGCCGGCACCGCGCAGCACGATCGCCGAAACCGTTTTCGACGAGCTGCGCCGTGCCATTCTCGAACTGCGGCTGCAGCCGGGGACGAAGATTTCCGAGGCCGAGATCGCCAAGCGGCTGGGCGTGTCGCGGCAGCCGGTGCGCGAGGCTTTTGCGCGCCTGGCTCGCGCCGGCTACCTGCGCATCCAGCCGCAGAAGGCGACGGAGATCATGAAGATCTCGACGCAGGAGGTGTTGAACGCCCGCTTCATCCGCGAAGCCGTGGAGGTCGCCACGGTGCGCCGCGCCTGCGAAGTGGGCGACGCGGCCATGCTGGCCCGGCTCGGCGACATCCTCTTCTTGCAGGAAAAGGCCCAGCAGGCCGACGACCGCGAGGAATTCCATCGACAGGATGATGCCTTCCACCTCGGCATTGCCGAGGGCGCGGGATGCAGCTTCGCCTGGACGCTGATCGACGAGCAGAAGGCGCAGATGGACCGGGTCCGCTACCTGTCCCTGGCCTTCGGCCAGTCGGCGGCCCTGAACGACCACCTGCAGATTTTCGCCGGGCTGAAGGCGCGCGATGCAGACGCGGCCGAAGCGGCGATGCGTCAGCACCTCTCGCGCATCACCGACATCCTTGCCCGCCTGCGCGGCGATTTCGATCGGTTTTTCCAGGACGGCGCGGCTTGACGGCACAACGCCGGCGACGGCAGGAAAGACAGGCAACACACAAGGAAATGCGATGACGGACGCAACGAGCGGCGCGGGCGCCGGCAAGACACGGCGCGTCGTGTCGATCGGCGAGTGCATGGTGGAGCTTTCCGCTGCGCCCGGCGGCCTGCTGCGCATGGGCTTTGCCGGCGATACGTTCAACACCGCCTGGTATCTCCGGCGCGAGCTGCCCGGGGACTGGGCGGTTTCCTACGTCTCCGCGCTCGGCCAAGACCAGACGTCCACCGACATGCTGGACTTCATGGCGAAGGGCGGCGTCGACACGCGCTTCGTGCGCCGGCTGCCGGGCCAAATGCCCGGCCTCTACCTCATTCATCTCGACGGTGCCGAGCGCAGCTTTTCCTATTGGCGCGATACCAGCGCGGCGAAATCGCTCGCCGCCGACGAGGCGCATCTCGGTGCCGCCTTCGCCGCGGGCGACGCCTTCTACTTCTCCGGCATCACCCTCGCCATTCTGCCGGCCGACGACCGGGCGCGGCTGCTGCGCCATCTCGCGGCGGCGAAGCAGGCCGGCAAGCCGGTCGCCTTCGACCCCAATATCCGGCCCCGCCTCTGGCCGGACCGGCAGGAGATGTGCGCGGCGATCGAGGCGGGAGCGGCCGTCTCCAGCATCTGCCTGCCGAGCCATCCCGACGAGCGCGACGCATTCGGCGACGCGACGCCGCAGGCGAGCGCCGAGCGCTACCTGGCGCTGGGCGCGGACGAGGTCGTGGTCAAGGACGGGCCGGCGCCGGCCCTCGTCGCCACGGCCGAGGGCATCCACGCCGTCGCCGCGCCAAAGGCGGTGAACGCCGTGGATACGACGGGTGCCGGCGACAGCTTCGGCGCCGCCTATCTCGCCGCCCGCCTGGGTGGCGCGACTCCGGCCGACGCGGTTCGCCGCGGCCATGCCCTGGCCGGCACCGTGGTCTGCCACCACGGCGCGCTTCTGCCTCGCACCTGATCGCCGCCAGTTCCGAAGGCGGCTCTCACGGCGGGGTATTCCGGAACTCCCGTTATCCCGCGATTGCTGGCGCGCCGGGTTTTGCAATGACCGGCCGGCATGGCTGCCCGGCGATAAGCTGCGGCGGCCTCACCGCACCGCGGCTCTGGGCCTAACGCTGGAGATAGGCGCTGAACGCGGCCAGCGTCTCCGGGCCGACATGGTGCTCGATCCCCTCGGCATCGAGTTCGGCGGCCTCGGCGCTGACTCCGAGCGCGAGCAGGAAGTCCCGCACCAGACGGTGGCGGATACGGGCGTCCTCGGCCAGGCGCTTGCCGGAAGGCGTCAGGAAGATCGAGCGATAGGGCTCGGAATTGACCAAACCGTCGCGGATCAACCGCTGCACCGTACGCGCCACCGTGCCGGCGGAAACCCCGAAACAGTCAGCAAGGTCAGCCGCGCGCGCCTCGCCGCGCGCGGCGATGAGGTCGTCGATCATCTCGACGTAATCCTCGGCCAGTTCCGATTGATGCGCCTCACGCACCCGGGCAAAGCGGGCGGCCAGGCGGA
Source organism: Aureimonas sp. SA4125 (assembly GCF_019973775.1). Taxonomy (NCBI): domain Bacteria; kingdom Pseudomonadati; phylum Pseudomonadota; class Alphaproteobacteria; order Hyphomicrobiales; family Aurantimonadaceae; genus Aureimonas; species Aureimonas sp. SA4125. The sequence continues at coordinate 474,620 of NZ_AP025032.1, read as the reverse complement.
TGGACGATACCGCCGCACTCCTCGTCGCATCGGTCATGCCTCGCTCCCCGCAAATTCCAGCCGACTGATAGCGCTCTTTTTCACAGGGCGCAAAGTTTGCTACTGGACAAACTTTGCGCCATGCACATAAATACCAAGAATGAGAACAATTCGATTTTCTGCCCGCCCTGCGCCGGCCCGGCTTCCGCGTCGCGCCGTGCTTGCGCTCATCGTCGCCTCGCTCGGCCTGGCGGCCTGCAATCCGGCCGAGGAGAGCGGCAAGTTCAAGGTGGTGACGACCTTCACCGTCATCGCCGACATGGCGCGCAACGTCGCCGGCGAGGCGGCGGAGGTGGAATCGATCACCCGGCCGAACGCCGAGATCCACAACTACCAGCCGACGCCAGGCGACATCATCCGCGCCCAGGGCGCCGATCTCGTTCTCTGGAACGGCCTGAACCTCGAACTCTGGTTCGAGCGGTTTCTTGGCAATCTCCGCGATGTGCCAAGCGCGGTGGTGACCGATGGCATCACGCCGATGGGCATTGCCGAGGGACCCTACGAGGGCAAGCCGAACCCGCATGCCTGGATGTCGCCCTCCGATGGCCTGATCTACGTCGACAACATCGAAAAGGCCCTCGCCAAGCACGATCCGAAGAATGCCGCGACCTACGCCGCCAACGCCGCGGCCTACAAGGCCCGCATCGAGGCGGCGGTGGCGCCGATCCGGGCCCAGCTCGCCGCCATTCCCGAGGAGCGGCGCTGGCTCGTCACCAGCGAGGGCGCATTCAGCTACCTCGCCCGCGATTTCGGCCTGAAGCCGCTCTATCTCTGGCCGATCAATGCCGACCAGCAGGGCACCCCGCAGCAGGTGCGCCAGGTGATCGATGCGGTCCTTGCCCACAAGATCCCGGCGGTGTTTTCCGAAAGCACGATTTCCGCCGATCCGGCCGAGCAGGTCGCACGCGAGACGGGGGCTGCCTATGGCGGCGTCCTCTATGTCGACAGCCTGTCGGCTGCCGACGGGCCGGTACCGACCTATATCGATCTTCTCACCACCACCGCGGCGACGATTGCCAAGGGGCTGACGCCATGAACCTCGCCACCCGCCCCCAGGCTGCCGATGCGTCCGTCGGCCTCGCCGTCGAGCATGCGACGGTCACCTACCGCAACGGCCTGACCGCCCTCTCCGACGCCAGCTTCACCATCCCGACCGGCACCATCACGGCGCTGGTCGGGGTCAACGGCAGCGGCAAGTCCACCCTCTTCAAGGCGATCATGGGTTTTGTGCCGACCGCGGCCGGCACAATCCGCGTGCTCGGCATGGGCGTGCCGGAGGCGCTGAAGCGCAATCTCGTCGCCTACGTCCCGCAGAGCGAGGATGTCGACTGGAACTTTCCCGTCCTCGTCGAGGACGTCGTGATGATGGGCCGCTACGGCAAGATGAATTTTTTGCGCGTTGCGAGGCCCGCCGATCATCTGGCCGTCACCGAAGCGCTGGAGCGCGTCGGCATGGCGGACCTGCGCAAGCGCCAGATCGGCGAACTCTCCGGCGGCCAGAAGAAACGCGTCTTCCTCGCCCGGGCTCTCGCCCAGGACGGCCGCGTCATCCTTCTCGACGAACCCTTCACCGGCGTCGACGTGAAGACCGAGGACTCGATCATCGCCCTGTTGCGGGAACTGCGCGACGAGGGACGGGTCATGCTGGTCTCGACCCATAATCTCGGCTCGGTGCCGGAGTTCTGCGACCGCGCGGTGCTCTTGAAGCGCACGGTGCTCGCCGCCGGCCTCACCGCCGACGTCTTCACCCGCGCCAATCTGGAAGCCGCCTTCGGCGGTGTCCTCCGGCAGTTCGACATGTCGACGCTCGGGCCGCAGGGGCAAAAGGCCTGCAGCGTCATCAGCGATGACGAGCGCCCCTTCGTCATGTACGAGGCCGCCGAAGAGGCGGATCCGCGATGATCGCGCTTCTCGCCGAGCCCTTCACCTACGGCTACATGCTGAACGCCATGGGCGTCTCGGCGCTGGTCGGCGCGACCTGCGCCTTCCTGTCGGCCTATCTGATGCTGAAGGGCTGGTCGCTCATCGGCGACGCGCTGTCGCACGCGATCGTGCCGGGTGTCGCGGGCGCTTACATGCTGGGCCTGCCCTTCGCCTTCGGCGCCTTTCTGTCGGGCGGGCTTGCCGCCGGCGCCATGCTCTTCCTGAACGAACGCACCAAGCTGAAGGAGGACGCGATCATCGGACTGATCTTCACCTCCTTCTTCGGCCTCGGCCTGTTCATGGTGTCGATCTCGCCGACGGCGATCAACGTGCAGACCATCATCCTCGGCAATATCCTTGCCATCACGCCCGGCGATACGCTGCAACTCGTCCTCATCGCCGGCGTGTCGCTGACGATCCTGGCGGCGAAGTGGAAGGACCTGATGGTCACCTTCTTCGACGAGGGCCACGCCCGTTCGATCGGCATCAGGCCGACGCTGATGAAGGCTGTCTTCTTCACCTTGCTCAGCGCCTCGACCGTCGCCGCGCTGCAGACCGTCGGCGCCTTCCTCGTCGTCGCCATGGTCGTCACCCCCGGAGCGACGGCCTATCTTCTCACCGACCGTTTTCCCCGGTTGATCGGCATTTCCGTCGCGATCGGCGCGGTTTCGAGCTTTGTCGGCGCCTATATCAGCTACTTCCTCGACGGCGCCACCGGCGGCGTCATCGTCGTCCTGCAGACGCTCGTCTTTCTACTTGCCTTCGTCTTCGCGCCCAAGCACGGGCTCCTCGCCGCGCGGGGCAGGGTTCGCGCGGCGCTCGCCGAAGACCGGGACGCGGCTCCAGCCTCGGCCGTGCCGGTCCATGGCCAGACAGCCGAGAGCCAGATCGCATGACACCGCTCGAACTCGCGCTGATGCCCTTCAGCTTTCCCTTCATGCGCGATGCGCTGATCATCGCAACGCTCGTGGCGGTGCCGGCGGCGCTTCTGTCCTGCTATCTCGTGCTGAAGGGCTGGTCGCTGATGGGCGACGCGATCTCGCACGCCGTTCTTCCGGGCATCGTCCTCAGCTATCTCGCCGGCCTGCCGCTCGCCGTCGGCGCCTTTTCGGCCAGCATGGTCTGCGCGCTCGCCACCGGCTACCTCAAGGAAAACAGCCGGATCAAGCAGGACACCGTGATGGGCGTCGTCTTTTCCGGCATGTTCGGCCTCGGCATCGTCCTCTATACCAAGATCGAGACCGACGTTCACCTCGATCACATCCTCTTCGGCGACATGCTCGGTGTGCTGCCGGGGGACCTTGTCCAGAGCGCCGTGATCGCTCTCGTGGTGACCCTCCTGATCGCCTGGAAATGGCGCGATCTGCTTCTGCACGCCTTCGACCCGCAGCACGCGCAGGCGATCGGCCTGCCGGTGCGGCTGCTGCACTACGGCCTCCTCGTCGTCCTGTCGCTGACCATCGTCGCGGCGCTGAAGGCGACCGGCATCATCCTCACCATCTCGCTGCTGATCGCGCCCGGCGCCATCGCCTTCCTCCTGACCCGGCGCTTCGGCGCCATGCTGCTCACCGCCGTCGCCGTCGCCGTGGTCTCGGCCTTCACCGGCGTCTATGCCAGCTTCTTCATCAATTCGGCCCCGGCCCCGACCATCGTCCTCGTGCTGACCCTCGCCTTCGTCGCGGCCTTCCTGCGAACCACCTGGCGCCAGCGCGATGCCGACCGGCGAGCCCTCGCCGCCGCCGGGCAGTAGCCGCACGGCCAGGCTCGCGTCTCCCGCCGGGGATTATCGACCCCTGCGACCGAAATGCTATTGACCCTGTCGGGCGGGCGGGCGAAGCACTGGTTCTTCCGGGGACGGCGGCGTCGTCGCTGGTCGCGTCGGCATCCGTGGGTACGGATACCGGGAGCGAAAATTGTCTCGGCCCTGTCGGCGCGCAAAGCCGTTCGCCGTCACCGGCCGCTTGATCGGGAGGATCACCCACATGAAGACCCTGCTCGCTGCCATTCTGTCGCTGGGGCTGTTTGCCTCGGCTGCCGCGGCACAGACTGAATCCTACGAGATCATGGCGCCGGCCTCGCCGGGCGGCGGCTGGGACCAGACGGCGCGCGCCATGCAGGCGACCCTGCAGGACGCCAAGATCGCCAGCGACGTGCAGGTGGTCAACGTCACCGGTGCCGGCGGCACGATCGGCCTCGCGCAGTTCGTGTCGCGCGACAAGGGCGACGCGTCCAAGCTGATGGTCGGCGGCTATGTGATGGTCGGTGCGATCCTCACCAACAAGTCGCCCGTCACGCTCGACCAGGTGACGCCGATCGCGCGACTGACCGGCGAGTACGAGGCGATCGTCGTCCCGGCCGCGTCGCCGCTGAAGACCGTGGACGATCTCGTCGCCGCCCTGAAGAAGGACACCGGCGCGGTCTCGTTTGCCGGCGGCTCTGCCGGCGGTACCGATCACATCACCGCGGGCCTCATCGCCAAGGCCGCCGGCCTCGATCCGAAGGCCGTGAACTACATCGCCTTCTCAGGCGGCGGCGAGGCCCTCGCCGCGATCCTCGGCGGCCAGGTCACCGCCGGCATTTCCGGCTACGGCGAGTTCGAGGGCCAGATCAAGGCCGGCGCCCTGCGTCTCCTCGCCGTCACCAGCGATGCCAAGATCGAAGGCATCGATGCACCGACGCTGAAGGAATCTGGCCTCGACGTGGTCATCCAGAACTGGCGCATGGTCGCCGCAGCACCGGGCATCACCGACGAGGAGAAAGCGACGATCACCGCCGACATCACCAAGATGGTCGAATCGGCCGAGTGGAAGGCCGTTCTCGATCGTAACGGCTGGGAAAACACCTTCCTTTCCGGCGACGCGTTCAAGACCCAGCTCGATGCCGATGTGACGGCGACGAAGGCGATCCTCCAGGACATCGGTCTCGTGGCGAAATGAGCCAATCCGGCCCAACCAACGAGGCTCGCCGCCGCCCTGACTGGGCGGCGGTTGCCATCGGCGTCGGCCTCGGCATCCTTGCCGCGCTCGTCGCCGTCAACACGGCGGGCCTCAGCGGTGGCGCCTATACGCGCGTCGGCCCGGAGGCATTCCCCTATGCCATGGCCATTGCCCTTGCCGGGCTGTCGCTGTGGACGATCATCGAGGCCCTGCGGGGCGATTTTCCCGAACGCGATCACGACGAGGTCGCACCGATCATCTGGATCGTCGGCGGTCTTGCGGCGCAGCTCCTGCTTCTGGAGAGCGCCGGCTTCTCGATCGCCACCGGGATCCTGTTTGGCGCGACGGCCCGCGCCTTCGGCCGCGGCCCCCTGTGGATGACTGTCCCGATCGGTATCCTCGTCAGTCTGGCGGTCTGGGCCCTCTTCACCCTCGTGCTCAAGCTGTCCCTGCCGGCCGGTCCGCTCGAAAATCTGATCCGCTAACCGGAATCTCGCCATGGATACCTTCGCCCTGCTCGGTAACGGCATTCTGACCGCGCTGGAGCCGATGAACCTCTTCTATGCGCTGATCGGCGTGACCCTCGGCACGGCCGTCGGCGTGCTGCCGGGGATCGGCCCGGCGCTGACCGTGGCGCTGCTCCTTCCCGTCACCTATCAGCTCGATGCTGCGGGCTCGCTGATCATGTTCGCCGGCATCTACTATGGCGGCATGTATGGCGGCTCGACCACGTCGATCCTCCTGAACACACCCGGCGAAAGCGCCTCGATCGTGACCGCGCTCGAGGGTAACAAGATGGCACGGGCGGGTCGCGGCGGCCCGGCGCTGGCGACGGCGGCGATCGGCTCCTTCGTCGCCGGCCTGATCGCGACACTCGGCCTTGCCTTCATCGCGCCCTGGGTGGTGAAATTCGCCCTGTCCTTTGGACCCGCCGAATATTTCGCGCTGATGGTGCTCGCCTTCATCACCGTTTCGGCCGCCTTCGGCGATTCCAGCCTGCGGGGACTGACGGCGCTTGCCATCGGCCTGACGCTTGGCCTCGTCGGCATCGACCTGCAGACCGGCCAGGCGCGTCTCACCTTCAACGAGGTCGGCCCGTTCTTCACGGCGATGGCGACCGACGGCGCCTTCCTGTCGGGCCTCTGGCTCTGGGTCGGTGGTCTGTTCAGCGACATTTCCGCCGCACTCCTCGATGGCATCGAGGTGACGACGCTCGCCGTCGCGCTCTTTGCCATCGGCGAGACGCTGTCGGTCGCGGCCGCCGGCCACCGCACGCCGGACAAGGTCGAGGCGATCAAGGGATCGCTCTGGATGACCCGCGAGGACTGGAGCCGCTCATGGAAGCCCTGGCTGCGCGGCACCGCCATCGGCTTCCCGATCGGCGCTATGCCGGCGGGTGGCGCCGAGATCGGCACCTTCCTCTCCTATGCCACGGAAAAGCAGTTCGCCAAGCATCCCGAGGAGTTCGGCAAGGGAGCGATCGAGGGCGTCGCGGGTCCGGAGGCGGCCAACAATGCCTCGGCTGCCGGCACGCTCGTGCCGCTGTTGACGCTCGGCCTGCCGACGACGGCAACGGCGGCCATCATGCTGGCCGGCTTCCAGCAGTTCGGCCTGCAGCCGGGGCCCCTTCTCTTCGTCAATTCGCCCGACCTCGTCTGGGGTCTGATCGCGAGCCTTCTCATCGCCAACCTGATGCTCGTCGTTCTCAACCTGCCGCTGATCGGCCTCTGGGTCCGGCTGCTGACGATCCCGCGGCCCTGGCTCTACGCCGGGATTCTGGTCTTCGCGACGCTTGGCACGGTCGGCGCCAATCCCTCTCCGGTCGAACTCGGCATGCTGCTGCTCTTCGGCCTGATGGGCTACATGCTCCGGCGTTTCGGCTATCCGATCGCACCGGTCGTCGTCGGCCTGATCCTCGGGCCGATGGCCGAACAGCAACTGCGCCGGGCTCTGGCCATCAGCCAGGGCGACGCGACGGTGCTGGTGGGATCGCCGCTCGCCATCATTCTGTTGCTTCTGGCGGCGATCGCGCTATTCGTACCGCTGATTCTCAGGGCGAGAGGCAAGGGCAAAGTCCTTTCCCAGCTTGCCGCCGACGAGGACTGACTTCTCAGCTTGCGACGGCCGACATGCGGGCCGTTCGCAGGCGTCCAACCGGCGACGGCATTACCCGCCTGCCAAACTAGGCCTCAAGGCCTCCTGAGGATTTACGCATGGACTTCCTGACACCCGAGGCACTGACCTCGCTGATGCAGATCATCATGATCGATCTGGTGCTCGCCGGCGACAACGCCGTCGTCATCGGCCTTGCCGCCGCGGGACTGCCGAAGGAGGTCCGCGCCAAGGCGATCCTCGTCGGCATCATCGGGGCGACCGTGCTGCGCATCATCTTCGCAGCCGGCACGCAGGTGCTGCTCAGCTTCGGCGGCGCCCTCCTGATCGCAGGCGGGCTGCTTCTCCTCTATGTCTGCTGGAAGATGTGGCGCGAACTGCGCGAGCCGGCGCACGAGATCGATGCGCTCGACGTCGATGGCAATGCCGTCGTCGGACCACGCAAGACCTTCGCCCAGGCCGCCTGGCAGATCCTGATCGCCGACGTGTCGATGTCTCTCGACAACGTGCTCGCCGTCGCCGGCGCTGCCGGCGAGCACACCTGGGTCCTGATTGTCGGCCTGATCCTGTCGATCGCCCTGATGGGCCTGGCAGCCAACTTCATCGCCAAGCTTCTCCACAAGCACCGCTGGATCGCCTATGTCGGTCTGGCCATCATCTTGTATGTCGCGCTGAAAATGATGGTGGACGGCGCCGAGGCCGTCTGGCCCGGCACCTTCGACTGGCTGCCCTTCGGCTTCGGCGCAGCCTCGCACTGAGGTCGCGGCATCGCCAGACGAGGCTTATAGAAAAGGCCCCGAACGCGGACGCGTTCGGGGCCTTCTGTTTCACTGAGAGGTCACTGGGTCGAGCGAACCGTGTTCGCCCTTCGCCCGAGAGATCAGAGCTTGCCGATGCTGTTCCATGCGCCGGCATCGATGCCGACGGCGCGCAGCGCCTCGCGGCTCGGCGTCCGCCCGCTTCCCGCTGCCTGCGCGCATTCCTGGGCTCCGCCGACGATGCGCAGGAACGAGGAAACGCTGGAACGGAAGCCGCGGCGCGTGGGGGAAACGGGGGAAGGCATCGAAATCTCCTGAGTGTTTGTTCCACCAGAAGATGCGCTTGCTGCATCGCAATATGAAGTGTCGATTCGGCAGTGCAGGCATGCGTTGATGGGAGGACTGAACGCTCTGCCCTGCTTATCATGCAAGGCCAACGCGGGTTTGCGATCCGGCAGCGGTCGCGCCGGCTCCTGGGTCAAGGTTCAAGGTTCAAGGTTCAAGGTTCAAGGTTCAAGGTTCAAGGTTCAAGGTTCAAGGTTCAAGAAGGGTTTGGCGGGTCTTGCCCGCCATCGCAAAATCGGCAGCCCCTGAAAGGCTTGTGAACAGGATCGCCCGGATTTCGCCCCCCTTGGTAAGCGGCCGAGGGAAACCGGGTCGGTGCGGACTGCCTCAATGCCGAAGGCCCCGGCATGGTGCCGGGGCCTTGCGACGGATGGGCCGGCTATTGCGCCGGCTTCATCGCCGCCGGGAACGTCTTGCCGGAATGCTCGATGGCAAATTCCTCCTCGGGAGAGAGGATGAGCTTGTGGCGCCCGACGAAGGCGAAGTAGGCGATGGCCACGGCAAACCAGACGGCCACCCAGACGACGCCCTTGAAGAAGTTCGGGTCCTGCACCTGGTAGCTGAGCGTCACCACCGCGATGATCACCGTCAGCACCGCGCCGGGAATGCCGAGTGGGGAGCGGAACGGGCGCTCGATCCCCGGCATGTTCCGGCGCAGCAGGATGAAGGAGATGGCTTGCATGATGTAGGAGAACATCGCGGCGAAGACCGCCATGTTGAGGAGGATCGAGCCGATCGCCGCGCTCGCATCCGTGGCGCCGAGCGCAAACCAGATGATCAGCATCACGGCAAGGCCCGTCACCGCACCGGCGAGCATGGCGACATGCGGCGTCTTGTAGGTCCCGTGCGTCACCGAGAGGAAGGTCGGGAAATAGCCGGCGCGCGAGAGCGAATAGACCTGCCGCCCCTGCGCGTAGAGGATGGTGTGGAAGCTGGCGATGAGCCCGGTCAGCGCCACGAGGCCGAACAGCACCACGCCGCCGTCGCCGTAGATCGCCTTGAAGCCGTCGAGCAGCGGCTCCAGCGAGGTCGAAAGATGGAAAGCGCCGACGCCCGGCACGGAGGCGTTGAGAAGCACGATCATCACCGCCGAGATCATCAGCGTCATCATGCCGAGGAGGATACCGCGCGGCATGTCGCGCTTGGGGTCGACCGACTCCTCGGCGGCGAGCGGTAGTTGTTCGATGGCGAGGAAAAGCCATACGGCGAAGGGCAGCGTCGCCAGCACGCCGGAAAAGCCGAACGGAAACCAGGAACCGTTGCCCTCGGGAAGCTCCACCGCCGCGCCATCCGGGCCGACGCCGATGTTCAGCGCCCAGCGCCCGAAATCCATGCTCGGAAAGGCGCTGATCCAGAAGAACACCAGCACCGCCAGCGAGATCACGGTGATGACCAGCGTCACCTTAAAGGAGAGTTCGAGGCCGTAGATGTTGAGGCCGAGGAAGATCAGATAGAAGATCACCCATATGAAGGGCGAATAGGCCGGGTCGAGCCCGAGAATGGCGTTCACATAGGCGGTGATGAAGGTGACGATGACCGCCGGAGTGATGACGTATTCGACGTTTTCGCAAAGGCCGGTGATGAAGCCGCCCCAGGGCCCCATGGCGGTTCTGGCAAAGGAGTAGGCGGCACCCGTGTGCGGCAGCGCCGGGCTCATCTCGGCGATCGAAAAGGTGAGGCCGAGATACATCACCGCGATGATCATGCCGGCGACCAGCATGCCGCCCCATCCGCCGGTGGCGAAGCCAAAATTCCAGCCGGAGAAATGGCCTGAGATCACCGCGCCGACGCCCAGCGCCCAGAGCGACCAGACCCCCGCATAGCGCGACAGGCCACGCTTCTCGAAATAGCCGGCGTCGGCGCTCTTGTAGGTGACGCCCGAAGAGTCCTGCATGCCCGTTCTCCTGACCAGGGTTCCGTCAGGCAATGTGTTCAAATCACGGCACTGCTGTCAATCGCGGCAGAATGCCGTCATGCTCATTACTTTTGCACCTGATCGCTCCCCGGTGGCAGGATCGTCGGCACGGCCTCGGCCTCGATCAATCCCGCATCGTCTTTCAGCGAGACGCCGCTGAGCCCCAGCGCATGTGCGCGCATGAGCAGGCCCGCGATCTTCACGGCCGCAAGCGCCGGGGTAAGACCGCCGGCACGGATGTTCGAGACGCAGTTGCGATCGGCGTCGGTGCGCCCGGCTCGCGGGCCGAAGGTCAGATAGGCGCCGAGGCTGTCGGCGGCCGAGAGGCCCGGTCGCTCGCCGATGAGCATCAGCGCCAGCCGCGCGCCCAACCTCTCGCCGATCGGATCGGAGAGGGCGACGCGCGCGCCCGTCGCCAGCACCGGTGGCGCAATCCGCCAGGCGCGCGGAAGAAGCGCGAGGATCGCGAGCGCCGTCTCCGCGCCGTAGGAATTGACCGCATGCGCCGACAGGCCGTCGCCAATGACGAGGACGAGATCGGGCGCCGTGCCCATCGGCAGCAGCGGCACAGAGGCGGGGTCGAGCTGTCGACCGAGATCGGGCCGGCGGAGATAGAGCGCGCGGCCGGGCGCGGCGCTGGAAACGCGCAGCGGATCGAGACCCGCAGCCTCGAGGCGCGCGCTGATGGCGTCGACGTCGAAGGCGGCGTGGACCGCGTCGCGGGCGCGGGCATGCGCTTCCGCGAAATCGAGCGAGGCCGCTGTCGGCAGCCCCGCGCCATGGCGGCCGAGGCCGATGCGCGCCGCGGTGAAACGCCGGAGCGCGGCGATCGGATGGGGCGGTTCGCCTTCCATTCAGGACGCCTCCAGAAGTTGCATCTGCGACAGGAGTTCGCGCGAGCGATCCGCCTGCCGTAACTGCCCCGTCGCCTCGAAAATGCCGAAACGCTGCGCCCAGGCCTCGAATTCCGGCGCCGCGCGCAGGGACAGGACGTTGCGGATGTACGCGGCATCGTGAAAGGACGTCGACTGGTAGTTCAGCATGATGTCGTCCGATCCCGGCACGCCCATGACGAAGTTGACGCCGGCCACCCCCAGCAGCGTCAGAAGCGTGTCCATGTCGTCCTGGTCGGCCTCGGCATGGTTGGTGTAGCAGACGTCGACGCCCATCGGCAGGCCGAGCAACTTGCCGCAGAAATGATCCTCCAGCCCGGCGCGGATGATCTCCTTGCCGTCGTAGAGATATTCCGGCCCGATGAAGCCGACGACGGTGTTGACCAGCAGCGGATCGAAGGCTCTCGCGACGGCATAGGCGCGCGTCTCCATGGTTTGCTGGTCGAGGCCGTGATGGGCGTTGGCCGACAGGGCCGCGCCCTGCCCCGTCTCGAAATACATGGCGTTCTGCCCGACCGTGCCGCGCTTCAGTTCGGCGGCGGCGGCATGCGCCTCGCGCAGGATCCCGAGGTCGATCCCGAAGGAGGCGTTGGCGGCTTCCGACCCCGCCACCGACTGGAAGACGAGATCGACCGGGGCGCCCCGTTCCATTACCGCGAGCGCCGTCGTGACATGGGCGAGGACGCAGCTCTGCACCGGGCAGTCGAGGCTGAGGCGCAGATCCTCGATGAGATCCAGGAGCCGGATCATCGCATCCGGGCTGTCGGTCGCCGGATTGATGCCGATCACCGCGTCGCCGCAGCCGAACTGCAGCCCGTCGACGATCGACGCCGCAACGCCGCGGACATCGTCGGTCGGATGGTTCGGCTGGATCCGAACCGAAAGGCGCCCGGGCAGGCCGACCGTGGTGCGGAACGCCGTGACCACGGGCCGCTTGGCCGCGACCGCGATCAGATCCTGGTTGCGCATGATCTTCGACACCGCCGCGACCATTTCCGGCGTCAGCGCCCATTTCAGCGCGGCCAGCGTCTCGGGCGTGGCCGCGTCCGACAGCAGCCATTCCCGGAACGAGCCGACGGAGTGATGCGCGATCGGGGCGAAGGCCAGGGCATCGTGGCTTTCCAGGATAAGCCGGGTCACCTCGTCGACCTCCGGCGCGACCAGTGGCGTCGCCAGGATCTCGGCGAGGCCGGTATCGGCCAGTTGCCGCTGCGCCTTCACCCGCGCCGCCTGGCTGTCGCAGGCCAGTCCCGCCAGAAAATCGCCCGATCGCGGCGGTGAAGCGTGCGCCATCAGGGTCCGCAGGGTTTCCGGTGACATGTTGGTTCCTTCTCATGCGCGGCGGCGCAAGGTGCTTTCCCGAGAACGGCTGCGGCCACACTCCGGGCTGCGCCCCCTGCCGAACCAGGTCCGGTGAACGCCGCTCGTAGGCTCCCGCCTCCAGACGCTCGTCATCCCAGGCTTGACCCGGGATCCATTCCAAATCCGCCGAACGAGATCGAGGACGGTGACCCTGCTTCTCCTGCCGCGGGTTTGGCAGTGACAGCGCCTCGGCATGGATCCCGGGTCAAGCCCGGGATGACGACTTTCGCAGGACAGAAACTCACGCTCAACATTGCCGTATCAGACGCCATTTCGCATTCATGGTCAATTTCAGTGCAAGCTTCAAACGATCTTTCCGATATGAGCGCCTGACTTCCTCCCGGCCGTCCGGATCGACACCTGCCCTCGGCCACATACGGCCCTTGACCTTCCAGCGACGGGAAGCCTCATGTCCGGGAGAGCGACTTGCTCCGGAAGGTTCCGCCCGTGTCCCACACCTCTCTCCTCGACGTCCGTGGCGATGCCACCAAGCCCTCCGCGGTCGTGCGCGACCCGGTCTGCGGCATGACGGTCGATCCAGATGCGGGCAGGCCGAGCCAGACCCATGAGGGCCGGCAGTTTCATTTCTGCTGCGCTGGATGCGCCCAAAAGTTCGCCGCCGACCCCGCGGCCTATCTGACGGCCAAGGATCCCGTCTGCGGCATGACCGTCGACCGGGCCACGGCGGCCCACACGGCCAAGCACGGGGGACACCGCTTCTACTTCTGTTCGGTCGGCTGCCAGGCGAAATTCGAGTCCGACCCCGCCGCCTACGAAGGTGCGCGACCCACCCCGCCGGCGGCCCCTGCCGGTACGCTCTACACCTGCCCGATGCATCCCGAGATCGTGCAGGATCATTTCGGCGATTGTCCGAAATGCGGGATGGCACTTGAGCCCATGGGCGTGACCGGGGGCGATGCGGGTCCCAATCCCGAACTCGTCGACTTTACCCGCCGGTTCTGGGTGAGCCTTGTCTGCGCCGTGCCGCTGCTGGTTCTCACGATGGGACCGATGCTCGGCCTGCCCGTGCGCGACTGGATCGGCGAGAGAGCCGCGATTCTCCTCGAATTCGCGCTGGCGACGCCCGTGGTGCTCTGGGCGGCCCTCCCCTTCTTCCGCCGCGGCTGGCAGTCGATCGTCAACCGCTCGCCCAACATGTGGACGCTGATCGCGCTCGGCGTCGGCGCCGCCTATCTGTTCAGCCTCGTCGCAACCTTCCTGCCCGGACTCTTCCCCGACTCGCTGCGCATCGGCGGCATGGACGGGATGGCGGACATGGGAGGCAGCGTTCCCGTCTACTACGAGGCGGCGACGGTGATCGTCGCCCTGATCTTCGTCGGCCAGATCCTCGAACTGAAGGCGCGCGAGCGCACCGGCTCGGCGATCCGCGCGCTTCTCGACCTCTCGCCCAAGACGGCGCGGCGTCTCGCCGCCGACGGCTCGGAGACGGAAGTAGCGCTGGACGCGGTGCAGCAGGGCGACCGGCTGCGGGTTCGCCCCGGCGACAGCATCCCCGTCGACGGAAAGGTGGCGGAAGGCTCCTCCAGCGTCGACGAGAGCATGATCACGGGCGAGCCGCTGCCCGTCGAAAAGGGCGCGGGCGACGCGGTCACCGGCGGCACGCTGAACCGCAACGGCTCCTTCGTCCTCGTCGCCGAAAAGGTCGGCGCGGAGACGACGCTCGCGCGCATCGTCGACATGGTCGGCAAGGCGCAGCGCTCGCGCGCGCCGATCCAGGCCCTCGCCGATCGGGTGGCGGGCGCCTTCGTCCCGGCAGTCGTGTCGGTCGCGATCATCGCCTTCGCCGCCTGGGCCTTGCTCGGCCCGGAACCGGCGCTCATCCATGCCCTGGTCGCGGCCGTCTCGGTGCTGATCATCGCCTGCCCCTGCGCGCTCGGCCTTGCCACGCCGATGTCGATCATGACCGCCACCGGCCGCGGTGCTCAGGCCGGCGTCCTCGTCCGCGAGGCCGAGGCGCTGGAGCGCTTTTCCACCGTCGACACGCTGGTCGTCGACAAGACCGGCACGCTGACCGAGGGCAAGCCCGTCCTGACCGACGTCGCCGCCCTCGACGGCGACGAGGACCGGCTGCTGGCCCTCGCCGCTGCGCTGGAGCGAGGCTCGCAGCATCCGCTGGCCGAAGCGATCCTCGGCGAAGCGGAGGCGCGCGGGCTGACGCTGAGCGCGGCCGACGGCTTCGAGGCGATCAACGGCAAGGGCGTCCTCGCCACGATCGAAGGCCTGAAGGTCAGCCTCGGCAACCGCGCGATGATGGCGGGCATCGACCTCGGCGACCTCGAACCGCGCGCCGAAAGCCTCGAGCGCGAAGGCAAGACGGCGATGTTCGTCGCCGTCGACGACAGGATCGCCGGCCTCGTCGCCGTCTCCGACCGGATCAAGCCGACGACGGCCGAAGCGGTAAGGGCGCTGCAAGCGAGCGGCCTCCGGATCATCATGGCGACCGGCGACACCGAACGCACGGCGCGTGCCTTGGCCGTGCAACTCGGCATCGACGAGGTGCATGCGGGCCTTCTCCCGGAGGACAAGAAGGCACTGGTCGACGGCCTCAGGGCGCGCGGGTGCAGGGTCGCGGTCGCCGGCGACGGCGTCAACGATGCGCCGGCACTCGCCGCCGCCGATGTCGGCATCGCCATGGGCACCGGCGCCGACGTCGCGATGGAGAGCGCCGGCATCACGCTGGTCAAGGGCGACCTCAACGGCATCGTCCGCGCCCGCCGGCTTGCCGAAGCGACGATGGCGAATATCCGCCAGAATCTCTTCTTCGCCTTTGCCTACAACATGGTCGGCGTGCCGGTGGCGGCCGGCGCGCTCTATCCGGTCTTCGGCCTGCTCCTGTCGCCGATGCTGGCGGCGCTGGCGATGAGCCTGTCCTCGGTATCGGTCATCGGCAATGCGCTGCGGTTGCGGGCGGTGAAGCTGTAGCGCGGCACGAGAAGGCTCGCCATTCGTCTCCCCGCAGGGGCGACGATGGCCAGCGCGAAGCGGCGGCCGAATGAGGGAGCGGCGGTGGCTCTTGGTTGCCGCCTTGCAGCATGTGACGCTGCCGCACACTTTGACGCTTCGTCGTCCCGGCCTTGAGCCGGGATCCATTCCAAATCGTTAAACGAGATCGTGGAGGGCCTTTTCCTGCGCCGGTTTGGCGCGCGGCGCGGCCTCGGCATGGATCCCGGCTCAAGGCCGGGATGACGAAAGCGTCCGGGCAGCCGACACCGGGACAGAGAGCACTGCGCGGTTCCACCCCTGGCCTCCCCCTCTTCCCGACATCTTACAGCAACATCGCGTAGCGCAGCCCGTCATAGATGGCGGCGTGGATGTTGCGCGAGGAGACGGCATCGCCAAGGCGGACGAGGTGGAAGGCGGCGTCGGCCTTCGTGTTCGGCAACGGCCAGCGTTGGGCGAGGAGCGCGTCGTAATCGATGGCGCCGAGGTTCTTCGACAGGGGCTTCAGGGCGAAATAGAGCTCGTCCATCGGCACCGTTCCGTGCTCGACGACGACCTGGCGCACCTCGCGCTCCTCGCGGTTGCCAGGTGCCCAATCGCTGTCGAGCACGGCGACGAGGCCATTGCCGCGCCGCTTCACCGCTTTCAGCCGCTTCTGTATGGTGAGCCGCGTGCCGGTCTCGGCGAACGCCCGGGCGTAAGGGACATGGTTCATGCCGCCGACATCGCAGGCGAAATTGCGCTCGGGCGTGACGATTTCCAGCGGGATGCCGAGGCGCGCGATCATCTCTGCCGCCATCATGCCGGGATGGTTGCCGTTGTCGTCGTAGAGAAGGATCGGGCCGTCGGGCTTGAGCGTGCCGGCGAGGATATCCCAGCTCGACGTCAGGAGGTCGTCGCCCTCTTCCAGCGCCGGGTTCTGCGGCATGCCGCCGGTGGCGACAAAAACCATGTCGGGCGCCTCGGCCAGCACCTCCTCGGCCTCGGCGTAAACGTTGTAGCGGATTTCCGCCCCGAGCCGCTCGAGCTCGGCGAGGCGCCAGTCGACGATGCCGGCGAGCTCGCGTCGGCGCGGCAGGCGGGCGGCGAGCATGATCTGGCCGCCGGCCGAGCCGCTCGCCTCCAGCACGGTGACGCGGTGGCCGCGTTCGGCCGAAACGCGCGCCGCCTCGAGGCCGGCAGGGCCGGCGCCGATGACGACGACGCGCTTGCCCGGGTTCGGCGACCGCTGCAGCAGTTGCGGCATGGTCAGTTCGCGGCCCGTCGCGGCGTTGTGGATGCACAGCGCCCCGCCGCCCTCGTAGATCCGGTCGAGGCAGTAGGTGGCGCCGACGCAGGGACGGATCTCGTGCTCGCGGCCGGCGATGATCTTGCGCACGATATGCGGGTCGGCGATGTGCGCGCGGGTCATGCCGACCATGTCGAGCTTGCCCTCGGCGATGGCATGGCGGGCGGTGGCGACATCGGCGATGCGGGCGGCGTGGAAGACTGGATAGCGCGTCGCCGCACGCACCTCGCCCGCAAAGTCGAGATGCGGCGAAGCCGGCATGCCCTGGATCGGGATGACGTCGACGAGATCCTTGTCGTGGTCGAGATGGCCGCGAATGACATTCAGGAAGTCGATCTTGCCGGAAGCGACGAGACGGCGCGCGATCTCTATCCCGTCGGACTTCGAGAGGCCGATGTCCCAGGCCTCGTCGACGACCATGCGCGTGCCGACGATGAAGTCGGGGCCGACGGCCTTACGCACGGCGTCGACGATCATCCAGGTGAAGCGCAGCCGGTTGTCGAGCGAACCGCCGTGCTCGTCTGTCCGCCGGTTCGTTGCGGGCGACCAGAAGCTGTCGAGAAGGTGGCCATAGGCCTCGATCTCGACGCCGTCGAGGCCGGCGGCCTGCATGCGCTGCGCCGCCTCGCCGTAGTTCCTGGCGATGCGCTCGAGATCCCAGTCCTCGGCCTCCTTCGGAAAGGAGCGGTGTGCCGGCTCGCGTATCGGCGAGGCGGAGACGACCGGCAGCCAGTCGCCCTGCGTGCCCCCGGTACGCCGGCCGAGATGGGTGATCTGGATCATCACCGCCGCGCCATGGTCGTGGCACTCGTCGGCGAGGCGCTTCATGTAGGGGACGATCTCGTCCTTGTAGGCATGGAGATTGCCGAAGGCGGGCGGCGAGTCCGGCGAGACGACGGCCGATCCCGCCGTCATCGTCATGGCGATCCCGCCCTTGGCCTTCTCGACATGGTAGAGCCGGTAGCGGTCCTTCGGCATGCCGTCTTCGGAATAGGACGGCTCATGCGCGGTGGACATGATCCGGTTCCTCAGGGTGAGGTGGCGCAGCTGGAAGGGCTGCAGCAGCGGATCGCTGGTGGACGGCATCGAGATCGGCATGGAAAGGGACATGGGCACCTGCGCGAAGGGGAGCGATGCATCATGCGCCGCACGCCCCTGCCCGTCGATCCATCCAAGACGGATCTTGGCTTGTTCGCGACAGGTCCGCCTGGGACGCGTCAGGCGCGCCCGAGATGCTCCAGCAGCGCAGAGAAATCGCGACCCCGGCCACCCTCGGCGTCGAAGGCGGCATAGATGGCGCGCGCGTGCTCGCCGAGTTCGGCATGGGCGCCGCTCGCCCGCGCGGCATCGGCGGCAAGCGTCAGGTCCTTCAGCATGAGCTCGGTCGCAAAGCCCGGCCGATAGCCGTTGTCGGCGGGCGTCGTCGGCCCGACGCCGGGTGCCGGGCAGTAGCTGTTGAGCGACCAGCACGACCCCGACGACGTCGATGCCACGTCGAACATCGCCTGGCGCGACAGGCCGAGGCTGTCGGCGAGGTGAAACCCCTCGCAGACCGCGATCATCGAAATGCCGAGGATCATGTTGTTGCAGATCTTGGCCGCCTGCCCCGCGCCGGCTGCGCCACAATGCACGGCTTTCGCCCCCATGATGTCGAAGAGGGGCTGAGCCACCTCGAACGCCCCTTCCGCACCGCCAACCATGAAGGTCAGGGTTCCAGCCGCGGCGCCGCCGGTGCCGCCGGAGACCGGGGCGTCGAGCGAGATCAGATCGGCATCGACCGCCAGATCGTGCACGGCGCGGGCGCTTTCGACGTCGATGGTCGAGCAATCGACGAGAAGGGCACCGGGCCGGGCGGCCGCCACGATTTGCGCATGCACGTCGCGCACGATGGCGCCGTTCGGCAGCATGGTGAAAATGGCCTCGGCGCCCTGCACCGCCGCGCCGATCGTGGCCGCCGGCGCGACGCCGTCGACCGAAACGCCCGCAGTGTCGAAGCCCGTCACGGCGTGGCCTGCCGCCGCCAGGTTTGCCGCCATCGGCGCGCCCATATTGCCAAGGCCGATAAAGCCGATTTTCATGAATCCCTCTCCCGCAGAGCCCTGTCGGCCTTGCGCGATCATCGCCGTGACCTGGGAAGGGAGCAAGTCCTCGCGGTCGCAACAGCGATGATGGACCGGATATCGTCGGGCCTGGCTCCATGAACATGGTGGTGGCGACGATCAGGGCGATGGCGCGGAAACCGTGCGTGGACAGCGCTTTCCGCGGAGGGGGCATGGGCGCGGAACAAAAGATCTGGCATGGGCAGAAGATGTCGTCCGCGGCCCTGAGTACCGGGCCGCTGAGAACCAGCAAATTGCAAGACATTCATACGGTCCGCCACCGCCCCCTCCCACAATTGGGGAGTTGAGACGATGCGGGAGTCTGACACGGCCGCCGGGAAACGTCAGGCCGCGACGGATTCTCCCGTATGCGAGGCCATCCAGGGAGCAAACTCCGCCGCCTCGATCGGCCGGGCGAAGAAATAACCCTGCGCCTCCTCGCAGGACATGTCGCGCAGAAGCTCGGCCGTTTCCTCCGCCTCGACGCCCTCGGCAACCACCGCAGTCCGAGATCGCGTGAGAGCGCGATCATCGCACCCACGAGCTTTCGCGCGCGGTCATCCAAACTCACATCCCGGATAAACGACTGGTCGATCTTCACGACATGCATCGGCAGGCGTTGCAGATAGGCAAGACTGCTGTAGCCGGTGCCGAAATCGTCGATGGCGAGGCGCACGCCGAGAAGCGCCAAGGCGTTCAGCTGCTGCAAGGCAAGGCCGGTATCCTTCATGACGGCGCTTTCCGTCATCTCCAGTTCGATATCCTCAGGCGCGATCTCGTGCTGCAACAGGATCCGGCCGACCCGATCGGCGAAATCCGCCTCCTGGAGGTTGGCCGCTGAAATATTAAGCGAGAGGGTGAGGTTCAGCCCCTGCCGACGCCAGGCGGCCAGCTGCCGGGCCGCGGTATCGACCACCCAGGCGGTCAAGGCGCGGGCATGAGTCGAACGCTCGACGGTCGGGATGAACTCTCCGGGCGGGATGTTGCCGAGGGTCGGATGGGTCCAGCGCAGCAGCGCCTCGGCCCCGACACAGGCACCGTGGGCGAGATCGACCCGCGGCTGGAACACCAGGCGAAGCTGCGACGGATCGGCGAGAGCCGCGTCGAAGTCTTGGAGGAGCTGGAAACGGCGGCGATGCACCGCATCGCTCTCCAACGAGTAGACGCTGACCGGCGCGCCCGTGGCGCGCGCCTCCAGGGCGGCACTGTGCAATCCCCGCAGGAGATCTTCGGCACTGCCAGCACCCGGCGTGAAAGGCGCGACGCCAATAACGGTGGTGGCGATGAAGCGGAAGCAGGAAAGCGACTGGGTTTCCATCACGCCGGCAGCGGCGGTCCGAAGATAGTCGCACAGTTGGGTCCCCGCCGGCGCCAGGAAGGCGAACTGGGTCGCCGAGACATGATAGGCGATGCGTCCCCTGCCCAGTTTTTCCCGGGTCAGGTCCGCCGCATACTTCACCATGCGATCGACATGGGAATAGCCCATGACGCGGGAAAAGTGGTTGAGCTCAGCCATCTCCGCCAGGTCGACCAGCACCGCCAGGCGCTGGACGCCCGGCTCAGCATGGGCGAGATCCTCCAGATCTTCGACGAACTGCAGCCGGTTGGGCAGACCGCTGGTCGGGTCGATTCGGCCGAAGGCGTAATGCAGTTCGAACTGCGCCATCGCCATGGCGGCGAGATCATGGAGCGCCGTCATCTCGGCTGCGCTGGCCGTCCGCGGTTCGGAGCCGAGCACGCACAGGGTGCCAAGGGCATGGCCGTCGCGGGTCAGCAGCGGCACGCCGGCGTAGAAGCGAATGCCGCGGCGCACCAGTTCGCCGCCTCGAAAGATCGTATCGGTGGCCAGATCGGAGATGACGAGAGAATCGGTCGTCTCGGCCACCAGCGAGCACGGAGACTCGCCGTGGAGCGCCCATGACGGGTCGATTCCGATGCACGACTTGAACCACTGACGATCGTTGTCAACCAGGGTGATCGCGGCAAACGGCAGTCCGAACAGCAAGCTGGCCGTTCGCGTGATCCGATCGAAACTCTCGCTGGGGGGCGCACCGACGAGGTTCATCTCACGAAGCGAAGAAAGACGCAGCCCCTCGGAAATTCTTGGCACGCAGGCATTCTCCATTCCGCAGCCCAGACCGGAGCGGCGATTTCGCAAAGGATCTGAAATTGCTCTCAGACACCGAGTGAATTACTCCCTCACCATCTATATTCTCTTTATATCGGTCAGAAATAAGCGCTCATTGAGCCATTTTAATTCATCGTCGGCGATCCGTACGAAAACGCACAATATAGCAAGCAGTCATCGAAGCAAAACGCCGCCACGGCCCGACCGTGACCACGCTCAATCGTTCCCGTCGCCGCCATTTGGGCATTTTCTATTCGGCCAGCAGGGCCCGTGCGGTGATGAGACGCATGATCTCGTTGGTGCCCTCGAGGA
This sequence comes from Aureimonas sp. SA4125, assembly GCF_019973775.1. NCBI lineage: Bacteria > Pseudomonadati > Pseudomonadota > Alphaproteobacteria > Hyphomicrobiales > Aurantimonadaceae > Aureimonas > Aureimonas sp. SA4125. The sequence goes on along the minus strand of NZ_AP025032.1, from coordinate 453,549 downwards.
TCTGGTGGACGCGCAGGTCGCGAACGATCTTCTCGATACCGAAATCGGCGAGGTAGCCGTAGCCGCCATGTAGTTGCAGGGCCTGGTTGGCGACGTCGAAGGCGGCGTCGGTGACGAAGCGCTTGGCCATGGCGCAGAATTTCGTCGCGTCCGGCGCCTTGGTGTCGAGCTTCCAGGCCGCCTGGCGCAGGAAGATGCGAGAGGCCTGCAGCGCCGTTTCCATGTCGGCGAGGCGAAACTGCAGCGCCTGGAAGTCGGCAAGCTTCTGGCCGAAGGCGGAGCGATCCTTCAGGTAGCGGACCGACTTGTCGAGCGTCGCCTGGGCCGCGCCGAGGGCGCAGGCGGAAATGCTGAGCCGGCCGCCGTCGAGGCCCTGCATGGCGTAGGCAAAGCCCCTGCCCGGCTCGCCGAGAAGGTTCGTCGCCGGCACGCGGCAGGCGTCGAAGCGCACCTCGGCCGTCGGCTGGGCGATCCAGCCCATCTTGCGCTCCTCAGCGCCGAAGGAGAGGCCGGGCGTTCCCTTGTCGACGAGGATGGCGGAAATGCCTTTTGAGCCCGGCTCGCCGGTACGCGCCATCACAAGGTAGAGGTCGGAAAAGCCGGCACCCGAGATGAAGCTCTTCGTGCCGTCGAGGACAAGATCGTCGCCGTCGCGCCGGGCCGTCATGCGCAGCGCCGCGGCGTCCGACCCCGAGCCGGGCTCGGTCAGGCAGTAGCTGGCGACGCATTCCATTGTCGCCAGGCCCGGTAGACGTTCGGCCCGCTGCGCCGGGCTGCCGAAGACATCGATCATGCCCGCGACCATGTTGTGGATCGACAGGAAGGCCGAAACCGAGGGACAGCCATAGGACAGGCCCTCGAAGATCAGCGTCGCATCGAGCCGCGACAGGCCTGTGCCGAAATCGTCGCGCACCGTGATCGCCGCCATGCCGAGGGCGCCGAGTTCGGCGAGCACCTCGACCGGAAGGGCCTTCTCCTCTTCCCAGGCCTGCGCCTGCGGCGCCATCCGCGTCACCGCAAAATCCCGCGCGAGGTCGAAGATCTGCGTCTGCTCGTCGGTCAGCGCGAAATCCATGAAGCCCTCCCCGGGCGATCTTGCCGGCGGACTTCCTAGGCGGTGTGGACAAAGGGGATTCCCAAATCACCTGCTGACTGATTCAAGGCTGCTCTTTGCGGAGGGCGGTGTTGGTTCGAGGTTTGATGTCGGATGCGGAATGGGCCTTCTTCGAGCCGTTCGTGGTCGAGAAGGGTCCGAGGCGAGGTAGACGGCCTCGCGATCATCGGTTGGTGCTCGACGGGGTCTTCTGGATCGCCCGAACGGGGACGGCGTGGCGTGATCTACACAGCGATTTCGGAGCCTGGAACTCCGTCTATCGCCAGTTCCGGCGCTGGACGCAGGCGGGGCTCTGGGACGTGATACTGGAGGCGCTGAATGAGATCGGCACGGGTCATGACAGCGTTCAAATGATCGATTCTACCATTATCCGCGCCCATCAGCACGCCGCCGGCGCGCTAAAAAAAGGGATCAGGACCAAAGTCTTGGCCGCTCTCGTGGTGGCTTCTCGACCAAGATCCATCTCCGCAGCAATGCTCGAGGCCTCCCTGTCGCTATCACGCTGAGCGGCGGTCAGGTCTCCGATATGAAAGGCTATGCGCCGGTCATGGACCAGCCCGGTCCCAAGCCCTGTGTCCTGCTCGCCGACAAGGGATACGACGCCGACTTCATCCTTGCCGACCTCAAGGCCAGAGGCGTTGCCGCGGTCATCCCCGCAAAGCGAAACCGCAAGGTCCAACCCGTCATTGACGGATACATTTACGGCCTGAGAAACCTCGTCGAGCGCTGCTTCTCAAAGCTGAAACACAGTCGGCGGCTGGCCACGCGATACGACAAGACCGCAGACAGCTTTCTCGGCTTCGTTCTCGTGGCATCCATCCGATTGTGGATCAGACACTTTGTCCACACTGCCTAGTCTTTGCCGCGTCGCCTATGGCACAGGTCTAGACACAGGGCGGGGGGACGACAATGCGACATTGGCGGGGGAGACGGGGTTGAGCGCAGACGATCTGGCGGCGGCCGGCCCCTTCGACGAGGCCGACCGCGCGGCGGTCTATCGCGCCATCGCCACGCGGCGCGACATCAGAAGCGAGTTTCTCCCGGGGCCGGTGGATCCGGCAGCGCTCGCGCGCATCCTCGGTGCGGCGCATCAGGCGCCCTCGGTCGGCTTCATGCAGCCGTGGAATTTTCTGTTGCTGCACAGCCTTGAGACGCGGGCTCGCGTCCACGCCGCTTTTGCCCGCGCCAATGCAGAAGCCGCAGACCTCTTCGACGGCGAGAGCCAGGCGCTCTATCGGCAGCTGAAGCTCGAGGGCATCCTGAAGGCGCCTTTGAACATCTGCGTCACCTGCGACCGGGAGCGTGGCGGCACCGTCCTCGGGCGCACGCACAACCGCGAGATGGACCTCTATTCGACCGTCTGCGCGGTCCAGAATCTCTGGCTGGCGGCACGGGCAAAAGGCATTGGAGTCGGCTGGGTTTCGATCTACCACGAGCCGGACCTGCGGGAGATCCTGAAGATTCCGCCGGCCGTCGCCATCGTCGCCTATCTCTGCGTTGGCCATGTCGAGCGCCAGCATGCCGGGCCGGAGCTGGCGGCAAAGGGCTGGCGGCAGCGGCTGCCGTTGGAAGAGCTGGTATTCGAGGAGCGGTGGGGGCAGAGGCCCTGACAGGCATGGTAAAGCGCTTCTTCTCCCCTCCGGAGAGAAGTGGCCGGCAGGCCGATGAGGGGCGCCGAAGGCGGCGATGCTGAAGGACCCTCGTCCGGCAACACCGCCGCCACAAATTCGATGCGCGCATCCATCGCATTGCTCTCGCGCCACCCCATCGACCGGTCCTCCCAGCCAACAAAGTGTCACCCATCCATCCGGGCTGAAATGCCACCACTCTATCAGGGCAGGACATGCCGCGACCTTCTCCCTGCAGGGGAGAAGAAGCAGCGTTGGCGTCTCGCCCGCCTCTCCCCCTACGCCGCGCGCGCCACCCCGTCCCGCACGCTGTCGCGGATCGCTGTGATGTTCGCCTTGTAGTGCTCGGGCGTGCCGCCCTTGAAGATGGCCGAGCCGGCGACGAGGACGTTGGCGCCGGCGGCGACGACGAGCGGCGCGGTCTCGGGCGTGACGCCGCCGTCGATCTCGATGTCGATCGGCCGATCGCCGATCATCGCCTTCACCCTGGCCACCTTGTCGACGACCGAGGGGATGAAGGCCTGGCCGCCGAAGCCCGGGTTGACGGTCATCAGGAGGATGAGGTCGAGACGGTCGAGGACGTATTCGATGACGCTTTCCGGCGTCGACGGATTCAGCGAGACGCCCGCCTTCTTGCCGAGCGCCCGAATCGCCTGCAGCGAGCGGTCGAGATGTTTTGTCGCCTCGGCATGCACGGTGATGATGTCGCAGCCGGCGTCGGCGAAGGCCTCGAGGTAGAGGTCGCACGGCTCGATCATCAAATGGCAGTCGAAGACCTTTGCCGACGACGCCCTGATCGCCTTCACGATCGGCGGGCCGAAGGTGATGTTGGGGACGAAATGGCCGTCCATCACGTCGAGATGGATCCAGTCGGCGCCGGCCTTGTCGACGGCCCCGACTTCCGCACCGAGGCGGGAGAAATCCGCCGAGAGGATCGAGGGGGCGATGATCAGGCTCATGACGAGGTCCCTTTCAGACTTGTGCGGCCGACGTCGCGGCCGGAGATTGAGGGCAGGCTCAGGCCGCCGTCCCCGCCGGGCCCGGCTTCAGGTCGAAGACACGGCTGGCGGCGATATCGACCGCCTCGATCCGCGATAGCTGCTCTGCCCCGAGCGGTCCATCGATGGTTTCGAACAGGCGGTTCGCCTGGCGAAGCCGCGCCCGGTCGAGGGCGTTGCGGATCGAGCGGGCGTTGGCGAAATGCGGCTGCACCCGGCGGTGCTCGATATAGCGCGCCAGGGTCTCCCGCGCCTCGTCGCTGAGGGTATAGTTCTGCCTTTCCAGCATGCCCTCGGAAATCTGCAGGAGTTCGCCGTCGGAATAGTCGGGAAAATCGATGTGGTGGGCGACGCGCGAGCGAAAACCCGGATTGGACTCGAAGAACTTGTCCATCCGGTCGGCATAACCGGCAAGGATCACCACAAGGTCGTCGCGCTGGTTCTCCATGACCTGGAGCAGGATCTCGATCGCCTCCTGGCCGTAGTCGCGTTCGTTGTCAGGGCGATAGAGGTAATAGGCCTCGTCGATGAAGAGGACGCCGCCCATCGCCTTCTTCAGGATCTCCTTCGTCTTCGGCGCGGTATGGCCGATATACTGGCCGACGAGGTCGTCGCGGGTGACCGAGACGAGATGTCCCTTGCGGATATAGCCGAGGCGGTGAAGGAGGTCGGCCATCTTCAGCGCCACCGTGGTCTTGCCGGTGCCGGGATTGCCGGTGAAGCTCATATGCAGCGTCGGCGTCTCGTGCGCGAGGCCCATCGCCTTGCGGGCACGCTCGACGAGGAGCAGCGCCGCGGTCTCCTTGATGCGCTTCTTCACCGGCTTCAGGCCGACCAGCGTGCGGTCGAGTTCGTCCAGCACGTCGCCGACGCCCGCCTCCTCGTATTCGCGGCGCAGGTCGACGGTGAGCGGCGGGGCAGTTTCGGGTTCGAGTGTCGTGCTCATGCTGGCTCCTTCATCGAAGAACATGGCGCCATTCTTCTCTCCAGTGGGGAGAAAGTGGCCGCGACGCGGCCGGATGAGAGGACCGCGCGTCGGTAAATGCCGCGGCTTGCTCCGGTTTCGCCGTCGCGAAAGCGGGAGCCCCTCTTCCCGCTCGCGAGACTGTCGAGAGGCGCGACCTTCTCCCCGGAGGGGAGAAGAAAGCTCGCGGCGAAGGCTACGGCAAAGATCGTGTCGAACGTGGTCGGTGGGCCGCCGGGAGGAAAACGGCCCACCGACCGGCCGGACGGAGCCGCGCTCAGGAGGAATAGCGCTCGCTCTCCGGCAGGTCGACCGAATAGCCCTCGGTCGAGTAGCGGATGGTCCGGCCTTCGGCCTCCTGGCGGCGGAGGCGGAAGCCGGGCTCGGTCGCCGGGCGATTGACGATGAAGGAGAGCTTCACCGATTCCCAGCCATGGGTGGAATCGAAGGCCGACATGCGGATATAGCGATTGCCGTAGACTTTGCGACACTCGTTCAGTTCCATCATCACGCCGGCCGCGTCCGGCACGTCGAACATCGGGTGGCCCCACATGTCCCAGTAGGTGTTGCGCGGGTGCGGATCGTCGGTGAACTCGATGTTCACCGCCCAGCCATTGTCGATGCAGTACTGCGCCTGCGCGGCGATCTGGGTGTCGGTGAGGTCGGGCAGGAAGGAAAAGGCGCCTTGGGTGATGCGCATGACAGAATTCCTCTCGGGTCGAACGCCGTCGCCACGCGAGGGCGATCGGTCGCTGGATGGGATCTTGCGCCGGGCGAAGTCCGCCCGGCAGGCGATGGCTCAGGTCAGGCGGCGGCGGTGGCCGTGACCTGGTAGTCCGGCGCGTCGGTCGAGGCGTAGTTGAAGGTGACGTCCTTCCAGGTATCCAGCGCCTGGCGCAGCGGCGCGCAGGTCTTGGCCGCCGTGGCGAGGATTTCCGGGCCCTCGTTGACGATGTCGCGGCCCTCGTTGCGGGCGAGCACCATGCATTCCAGCGCGACGCGGTTGGCGGTGGCGCCCGCCGCGATGCCCATGGGATGACCGATCGTGCCGCCGCCGAACTGCAGCACCGTGTCCTCGCCGAGAAGGTCGAGCAGCTGGTGCATCTGGCCGCAATGAATGCCGCCGGAAGCAACCGGCATCATCTTGTTCAGGGACGCCCAGGGCTGGTCGAAGAAGATGCCGTTCTGGAGGTTCTGCGGCGTGAACTCGTCGCGACAGATGTCGTAATAGCCCTTCGTCGTCGCTGGATCGCCCTCGAGCTTGCCGACGACGGTGCCGGCATGGATGTGGTCGACGCCGGCGAGCCGCGACCACTTGGCGATGCAGCGGAAGGAGACGCCGTGGATCTTCTGGCGCGTATAGGTCGAGTGGCCGGCGCGGTGGAGATGCAGGATCATGTTGTTGCGCCGCGCCCATTTCGCCATGGACTGCATCGCCGTCCAGCCGATGACGAGGTCGATCATGATGATGGTCGAGCCGAGTGACTTGGCGAACTCGGCGCGCTCGTACATGTCCTCCATGGTCGCGGCGGTGACGTTCAGATAGGTTCCCTTGATCTCGCCGGTCGCGGCCTGCGCCTTGTTCACCGCCTCCATGCAGTAGAGAAAGCGCTCGCGCCAATCCATGAAGGGCTGGCTGTTGATGTTCTCGTCGTCCTTGGTGAAGTCGAGCCCGCCCTTCAGCGCCTCGTAGACGACGCGGCCGTAGTTCCGGCCGGAGAGGCCGAGCTTCGGCTTGACGGTCGCGCCGAGCAGCGGCCGGCCGAACTTGTCGAGACGCTCGCGCTCGACGACGATGCCGGTGGCCGGGCCCTGGAAGGTCTTGATGTAGGCCGTCGGCAGCCGCATGTCCTCGAGCCGCAGCGCCTTCAGCGGCTTGAAGCCGAAGACGTTGCCGATGATCGATGCCGTCAGGTTGGCGATCGAGCCGTTCTCGAAGAGGTCGAGATCGTAGGCGATATAGGCGAAGTAGCTGCCCTCGGCATTCGGCACCGCGTCGACGCGGTAGGCCTTGGCCCGGTATTTCTCGGCGGCCGTCAGGCGGTCCGTCCAGACGACGGTCCAGGTCGCGGTCGAGGATTCGCCGGCGACGGCGGCGGCCGCCTCGATCGGATCGACGCCGTCCTGCGGCGTGATCCGGAAGCAGGCGATGATGTCGGTGTCCTTCGGCTCGTAGTCGGGCTCCCAGTAGCCCATCTTCTTGTATTCCATGACGCCGGACTTGTAGCGGTCCTTGCCGGTGACGGTCTGCGACTTCTCTTGCATGTCCATTCTCCCAAATATCCGTTGCGTGACGTGTCGAAAATTCAGCAGTGTTTTAGTAAGCCGGCTTACTATCGACCTACATCCCGCCTTGGTTGGCCGGCGGTTTTGTGCCGCCGGCCCGTTCGGCGGCCTACTCGGCCGCCTCTCGCAGCGCGATCTTCGGCGCCAGCTCGCCCGAGGCGTAGCGGGCCGCCATGTCGTCGAGCGAGATCGGCTTGATCCGCGCCGCCTTGCCGGCGGTGCCGAACTGCTCGTAGCGCTCGATGCACAGCTTGCGCAGCGCATCCATGGCCGGGGTCAGGAACTTGCGCGGATCGAACTCCTGCGGCTTCTCCATCGCCACGCGGCGGAACTGCCCGGTCATGGCCATGCGGCAGTCGGTGTCGATGTTGACCTTGCGCACGCCATGCCGGATCCCGCGGATGATCTCCTCGATCGGCACGCCCCAGGTCTGGGGCATTGCGCCGCCGTAGCGGTTGATGATGTCCTGCAGTTCCTGCGGCACCGAGGAGGAGCCGTGCATCACGAGATGCGTGTTCGGCAGCTTGCGGTGGATCTCCTCGATGATGCCCATGGCGAGGATCTCGCCATCCGGCTGCCGCGTGAACTTGTAGGCGCCGTGCGAGGTGCCCATGGCAATGGCGAGAGCGTCGACGCCCGTGCGCCGCACGAACTCGACCGCCTGGTCGGGATCGGTCAGAAGCTGGTCGTGGCTGAGGACGCCCTCCGCCCCGTGGCCGTCCTCGGCCTCGCCCTGGCCGCTCTCGAGCGAGCCCAGCACGCCGAGCTCGCCCTCGACCGAGGCGCCGACCCAGTGCGCCATGTGCGTCACCCGTTCGGTGATGCCGGCATTGTATTCGAAGTCGGCGGGCGTCTTGGCGTCGGCCTTCAGCGAGCCGTCCATCATCACCGAGGTGAAGCCGTGCCGGATCGCCGTCAGGCAGGTCGCCTCGTCATTGCCATGGTCCTGGTGGATGCAGACGGGAATGGTCGGGTGGATCTCGACCAGCGCGTCCATCATCTTCGACAGCATGATGTCGTGGGCGTAGGTGCGGGCCCCGCGCGAGGCCTGCAGAATGACCGGGGCGTCGCAGGCCGAGGCCGCCTGCATGATGGCGAGGCCCTGCTCCATATTGTTGATGTTGAAGGCCGGGACGCCGTAGTCGTGCTCGGCGGCGTCGTCGAGAAGCTGGCGCAGCGTGATCTTGGCCATGGGCAGGTCTCCTAGTCGGCCGACGCGGCGAGCGTCGACTGGGTCTTGAGGATGTCGATGCCGGGCAGGTCGCGGCCTTCCAGCCATTCGAGGAAGGCGCCGCCGGCGGTCGACAGATAGGTGAAATCATCGGAAGCGCCGGCCGCGTTCAGCGCCGCGACGGTGTCCCCGCCCCCCGCGACCGTCACGAGCTTGCCGGCCTTGGTGAGCCGCGCCGCCTCCTGCGCCACGGCGTTCGTCGCGGCGTTGAAGGGCTCGATCTCGAAGGCCCCGAGCGGGCCGTTCCAGAGGAGAGTCGAGCAGGTGGCGAGTGCCGCGACGATCTCGGCGACCGTCTTCGGCCCGACATCGAGCGCCATCGCGTCGGATGGGATGGCATCGACGCCGACGGTCTCGTTCGCGGCGTTCGCCTTGAACTCGCGGGCGACGACGACGTCGACCGGGAGGTGCAGCTGGCAGCCGGATTCCGCCGCCATCGCCATGACCTTCTCCGCCGTCTCCATCGCATCGGCCTCGTAGAGCGACTTGCCGACATCGTTGCCGAGGGCGGCGAGGAAGGTGTTGGCCATGCCGCCGCCGATGACGAGATGGTCCATCTTCGGCACCAGGAATTCCAGAACCCCGATCTTCGACGACACTTTCGCGCCGCCGACGAGCGCGGCCACCGGCCGCTTCGGCCGGTCGAGCGCGGCCTCCAGTGCCTTGACCTCGGCCATCAGCGAAGGCCCTGCATAGGCCGGCAGGATCGTCGCCAGCTGGTGGGTCGAGGCATGCGCCCGGTGGGCACAGGAAAAGGCGTCATTGACGTAGAGGTCGCCCCCGACCGAAAGGCGCAGGGCAAAGCTCCGGTCGTTCTCCTCCTCGCCCTTGTGGAAGCGCAGGTTTTCGAGGACGGCGATCTCGCCATCCTTCAGGCTGCCGACGACCCTCTCGGCCTCCGGCCCGACGCAGTCCGAGGCGAACTGCACCGGACGGCCAAGGATATCGCCCAGCTTCTCGGCGACCGGTCCCAGCGTGAAGGCCATGTTGCGCTCGCCCTTGGGGCGGCCGAGATGGCTGAGCACCACGACCTTCGCCCCGCGGTCGGCAAGGCCTGCGACAGTCGGCGCGAAGCGCTCGAGGCGCGTCGCGTCGGTGATCACGCCGTCCTTCATCGGCACGTTCACGTCGGCGCGGATCAGCACCGTCTTGCCCCGGACGTCGACGCCCTCGATCGGGCGCAGCGACCCGGCGCTCAATGCGCCAGTTCCTTGCCGGCCGACAGGATCGCGTCCGCGGTGATGCCGAAATGCTCGTAGAGGAGCGGCGCCGGCGCCGAGGCGCCGAAGGAGTTCATGCCGATGAAGCGGCCGGTATCCCCGATCCAGCGGTCCCAGCCGAAGCGCGCGGCGGCCTCGACGGCGATGCGCGGCGCGGTGCCGAGGACCGAGGCGCGGTAGGTCTCGTCCTGTTCGGCGAAGAGCTCCCAGGAGGGCATGGAGACGACGGCGGCCTTGATGCCCTCGGCGGCGAGCTTGTCGGCGCCGGCCAGCGCGATCTCGACTTCCGAGCCGGTCGCCAGGATCGTCACCTGGCGTTCGCCGTCGGCCTCGCGCAGGACATAGGCACCCTTGCGCGACCGGTTCTCGGAAGCGCCGCCGGCGACCGTCGGCAGGTTCTGTCGCGACAGCGACAGGACGGAGGGACGGTGGCGCTCGGTCAGTGCGATTTCCCAGCATTCCGCGGTCTCGATGGCATCGGCCGGGCGGAAGACGAGGATGTTCGGCGTCGCCCGGAGCATGGCGAGATGCTCGATCGGCTGGTGCGTCGGGCCGTCCTCGCCAAGACCGATGGAGTCGTGGGTGAAGACGTAGACGACGCGCAGCCCCATCAGCGCCGACAGGCGGATGCCGCCGCGGGCATAGTCGGCGAATACCATGAAGGTGCCGCCATAGGGGATGAAGCCGCCATGCAGAGCGAGGCCGTTCATCACCGCGGCCATCGCATGCTCACGGATGCCGTAATGGAGGTAGCGGCCGTCGTAGTGACCGGCTTGCACGCTGTGCATGCCCTTGGTCAGGGTGAAGACCGAGTGGGTGAGGTCGGCCGAGCCGCCGATGGTGAGATCGGTCAGGCCGTTGACGACCTCGAGCGTCGCCTCGGACGACTTGCGGGTGGCGAGCTTGGGCTTGTCTTCCGAGAGTTTGGCCCGGTAGGCGCTCATCTTGGCGGCAAAGTCGGCCGGCATGTCGCCGGCCAGTCCGGCGTCAAAGGCAGCGGCCTTCGGCGACGCCGCGTGGCGTGCCTCCCATTCGGCGCGAGCGGCGGCGCCCTTCTTGCCGACCTCGCGCCAGCCGGCGATGACTTCGTCCGGAATGGCGAAGGGTTCGGACGTCCAGAGCAGCTGCTTGCGCGTCGCGGCGATCTCTTCGTCGCCAAGCGCGGCGCCATGGCTCTTCTCCGAGCCGGCAAGCTTCGGCGAGCCGAAACCGATGATGGTCTTGCAGGCGATCATCGACGGCTTGTCGGCGGCGCGGGCCCGGGCGATGGCGGCGCGCACCGCGTCGGGATCATGGCCGTCGACTTGCTCGGCATGCCAGCCCGAGGCCTCGAAGCGCTTGACCTGATCGGTGGAGGTGGCGAGCGAGGTCTTGCCGTCGATCGAGATGCCGTTGTCGTCGAAGAGGACGATCAGCTTGGAGAGCTTCAGATGGCCGGCAAGATCGATCGCCTCGTGGCTGATGCCCTCCATCAGGCAGCCGTCGCCGACGAAGACATAGGTGTAGTGGTCGACGAGATCGTCGCCGTAGCGGGCGTTCTGCATGCGCTCGGCGAGCGCCATGCCGACGGCGGTGGTGAGGCCCTGGCCGAGCGGGCCCGTCGTCGTCTCGATGCCGAGAGCATGGCCGTATTCGGGATGGCCGGCGGTCTTGGCGCCGAACTGGCGGAACTGCTTCAGCTGGTCGATCGTCATGTCGGCATAGCCGAGGAGATAGTGGACGGCATAGAGCAGCATCGAGCCGTGGCCGTTCGACAGGACGAAGCGGTCGCGGTCGGGCCAGGACGGGTTCGACGGATCGAGCTTGATGAAATCCTGGAACAGCACGGTGGCGACATCGGCCATGCCCATCGGCATGCCGGGATGGCCGGAATTGGCCTTCTGCACCGCATCCATGGCCAGCGCGCGGATGGCGTTCGCCATGTTGCGGGGATGGTCGCCGGGCGCGTCGGCTGCGGGGGACTGGGTTTTGACTTCAGACATTTGGGCCTCGATGTTCAGGACGCACGGCGCTTGCGCTCGGTGAGCTGCAGGATCAGCGGCGTCAAAATCAGTTGCATGGCGAGATCGAGTTTGTTGCCCGGCGCCACGATGGAATTTGCTCTCGACATGAACGAGTTCGGGATCATCGAGAGCAAGTAGGGAAAGTCTATACCGCGCGGATTGGCGAAGCGAATGACGACCATCGATTCATCCGCCGTCGGTATCCACCGCGCGATGAACGGATCGGACGTGTCGACGATCGGCACGCGCTGGAAGTTGATGTTGGTCAGGGCGAATTGCGGGCAGATGTATTTGATGTAGTCCGGCATGCGGCGCAGGATCACGTCCATCACCGCTTCGGTGGAATAGCCCCGCGTGGCCTTGTCGCGGTGGATCTTCTGGATCCATTCGAGGTTGATCACCGGCACGACGCCGATCTTGAGGTCGGCATGCGCGGCGAGATCGACCGTCTCGGTCTTCACGCAGCCATGCAGGCCCTCGTAGAACATCAGATCGCTCTCGTCGGCAAAGGGCTGCCAGTCGCTGAAGGTGCCGGGCGGGCTGCCATAGACCTTCGCCTCCTCGGCGTCGTGGATGTAGTGCCGGCTCTCGCCCCGCCCTTTGCGGCCATAGTCCTCGAACACCTCCTGCAGCTTTTCGAGGATGTTGGCTTCCGGGCTGAAGTGCGAGAAATGCTTGTTGCCGGCGGCGTCCTCCTCGGCGATCTTCTGCTTCATCGCCTCGCGGTCGTAGCGATGGAAGGCGTCTCCCTCGATGTAGACCGCCTTCACATGCTCGCGCCGGAAGATCTGGTCGAAGGTGTTCTTTACCGACGTGGTCCCGGCCCCGGAGGAGCCGGTGATGGCGATGATCGGATGCTTGGCAGTCATCTCGGCGCCCCTCCCAGAGCATTCGGCGACGCGTCTTCCCTCGGGTCCTGTCGGGCTCAGGCCCGGAACAGGCTTCTTTTTCCAAACAGCGGCGAACGCTCGCCGATGGCAGAGGGATCGGTCAGATAGCGCGTGACGCGGGCGACCTCGCGCTTGGAACCGAACACCAGGGGCGTACGGGCATGCAGGTCGTCGGGCACGAGGTCGAGGATGCGGGTCATACCGTCGGTGGCGCTGCCGCCGGCATGCTCGACGCAGAAGGCGATCGGATTGGCCTCGTAGACCAGCCGCAGCCGGCCCTTGGCATAGCCCTTCCGGCCATCGCCGGGGTAGAGGAAGATGCCGCCGCGGATCAGGATCCGGTAGCAGTCGGCAACCAGCGAAGCGATCCAGCGCATGTTGAAGTCGCGCTCGCGCGGCCCCTCGGCACCGGCCAGGAGATCGTCGATATAGATCCGCATCGGCTCGTCCCAATGGCGATGGTTCGAGGCGTTGATGGCGAACTCTTTCGCCTGGTCTGCCACTGCCATCGAGGCGTGCAGTTCGACAAAGCCGCCGAAACTCGGCGAGAAGGCGAAGACATGCGTGCCGTTGCCGAGGCTGAGGACGAGTTGCAGCTGCGGCCCGTAGATGAAGAAGCCGGCGGCGAGTTGGCGCGAGCCGGGCTGGCGGAAGGCGCCGGCCGGATCGGCGTGATGGGCCTCCTCGACCGGCAGCAGCGAGAAGATGGTGCCGACAGAGACGTTCATCTCGATGTTGGACGATCCGTCGAGCGGATCGATGGCGAGGGCGAAGGCGCCGTCCCTGGCAAGGACGACGGGCATCTCCTGCTCTTCCGACCCGTAGAAGGCGACCGGCGACGCCTTGGCGGCGTCGAGAAAGAGCCGATCGGCGACGACGTCGAGTTCCTTCTGGATGTCGCCGCCGGCATTGGCGACCTCGCGCGACTGGCCGAGATTGTCGCCCGTGCCACCCGCGATGATCGTGTTGCGCAGCTTGACGGCCGCCGTTGCAAGGTGGCGAATGGTCTCGGCGACTTTCAGCCGAAGCGGGTCTGCCCCGGCATGCGAGCCGAGATGGGCGTCCAAGGACGATGACATGCTGTTTCTCCCTTTCGGATCGGAACTCTTCGGCCCCGTTATCCGATTACAACGAGACTATGACGAGCGCGACGCAGTTAGTAAAATTTATTCTCTTTACCTTTGACAACAGATTTACTAACGTCCGTTCATGCGCACCCTCTCTCTTCGCCAGCTCCGTTCGGTCCAGGAAATATCGCGGCTCGGCACCATCGCCGCCGCGGCAAGGGCCTTGGGCCTCACGGCGCCCGCCATCACCCTCCAGATCAAGCAGATGGAGGAGGAATTCGGACTGGCTCTGTTCGACCGCACCAGCGACGGCATGCACCTTCGCGAGGCCGGCTACGCCGCGCTGAAGGCCGCCAATGCGATCGAAAGCGTGCTGCAGGCGCTGCAGGATGATCTCGATGCGATCAAGGGTGTCCGGCGCGGCCTGATTCGGCTCGGCGTCGTCTCCACCGCCAAATATTTCGCTCCCGCGATGATCGCCGGATTTCGCAACGAGCACCCGGCGATCGAGATCAAGCTCCTCGTCGGCAACCGCTTCGACATCGTCGGGAAACTGCGCGCCTACGAGCTCGACATCGCGCTCATGGGCCGCCCGCCGACGGAAATTCCCGTTGAAGCGACGGTATTCGGCGACCATCCCCTGGTGATGATAGCTGCACCCGGGCATCCACTGGCGGCCGCGCGCAACATCGACAAGGCACGGTTGCTCGAGGAGCCGATCATCATCCGCGAGCCGGGCTCGGGCACGCGGCGGTCGCTGGAGACCTTCTTTGCCGCCTTCCCCGACGCGTTGGACACGAACACCACCCAGATGGGATCGAACGAGACGATCAAGCAGGCCGTCATGGCCGGGCTCGGCATCGCCTTCATCTCGGCGCACACCATTGCCTTCGAGGTCGAGATGCAGCGGCTCGTCATTCTCGACGTCGTCGACATGCCGATCCGCAAGCAGTGGTTTGCCGTGACCCGCAGCGACCACGTCCGGGCGCCGGCCGAACTCGCCTTCACGCGGTTTCTGACGCAGAAGGGCGCGGCCTTCCTGCCGATGCTCGATCGGCTTTCCTCGGCCGAGATTTCCTTGCCGACCGGCTGATCGATCAGGCCAGCAAGGGCGCCCGGCGCAGGGCCGCGAGATCGGCCGACCCCGTGCAGAAGCAGGCGATCCGCAATTCCTCGACCACCTTGGAAAAGTGCGCCGTCGCCGCCTCGGCCGACTGCTCGGCGCTGGCAAGGCCCGCGGCGGCCTGGCCGGCGAGATCGGCCCCGAGCCGGATCGCCTTGGCGGCGTCGAGACCCGAACGGATGCCGCCCGAGCCGATCAGGCAGAGGTCGGGACAGGCGGCGCGCACCGTCCGGATCGCCGTCGCCGTCGGGATGCCCCAATCGGCAAAGAGCAGCGCCGTCTCGCGCGCCGCGGCATCCGTCGCACGCTCGGCCTCGACAGCCGCCCAGCTGGTACCGCCGGCTCCTGCCACGTCGACGATGGTGACGCCGACCGCCGCAAGCCGCAGAGCGACCGTGGCCGATATTCCGGCGCCGACTTCCTTGACCACGATCGGCACGCCGAGATCGCGCACCAGGCGCTCGATCGCATCGAGGACGCCGCGCCAATTGCGATCGCCGCCGGCCTGCACGGCCTCCTGCAGCGGGTTAAGGTGCACGATCAGCGCGTCCGCCTCGAGCATGTCGACCGCTCGCCGCGCCTCGTCGCGCCCGTAGCCACTAACCAGCTGGGCCGCGCCGATATTGGCGAGGATGGCGACATCGGGGGCTCGGGCGCGCAGCGACCGGTCGAGACCGCCGGCACCGCGCCCCTCCAGGGCGATGCGCTGCGATCCGACGGCGAAGGCGATCTTCAGCTCCTGCGCCGCTTCGCTGAGATGAGCGTTGATTTTCGCCGCGCGCTCCGGCCCGCCGGTCATCGAGGAGATCAGGAGAGGCGCGGCGAGGCGCCGTCCGAGGAAGCGCGTCGACAGGTCGATGGCGGCGAAATCGAGTTCGGGCAGCGCGACATGCTCGAAGGAGATGGCGTCGAAGCCGGTCCCTGCCTGCCGCGCGGCCAGGCGCGGAGACAGGACGATGTCGAGATGATCGTTCTTGCGTGAGCCGATGCCCGATCCCGCGGATGTCACGATGTCTTCATCGGCTTTCATGGCCGGCGGCCTTGGCCGCCTCGGCAGGACCTTGCAAAAGGTTGCGCAAAGCACATTCGCTCATCCTTCGAATCAGGCGCAAAACCGCCTGCGCCCTCCGGGCAGGACTTGGCATGGCGCGCCGAAGGGTCAAGTATCAGGGAAGACGGGGCGACTGCCAGTAGGGGCAGCTGACGAAAGCGAACGCGTGGGGATGACTGCCGACCTGACTACCAGTGCCGCCGAGGCCCGTCGCCGCATCGACGTGCGGCTGGCGGAACTGATGCCGCATGCCTTGCCCGATCAACCCGAACTGGCCGCCGCTCTTCGTGATGGCGTCCTGACCCCGGGCAAGCGCCTGCGGCCGCTGATGACGCTGTTTGCGGCCGAGGATCTCGGCGGGGCGCAGGCGCCGGCGATCGACGCGGGCTGTGCGGTGGAGATGATCCATGCGGCCTCGCTGGTTCTCGACGACATGCCGTGCATGGACGACGCCCTGTTGCGCCGGGGACAGCCGGCCGTCCACGCCGGGCATGGCGAGGATCTCGCCCTCCTCGTCTCGGTTGCGGCCATCAGCCACGCCTACGGGCTTCTCGCCGGCATCGCCCCCCTGTCACCGCAGGCGCGAATCGACTGCATCGTCATCCTGTCGCGCGCCGTCGGCGTCGGCGGTCTCGTCGCCGGCCAGTTCGCCGACCTCAGGGGTGGCCGGAATGTCCGGCCGACGACGGAAATCTCCACGACCAACGGCCTGAAGACCGGCTCGCTCTTCATTGCGGCGGCCGAGATCGGGGCCGTCGTCGCCGGCGCGGATGCCGGCACGCGCAACCAGCTCCGCACCTTCGCCGACGAACTCGGCCAGGCCTTCCAACTGCTGGACGATCTTCTCGACGACGGCACGAACCCGCTTCTGATCGGCAAGGACGTCGGCAAGGACAACGGCAAGTCGACCATGGTTTCGCTCGTCGGACGCGCCTCGGTACAGCGGCGCATCGAACGCCATCTCGGTGCGGCCGACCGCGGGCTCACCGAGATCTTCGGACCCCGCAGCCGCCTGCACTGGCTGGTCGAGACCATGCTGGCCCAGGCCCGGCCGCTGTCGCTGATGCAGGACGTAACGACGCACGGTCTTTCCGAAGAAGTCGGCGCACGGTAAGAAAACCGGATGGAAACCTCGAGCTGGCCCCTGCTGATCTCCATCGTTCTCCTTGCCGTCGTCGGCATGGAGGGATTTGCCTGGTGGGCGCACAAATACATCATGCATGACTGGGGCTGGGGCTGGCACCGCTCGCACCACGAACCGCATGAAGGGATGTTCGAGAAGAACGACCTCTACGCCGTCGTCTTCGCCGCCTTTTCGATCCTTTTGTTCGTCATCGGCACGGGCTTCGGCATTCCCGTCGTGACGGCGCTGGCGACCGGCATCACGATCTACGGCTTTCTCTATTTCGTCGTGCATGACGGGCTCGTGCACCAGCGCTGGCCGTTCCGCTACATCCCGCACCGCGGCTATGCCAAGCGCCTCGTCCAGGCGCACCGGCTTCACCATGCCGTGCGCGGCAAGGAGCATGGCGTTTCCTTCGGCTTCCTCTATGCGCCGCCGATCGACACGCTGCAGCGGCGCCTGAAGGAATCGGGCGTCGTCGCGCGCGAGCAGGCGGCGGTGCGGCAAGGTGCCGTGTCGTCACGGGCACAGGCCCCGACGGACGCGTCTTCTCTCAACTGAACCTGTCCGGTCAGCGCGGCAGGTCGTGACACCAGAGGCCTGCCGGCCGCGGCGGGTCGTTGCGCCTGCGGCGGGCGGCGACCACCGCGCCACGGAGCACCTCGACCACCTTGTCGGCGCGCGACGTCGAGACCCGCTTGTCCCAGGCCCGGTCGCCCCGCCGCACGACCTCGGTACCGATCGCGCGGTAGACGCCGTGCGCCGTCGCAACTGCCCAGGCAGAGCGGCGCGGGAGCGCGTCGATGCCGATGCGCGCCGAGGCATAATAGGGCTCGGCGAGCGCGACCAATCGAGCGGCGAGGACCGCCACCTTGCCGCGGTTTTCCGCAAGCGCGACACCCGCTCGGTCGAGGCCGAGTTCGGCCAGCCAATCGCCGGGCAAGTACATTCGCCCAGCGAGCGCATCGGGAACGATGTCGCGGGCGATATTCGTCAGCTGGAAGGCGAGGCCGAGATCGGCGGCGCGCTGCAGCGTCGAGGCCTCGCGCGCGCCCATCACCATCGACATCATCGTGCCGACGACGCCCGCGACATGGTGGCAGTAGTCGAGGGTGTCCTCGATCGTGTGGTAGCGCCGACCCTCGACGTCCATGCGAAAGCCGTCGAGATGGGCAAGTGCCAGGGACAGCGGCAGGCCGTGCCGCCGGGCGACGCGCTGCAGGGCGCGGAAATTCGGGTTCTCCATCACCTCCCCGGCGAAGGCGTGGCGCGTCAGCCGCTCGAGCTCGGCGATCCGCTCCTCGGGCGTGCCCGGCCCCGCCACGTCGCGGTTGAAACCGAGATGCTGGTCGTCGACGACGTCGTCGCAGTGCCGGCACCAGGCGTAGAGGAGCAGTGCCCCCTCCCGCGTGACCGGATCGAATAGGCGCGCGGCCGTGGCAAAACTCTGGGATCCCTTGGCGATGGTCTCGGCGGCGCGGGCGGCGAGATCGTCGCCCGTCTCCGGCAACAGGCGCGTCTCAGGCAAGGGCGGCATCCGCGATCATCAGGCCGGCGGTCGCCTTGGCCGAGCCGACCACGCCGGGAACGCCCGCGCCCGGATGCGTGCCGGCGCCGACGATGTAGAGATTGCCGATCTCGTCGTCGCGATTATGAGGGCGAAACCAGGCGCTCTGCGTCAGCACGGGGTCGAGCGAGAAGGCCGAGCCCACATGCGCGTTCAACTCGTCGCGGAAATCGAGCGGCGTGAAGATGCGGCTGGTCACAAGGTCGGCCTTGAGGCCCGGAATATAGCGCTCCTCGAGATAGTCGAAGATGCGGTCGCGGTAGCGCGGCCCTTCGACTTCCCAGTCGATGTCGGCATGGCCGAGATGGGGGACCGGCGAGAGGACATAGAAGCTGCCCGCCCCGGGCGGGGCCAGCGAGGGATCCGTCGCGCAGGGATTATGGAGGTAGAGCGAGAAATCCTCCGGCAGTTCGCTGCCGTTGAAGATCTCGCCGATGAGTTCACGGTAGCGCGCGCCGAAACAGACCGTGTGGTGCTGGATGTCGGGACGATGGGTCTTCAGGCCGAAGTAGATGACGAACAGCGACATGGAGAATTTCTTGCGCTTCAGGCTTTTCGCCGCCGCGGTGCCGCGCTTGGTACCGGCGAGAAGCTTGTCATAGGTGTGCACGACATCGGCATTGGACGCGACGAGGTCGGCGGCAATGCGCCGCCCGTCCTTCAAGATGACCGCCTTGGCCCGGTCGCCCTCGACCTCGATGCGCTCGACTTCCGCCGAGAGATGCACGGTGCCGCCGGTATCCTCGAACAGGCGGATCATGCCGGCGACAAGCGCCCCGGTTCCGCCGCGCGGGAACCAGACGCCCCATTGCCGCTCGAGCGCATGGATCAGCGCGTAGATCGATGAGGTGGCGAAGGGATTGCCGCCGACGAGGAGCGAGTGGAAGGAAAAGGCCTGCCGCAGCTGCTCGTCCTCAATGAAACCGGCGACCTTGCCATAGACGCTGCGCCAGGCCTGCAGCCGGGCGAGCTGCGGGCCGGCACGCACCATGTCCTTGAAGTTGAGAAACGGCACCGTGCCGAGCTTCAGATAGCCCTCCTCGAAGACATCCTTGGAAAAGGCGAGGAAGCGGCGGTATCCCTCCAGGTCCTTTGGATTCTTGGCACCGATCTGGCGGTCGAGCTCGGCCTGGTCGTTGACGTAGTCGAAGGCGTAGCCGTCTTCCCAGCACAGCCGGTAGAACGGGCTGACCGGCAGCAACTCGACATAGTCGGAAAGCTTTCGGCCGGAGAGCGTGAACAGTTCTTCCAGCGCCGAGGGGTCGGTGATGACCGTCGGCCCGGCGTCGAAAGTGAAGCCCTGATCCTCGTAGACATAGGCCCTGCC
Source organism: Aureimonas sp. SA4125 (assembly GCF_019973775.1). Lineage (NCBI taxonomy): Bacteria > Pseudomonadati > Pseudomonadota > Alphaproteobacteria > Hyphomicrobiales > Aurantimonadaceae > Aureimonas > Aureimonas sp. SA4125. The sequence continues at coordinate 433,957 of NZ_AP025032.1, read as the reverse complement.
GCCCGGCCGGTCGCGCTTCTCGACGAGCGTCGTCTTGATGCCCGCCGCCTGCAGCCGGATCGCCAGCGCCAGGCCGCCGAAGCCCGAGCCGATGACGACGGCGGCCTTGGCGGACGTCATGGGTCGATCAAGCATCCGAGACAGCCTTGCGGGAACGGGAGGGAAAGGCGAGCACCCGCAGCGCGCTGGTGATCGGCACCGGCGGCTTGCCGGTGAGGATGCGCAGGCGGTCGAGCGGCCGAAGCCGGTCGGCGTAAAAGCGCTCCACCAGCCCGTCGGGCAGGCGGTAGAAATGCTGGAGGATGCGGTAGCGCAGCGCCGGCGCGCCGGCAAGAAAGAGCAGCCGGTTCAGCATGCGGAAGTAGCGCCGGCCTTTCCAGGTCCGCACCGAGTGCAGGCGCGTCGCGGCAAAGACGGCCGGCGCCGACAGATCGTCGAGGCCTGCGACGCGCTCGGCGAGGCGCACGGCATCGGGCAGCGAATAGCCCGTCGTCGGGTGAAACAGAGCGGCGGCGAGGCCGACCGAGGCGATGCCGGCCTTGGCGATCCAGAACCGCTCGATGTCGCCGCCAAGCGCGATCGGCAGGACGCCATCCTCTTCGCGCAGGATCGCCTCCACCTCCCATCCATGCGCAGCCACATAAGCGGCGATCGACTGGCGCAAGCGGTCCGGCTCGAATGCCGGACCATCGGCGTAATAGGTGTCCTCGACCAGCAGCGTCGAGGGACCGAGCGGCAGCACGTAGACGAAATGGTAGCCGTCGGCCTGCGGGATCGTCGCGTCCATGATGATTGGATGGACGAGGCCGTGCGGCGCCACCAGCGCGATTTCCTGGCCGAGGAATTTCTGGAAGCCGAGGGTGAGATGGGGGCTGTCCGTCGGTCCGCGCCCGTCGATGACGCAGGCTGCCCGGATGCGTTCGCCGTTGCCGAGCGTCACCGAGCGTGCGTCGAAGGCGACGACATCTGCGCCGCAACGCAGCCTGTCGCCGAGCTGCGACGCCATCACGGCGGCAAAGCGCTCCGACGTGACGCTCTGGTATCCCGTGGAAAGCGTTCGCGTCAGTTGCGGAAAGCGCACGCTGTAGGCCGGCCAGCGGTACACGACGAAGGGCGCGAGCCAGACATGCTGCTCCGGTGTCAGGTCGCCGTCATGGAAGGACCAGGTGTGGTTGCCGCCAAGGCTGTCGCCCGCCTCGAGGACGAGAAGGCGAAGGTCGGGGCGCAGTTGCGACAGCCGGTAGGCGAGGAGCCCATTGGCCAGCCCGCCGCCGACGAACACGACATCGTGCGGATCCTCCTCCACCACGGACATCATCGCCGCTCCCCCGGTCGCGGCTTCCCTGCCGTCCTCGCGCGCCTCTGCAACCGCTCCACCCTTCCCGCTCTCTCGACCATTGGTTCTAAGGTAGCGGCGGCGCACAGCGGCGCAAGGGAGAGCTGGCCGCTCTGCCAAGACAAGAGGACGCAGCCGGACTGCGGCGTCGGCGGAAGGGTCGGTTCGGTCGCCGGCGAGGGCCTATTGCCCGGCGAGCCGGGCGGCGCGGCGCAGACGCGCCTCCTCCATCGCTGCGGGCAGCTTCGGCGCATTGCCGCGCTGCGACGCACGCCAGGAGGTACCGGCGATGGTCACGACGCGGTTGCCGCGAAAATCCGCCTCGGCGGTGATGAAGCCGCGCTCGGCCATGAAGCCGAGAAGGAAACGGCCGCGCGAGGGAGAGTGGCTGCCATAGGCTCTCGCCAGCGCCGCATCATCGGGACATTCCTCGCCGTCGCGGGCGGCGCGCGCCAGCATCAGATAGACGCCCTGCATCTCCTCCGGCAGCGCCTCGGAGCGCTGGATGACGCCCTGCCACTCCTCGTCGGCATCCTCGTCGGACACGCCGGCGCGGGCGAGCGACAGGCGCCGGCGGAAGGCCGGCATGTCGGTCTCGGCACCGCCGAGGCGCTTCAGCCTGCAATGGACGAGAAAATCCTGATAGAGAATCGGGACCGGGCGGAAGGCCGCCTCGGGGTCGGTCAGCATCTCAGCAAAGATGTCCTCGACGAGGGCGCGGCGATCCTCGGGGCTGCGCGGATCCTCGCTCTCCGGCTCGGGACGGGGCGCGGAGACCCGCTCCAGGAGTTCGCGCATCGGCGCCGGCGCGCTTCTCGTCGCCCGCGGCGGGGCCGGCAGCGCATCCTCGGCGCCGGCCGAGAAGATCAGGTCGGCCATCGCCTCGGGGGCCATTTCAGGGCGCGCCAGGAGCGTCGGCCGCCCGGTGCGCCCGGCGGTCTCGACGGTGCCGATGCGGATCGGCACCGGGCGGCGCGACAGCGCGGGGCCGAGCGCGACGAAATGCCCGGGCTCGAGATCCCGAAACCGTTCGGCCTGGCGGCGGTCCATGCCGAGAAGATCGGCGGCCCGGGCCATGTCGATGTCGAGGAAGGTGCGGCCCATCAGGAAGTTCGACGCCTCGGCGGCGACATTCTTGGCGAGCTTGGCGAGGCGCTGCGTCGCGACGATGCCGGCAAGGCCGCGCTTGCGCCCGCGGCACATGAGATTGGTCATCGCCGCCAGCGACACTTTTCGCGCGTCGTCGGAGACGTCGCCGGCAATGGCGGGGGCAAAGAGCTGCGCCTCGTCGACGGCGATCAGCATCGGAAACCAGAGCGAATGGTCGACGTCGAACAGGCCGTTCAGGAAGGCGGCGGCGCACTGCATCTGCACCTCGGCGTCGAGGCCCTCGAGGTTGAGGACGACCGAGGCGCGGTGCTGGCGGATGCGCCCGGCAATGCGCGTCAGCTCGGCCGGCGTGCGGTCGGCGTCGACGACGATGTGGCCGTAGCGCTCGGCAAAGGAGACGAAGTCGCCCTCGGGATCGATGATCGCCTGCTGCACCCATTCGGCGCTCTGCTCGAGCAGCCGGCGCAGGAGATGCGACTTGCCCGAGCCGGAATTGCCCTGGACCAGAAGCCGCGTCGACAGCAATTCCTCGAGATCGAGCTCCGCCGGCTCGCCGGAGGCGGTCGTGCCGAGGTCGACGGCAATGGTCATGGACGTTCCTCCTCGGTCGGGCTGCGGGACAGGTCTCGTCTAGCACCTGCGACGAGCGAGGAGTCGGCGCAGGCAGGGTCTCTCCACAGTTTCGGCAGGCGCCGTCGGCGGCCGCAGGCCGTCCGCAACCTTCCGTCGTCGTTCGGGGCAATCAAGCTGTTCAGTTCTCGCGGGCGAAAAACCGGTCATAGTCCGAGACCAGGAGATGCAGCGGCGCCTCGTCCTCCTCGATGGTCGAGAATCGCCCGATCGGCTCGCGAAAAATGTTGTCGGTGACGTCGTCGTTGACGGTCGAGACCTCGCCGATGAGGACGTCGGCGCCCTCGCCCCAGAAGGCGTGCCAGTGGTTCGGCATCAGGGTGACGCTCTCGCCGGGGGTGAGGCGCAGCTTGTCGCCGGGTCCAAGCGTCCGGGCAATGCCGTCGCAAAAGACGCTGACGGGCGCTTCCTCGTCGATGCCGCCGTCCGGGGCCCGGGAAAAGAGCTCCAGCGTCAGCGTGCCGCCGCCACGGTTGATGATGTCCTCGGCCTTGATGTTGTGCCGGTGCATCGGCGAGATCTGGTCCCGGCGCGAGATCATGATCTTCTCGGCGTAGAGCATGCCGCGGCCGGAGGCGAGATCGGCATTGTCGCCGTTGCGCACGGTGAACAGGAAGAGGCCGAGCGAGTCGAAATTGCCCTTGCCGTAATCGGTGACGTCCCAGCCGAGACGACGCTGCCGGATCTGCGCGAGATCGCCGGCGCGCGCCTGCATCTCGTCCGGCGAGAGACAGGCGAAGGGCGGCATGACATAGCCGAAGGAGCGGATGAAGGCGTCGCCCTCTGTGAGGATCTCGTTCACGCGGCTGCGCTTCATGGTCGGTCTTTCCTGTTCATCACCATCGCTCGCGCGAAGAGGCATAGCGCCGGCGGCGGCGTCACGCCATGCCGCCGCCGACCAGAATGATGCGGCAATCGTTCACATTCGTCAGCGTCGGACCGGGCACGAAGAGGTCGCCCAGCGTCTCGAAGAAGGTGGTGGAATCGTTGTTTTCCAGCGCCGCCGCCGGGTCGAGGCCGGCGGCGCGGGCGCGGGCCAGCGTTTGCGGCGAGATGAACGCGCCGGCCGGGTCAGACGCAAGACCCGTGCCGCCGTCGGTGCCGTCCGTATCGGCGCTGAGGGCGACGATGCCGTCCGCTCCTTCGAAAGCCAGCGCAAGGGCCAGCGCATATTCCTGGTTCGGTCCGCCGCGGCCCGATCCCGTCATCGTCACGGTGAGTTCGCCGCCGGAGAGGATCGCCACGCGCTCACCCCGGTCACGCGCGGCAAGCGCCAGCGCCGCATGCGCGCGCGCGACCTCGCGCGCCTCGCCCTCGACATCCGTGCCAAGAAGAACGGGGCGAAAGCCGGCGGCCTCGGCGGCGGCGATGCCCGCCTGCATCGCGGAATGCGGCGTCGCGACGATGGTGTAGTCCTTGCCGGCGAAAACGGGATCGCCGGGTTTCGGCGTCTCGCAGGAATCGTCTTCCAGGACCCGGCGGCAGGAGTCCGGCAAAACGAGGCCGCGCCGGGCGACGATCGCCAGCGCGTCCTCGCGCGTCGTCGGATCGGGCACGGTCGGCCCGGAGGCGATCACGCTCGGATCATCGCCCGGCACGTCGGAGATGGCCAGCGTCACCAGCCTTGCCGAACCGCAGGCGACGGCGAGCCGCCCGCCCTTGATCTCGGAAAGATGCTTGCGGATGCAGTTGATCTCGCCGATGCCGGCGCCGCTCCTGAGGAGCGCACGCGTGACGGCCTGCTTGTCCGCGAGCGAGATGCCGCCGCGCGGCAAGAGCCAGTTGGCCGAGCCGCCGCCGGAAATCAGGGCCAGCACCAGGTCGTCGGGCCCCGCGCCGCGCGCCAGTTCGAGCACCCGCCGCGTCGCGGCCAGCCCGGCGGCGTTCGGCAGAGGATGACCGGCCTCGACGACCTCGACCGGTCCCGCGTCGCACCCATAGCCGTCCCGGGCGACGGCGATGCCGCCGAGCCTGATGTCGCCGACGCCTTGCGCCCGGTAGAAGGCGACGGCCGCGGCCGCCATGCTCGCACCGGCCTTGCCCGCGCCGAGGATGATCACGCGGCCTTTCGGCGCGGCCGGAAGATGAGGCGCGAGGATCGACGCGGGGTGGCTGGCGGCGACGACGGCATCGAAGATGGCGCGCAGCACTTCATGCTGAGTCTTGCCCATCCTATCGTTCAAGCAGACCGTATGACCGGTGAGTATTGCCCATATCCGCGTCTCCCTCGCACACGCCCTTGTCGCATTCGCTTCTAGCTCAAGCTTCCGGCATATTGAACCGCTGGGAAGGTCGCCGTGCCGGATCGGCAGACGGTAAGAGTCGAGGCGGCAACGAACAAAACGCCGCATGGCGGTCTTGCCGCATCGCAACCAGTTCTAATTCCTGAGACAAGTTTGCTCGAAACGAGTTCAGCAGAAGCTGTAGGCCCGGCTTTCCCGCCCGCGAGGAGACTCCAATGTTCGAGGGATTCGATCCCGTCCTTCTGGCCCGTATCCAGTTCGGATTCACGATTTCCTTCCACATCATCTTCCCGGCCTTCTCGATCGGGCTCGCCTCTTATCTCGCGGTGCTCGAAGGTCTCTGGCTCTGGACGGGCAAAAGCGTCTACCACGACACGTTCAACTTCTGGCTGAAGATCTTTGCGATCGTCTTCGGCATGGGCGTCGTCTCCGGCATCGTCATGAGTTACCAGTTCGGCACCAACTGGTCGGTGTTTTCCGACAAGACCGGGCCGATCCTCGGGCCGCTGATGGGCTACGAGGTGCTGTCGGCCTTCTTCCTCGAGGCCGGCTTCCTCGGGGTCATGCTGTTCGGGCAGAAGCGAGTCGGCAAGGGGCTGCACTTTGCGGCCACCTTCATCGTCGCGCTGGGCACATTCATGTCCGCCTTCTGGATCCTGTCCGTCAATTCCTGGATGCAGACGCCGGCCGGCTACGCCATGAATGCGGCGGGCCAGTTCATCCCTGAGGACTGGTGGGCGATCATCTTCAACCCGTCCTTCCCCTACCGTCTCGTCCACATGGTGCTCGCGGCCTATCTGACGACGGCCTTCATCGTCGGCGCCGTCGGCGCCTTCCACCTCCTGCGCGATCGGACCAACGCCGCGGCGCGGGTGATGTTCTCGATGGCGCTGTGGATGGCGACCATCGTCGCGCCGATCCAGATCGTCGCCGGCGACTTTCACGGCATCAACACGCTGGAGCACCAGCCGGCCAAGGTCGCGGCCATGGAAGGCCATTTCCAGACCAACACCGACGGACCCATGCCGCTGACCCTCTTCGGCATTCCGAACATGGAGGAAGGCCGGGTCGACTACGCCTTGGAGGTTCCCTACCTCTCCTCGCTCATTCTCACCCATAGTCTCGACGGCCAGGTGAAGGGGTTGAACGAGTTTCCGCGCGAGGACTGGCCGAATGTCGGCATCGTCTTCTGGACATTCCGCGTCATGGTCGCGATCGGTTTTGCGATGCTCGGGATCGGACTGTGGTCGCTCTACACGCGCTGGCGGTCGTCGATCTACGAGGCGACCTGGCTGCAACGGGCCGCCGTCACGATGGGGCCGTCGGGCTTCGTTGCCGTCCTCTGCGGCTGGATCACGACCGAGGTCGGTCGCCAGCCCTATACCGTCTACGGGCTGCTCCGGACCTCGGAAAGCCATTCGCCGATCGCGGCGGAAGCCGTCGGCACCTCGCTCGTCGCCTTCGTCGTCGTCTATTTCGTGCTGTTTGGCGCCGGCACTTTCTATATCCTCCGGCTGATGGGCAAGACGCCGGTCCCCGGCGAGGACGAGCCCTCGCGTGCCGAGCCGACCCGCGCGGCCGGCATCACGCCGGCGGCACAGGCGATGCATCCCGACAACAAGACGGGCGGCGCCCATGCCGCCCCGGGGGAATAGGAGAGCGTCATGGACCTCACCATCGTCTGGGCCGGCCTCATCGCCTTCGCCGTCCTCGCCTACGTCGTTCTCGACGGCTTCGACCTCGGCACCGGCATCCTCTTCCCGCTGCTCGGCCGCCACGAGAACCGCGATACGGCGATGAACACCGTGGCGCCGATCTGGGACGGCAACGAGACCTGGCTGGTGCTGGGCGGCGGCGGCCTGTTCGCCGTCTTTCCGCTCGCCTATGCCATCATCATGCCGGCGCTCTACGCCCCGATCATCGTCATGCTGCTCGGGCTGATCTTTCGCGGGGTCGCCTTCGAGTTCCGCTTCAAGACCGTCCGCGGCCGGGTGCTCTGGGATTTTTCCTTTGCGTTCGGCTCGATCGTCGCGGCTCTGGCGCAAGGCATCGCGCTCGGGACCCTCGTGCAGGGCATCGAGGTCGAGGGCCGCGGCTATGCCGGCGGCTGGTTCGACTGGCTGACGCCCTTCTCGATGATGACCGGGGCAGCCGTCGTCGTCGGCTACGCGCTTCTCGGCGCGACATGGCTGATGATGAAGACCGAAGGCGAGTTGCACACCATCGCCCGCCGCTATGCCTTCATCACAGGGATCGGCACGCTCGCGCTCATCGGCGCCGTCAGCCTGTGGATGCCTTTCCTGCAGCCCGAATTCTACTCGCGCTGGTTCGGCTTCCCCCAGGTCTTCTACGTCGCGCCGGTGCCGATCCTCGTCGCCGTCGCCGCCTGGAGCCTCTTCGACGGCATCGCCCGGGAAAAGCACGTCCGGCCGTTCCTGTCGGCGCTGGCGCTCTTCACGCTCGCCTTCGCCGGCCTTGGCATCAGCTTCTGGCCGCACATCATCCCGCCCTCGGTGACGATCTGGGATGCGGCGGCGCCCGAATCCAGCCAGGCCTTCCTGCTCGTCGGCGCGTCGGTGCTGATCCCGCTGATCCTCGCCTACACCGCCTATGCCTACTGGGTGTTCCGCGGCAAGGTGATCGAGGGCGAGGGCTACCACCATTAGCCCGCGCCTCGAGAAGACCGCCGGCGGTGAATCACCGCGGCGCGGCCTGTCGTCCCGGGCGCGCCAGTTGCTCTGGTTTGCGGGCCTGTGGATCGGTAGCGTCCTCGTCCTCGGGGCCGTCTCCATGACCATCCGGACGATCCTGCTTTAAGGCTTCGCCGCGATCTCGGGCACTGCCGAGAGCACCCGGCCCATGTCCTCGCGAAACAGCGCCGTCTCGCGCGCCTGCGCTTCGGGGTCAGGCAGGCGGAGGATGTAGGAGGGGTGCACCGTCACCAGAAGCTGCGTGTTTTCGTCGAGATCGATGAGCTTAGAACGCGTGTCGCGGATGGTGACGGTCTTGCCGAGCACGGCAGCCGCCGCCGTCGCGCCGAGGGCGACGATCAGCTTGGGACGGACGAGGTCGCGCTCGAGATCGAGCCAGAAGCGGCAGGCCTTCACTTCGCCCATGGTCGGCTTCTGGTGGATGCGACGCTTGCCGCGCGGCTCGAACTTGAAGTGCTTCACCGCATTCGTCACATAGGCCCGTGACCGATCGACGCCCGCCTCCGCCAGCGCCTGGTCAAACACCTTGCCGGCCGGCCCGACGAAGGGATGGCCGGCGAGATCCTCCTGATCGCCCGGCTGCTCGCCGACGAAGATCACCGGCGCGTCGTCCGGGCCCTCGCCGAAGACGGTCTGCGTCGCCGGTTCCCAGAGCGGGCAGGCCTTGCAGTGCTTCGCCTCGGCGCGCGCCTCGGTCAGCGTCCGCGGCTGGTTGCCCTGCCGCGCCGTGCGCTCCTTCGCCTCGACCATGTCGCGTCCCTTCTGCCGTTCATGACGGATGCTCGGCAGGCTCGGCGCGTTTTCCAGCATGCGCTGCGCGGCCGCCTCCGCGCCGGCGATCAGCGGCGCGATGAGTTTCGCCTCGGGCAGGTTGTGCCAGTATTTTCGCGGCATTTCCGCCTGCATCGCCTTCACCTTCAGCCGCGCCGGGTTGAAGATCGAGGCGTAATAGGTCAGCCACAGCGCCTCCATGTCGTCCTCGTCCGGACGGTCGGCGACCGAGCGGCCGGGACCGAAGGCGAGGGTCTCGCCGTCCCAGGCGACCGAGCGCAGCGGCGTCAGGATCGACCATCGCATGCCGGCGAAGCGCCGGGCGAAGAAGGGTGCGGTGCGCTCGACGATGTGGTGGAAGGGCTCGAACCAGGCGACGTAGAGCTTTTCCGAAGCGCCATTGTCTCGCGCCACCTCGATCTCGCGAAAGCGCACGAAGGCCTTCATCTTGTGGCTGTCGCGCCGCACGGCCTTCTCCATCTCGGTGGCCTTCAGCACGTCGGGATCGGAGGCGATCTCCAGCAGCCTCTTCTCCCGCTGCAGCCGCCACAAGAGGCGATAGGCGAGATCGAAGCGCTCCGGCGCGGCATGGCAGACGAGGGTTTTCGCGAGCTCCGGAAAGGCCTTCGCGACGCTCGGCTGGGGCGCGTCGGCAGGGGCTACCGGCAGCGGTTCGGCAAAAAGCCCCGGCGTTTCGGCGCCCACGGTGAAGCTCATCTGGTCCGGTGCGAGGTGGAGGGCCAAAGCGGTGCGGGCGGCTGCGCGCCAGCCGTCGAAATCGGCGGGATGGTCGAGGCGGGCAAAGAACACCCTATCGAACTCGTAACATCGATCGGGCAAAATTTCTCACCGAAAACGCTTCTTCAAAACTGGATCTTTGGTACAAAACTCTCACAACCGTTTTGTGCGAGGTGCATTCTATGCTCCGCATCATTTTTTGGTTAAACTACCAGCTCCACCAGTTCGATGTAATTACCCACCCCCGCATTCCGTAGAATGTCAGGCGCCTACCGTCTCGAGAATTGTGTTGAAGACGTTGCCCCCTTGGCGCAGCCGGGCGGTATCGACGACGGTTCGGATGTCAGCTTCGCCTTCGGCGGCCCACATGGATCGATAGCCGTTGGTGACCTTGCGCTGGATCACGGCCGGTCGCAGGGCGCGCTCGCAGCCGTTGTTGGTGGCCTCGACCATCCCGGTCCAGAGAGTGAAGGTCAGGAGCTGGTCGCGCGCTCGCCTGAACTTGTGCTGGACCACTCGAGCGAAAGGGCAGGAGGTCGGTGCGGCGAGGATCTCGGAAAGACTTCGCTCCAGTGCACGGCGCTTGGCGACGATGGTCGATGCGGCGAAGGTCGTGATGCCGCTGGCCAAAGCGAAAGCCTTGGACAGCCAGATCCGCAGCCGCGACGGCAGCAGATCCTCGCCCGCCTGTTCGGCGTAGGCGACGTCGCGGGCCAGATGAGCCAGACAGGTCTGATGGGCGTCGGCATGTCCCTGCTGGGCAGAGTAGCGATCGGAACACCAGACCTTTGGCCGGTGCCCGTCCATCAGGGTCCTGACCACGATGGCACCACGGGTCGGAGCGGCACGATGGACGACTGCGTCATCGCAGCGAAACACCCATTGGAAGGCGTTGCTGCCTTCGATGCGAACGCCGGTCTCGTCCGAGGCCACCACCTTGGAGCGGCGCAGGGCGGCAATGGCGAGATCGCGGTCGGCGACGAAGGTGCCCTGCGCCCGGCGCAGCATGTTCATCAGCCCGCCCTGGCTGATCTGCAAGCCGAAGAGATCGGCCAGAGCTTTCTGAAGCCGTTCATAGGACAGGGCCTGGAAGGTCTTAAGATAGGTCGCCACCGCATGCAGCCGCGGCCCGAACGGCGTCCCCCTTGCCGCATCGGGCAATCCCGCTGAGACAAGCGTGCCGCAGGAAGGACAACAAACCGAAAGCCGGCGATGACGCGTCACGAACGGCTTGATCTCCGGCAGATCGACCGTCTCGTACGTGCCGCCGATCTCCGCGGGAAGGCTATCGGCCAGGGCTGCCTGGCAGCAGGAGCATTGCTCGGGACGGTGATCGACGAGCCGATCGAAATCCTCACCCATCGCTCGGCTGTGGCCTTCGTGACCGGGCTTGGCGCCGCCAGGTCTTGCCTGCTCACGGCGCTCCTTGCGGTCACTAGACGGAGGCTTCGAGGATGTGCGTGACGTCTTCTCCGGACGCTGAATCTTCAGCACCAGATCGATCAACTCTTCCTTCGTCAGACGCTGCAAATCACCGCGATCCATCCGTCCATGGATTCAGGGAATTCGGCCCGTGACAAGGGGGTGGGTAATTACAGTTCGATGAATTTCTCAAGCTCCGAGTTACGGGCGTCTCCCATGCTTCCGATTACGAAGCCATGCGGCTTGCGATAGAACGCTTTGGAGAAGGGCATTTCGTCAGTCGATCTTTCCCGTTTTTTACGCACTACTCCGAGCTTTATTCTGTCATCGATACGAAATCATCCGCCTTACTTTCGTATTTATCGATCATGATCGCGCTAAATTCGGCTATCTATCTGACTCTGCACTCTTTCGGATCTAAAATCATCTACGCTGCGCTGCTCATATTTTCGCTGGTCGTCGCTTTGCTGACGCTGCGCATATTGCGCTTCTGGGCCTCTTCGGACTTTGCCGTACGGCGTGTCGGCAACGGAAACCCCTTCGCTGTCGGGTCCTGGCAGACGACCGGCGCAGCGAGTATCGAGCAACAAGTGCATACGATCATCCAGGGATAAAATCCGGTTCCGAGGCAAGCTTTACCGGTTCTGCTCAATGCGACGGCCTGCATCACCTTGGTCACCATCGCATTTCTCATCTTCATTCGATTCGGTGATGACAGCGGCAGCCATCGCGCGACGCCGACGGCTAAAACAGCGACAGCTGCTCCGCCTTCGCCTTCGGCGCCACCACGGCCCTGAGCCCGGCGCTGTCGGTCAGCCCGCCCGGCGTCCAGTCCAGCGCCTCGATGAAGGGCCGCGCCTTGGCGATCGACTGGCAGAGCTTTGCAACGTCGTCGAGGCGCAGCGTGCGGTGGCGGCGGGTCGAGAGAATGCGCCCCACCGCCTTGGTGCCGAGGCCGGGCACGCGCAGCAGCATCTCGCGGTCGGCGCGGTTGACGTCGACGGGAAAGCGCTCCCGATGCTTCAGCGCCCAGGCGAGTTTCGGGTCAATGCCGAGGTCCAGCATGCCGTCCTCGCCGCCGGAAACGATCTCGCCACGGTCGAAGCCGTAGAAACGCATCAGCCAGTCGGCCTGGTACAGCCGGTGCTCGCGCATCAGCGGCGGGCGCAGGAGCGGCAGGCGGGCGGACGCGTCGGGAATGGGCGAGAAGGCGGAGTAGTAGACGCGCTTCAGCTGATAGGAGCCGTAGAGGTTTTCCGAGCGCGCGAGAATGTCGTTGTCGTCGGAAGCATCGGCGCCGACGATCATCTGCGTCGACTGCCCGCCCGGCGAGAACTTCTTCGGTTTCGCCCGGTCGCCGCGCTCGCCCTTGTGTTCCTCGATCTTGGCCCGGAGCTGCGCCATGGCGAGGCGGATGTCGCGCGCGTCCTTTTCCGGCGCCAGCGCCTCCAGGCCGAGATCGGTCGGCATCTCGATGTTGATCGACAGGCGGTCGGCATAGAGCCCCGCCTGCTCGATCAGGCGCGGCGCGGCGTCGGGAATCGTCTTCAGATGGATGTAGCCGGAAAAATTCTCCTGCACACGGAGCCGCCGCGCGATCTCGACCATCTGCTCCATCGTGTGGTCGGAGCTCTTGATGATGCCGGAGGAGAGAAACAGGCCCTCGATGTAGTTGCGCTTGTAGAAGTTCATCGTCAGCGCCACGACCTCCTCGACGGTGAAGCGGGCGCGTGCCACGTTGGACGAGGAGCGGTTGACGCAGTAGACGCAGTCGAAGACGCAGAAATTCGTCATCAGGATCTTCAACAGCGAGATGCAGCGGCCGTCCGGTGCATAGGCGTGGCAGATGCCCGAGCCCTCCGTCGAGCCGATGCCCTTGCTCTTGGCGGAATCGCGCCGCGTGGTGCCGCTGGAGGCGCAGGACGCGTCGTATTTCGCCGCGTCGCTGAGGATCGCCAGTTTCTGCTGAATGTTCATGATTGCCATGAGATCGACATAGCGTTCACTGATTGTTCTGGCGAGGGCGACACGAAGTGTTGACCCGTCATTCCCACCTTATCGAGGACCATCAACGGCGCGCGGCTCATTCATCACGCGTTCAGCCGTGATGGAGCACGGTGGACAGACTGAACAGAGACCACTCCGGCAGCGGCGGAACACGTTTCGCCAGCCGGGCGTTATGCTCCCTTTCCTATCGTCGAGGGGCTCCGACGAAACGGCGCGCCCAACCCGCCGGATCCACTCGAGCCCAGAGGTGTCCCATGAAGAAGTTTCTCGCAGCACTCGGCGCCGTCGCCATTCTCGCCACGGGCGTCGTCGTACCGTCCGCCCCGGCGGCTGCCGACGGCTACTACCGCGACTACGGCCGTTCCAACTATTATCGAGGCGATCGCTGGCGCCATCGCGGCCATCATCGGCACGGCGGCGATGCCCTCGCTGCCGGCGCCATCGGCCTCGGGGTCGGAGCCTTGATCGGCAGCGCCATCGCGGCCGATCGGCCGACCTATTACGACCGCGGCAGCTATCAGATTCTGGAAGGACCCGTGGAATACGGTCGTCCGGCGCCGGTCTACCGCGCTCCTTACGACCACACTGCCGCCTGCTACGCCCGCTACCGCACCTATGATGCGCGGTCGGACACGTTCATCGGCAATGACGGCCGCGCGCGTCGCTGCCGTCTCTAGTCCAGGTCATCGTTGCGGCTTGCCCCATGGTCAGGCCGCAACAGAACGTTGACGGAAAGGCTCGCCTCGCGGCGGGCCTTTCGCTTTTTCAGTGGCTTTGGGCTTTCCGGACGGCGCGCTTGGTCACGACCTTCACGAGGTTCGCGCGATAGGCGGACGAGCCGTGCAGGTCCGACAGCATATTGTCGGGGCTGACGGAAAGAGCGTCGATCGCGCTGGCATCGAAGTGTCCCGATAGCGCCATCCCCGCCTCTTCCCAGACATAGGCACCGCCCTGGCTCGCGCCGGTGACGCCCACCTTCGCGCCATCCGGCCGCTTGACGACGAAGACGCCGCACATGGCGTAGCGTGACGCCGGATTGCGGAATTTCTCGTAGCCACAGGCATCCGGCGCCTCGAAGGAAACGCCGGTGACGATCTCGCTCTCTTCCAGCGCGGTCTCGAACATCGACACGAAGAACTGCGGTGCGGCGATGTCGCGGTTGCTGGTGTGGATGGTGGCGCCCATCGCCAGCAGCGCTGCCGGATAGTCCGCCGCCGGGTCGTTGTTGGCCACCGAGCCGCCGATCGTGCCCATGTGGCGCACGGCTGGATCGCCGATGAGGCTGGCCAGATGCCGGAAGCCGGGACAGACCGCGCCGATCGCCTCGCTGGCGGCGATCTCGGCATGGGTGGTGCCGCCGCCGATCCGGATGGAGCGCCCGGAAACGGTGATGCCCTTCAGCTCCGCGACGTGGCGCAGGTCCACGAGATCGCTCGGGGCGGCCAGCCGCTGCTTCATCGTCGGGATCAGCGTCATGCCACCCGACAGGAACTTCGCCTCGCCGCCGCCGCCGGCGACGAGCGCGGTGGCTTCGGCGAGGGTCGTCGGGCGGTGATAGTTCGTCTCGTACATCGGTTCGTCCTTCGTAATGGGCCGGGTCTCAGGCATTCCCTCGGAATGGAGCCGCGCGGCGGAGGAGATGGGCGGCCCCATGGCCGCCCACTAAAATGGGTCAGGCGACGGCGTTGAGGGCCTTCCAGACCTTTTCCGGGCTCGCCGGCATGGTCAGGTCGTTGTTGCCGATGGCGTCGGTAATGGCGTTGATGACCGCCGGCGGCGAACCGATGGCGCCCGCCTCGCCGCAGCCCTTCATCCCCAGGGGATTGGAGGGCGACAGGGTCTCAGTGGTCGAGACCTTGAAGCTCGGCAGGTTCGCCGCGCGCGGCATGGCGTAGTCCATGTAGGAAGCCGTCACCAGCTGGCCGGATTCGTCGTAGGACGTACCCTCGAGCAGCGCCTGGCCGATGCCCTGCGCAATGCCGCCATGCACCTGGCCATGGACGATCATCGGGTTGATGACGCGGCCGAAATCGTCGGAGGCGACGAACTGGACGATCTCCACGCCACCCGTCTCCGGATCGACCTCGACCTCGCAGATGTAACAGCCGGCGGGGAAGGTGAAGTTCTGCGGATCGTAGAAGGCACCTTCCTTCAGACCGGGCTCCATGCCGTCCGGCAGGTTGTGGCCGGTATAGGCCCCGAGCGCCACCTCGTGCCAGCCGAGCTTCTTGTCGGTGCCCTTCACGCGGACTTCGCCGCCGACGATCTCGATGTCTCCCTCGTCGGCCTCGAGGAGGTGGGCAGCGATCTTCTTGGCCTTGGCCTCGACCTTGTCGAGCGCCTTGACGATCGCCGACATGCCGACGGCGCCCGAGCGCGAGCCGTAGGTACCCATGCCGAACTGCACCTTGTCGGTGTCGCCGTGGATGACCTGGACATTGTCGAGGGGCAGGCCGAAACGCTCGGCGATCAGCTGGGCAAACGTCGTCTCGTGACCCTGGCCATGGCTGTGAGATCCCGTCAGGATCTCGATCGTGCCGACCGGATTGACCCGGACCTCCGCCGATTCCCACAATCCGACGCCGGCGCCGAGCGAGCCGACGGCCTTCGACGGCGCGATGCCGCAGGCCTCGATGTAGCAGCTCATGCCGAGGCCGCGCAGCTTGCCACGGCTTTGCGCCTCGGCGCGGCGCGCCTCGAAGCCGGCGACATCGGCTTCCGCCATGCCGGCGTCGAGCGAGGCTTCGAAATCGCCGGCGTCGTAGGTCATGATGACCGGCGTCTGATGCGGGAAAGAACGGATGAAGTTCTTGCGGCGGAGTTCCGCCGGCGAGATGCCGAGCTCGCGCGCCGCCGTCTCCATCGTGCGCTCGACGACATAGGTCGCCTCCGGCCGCCCGGCGCCGCGATAGGCGTCGACCGGCACGGTGTTGGTGTAGACGGCCCGGACATTGGCGTGGATCGCCTTGATGTCGTACTGGCCCGACAAAAGCGTCGCATAGAGATAGGTCGGCGTCGCCGAGGAGAACAGCGACATGTAGGCGCCGAGATTGGCGATGGTGTCGACCTTGAGGCCCAAAATCTTGTGGTCGGCGTCGAAAGCCATCTCGACCTCGGTGACGTGGTCGCGGCCGTGCGCGTCGGTGAGGAATGCTTCCGAGCGCTCGCTCGTCCACTTCACCGGCACGCCCGTGCGCTTGGACGCCCAGAGGCAGACGATCTCTTCCGGGTAGATGTAGATTTTCGAGCCGAAGCCGCCGCCGACATCGGGCGCGATGACGCGTAGCTTGTGCTCTGGCGCGACATTGTAGAAGGCGCTCATCACGAGGCGCGCGACATGCGGGTTCTGCGATGTCGTCCAGCAGGTGTAGTGGTCGTCGGCAGCCTCGTAGTGACCGAGCGCGGCGCGCGGCTCGATGGCGTTCGGAATCAGCCGGTTGTTGACGATGTGGAGCTTCGTCACATGCGCGGCGCCGACGAAGGCGGCGTCCGTCGCGGCCTTGTCGCCGATCTCCCAGTCGAAGACGACATTGCCCTTGGCTTCCGGATGCAGCTGCGGCGCGCCCTCGAGGATCGCCTTGGCCGCGTCGACGACGACCGGCAGCTCGGTATAGTCGATGGCCAGCGCCTCGGCCGCGTCGCGCGCCTCGGCCTTGGTCTCGGCGACGACCACGGCGACGGCCTGGCCGACATGGCGGACGGTGCCGACGGCGAGCGCCGGCCAAGCGCCCATGTTCATCGGCGAGCCGTCCTTGGAATGGACTGCCCAGCCGCAGATGAGGTTGCCGATCCCATCGGCCTGCAGCTGCGTGCCGGTGAGGACGTCGATGACGCCGGGCATGGCCTTGACGGCAGAGGTATCGATGGTGCCGAAGGTCGCGTGCGCGTGCGGGGAGCGCACGAATACCGCGTGCTTCATCCCGGGCACCTGCATGTCGTCGACATATTTGCCGCGGCCGGTGATGAACCGCCGGTCTTCCTTGCGCAGCACGCTCGCGCCGATGCCTTCGATGCCCATGGTCAAAACCTCCCAGTTTCGGTTGCCGCCCTCGCCTGTCGCCCCTGGCGACCGAGTCGGGCCTTGTGTCGCATCGCCGCCGTTGTTCTTGTTATTCGGCCGCGATCTGCTCGGGCGTCCCGCCCATGGTCTCGGCCGCCGACAGGATCGCCTTGACGATGTTGTGGTAGCCGGTGCAGCGGCAGATGTTGCCGTCGAGCTCCTCGCGCACGGTCGCCTCGTCGAGCTTGCCGTCATGGCGGTGGATCATGTCGACCGCCGTCATGATCATGCCGGGCGTGCAGAAGCCGCACTGCAGGCCATGATGCTGGCGGAAGGCAGCCTGCACCGGATGCAGCTCCTGGCCGTTGGCGAGGCCCTCGATGGTGAGGATCTCGCTGCCGGAGGCCTGGACCGCCAGGAGCGTGCAGGACTTCACGGCATGGCCGTCGACATGGATCACGCAGGAGCCGCACTGCGAGGTGTCGCAGCCGACATGCGTGCCGGTCAGGCCGAGCTGGTCGCGCAGGAACTGGACGAGCAGTGTCCGATCCTCGACCTGGCCGGTCATGGTCCGGCCGTTCACGGTCATGGAAACTTCGGTCATGGAAATCCTCCCCTCGGGCGCGGCCCCGCTCTTCGAGCCGTCGGCCTGCCGTGTGTGCCTGTGCGACGGGGAAGCCCCCGGCTCGGCGCGAGAGTGCCCCCAACCGGCGGGCGACGGCAAGCGCTTTCTGGAATTATTCCATCAACCATACGGGCGCCGAACGGCGACGATCTGACCGCGGCGAGGCGGCGCCGGACAGCTTGGCACGAGGGCGAAATCCGCTTCGCCGGGAGGCGGCTGCGCTGTGACCGGCAGACAACAAAGGGTCGCCGAATGCATGGCATCACGGGATGGTCAGCCAGACATAAGCCTCATCTGTTGTTATTTAATGTTTTATCGGCATTTTAGCCTCGACGTATCCCGGCCGTGGCACCCTGCCTCGCTGGGATCGAAGAGGCGCGCTCCCGGGCGCAGTGTCGAGGTGCGTGTGATCTCTTCCAAGTATTCAGCCCTGCTGAGACGATCAGGCCGTCCGATCGCCCGGGCCGAGTGTCGTCTGCGGCAGGGGGTCCTTGGTCTTTTCGTCGCACTCCCTGCCCTGATCCTGGCGCCGTATCCGGTACGGGCCTTCGAGATCCTCGGCTTCGAGTTCTTCTCGAAGCGGGACAAGGCCGCCGAAGGGGTCATCGATCCCTTGATGTACACGGTCACGCTTGCCGTCATGCCGGAGATCGAGGGTCTGAAGGAGGACCTCGAAAAGGCCTCGACCCTCGTCTCGGATGTGGACCAGCCGGTATCCGGATCCCTCGGCCTCCTGTCGAAGGCCAAGAACGACCGCAAGCGGCTCGTCGCCTCGCTCTACGAAAACGGCCGCTACGACGGCGTCGTCACCATTCTGATCGAGGGGCGCGACATCGACACCCTCGCGCCCGATGCCGACTTCGGCGCGGGGCCGGTCCCAGTCGCGATCATGATCGATCCCGGCCAGGAATTCACGCTGGGGACCGTCGCCATCACCGCCAATGGCGTGCCGATCGCGCCGGAACGCTTCGATCTCGCCTCCGGCTCGTCCGCCGCCTCGGTGCGCATTCTCGACCAGGAAGCCAAGCTCCTCGAGGCCCTGCGCCAGGAGGGCCGCCCCTTCGTCGCCGTGACGGAGCGCGACGTCGTCGCGGACTCCCAGACCGGCAGGCTCGACTATACGCTCGGCATTTCTCCGGGCGATCCCGTTCCTTTCGGCACGACCTTCGTCGAAGGGGCGAAGGACGTCGACCCCGGCTTCATCGCCTACATGGCCAAGATCGAGCCGGGCAAGACGTTCAGCCCGGAAGACCTGAAGCTTGCCCGCGAGCGGCTGCTTGGTCTCGACGTGTTCTCGAGCGTCACGGTCAAGGAAGGCCGGGGCCAGGCGGCGGACGGTTCGCTTCCCGTGCAGGTCGAGGTCGGCGAGCGCAAGTTCAAGTATTACGGCGTCGGCGCGACCTATTCCAACACCGACGGCGCCGGCGTCTCCGGCTACTGGGGCAATCGCAACCTGTTCGGCCGGGCCGAGAGCATCCGCCTCGACGCCTCGGTCTCGCGCATCGGCGCGACCGCCCTCAGCGACACCGTGCGCGAGACCGACGAATTCGACTACAAGGCCTCGGCGGTGTTCAAGAAACCCGGCGTGCTCGGGCCGGACTCGGTCTATGTCGGCTCGATCGAGGCGACCTCCGAGCATCCCCTGGCCTACGACCGCCGGTC
This sequence comes from Aureimonas sp. SA4125, assembly GCF_019973775.1. NCBI lineage: Bacteria > Pseudomonadati > Pseudomonadota > Alphaproteobacteria > Hyphomicrobiales > Aurantimonadaceae > Aureimonas > Aureimonas sp. SA4125. The sequence continues at coordinate 414,702 of NZ_AP025032.1, read as the reverse complement.
GATCGCGGCGACGAGCGGCGTCCAGTACAAGCTTACTCCCGAGCAGACGATCGAGGTGCGGCTGCGCGGCGAATACGAGGAGATCACCGACTATCTTGGCGATGCCCAATATCTCATCGCCTCGGTCCCGATCACCTACACCTATGACGGCCGCGACGACATCCTGAACCCGACGGAAGGCTTTTTCGCGAAGCTCTATGCCGAGCCGGCCTACGAGTTCGAGAATGCCAAGCCCTTCATGAAGGCGCGGGTCGATGCGTCGACCTATCTGTCGCTGGCGGAATCGGATCGCTTCATCCTCGCCGGACGCGTCGCTTACGGCACCATCTTCGGCGCCGACCTCCAGGAAGTGCCGAACGACCGGCGCTTCTATGCCGGCGGCGGCGGCTCGGTGCGCGGCTACCAGTTCCAGACGATCAGCCCGTTCTTCCCCGACGTCGATCGGCCGGGCGGCGATTCCAACTTCAACGACACGCCGACCGGTGGCCTGTCGCTGTTCGAGGCCTCGGCCGAGGTACGGGTCGGCGTGACCGAGAACATCCAGATCGTGCCCTTCGTCGACGCCGGCACGGTCTCCGACGACCTCGTCCCCGACTTCGGAGACCTCAAGATCGGCGTCGGTGTCGGCGCGCGTTACCTCACGAGCTTCGGCCCGATCCGCATCGATGTCGGCATTCCGCTGGACCCGAGCTCGCGCGACGGCAGCTACCAGATCTATGCCGGAATCGGACAGGCGTTTTGACGATGATCCTCGGCTTCCTCCCCCCGCTCCGGCTCTATGTCCGTTTTGCCGTTCTGGCGCTCGTCGTGCTTGCCGGCCTCGGCGCCTTCGCCCGCCCGGCTGCGGCGCAGGAATTCCTTGCGCGGCAGATCGAAGGCCTCATCTCCACCGACACGATGCAGGTCAAGATCGACGGCCTCAGCGGCGCGCTTTCGGGAAACCTGCGCATTTCGAGCGTCACCGTCGCCGACGCGCAGGGCGTCTATCTGACGGCGCGGGATCTGGCGATGGACTGGTCGCCACTGGCGGTCATCCGCTCGCGCGTCGCGGTGGAATCGCTGACGGCCGGGCAGATCATCCTCGAGCGCCTGCCCGAGAGCCCACCGGCCGACCCGAATGCCGAACCGTCGTCGGGCTTGCCCAACATCACTGCCGACATCCAGCGGATTGCGATCACGGAGTTCGTCCTTGGCGAGGCGATCGCCGGCGTCAGGGCGCGGCTGTCGGCCAACGGCAAGCTGGTCCTCGACGCCGATCCGACGAAGCTCGACGTCGCGATCGGCGTGAAGCGCCTCGACCAGCCCGGCGACATCACCGCCGCGCTCGTCTTTGCGCCGGAAGAGAACCGCCTGGAGATCAGGGTCGACGCCAGCGAGCCGGCCGGCGGGCTCGTTGCGACGCTCCTGAAGCTGCCCGGCGCGCCGCCGGTGTCGCTGACCATCGGGGGCTCCGGCCCGCTCGGGGCCTTCATGGCCAATGGCGCGCTGACCGTCGGCGGCGAGCCGGCCGCGACCCTTACCGCGAAGGTCGACGACGTCGATGCCGGCCGCCGCGTCGCGGCCTCGCTGCAGGTCGCCGCCGAGCGCTTCGTGCCCGAGGCCTACAAGGCTTTTGCCGAAGGCGGCGCCAATCTCGACGTCCGGGCTACCTTGCGCGACGACGGCGTCGTGGCGATCGAGGCGGCGGAGCTATCCTCCGGCCAGATCACGGCGACGGTTGCCGGCACGCTGGATCGCGCCGGGCCGCAGACGGCGCTCGACCTTGCCATCGCCTCGCGCGACGGCGGCTCGATCCCGTTGCAGTTCGGCGCCGAGGGCAGCCGGACCATCGTCGACATTGCATCATTGAAAGGCAAGATTGCCGGGGCGCTCGCGGCCGCCAGTCTCGACCTGACGGCGACATTGCCCACCGCCGGCTACGGCGCCTATGTCGCGACAGACCTGAAGGCGCATGTGACGTCCTCGGACTTCGATCTGTCCGGACTTTCAGGCCCGCTGCAGATCGAACTGGCGGCGGCCTCTGTCGTCGCGCCCGCCGGCACGGCGCGGCGCTTCCTGACGGGGCCGGTAACCGTTTCCGCCGAGGGCGCGCTTGGAACGGACGGCATCACGCTCAGCCAGAGCCGAATCACGACCGAGGTCGCCAATGCCGCGATCACCGGCACGGCGGCAATGAATTTCTCGACTTTCGACCTGACGCTGTCGAGCGACTTCGACACGCTGGCGCTCTCGGCAGCCCTCGTCCCGCTGGCCGGCGACCGGATGGCGGTCGGCGGCCGCGTCGCCCGTGCCGCCGATGGCGGATTTGCGGCCAACGATCTCGCCATCACGGGCACAGGCCTCAGCGTTACGGGCGCGGCCGCGCTCACCGGCGGCCAGATCAGCGCCGACATTGCCGGCACGCTCGATGCCGCGAGCGGCGAGGATGCCACGATCTCCGGCAAGGCCGCGTTCGCGCTGACGGCTTCCGGGCCCAGCGAAAAGCCTGATGTCGACGTGTCGTTGACCAGCCAGGGACTGATGGTCAACGGGCGCGAGCTGGCGGACCTCAAGGTCGAGGCGCGCGGCGATTTCGCCTCGGCGAGCCCGGCCGGCTCGGTCGACATCTCCGGCACGCTCGACGGCCAGCCGCTGTCGGGTACCGCCAGGGTCGAGACACTGCCCACCGGCGAGCGCCGGATCTCCAATCTTGCGATCCGCCAGGGCCCGAACGTCATATCCGGCGACCTGACGCTCGGCGAAGCGCTCGCCCCGGTCGGCACTCTGACGGTCGACGTCGCCGATATCGGCCCGCTGGCAGCCCTCGCGCTGCAGCAGATGAGCGGCGATCTCGATGGTACCATCGCACTGTCCGTCGTGAACGAATTTCCGCTCGCCAAGGTCGACCTCGCCTCGAACCAGCTGGCGGTCGGCGGCAACACGCTGTCGGATGTCGCGATCGATCTCGCCGTCACCGACTATCTCGGCCAGCCTTTCCCCGAAGGCTCGATCCGCGCGGGAAGAATCGTCGCCGGCGGCGCGACGGTGGACGGCGCCGACATCGCGCTGGCGCGCAAGGGCGATGTGACGCAGGTCGACGCGCAGGCCCGCGCGAACGGCGTTCCGGTCGCGCTGTCCGGACAGGCGATGATCGCGCCGACGGAGACCACCGTCGCGCTCGACACGCTGACCGCGGCGATCGAGAATGCGGCGGTGGCCTTGCAGCAGCGCGCCACCGTGCGGATTGCCGACGGCGTGACGACGCTGGACGGCCTGAACCTTGCGGTCGGCGCCGGCACCCTCGCCCTCACCGGCTCAGTCGGCCCGACCTATGATCTCAGGGCCGAGATGACGAACGTCCCTGTCGCTGTCGCCAATCCCTTCGTCACCGATCTCCAGGCGGCCGGCACGGTCTCGGGCAGCGCGGTGGTAACAGGCGCTGCGGCCGATCCGCAGGCGCAGTTCGATGTCTCGGCACGGGACATCGAGACCCGCCAGACGCGGGCAGCCAGGATCGAGCCGGTCCAGGCCGTGCTGGGGGGCCGCTATGCCGGCGGAGCGCTGGCGCTCGACAAGGCCGACGTCTCGCTCGGCGACGGCCGCATCTCGGCCACCGGAACGGCCGGCGATAGTCTCGACGTCTCCATCGTCTTCGACGCCATCCCCGTCGCGCTCGCCAACGGCTTCGTCGACGGCATCGATGCCTCAGGCACGGTTTCCGGCACGGCGAAGGCGACCGGGACGCTCGCCGCACCCCAGGCGACCTTCGATTTCGCCGGTCGCGACATCACCGCGGCGGCGGTCGCGGCGGCCGGCGTGCCGCCGATCGCGCTCAGACTCGACGGCAGCTATGCCGAGCAGACGCTGACCCTCGGCACGGCCCGCGCCACGCTCGGCGCCGCCTCGCTCGACGTCGCCGGCAGCATCGGCCAGGCGCTGGACCTCAGGGTGACGATGACGGCCCTCCCCGTGGCGCTCGCCAACGGCTTCGTGCCCGGACTGAACGCCACAGGCACGCTCGATGGCACGGCCACCGCCACCGGCTCCCTGACGCAGCCGGCCGCCGAGTTCGACGTCACAGGCTCGGGCATCACGACCGAGGCGATTGCCGCAGGCGGCATTCCGACAGTGGAACTGCGCCTTGCCGGCAGCTTCGCCGACGGCACCGCGCGGATCGAGACGGGCGTTGCCAATATCGGCGCCGCATCGCTGACGGCGACCGGCACGGTCGGCCAGACGCTCGATCTCGATGTCGCACTGAACGCCGTCCCGGTTGGCCTCGTCAATGGCTACATGCCCGACCTCAAGGCAGAGGGCACGCTGTCGGGCACGGCCAGGGCCAGTGGCACGCTGTCCGATCCGCAGGCGACCTTCAACCTTGCCGGCACCGGCATCACCGCCGAGCAGATCAAGGCCTCGGGCATTGCGCCGCTCAGTCTCGACCTGTCCGGCAGCGTCGCCGACCGCACGGCGACGATCGAGACGGCGCGCGTTCTCGTCGGCGACGGCAGCCTCACCGCGACCGGCACGGTCGGCGATCAGATGAACCTCGACGTCGTGCTGAGCGAGATTCCGGTCGGCCTCGCGAATGGCTTCGTGCCGAACCTCGGCGCCACGGGCCTCCTCTCCGGCAATGCCAAGGCGACCGGCTCGCTCAACGACCCCGCTGCGACATTCGCGCTCCGCGGCACCGGCATCACGGCAACCCAGGTCGCGGCCGCCGGCATCGCCCCCGTCGAACTCACCGTCGATGGCACTTATGCCAAGGGGACCGCAACCATCGGCACGTCCCGCGCCGATATCGGCGAGGCCTCCCTCACCGCCACGGGAACCGTCGGCGAGGCGCTCGACCTCGACGTCGTCCTCGATGCCCTGCCCGTCGGTCTCGTCAACGGCTATCTCCCCGATCTCAGGGCATCCGGCACGCTGTCCGGCACGGCCCGGGCGACCGGGTCGCTTGCCGATCCGCAGGCGACGTTCCAACTGAGGGGCCGCGAGATCACCGCCGAGCAGGTGCGCGCCTCCGGCGTCGCGCCGATCAACCTCGACGTCGACGGCAGCTATGCCGAGGGTACCGCGACGCTCGCGACGGCCCGAGCCGAAATCGGCGAGGGATCGCTAAGCGCGACCGGTACTGTCGGGCAGGCGCTCGACCTTGACGTCGTGCTCGACAAGCTTCCGGTCGGCCTCGTCAACGGCTTCGTGCCGAACCTCAAGGCGAGTGGCACACTCTCGGGCTCGGCCGAGGCGACAGGGTCGCTCGCCGATCCGCGCGCGACCTTCCAGCTCTCCGGCACCGGCATCACGGCCGAACAGGTGCGCGCCTCGGGCGTGGCGCCCATCCGTCTCGAGGTTGCGGGCAGCTATGCCGGCGGCACCGCGACGCTCGCCACCGCGCGCGCCGAGATCGGCGACGGATCGATCGAGGCCAGCGGCACGGTCGGCCAGGCGCTCGATCTGAACGTGTCGCTGGATCGCCTGCCGGTCGGCCTTGCCAACGGCTTCGTTCCCGATCTCGGCGCCCAGGGCACGCTGTCCGGCACCGCCTCCGCGACGGGGTCGATCACCGACCCGAACGCGGTGTTCGACATCAGCGCCGCCGGCGTCTCCGTCGCGCAGACCCGTGCCGCCGGCGCGCCGGCCGTCGCCGCCATCGCGAGGGGGAGCTACCGCGATGCGCGGCTCGCGATCGAGACGGCGCGGGTCGATGTCGGCGGCGGCACACTGACGGTCGCCGGCAGTGCTGGCGACACCCTCGACCTCACCGTCGACATCGCCAACATTCCCGCCTCGCTCGCCGCGGCCGCCGCGGCCGGCATCGATCCGCAGGGAACCATCAACGGCAGCCTGCGTGCGACCGGGCCAGCCAGCAATCCGGCGGCGACCTACGACCTTCGCGCCGCCGGGCTGTCGCTGGCGCAGACACGCGATGCCGGCGTCGGTCCGCTCGATCTCACGGCGAGCGGGCGCTTTGCCGACAAGACTCTCACCCTCGATGCCGATCTCGCCGGCAGCGGCCTGACCTTTGCCGCCAATGGTTCGGTCGATCTCGCCGGTGCGCCGCAGCTCGATCTTGCGCTGAACGGCACGGTACCGCTGTCGATCGCCAACCGCATTCTTGCCGAAGGCGGTCGCTCCGTGTCGGGGACGGCATCGGTCAACGCGACCGTCACCGGCTCGGCGACGGCTCCCAGCGTCAACGGCACGATCGCTACATCGGGCGCAAGCTTCACTGACGGCGGTCTGAACCTGGCGGTCAACGGCATCTCGACCACGATTGCCCTCACCGGGCAGACGGCGACGATCCAGTCGTTCTCGGCGCAGCTCGCCGCCGGCGGCACGATCTCCGTCGGCGGCACGGTCGGGCTCGCGAACGGCTTTCCCGCCGACATCACCGTCCGGATCGCCGAGGGCCGCTACAATGACGGCGAGCTCCTGGCGGCTCGGCTCAATGCCGACCTGACCCTCACGGGGCCGCTGACGGGAAGCCCTGTTCTTGCCGGCACGATCAACGCAATCTCGATCAATATCCTCGTGCCCGAGCGTCTGCCGACGTCGCTCGCCCGCATCGACGTCAGGCACCGCAATGCGCCCGAAGCAGTGCTGCGCCAACAGGCCGCCATCGCCCCGAAGGGATCGAAGGGCGCCTCGTCGGCGGGCCTTGCGCTCGACCTCACCTTCAATGCACCCTCCCGCGTCTTCGTGCGCGGCCGCGGTCTCGACATCGAGCTCGGCGGCTCGATCGACATCACCGGGCCCGCTTCTTCGCCGTCGATCACTGGCGGTTTCGAACTGCAGCGCGGGCGGTTTACCATCCTCGCCAACCGCCTCGACTTCGAGCGCGGACGGCTGACCTTCACCGGCGATCTCATCCCGACGCTCGATCTCCTCGCCACCTCCGTCTCCGGCGACGTCACCGTGACGATCGCCGTCACGGGTCCGGCCAACGATCCGAGCTTCAACTTCTCCTCGACGCCCGCTCTGCCGCAGGACGAGGTTCTGGCGCGGCTGATCTTCAAGCAGGGCACGGCCAACCTGTCGCCGCTGCAGATCGCCCAATTGGCGGAAGCCGCCGCGCAGCTTGCCGGCGTCGGAGGCTCGAGCGGCCTTCTCGAGAACCTCCGCGCGCAGCTCGGCGTCGACGACCTCGACATCAAGACGAATGCCGACGGGCAGACCGCCGTCGGCGTCGGCAAGTATCTGAACGACAACACCTATGTCGGCGTCGACTCCACCGGCCGGATATCGATCGACCTCGACCTCGGCAAGGGCCTGAAGGCCCGCGGCGCGGTCAGCGCTACCGGCGGCGGCGAGGTGGGCGTGTTCTACGAGAACGAATACTGATCTGGCCTGGGCCTTCAAGGGCCAGCGGCGCGTGAAGCGGCCGTCGCAGGCTGGCGCCCGGCGCCGCCTGTCCGATGTTCTGCTCGGCAGCGAAGGCCGCCGCGACTTTCCCCTCGCCAAGTCTTGATCCCCCGGGCCCGGCATGCATCTTGCCGGGCGGGGATCCCGACAGCGGCCGGAGCATCCCGCCTCGCCCATGGGCACGAACAAGCGGAGCCAGACGATGGCAAAGAGCATCAATCCTGCCACCGGCGAGACGATCGCCGACTATCCCGAGCATTCGGACGCCGACATCGAGCAGGCGCTGGCGAGTGCCGATGACGCCTTTCGCAACTGGCGCGCGACGCGCTTTGCCGAGCGTACCGCCCTACTCCTGCGCGCCGCCGATCTCCTCGACGAACGCCGTGACCTTCTGGCCGAGATCGCGACGCGGGAAATGGGCAAGCGTCTTGTCGAGGCCCGTGCGGAAGTCGATAAATGCGCTGCCGGCTGCCGCTTCTATGCCGAGAACGCCGAAAAATTTCTCGCCGACGACGTCCGCGACGGACCGGCCGGGCGCAATTTCGTCGCCTACCGCCCGCTCGGCCCGGTACTGGCGGTCATGCCGTGGAACTTTCCCTTCTGGCAGGTCCTGCGCTTTGCTGCCCCTGCCATCATGGCAGGCAATGTCGGCCTACTGAAACATGCCTCCAATGTCAGCCATTGCGCCACCGAGATCGAAAAGATCTTCACCGATGCCGGCGCGCCGCGGGGCGTCTTCCAGACCTTGATCATCCCGTCGTCGAAGGTCGAGGGGATCATCGGCGACAGCCGCATCAAGGCGGCGACGCTGACCGGCAGCGAGCCGGCCGGGCGCGCCGTCGCCGCGCAGGCCGGCCAACAGCTGAAGCCCGTCGTCCTCGAACTCGGCGGCTCCGACCCCTTCATCGTGATGCCCTCGGCCGATCTCGCCAAGGCGGCGGAGGTCGGGGTCAAGGCGCGCATGCAGAACAACGGCCAGAGCTGCATCGCAGCCAAGCGGTTCATCGTCCATGCCGATGTCTACGACGACTATCTCGAGCGGTTCCGCGCCCGCGTCGAGGCGATGACGGTCGGCGATCCGATGGACGACACGACCGACATGGGCCCGCTCGCGACCACGAAAATCCGCGACGAGCTTGCCGGGCAGGTGTCCAAAAGCGTCGCCATGGGTGCGCGGCTTGTTATCGGCGGCACCGCCCCGGAGGGCAAAGGCAATTTCTACCAGCCGACGATCATCGCCGACATTCCCGAAGATGCCCCGGCCTATCGCGAGGAGCTGTTCGGCCCCTGCGCCACCTTCTTCAAGGTGGATTCGATCGATGCCGCGATCGCTCTTGCCAACGACAGCGACTTTGGTCTGAGCAGCTCTGCCTGGACGACGGATGCCGGCGAGCAGGATCGCTTCGCGCGGGAGCTGGAGGCGGGCGGAACCTATATCAACCGCATGACCGCTTCCGACCAGCGTCTGCCCTTCGGCGGCATCAAGAACTCGGGCTACGGCCGGGAACTCTCGCACGAGGGCATCCACGAATTCGTCAACGTGAAGACGGTGACGATCGACTGACCGTCCATCCAATGCAGTCGGGCGACCGTCCACGAAAAAAGGCACCGGTCTTTCGACCGATGCCCTCGAGCTTGCGCGTGGCGCGCTGATCAGGTGCGGTCGTAGATGACGACCTGACCGTTCGGCTGCACCGAAATCGCGCCGATGTTCTCGATGACGACGCCTTCCTTGGCCAGGGCATCACCGAGGCCTGGATTGGCATCGATCGTCCGCTGGACGGAGGCAGCGTCGGTGTTGGTGTTCGCGCTGGACGGAACCGTGCCATCGGAGGTTCCCGAGCCCGCCTGCATCTCGCCGGCAGTGCGGCGAACGATGGTGAAACTGCCGGTGCTGTCGGCTGTCGCGGCGGTCGCGCCGGCGGGTGTGGCTTCCTGTGCGAAGGCGGCCGAAGGCAGGATGAAGGCGGCCAGCGCGCCGGCGAGCATCACGGTCTTCGTGTTCAAGGCGTATGCGGTCATGGAATATCTCCCTTTGAATGCTGCGTCGGCAGCCTTTGGCCCGGCCGGCGCGTCGGAGAGACAACCGCGGGATGGCGGCCTTGTTCCCTAAACGGTTGATTGCGCGATGACATCGGTGTGAGGTGTCGGGCGATTCGCCGTGCCGCGCTGCGGGATGGCTGCGTCGCAGCGCGGTGAAATTTATCTCTCGAGCTATCGATCATTGGTGAGATTGCCTTTACTCTTACAGAGTCGCTGTGACAGACAGGCTCCGGCAACACAGCGCGAGAGAATTTCGGATGATGGAACGCTCCGAGCCTGATCGGGCCATTCAGGACCTCGTCCGTCGCGGCGCAGCCGCATCGAAGGAGGGGATCGCCAGCCGTTTTGCCGAGCAGCCGGCGCGGTTTTCAGCGATGTCGGCTTGCCTCGACGATCTCCTCCTCGACTATTCCAAGACCGCCCTCGGCGCCGACGATCTCGATGCACTGTTCGACCTGGCGCGCCTCTTCGACATCGAAGGCAAGCGGGACGCCATGTTTGCCGGCGCAGCGATCAATGCGACGGAGGGCCGGGCCGTGCTGCACGTAGCCCTGCGCGGCCATGTGGCGGACGGATTTTCGGCCCACGGCGAGGCGGTTGGACCGGCGATTGAAGCGGTCCTGGAGGCGACAGGCCGGTTTTCGTCGGCGGTGCGGGGCGGCGCCATCACCGGCGCGACGGGCAAGGCTTTCTGCGACGTCGTGAACATCGGCATCGGCGGATCCGATCTCGGGCCGGCCATGGCGACGCTCGCTCTCGCCCCCTTTCACGACGGCCCGCGAACGCATTTCGTCTCGAATGTCGATGCAGCGCACATCGCCGACACGCTGCGGCATCTCGATCCCGAGACGACCCTCTTCATCGTCGCGTCGAAGACCTTCACGACGACGGAGACGATGACGAACGCCGCCGCCGCCCGCGCCTTCATCGCCGATGCGCTCGGCGAGGATGCCGTCGGCGCGCATTTCGCCGCGGTGTCGACCGCGCTCGACAAGGTGGCTGGCTTCGGCATCGATCCTGCCCGCGTCTTCGGTTTCTGGGATTGGGTGGGCGGGCGCTATTCGATCTGGTCGGCGATCGGCCTGCCGCTGATGCTGGCGATCGGGCCGGAGCATTTTCGCGCCTTTCTCGACGGCGCGCGGGCGATGGACCGGCATTTCGCCACGGCGCCGGCGCGCGGGAATCTGCCGATGATCCTCGGTCTCGTCGGCTGGTGGCACCGGGTGGCGCAGGGCTACGGCGCCCGCGCGATCCTGCCCTACGATCAGCGGCTGTCGCGCTTTCCGGCCTACCTGCAGCAACTCGACATGGAATCGAACGGCAAGCATGTCGGCCTCGACGGCAGGCGGACGTCGACGGCAACCGGCCCGCTCGTCTGGGGCGAGCCCGGCACGAACGGCCAGCATGCCTTCTACCAGCTGCTGCATCAGGGCACGGACACGATCCCGGCCGAGTTCATTGTCGCCGCCAGCGGGCATGAGCCGGCGCTGTCGCATCACCACGATCTGCTCGTCTCCAACTGCCTTGCCCAAAGCGAGGCGCTGATGCGCGGGCGAACTTTGGACGAGGCACGCCAGCAGCTGCTGGCCAAGGACATGGACCCTGCGGAGGCCGAGCGGATCGCCCCGCACCGGCAGTTCGATGGCGATCGGCCCTCGATTACTCTTCTCCACGCCCGCCTCGACCCCTATTCGCTCGGTCGCCTGATAGCGCTCTACGAGCACCGCGTGTTCGTCGAGGCGCAGCTCTTCGGGATCAACGCCTTCGATCAATGGGGCGTCGAGCTTGGCAAGGAACTTGCAACCGGTCTCCTGCCCGTCGTCACCGGCGAGACCGATGCCACCGGACACGACAGTTCGACCGCGGGGCTCGTCGCCGCCCTTCACGCCATGAGGACCTGACATGACATCCGCTCTCGAAAACACGCGCCATTCCCTGTCGACCGACGAGGGCGACGATAACAACCTCTCGGCTCCGACGCCGGCGCGCCGGCGCAACGACGCCGCGAGCCTGGCGCTCGAAATCCTGGAAAAGCTCACCTATTCGATCGGCAAGATGCCGGCCGCCGCCCGTCGCCACGACTGGCTGGAGGCGACGACGCTGGCGGTGCGCGACAGGATCATCGATCACTGGCTGGAGTCCAACCAGGCGACCACCGAGAGCGGCGAGAAGCGGGTCTGCTACCTCTCCATGGAGTTCCTGATCGGGCGTCTGCTGCGCGATGCCATCAGCAATCTCGGCCTGACGGCGGCGGTCACCGAGGCGCTGGCCACCTATGACGTCGAGCTCGACATGGTGGAGCTGCTGGAGCCGGACGCTGCCCTCGGCAATGGCGGTCTCGGGCGCCTTGCCGCCTGCTTCATGGAATCGATGGCCTCCACGGGCGTTCCCGCGTTCGGCTACGGCATCCGCTACGTCCACGGCTTCTTCCGCCAGGAAGTCGTCGATGGCGAACAGGTCGAGCTGCCCGAGAACTGGCTGATGCACGGCAACCCCTGGGAGTTCGAACGTCGCGAGAATTCCTACGAGATCGGCTTCGGCGGCAAGGTCTCGTCGATCGACGAGCCCGGCAAGCCGCCGCGCCAGGTCTGGCGCCCGGGCGAGCGGGTGCTGGCTGTCGCCTACGACACGCCGATCGTTGGCTGGCGCGGCAATCATGTGAATACGCTCAGGCTGTGGAGCGCCCAGTCGCTCGACCCCATCCTCCTCGACGCCTTCAATTCCGGTGACCACATCGGCGCCCTGCGCGAGGCCAACAAGGCCGAGGCCATCACCCGCGTCCTCTACCCCGCCGACTCGCACCAGGCCGGGCAGGAACTGCGGCTTCGGCAGGAGTACTTCTTCTCCTCGGCTTCGCTGCAGGACATCATTCGCCGGCATCTGAAATCCTTCGGCGACCTGCACAATCTCGCCGACAAGGTGTCGATCCAGCTGAACGACACGCATCCGGCCGTCTCCGTCGCCGAACTGATGCGTCTCCTCATCGACGTGCACGGCTTTGCCTGGGACGAGGCCTGGACCATCACCCAGGCGACCTTTTCCTACACCAACCACACCCTGCTGCCGGAAGCGCTGGAGACCTGGCCGATCCATCTGTTCGAGCGGCTCCTGCCGCGCCAGATGCAGATCATCTACGCCATCAACGCCCAGACCATCCGCGAGGCCGCGCAGAAGGGGCTCGACGGCGGCAAGATCTCCGCGATCTCGCTGATCGACGAGAACAACGGCCGGCGCGTGCGCATGGGGCAGCTCGCCTTCGTCGGCTCGCACGCGATCAACGGCGTCTCGGCCCTCCACACCGAGCTGATGAAGGAGACCGTGTTCCACTCGCTGCACGAGCTCTATCCGCAGCGCATCCAGAACAAGACCAATGGCGTCACGCCCCGGCGCTGGCTGATGCAAGCCAATCCCGGCCTGACATCCCTCGTCACCGAGGCGATCGGCCCGGCCTTCCTCGACGATGTTGGCAAGCTCGCCGACCTCGACGCCTTCGCCACCGATGCCGCCTTCCGCGAGAAATTCATGGCGGTGAAGCTCGAGAACAAGCGGCGGCTCGCCAAGGTGATCGAGGAACGGCTCGCCATCTCCGTCGACCCCAGCGCCATGTTCGACATCCAGGTCAAGCGCATCCACGAGTACAAGCGCCAGTTCCTCAACATCATCGAGGCGATCGCCCTCTACGACCAGATCCGCTCGCATCCCGAGCGCGACTGGCAGCCGCGGGTGAAGATCTTCGGCGGCAAGGCAGCGCCCAGCTATGCGCAGGCCAAGGAGATCATCCACCTCATCAACGATGTCGCCCGGGTCGTGAACGCCGATCCTTCGGTGCAGAACCTCCTGAAGGTCGTCTTCATCCCGAACTACAATGTCAGCCTTGCCGAGATCATCATGCCGGCGGCCGACCTGTCCGAACAGATCTCGACCGCCGGGCTCGAGGCCTCGGGCACCGGCAACATGAAATTCGCGCTCAACGGTGCCCTCACCATCGGCACGCTCGATGGCGCCAATGTCGAGATGCTCGAGCATCTGGGCGCCGACAACATCTACATCTTCGGCCTGACGGCGGCAGAAGTGGCGGCCAGGCGGCGCGAGGCGCACAGCGGACGCTCGATCATCGAGAACTCGCGCCTCCTGCGCGAGGCGCTGGACTCCATCGTCAAGGGCGTCTTCTCCCCCGAGGGACAGGAGCGTTATTCCAGCCTCGTCTCGAACCTGTACAACAATGACTGGTGGATGATCGCCGCCGACTTCGAGGCCTACTGGCAGACCCAGCGTACGCTCGACGACCTCTGGCAGAACACGCCGTCCTGGGGCGAGAAGGCGGTGCGCAACACGGCGCGGATGAGCTGGTTCTCCTCCGACCGGTCGATCCGCGAATATGCCAAGGACATCTGGAACGCCGGTCCGGGCGCAAGCTGAAGCACGGGCCAACGTTCTCCTTTCGCGAAAAGACGGTGACGATCGCCCGGACCGATTGCGCCGGCAAAACCTTTGCCCTTAGGTCTTCGTGGAAGCCTCCGACGACGACGCTATCTGCCACCTCGGGCCGCCGACGGGGCAGAACGCCGGAGTAACTACACAGCGGTCGAACAAGGGGCCCGGTCCTTCGGATCGGAACCCCCGGAAAATCTGGGAGGACTTTCGCAAATGACCGATCGCAAGCGCCACGCGCCGATATCGCGCGATACCATGGCCTATGTCCTTGCCGGCGGCCGCGGCAGTCGGTTGATGGAAATGACCGACAATCGCGCCAAGCCGGCCGTCTATTTCGGCGGCAAGACGCGGATCATCGACTTCGCCCTGTCGAACGCGATCAACTCCGGCATCCGCCGCATCGGCGTCGCGACGCAGTACAAGGCGCACAGCCTGATCCGCCACCTGCAGCGCGGCTGGAACTTCCTGCGGCCCGAGCGCAACGAGAGCTTCGACGTGCTGCCGGCGAGCCAGCGCGTCTCCGAGGACCAGTGGTATGCGGGCACGGCCGACGCTGTCTACCAGAACATCGACATCATCGAGGACTACGCGCCGCAGTACATCATCATCCTGGCCGGCGACCACGTCTACAAGATGGACTACGAGATCATGCTGCAGCAGCATGTCGACACCGGCGCCGACGTCACCGTCGGCTGCCTCGAGGTGCCGCGCATGGAGGCCGTCGGCTTCGGCGTGATGCATGTCGACGAGACCGGCCGCATCACCGACTTCGTCGAGAAGCCGAAGGACCCGCCGGCGATCCCGGGTCGCCCGGACACGGCACTGGCCTCGATGGGCATCTATGTCTTCGAGACGAAGTTCCTGATGGACCAGTTGCGCCGCGACGCCGCCGATCCGAAGTCGGCGCGCGACTTCGGCAAGGACATCATCCCGCACATCGTCCGCCACGGCACGGCGCAGGCGCATTCCTTCAACCGCTCGGTGGTCCTGTCGGAGAACGAGCACGACGCCTACTGGCGCGACGTCGGCACGGTCGACGCCTACTGGCAGGCGAACATCGACCTCACCGACGTGGTGCCGCCGCTCGACATCTACGACCGCAACTGGCCGATCTGGACCTATTCGGAAATCACGCCGCCGGCAAAGTTCGTCCATGACGAGGAGGGGCGGCGCGGCCAGGCGATCTCCTCGCTCGTCTCCGGCGACTGCATCATCTCCGGCGGCAGCCTCCGTCGTTCGCTGCTCTTCACGGGCGTCCGGCAACGCTCCTATTCCAGCCTCGACCACGCCGTCGTCCTGCCGCACGCCACGATCGGCCGGAGCGCAAGGCTCACCAACGTCGTCATCGATCGCGGCGTCGACATTCCCGACGGTCTCGTCATCGGCGAGGATCCGGTCCTCGACGCTCAGCGCTTCCGCCGCACCGACTCCGGCATCTGCCTCGTCACCAAACCGATGATCGACCGGCTCACCTATCGATGACACCCACCGTTCTCTCCGTCGCCTCGGAGGTCTACCCACTCATCAAGACAGGCGGGCTCGCCGACGTCGCCGGCGCCCTGCCGCTGGCGATGGGCGGGCTCGGCATCGCCATGCGCACGCTGATGCCGGGCTATCCCGACGTCATCGCGCGGATCGGCGCGGCAAAGAGCGTGCTCGCCATCCCCGAGCTCTTCGGCGGGTCGAGCCGGGTTCTTTCGGCAGAGGTCGACGGTCTCGATCTCCTCGTCCTCGACGCGCCGCATCTCTACCGGCGCAGCGGCGGGCCCTATATCGGCGCCGATGGCCAGGAGTTTCCCGACAACTGGGCACGGTTCGCGGCACTGTCGAAAGTCGGCGCCATGGTCGCGGAGGGGGCCATCGAGGGCTACAAGCCGGATATCCTGCATGCCCATGACTGGCAGGCTGCGCTTGCCCCCGTCTACCTCGCCTTCGCGCCGGCTCCCCGGCGGACGAAGACCGTTCTCACCGTGCACAACCTCGCCTTCCAGGGCAGCTATCCCTTCGACGTCTTTCCAAGGCTCGGCCTGCCGAATGCCGCCTGGTCGCTCGAGGGCCTCGAATATTACGGCAGTGTGGGCTTCCTCAAGGGCGGGCTGCACGCCGCCGACGTCGTCACCACGGTCAGCCCGACCTATGCCGAGGAGATCCTGACCAGTGCGGGCGGCATGGGCCTCGACGGCCTCCTCCACGGCCGCGGCGATCGCCTGGTCGGTATCGTCAACGGCATCGATACCGAGATCTGGAATCCCGCGAGCGACCCCGACATCGTCCGCAACTACACGGCAAAAACCCTGAAGGCGCGGCGGGACAACAAGCGCGCGCTGGAGACCGAGTTCGGCCTCGCCCATGATGACAGCCCGATCCTCGCGGTCGTCAGCCGGCTCACCTGGCAGAAGGGCATGGACGTCCTCGTCGGGCTCTGCGACGAGATCGTCGCCATGGGCGCCCGGCTCGTCGTCATCGGCTCGGGCGACCGGATGATCGAGGGCGGGTTCCTCGCCGCGCATGCGCGCCATCCCGAACGCGTCGGCGTGCGCATCGGCTACAGCGAGGTGCTGTCGCACCGGTTGCAGGCCGGTGCCGACGCGCTGCTCGTTCCCTCGCGCTTCGAGCCCTGCGGCCTGACGCAGCTCTACGCCCTGCGCTATGGCTGCATTCCGATCGTCGCCCGCGTCGGCGGGCTGGCCGACACGGTGATCCACGCCAATTTCGCGGCCATGGCAGCGGGCGTCGCCACCGGCGTGATCTTCGCGCCGGTCGCGCACGATCCGCTGCGCGAGGCCGTGGCCAAGCTGATCCGGCTTTACGACGACCCCGTGCTCTGGCAAGCCATGCAGAAACGCGGCATGGCGACCGATGTCGGATGGGACGTCAGCGCCGCCCGCTACGCCGCCTTGTACCGCGACCTCACAGGGGAATGACGCCATGATCGAGACCGTCGCGACGCAGCCATTCGACGACCAGAAACCCGGAACTTCGGGCCTGCGCAAGAAGGTCGCGCACTTTTCCCGGCCGCGCTACGCCGAGAACTTCCTGCAGTCGATCTTCGACGTCGCCGAGCGGGAACCCGGCGCGACGCTCGTGATCGGCGGCGATGGCCGCTACTTCAACCGGGAGGTGATCGAGAAGGCCATCCGCATGGCCGCGGCGAACGGTTTCGGCCGCGTCGTCGTCGGCCAGAACGGGCTTCTGTCGACGCCGGCCGCCTCCAATCTCATCCGCCAGCGCAAGGCCGTCGGCGGCATCGTCCTGTCGGCGAGCCACAATCCCGGCGGGCCCGACGGCGACTTCGGCATCAAATACAATATCGCCAATGGCGGCCCCGCCCCCGAGGCGATCACCGAAGCGACCTTCCGCCGCTCGCGCGAACTGCGGGAATACAAGATCTCGGACGCGCCGGCGCCGGACCTCTCGGTCATCGGCGAGACCGTTGTCGAGGCGATGGTGGTCGAGGTCGTCGACCCCGTCGCCGATTACGCCGCCCTGATGCAGACGCTGTTCGACTTCGGCAAGATCCGCGCCCTCATCGCCGGCGGCTTCACGATCTCCTTCGACGCCATGCATGCGGTCACCGGTCCCTACGCCAAGACGATAATCGAAGGCCTCCTCGGTGCGCCGGCCGGCACCGTCGTCAACGGCGTTCCGCTGGAGGATTTCGGCGGCGGCCATCCCGATCCCAATGCCGTCCACGCCGCCGAGCTGATTGCCCGGATGATGGGACCCGATGCCCCCGATTTCGGCGCGGCCTCCGACGGCGATGGCGACCGCAACCTCATCGTCGGCCGCGGCGTCGTCGTCTCGCCGTCCGATTCCCTGGCGATGCTGGCCGCCGACATCCAGCGCGCGCCTGGCTATGCCAAGGGCATTTCCGGCATCGCCCGGTCGATGCCGACGAGCCAGGCCGCCGACCGGGTCGCGGCCAAGCGCGGCGTCAAACTCTACGAGACGCCGACCGGCTGGAAGTTCTTCGGCAACCTTCTCGACGCCGGCATGGTGACGATCTGCGGCGAGGAAAGCGCCGGTACGGGTTCCGACCATGTGCGCGAGAAGGACGGGCTCTGGGCCGTTCTCCTCTGGCTGAACATCCTTGCCGATCGCAAGGAGAGCGTGAAGGCGATCGTCGAGGCCCACTGGCAGGAATTCGGGCGCACCTACTACCAGCGGCACGACTACGAGGAGATCGATTCGAGAGCCGCCGAAGGGCTGATGGGAAGCCTCAGGGACCGCCTCGCCTCGATGTCGGGGCAGCGCTTCGGCACGCTCGTTGTCTCGGAGGCAGACGACTTTTCCTACAAGGACCCGATCGACGGCTCGATCTCGACCGGCCAGGGCGTGCGCATCCTGTTCTCGGGCGGCGCCCGCATCGTCTTCCGCCTTTCGGGCACCGGCACGCAGGGCGCGACCTTGCGCGTCTACATCGAACGCTTCGAGCCGGACGCCGCAAAACACGGCATCGAACCGCGTGAAGCGCTCTCGGAACTCATCGATACAGCCGATGTTGTCGGGGAAATCCGCAAGCGAACTGGTCGGTCGGCGCCCGACGTGATCACCTGACACCATTCCTCCTGACGGGACATCCATGTCAAACACCATTACGGCCGAACGCGGCAAGCCCGCCGAACTCGGCGCGACGCTCGACGCCGACGGCATCCACTTCGCCGTCTATTCCGAAAATGCCGATGCCATCGAAGTCTGCCTGTTCGACGAGGCCGGCACGCAGGAGACCGACCGTCTGACGCTCGAGGGCGCCGACGGCGGCACCCGCTACGGCTTCGTCCCGGGTCTGGCCGTTGGAACGCGCTACGGCCTGCGCGCCCGCGGCCCCTATGCACCGAAGGAAGGCCATCGCTTCGACTATTCCAAGCTGCTCGTCGACCCCTACGCGATCCAGCTCGACCGTCCCTTCATCTACCAGCCGGGCCTCACCGCCCCGCCGGAGCGCGAACTCGACAGCGCCGCCTTCATTCCGCGCGCCGTCGTCATCGACCCCTCGCGCGACGCCTCGCCTTTGCCCTTCGCGGCGCCGGGCCTCACCTACGAGCTGTCGATCCGCGCCTTCTCGCAGCGCAATCCCGACGTCTCGGCCGAACTGCGCGGCACCGTGGGCGCGCTGGCCGAGCCGCACTTCCTCGACTATCTCGAGCGCGTCGGCATCGACACGGTCGAATTCATGCCGCTCGCGGCCTGGATCGACGAGGGGCATCTGATGCTGAACAACCTCACCAATGCGTGGGGCTACAACCCGATCACCCACATGGCGCCCGATCCCCGGCTGTCGCCGGGGGGTCTTGCCGAGGTGCGGCGGGCGGTCGAGGCGATGCACGAGCGCGGCATCCGCGTCCTTCTCGACGTCGTCTTCAACCATTCCGGCGAAGGCTCGGAAGTCGGCCCGACGATCTCCTATCGCGGCCTCGACAACCTCCTCTACTACCGTCACCCGGACGGCCAGCCGGAATTCATGATCAACGATACCGGTACCGGCAACACCTTTGCCACGCACAAGCCGCCGGTCGCGAAGATGTTCGTCGACGTTCTCCGGACCTGGGTCCAGACCACCGGCATCGACGGCTTCCGCTACGATCTCGGCACCGTCCTCGGCCGCCTGCCGGAGGGCTTCAGCCACGACGCGCCCTTCTTCAAGATGGTCGCCGAGGATGCGGTGCTGAAGGACCGGATTCACGTCGCCGAGCCTTGGGACGTCGGTCCCGGCGGCTACCAGGTCGGCAATTTCCCGAAACCCTGGTTCGAGTGGCAGGACAAGTTCCGCGACGATGTCCGCAAGTTCTGGAAGGGCGAGGACGGCATGATCGGAGCGCTCGCGACCCGCCTCGCGGGTTCCGCCGACCTCTACAACCATGACGGCCGCAGGCCCTCGGTCGGCGTCAACTTCCTCGCCGCGCATGACGGCTTCACCCTCGCCGACATCGCGATGTACGAGGAGAAGCACAATGAGGCCAATGGCGAGGACAACCGCGACGGCCACAACGACAACCATTCCTGGAACAACGGCGTCGAGGGCCAGACCGACGATCCGGCGATCATCGAGGCTCGCGGCAAGGACATTCGCGCGATGCTGGCGACGCTGCTCGTCTCGCGCGGCAATCCGATGCTGGTGGCCGGCGACGAGTTCGGCCGCACGCAGGGCGGCAACAACAACGGCTATGCCCAGGACAACGAGATCACCTGGCTCGACTGGGAGCATGCCGACCAGCTGCTGATCGACTTCACCGCCAAGCTCGCCAAGCTCCGCAAGGCGCATCCGGCGCTCAACGCCGACGCCTTCCTCACCGGCGACACGGTGAAGGGCGGCGACATGCCCGATGTCGTCTGGCTGCGCGAGGACGGCGAAGCGCTGACCGACGACGACTGGAACGACGGCAGCCGCCGCTTCCTCGGCATGAGCGTCTATGGCCCGCGCGAAGACGACCAGGAGACCGAGAGCGAGCGGGCGGTGATCTACATCAACGGCGACCACGAGGATCGGACGGTCCGCCTGCCGGCACCGCGTCCCGGCGCGCATTTCCAGCTGTATGTCCAATCCGACTGGCCCGATCTCGAGCCCCGCGGCGTCGACCACCAGAACGACCTCGTGGTGAAGGCGCGCTCGGTCTTCATCATGCTGGAAGAGGCCGGCGAACTCGAAGCGCAGATGGCGATCGAGGAAAAGGCGGCAAGCGAGGCCGAGCCCGCCTGACGGCCATTTCTTCCACGGGGCCGGCCGGATTTGATCCGGCCGGCCGCAGCGACTAGCTTTCCTCACCTGCCCGGTTCGCCGGGCAGGTGATTCCGTTTTGAAGTCCAGAGCCCCGCCCCATGTCGATCCGGCAGCTTTCAGAGACCGTCATCGACCAGATCGCCGCCGGCGAAGTGGTCGAGCGGCCGGCGAGCGTCGTCAAGGAACTCGTCGAGAACGCCCTCGATGCAGGGGCCCGCCGCATCGACATCGTGACGGCGGGGGGCGGCAAGAGCCTCCTGCGCATCACCGATGACGGCCACGGGATCGCCGCGGCCGAACTGCCGCTCGCCGTGCGACGGCACTGCACGTCAAAGCTTCTCGACGACCTCCACGCCATCGAGACGCTCGGCTTTCGCGGCGAGGCGCTGCCCTCGATCGGCTCGGTCGCCCGGCTGTCGCTGCGCTCGCGGCAGGATGGATCGGCGGACGCCCATGAGATTTCCGTCCATGCCGGCAAGCTCGACGGGCCACGCCCGGCAGCGCTCGGTCGCGGCACGGTGGTCGAGGTCCGCGATCTCTTCCACGCCGTCCCGGCCCGGCTGAAATTCCTGAAAAGCGAGAAGGCCGAGGCCGCGGCGATCACCGACGTGATCCGCCGCATCGCCATCGCCTTCCCCGAGGTGCGGTTTTCGCTGTCGGGGAGCGACCGCAGCGAGACGGTCTTCGAGGCGGCGAGCCCGATCCGCCGCATCGGTGCCGTCGTCGGCCAGGATTTTGCCGAGAACAGCCTCGAGATCGATGCATCGCGCGAGGACATCCGGCTCGAGGGCTTTGCCGGCCTACCGAGTTTTAGCCGCGGCAATGCGCAGTTCCAGTATCTCTATGTCAACGGAAGGCCGGTGAAGGACCGCCTCCTCCTCTCGGCGCTGCGCGGCGCCTATGCCGACGTGATGGCGCGCGACCGCCACCCGATCGCGGTCCTTTTCCTCACGATCGACCCGCGCGCCGTCGACATCAACGTCCACCCGGCCAAGGCGGACGTGCGCTTCCGCGATCCCGGCCTCGTGCGCGGCCTCATCGTCGGCGCGATCCGCGAGACGCTATGGCGCGCCGGCCTGCGCGGCTCGACCGAGGGGGCGGCCGGGCTCCTCGGACGCTTCCGTCCGGGCGGGCAACCGCCGGCCGCCGCCAGCGATGGGGCCGAGCCGCCGGGAGGCGAGCGGGGGTGGGACACGAGCGGCGTCAGCTGGAGCGCGCGCAGTCCCTCGAAATCCTCTTTCGCGGGCTTTTCGCAAGGGGCCCAGGCGGCCTATGCGCCGGACCAGTCTCCCTTCCGGCCGCTCGGCGCCACGCTGGAGGGTCATCCAGCGGACGCCCTTTTGCACGCCCAGCCGAGACTGGCCGAGGAATGGTCCTTTGCCGGCCTGCCGCCCGCGGCACGGACGCCGGACACTCTGCCCGCGGGCGGTGAGCGAGCCGACGACACGTCGGCCCGATATCCGCTCGGCGCCGCGCGAGCCCAGCTCCACGACGCCTTCATCCTTGCCGAGACGGCCGATGGCTTCGTCCTCGTCGACCAGCACGCGGCACATGAGCGCCTCGTCTACGAAGCGCTGAAGTCCGCCATCCACGCCCGGCCGCTGCCGGCGCAGATGCTGCTGATCCCCGAGATCGTCGACCTCCCGGTCGAGGACGCCGATCGGCTGGCCGAACAGGCGCCCGAGTTCGAGCGCTTCGGCCTCGTGCTCGAACGTTTCGGGCCGGGCGCGGTGGCGATCCGCGCCGTGCCGGCGATCCTCGGCAAGGTCGATGGGCCGGCGCTGGTGCGTGACCTCGCCGACGAGCTCGCCGACTGCGAGACCGCCGACAGGCTCCTGCAGAAGATCGACCACGTCGCCGCCACCATTGCCTGCCACGGCTCGGTGCGGGCGGGGCGCACGCTTCGGCAGGAGGAGATGAACGCGCTCCTTCGCCAGATGGAATCGACGCCCGGTGCCGGCACCTGCAACCACGGGCGGCCGACCTTCATCGAGCTGAAGCTTGCCGATATCGAGCGCCTTTTCGGCCGGCGCTGAGGGGATCTGGCCGTGCCCTTCCCGTACACGGGACAAGTCGGCCGCAACGGCGTTGACTTCTCCCGCCGATGGATGCTTCACCCAAGCGATGCGGCCGGACCGCGACGAAGGCAGCGACGATGATGAACCGAATGGATACCGCCGGCGAGGCCAGGCTGAAATATCTCGACGGCGACTTCGCCATCCTGACGCCCGGCGCCTTCGTGCGCTGTGCCGTCACCGGCGCGGCGATCCCGCTCGACACGCTCCGCTACTGGAGCGTCAAGCGACAGGAAGCCTATGTCGACGCCGCAGCATCGCTGAAACGCGAGATGGAATCGGATCCAAGGCTGGCCGCCCGTCTGAAGCAGGGCTGACCCGCCGCCGCTTCCTCAGGCAGGACGGGTGCGGAAGGCGTCGAGGGTCTCCCGGATGATGCCTTCGGGCACCCCGCTCGGCGCGAAGACGAGATCGACGTCGAGCACCGCGATCCTGTCGGCGAAAGCCTCGACCAGCGCGCCGCCGGCCTTGAGCCGCACCGCGTCCTTGCGGGTCGTGACGAGCTGAAGCGCTTGCTGCTCGGCAGCATCGCACAGGCCCTGCAATTCGGCGGCGGTGAAGACATGGTGGTCGGGAAAGTCCCGCGTCTCGACAAGGTCGGCGCCGAGGCCCTCGAGGCTGCGGTAAAACTTGCCGGGATCGGCGATGCCGGCAAAGGCAAGGCAGCGCCGACCGGCGAAGTTGTCCGCGTGGCGCGGCCTCAGATGCGCCGCATAGACCGGCCTGCCGCCCTTGGCGGCGCTGCGGATCGCCGTCTCACCGGCACTCCCCTCGCCGATCACGAGCACGGCGTCGGCATGGCTGATCTGGTCGACCAAAGGCGCGCGCAAAGGTCCCGCCGGGACGACGCGGGCATTGCCGAGGCCGCGTCCGGCATCGACGACGAGCAGCACATGGTCGAAGCTGAGCCGCTGCGACTGGAAGCCATCGTCCATGATGACGAGATCGCAGTCGGCTTCGCAACGCAACAGTTCCGCGCCGAGCTTGCGGTCGACGGCGATGGCCGTCGGCGCCAGACGCGCGAGGAGCATCGGCTCGTCGCCGACATCGCCGGCATGGTGGCGGGCGAGATCGACGAGCAGCGGACCCCGAAGCGCGCCACCATGGCCGCGCGACAGGAAGCCCGGCCTGAGGCCCATCGTCAGCGCCGCCCGCCCCAGCGCCAGGGCCGTCGGCGTCTTGCCGCCGCCGCCGACGGTGAAGTTGCCGATGCACAGCACCGGCAGACCCGCCTCCGCCCGTTCGCCATTGATCAGGCGCCAGCGCGCCGCGGCGCCATAGGCGTAAGCGAGGGGCGACAGCAGCAGGGCCTGCCAGCCCGGCCGGGTCCACCAGAAGTCCGGGGCCCTTGCGGGAATCATCGTCCGGTGCCTGGCGGCAGTGCCCGGTTCGCACTGGCACCGTGCCGGGTCACCGCGGGGCGCCTGTCCGTTCGCCATGGCCGTCGAGACCCATGGCGAGCTTCAGGGGATGCAGGAAAGGGTCCAGCGCCTGGATGGTGCGTGCGAGGCCCCCTTGCATCTCACCGACCGTTGCCGCCGCCGCGGTGATCATCCGTTGCCGCAGTTCCGGCTGTCCGAGGAGCTGGCCGACGTGATCGCGCAGCGTCGCCTCGTCCTGCACCAGCCGCGCGCCGCCGTTCTTCAGGAGCCGCTGATAGGTGTCGCGGAAATTCTGCACGAAGCGGCCGGAGAGGATGGCGGTGCCGAGCATGGCCGCCTCGAGCGGGTTCTGCCCGCCCTCGGCGGCGAGCGAGCGGCCGACGAAGGCGATTTCGCTCAGCCGGAGGTAGAGGCCCATCTCGCCCATCGTATCGCCGAGAAGAATGTCGGTCTCAGGTCCCGGCATGATGCCGGAGGAGCGCCTGACCACCTTGAAGCCCTTGGCGGCGAAACTTTTTTCGAGGGTTTCGGCACGTTCGGCATGGCGCGGCACGATGACGGTGAGGAGTCCTGGATGCAGCGGTTTCAGCGACGCGTGCACCGAAGCGGCGATGTCCTCCTCGCCCGGATGGGTCGAGATCGCGGCCCAGACCGGGCGCGCGCCGATGGCGTCGGCGAAAAGGCGCAGCGTCGCCGGGTCGTGCGGCGGCGGGCTGGTGTCCGCCTTCAGGTTGCCGGCGACGGTGACCGTGCGTGCGCCCAGAAGATGGTAGCGCTCGCCGTCGATCTCGGACTGCGCGACGACATGGGAGAGATTTTCCAAGAGCGCCTCGGCGAGCGCCGGCGCCGCCTTCCACCGCCGGAAGGAACGGTCCGACAGGCGGGCATTGACGAGGACCTGCGGGATGCGCCGGCGCCCGAGCTCCAGCATCGTCATCGGCCAGATCTCGCTTTCGGCCACGATCGCCACATCCGGGCTCCAGTGGTCGAGAAAGCGGGAGACGGAGGGCCGGAGGTCGAGCGGCACGTATTGGTGGATCACCACGCCGGAGAGCCGGTCGCGCACGAGGGCCGCCGAGGTCACCGTGCCGGTGGTCATGACGATCTGGATGTTCTGCGCCGCGATCTGGCGCACCAGCGGCGCGACGGCGGAGCTTTCGCCGACGCTGGCCGCGTGGATCCAGACGAGGGGCCCGGCCGGACGGGCGACGCCGGCAAAGCCGTAGCGCTCACGCCGACGGCCCGCCTCCTCCTTGCCGTGCGCGGCGCGCCAGCCGACATAGGGGCCGAGCAGCGGATAGGCGAGCGCACCGGCCAGACGATAGGCCGTCAGCGCCGCACGGGCGACGCCGTGGCTCATCGCCCCGTCTCCGCCAGAAGTGCCAGCGCCTTCGCATTGGCGGCCTCGATCGCCAGGGTCACCGCGCGGCGCGCTTCTTCCATGGCCTCGGCGTCGGCGCCGGCCGGCACATGGATCGGCGCGCCGAGGACCACGGCAAGGGCGCCGAACGGCAAGGGAACCGTCGTCTTGTCCCAGGATTTTGCCACGACGTAGCGCCGCGAGGTCACCGCGGCAGCCGGGATGATCGGGCGGCCCGACAGCCGCGCCAGGGTGACGATGCCAAGGCCCGCCTCGCGCGGGGTTCCTTTCGGCACATCGGCGATCATGCAGACGCCCGAGCCTTCGGCGAGCTTGCGGCGCAGGACGATCAAGGCGCGCGCGCCGCCCTTTTGCGAGACGGTGTGGCGCACCCGGCCGCCGGAACCGCGAACGGTGTCGATGCCGAAGCGCTCGACCACGCCGGCATTGATCTCGGCATCGGCATTTCGCGACAGGAGAGCGACGTAGGGCAGGCTTTCCGGACGGAAGAACGGGGCGAGAAGATGCTGGCCGTGCCAGAGCGCGACGATCGCCGGATGCTCCCGCGTCAGCACGTCGGACCAGTCGCTCGTCCCCGGGGCCAGATCCTGGGTGCGCCGGACGAAGCGCAGCGCCCCGTGAATCAGCCAGCCGGCGGCTTTCGTCACCGGTGGTCGGCGCAAGATGCGCTGCCCGAGGCGCTTGATGCGGCGCGCGAGCGCGCTGCGGCGCGAACGACGCTTCTCCGGCAGACTTTCGCGTGCCGGCCCGGGGGGGGCGACATGGCCCGTCGTCATCATCATCAAGGTGACGTGGTCACACGCCATCCGGATCGAGAAGTCGGTGCATGTGGACGATGAAGTAGCGCATGGCGGCGTTGTCGACGCTCTGCTGCGCCTTGGCGCGCCAGGCGGTCAGGGCGCTGGCATAGTCCGGATAGATGCCGACGACATCGAGACCGGAAAGATCCTTGAACTCCACCGTACCGAGCGACTTGAGTTCGCCGCCGAAAACCAGGTGGAGACGCTGCTTGCTGTCCTCTGCGGCGGCCATGGCACTATCCTCTTTCAACGGGTGGGGCGAGCTCCGGCGCAGCGGCGGCGGCGAGTTCGACCATGTTCGACAAAGCGTGACCGGCCGCCGCGATCAGCAGGCCATGCCTTCTACCGGCAATCTTGTAAAGTCTCAATTCGCCGGCGCGATCGACCAGCGCTCCGCCCGCCCGCTCCAGGATCAGATCGCCCGCGGCGATGTCCCAGTCATTGGCCTCAGGCCGGATCAAGGTGCCGTCGAGACGCCCGGCGGCGACGAGCGCCAGACGGTAGGCCAGCGAAGGGGCGTTGCGCTCGAAGGACAGTCCGGCAAGGATCGCCGTGCCGAGTCGGCGACGCATCGGATCTGGCATCGAGACCGTCAGCGGGCCACCGTGGCTGCGTGGCGCAAGCTGCAGAAGCGCACCGTTCAGCCGCGCGGTGCCACCGGCGACAGCCGAGAAGACCTCGTTCTTGGCCGGCGCGTCGATGACCCCGGCGACCGGCCGGCCGGCTTCGACCACGGCAATCGAGACGCACCAGGTGTCCTCGCCGCGAATGTAGGAGCGCGTCCCGTCGATCGGGTCGACGACGAAGAAGCGCTGCGGCGACCGCGTCGAAGCGACCTCGGCCAGCGCGGGATCGGTTTCTTCCGACAGCCAGCCATAGTCGGGCCGGGCACCGAGCAGCGCTTCCTTCAGATAGAGGTCGACGGCGAGGTCGGCTTCCGAGACGGGCGAATTGCCCTCCTTGTACCAGACCTGCGGGTCCTTGCGAAAATAACCGAGAGCGATCCGCCCGGCCTCGCGCGCGGCGGTCTCGATCAGCACCAGGTCCTGGTCGAAGCTCGCCGCGACCATCTCAGTTGCCCGCGACCGTCATCACTCCGAGGCCAAGCGTCGGCGAGACGATGGAGAAGCGGGTGTCGAGATCGTTGGCCGGCGTCAGTTGCAGCAGCATGTCGGCGAGATTGCCGGCGATGGTGACCTCCGAGACCGGGAAGGTCAAAACGCCGTTCTCGATCATGAAGCCCGAGATGCCGCGGCTGTAGTCGCCGGTGACCATGTTGACGCCATGGCCGATGAGTTCGGTGACGTAGATGCCATCCTTGATGCCGTCGATCAGCTCGGACGGCGTCACGACGCCGGGCGTCACGATCACGTTCGTGGAGGACGGCGACACGCCGCCGCTCGAGCGCGAGGCGCGGGCGTTTCCGGGCAGGCCGAGCTCGCGGCCCGTGGCGCCGTCGAGGATCCAGTTTCTGAGGACGCCGTCCTCGACGAGGACCAGCGGCGCGCCGCGCAGGCCCTCGCCGTCGAAGGCGCGCGATCCCGGCCGGCGCCGCAGCAACGGCTCGTCGGTGATCGATATCGATGCCGGGAGGATCTGGGCTCCCATGCGGTCCTTGAGGAAACTCGTCTTGCGCGCGATCGCCGCGCCGTTGATCGCGCCGACGACATGGCCGATCAGTCCGCGCGCGACGCGTGGATCGAAGACGATCTCGTATTTTCCGGTCGGCACCATGCGCGGGTTGACGCGCGCCACGGTGCGCTCGCCGGCCCGCCGCCCGATGTCGGCACTGGCGTCGAGGTCGGCGGCGAAGAGGCGCGAATCGTAATCGTAGTCGCGCTGCATCTTGACGCCCTCGCCGGCGATGACGCTGACCGAGCGTGAAAAACCCGAGCGCATGCGGGATCCGGAAAAACCGGCCGAGGTCACGAGCACGAGGCCCGTGGCGCTGACGGAGGCGCCGGCACCGCCGGAATTCGTCACGCCGTCGACCGCCCGGGCGGCGTCCTCGAGCGCCATCGCTTCATCCACCAGCGCGGCGCTCGCGATGACGGTGTCGTCGTAGAGGTCGAGATCGAGGTCGTCGCGGGAGAGATCCGACGGGTCGGCGAGGCCCGCATAGGGGTCCTCCGGCGAGACCTTTGCCATCGCCACGGCGCGCTCGACCAGCGGGCCGATATCGGCGCGCATGTCTGCCGAAACGGTCGCAATGCGCTGTCCGACGAAGACCCGCAGCGACACGTCCTCGCTTTCGGCCGATTCGGTGTCCTCGATCTTGCCGAGCCTCACCGAAGCGCCGCGGGAGTGCGAGCGGACGACGGCGGCGTCCGCCGCATCCGCACCGGCCTTCAGAGCGGCCTCGATCAGCCGCGCGCCGACGTCGAGAAGGCCTCGGGTCTGATCATCCATGGATTTTGCCTGCTGGTTTGTGCATGGGGAACATCTATGGTGCAATGCCATGGAAGCCAAGCGGCGTGACCGGCTTATGTCACCCGCCGCGCCTGCGGCTCTTCTTCCCACCCAACCGTCGGACGCCCGTCTTGGAAGAATCACGCGCCCTGTTTCTGGAAGTCATCCTTTTGCTCGGCGGCGGGATCCTTGCCGGCACGATCTTCAAGCGCATCGGCCTCGGCACGGTGCTCGGCTATCTCTTCGCCGGCATCGTCATGGGACCGGTGCTGCGCCTGATCGAAGGCGACGGGACGGAGATCCTGCATGTCGGCGAACTCGGCGTCGTCTTTCTCCTTTTCATCATCGGGCTGGAGCTGAAGGCGAGCCGCCTCTGGGCGCTGCGCCGGCAGATCTTTGGCCTCGGCCTGACCCAGGTCGCGCTTTCCGGCGCCGCGATCATGGCGATTGCCGTTCTTCTCGGGATCGACTGGCGGGCCGGCTTCGTCATCGGCTTCGGACTTGCGCTGTCGTCGACCGCGTTCGGCCTGCAGCTGCTCGAGGAGGCCGGGGAGACGAACACCCGTCACGGCCAGGCGGCCTTCTCGGTCCTCCTGTTCCAGGATCTGGCCGTCGTACCGCTGCTGGCGATCCTGCCTTTCCTCGCGCCGACGGCCGATCCGGCGGCCGGGTTCGACCCCATGCAGTTCGTCCTGTCGGTCGGGGCGATCGTCGTGCTCATCGTCGCGGGCCGCTATCTCCTCAACCCGCTGTTCCGCGTCATGGCCAATTCCGGCGCGCGCGAGGTGATGATCGGCGCGGCGCTCTTCGTCGTCCTCGGCTCGGCCATGCTGATGGCGGCGGCCGGGTTCTCCATGGCCATGGGCGCCTTCATCGCCGGCGTGATGCTGGCGGAATCGAGCTACCGGCACGAGCTGGAAGCCGATATCGAGCCTTTCCGCGGCATTCTCCTCGGCCTCTTCTTCATCGGCGTCGGGCTGTCGCTCGACCTTTCGATCATCATGCGGGACTGGCTGACCATCCTCATCGCCACCCCGGCCCTCCTCGCCGCCAAGGCGGTGATCCTCTATTGGCTGTCGCGCCTCTTCGGCGAGAGCCACAACACCGCCGCGCGCGTCTCGGCCCTCCTGCCGCAGGGCGGAGAGTTCGCCTTCGTCCTGTTTGCGAGCGCATCGGCCAATGCGATCTTCTCGGTCGAGATGTCGTCCCTGCTGGTAGCCATCGTCACGCTGTCGATGGCGCTGACCCCGCTGACGGCGTGGATCGGCAACTGGCTGTCGGAGGAACTCCAGGAAGAACAGCTCGACGAGGACTTCGAGGGCGCCGGCTCCGATGTGCTCATCATCGGCTTCTCACGCTTTGCCCAGATCGCCGCGCAGGTGCTTCTTTCCAACGGCACCGACGTGACGATCATCGACTCCTCCGCCGAGCGCATCCGCAATGCCGCGCGCTTCGGCTTCCGCATCTATTTCGGCTCGGGTCTGCGGCGCGACGTTCTGGAAGCGGCGGGCATCCGCAAGGCCAAGATCGTCGCCGTGTGCACCAACAAGGCCGAGACGACCGACCAGATCGTCAATCTCATCCGGTCGGAGTTTCCGACCGTCAGGCTGTATGTCCGCTCCTACGACCGCAACCACTCCCTGTCGCTGCTGGCGCGCGGGGTGGAGTACGAGATCCGCGAGACGCTGGAATCGGCCCTTGTCTTCGGCGCCGAAACGCTGCAGGGCCTTGGCGTCGAGCTCGACATGGCAGACGCGATCGCCGAGGATGTCCGCCGCCGTGATTTCGAGCGGCTGAAGCTGCAGCAGGTCGAAGGCATCTATGCCGGCATGGACATGATGGAAAAGCGCAAGGCAACGCCCGAGCCACTGGTGAGGCCAAAGCCGAGGCTCCATCTTGTCGATGGTGCGGCGGAAGCATCTGGCGGCAACACCACGGCTCCCGCGCGGCCGCGCCGACGGCTCTTGGGAAGACGACGGACGAACGCCGAATAGGCGCTGCGTCAAACCCCTTTTGAAACAAGACTCGCAGGACAACCATGTCGATCACCCCCTTCCATCTCGCCTTCCCGGTCCGCGACCTCGACGAGACGCGTGACTTCTACCAGGACGTCCTCGGAGCAAGGATTGGACGGTCGTCACCGAACTGGGTGGATTTCGATCTCTTCGGCCATCAGCTTTCGGCCCATCTTCGGCCCGGAGCAGGTGCTTCAGCTGATCGCGGGCAGGTCGATGGCCACGCCGTGCCGATTCCGCATTTCGGTGTCGTTCTTACCATGCCGGAGTGGAAGGCGCTCGCCGAACGGCTGACCGTCCGCGACGACGTCGACTGGATCGAGCGTCCGATGCTGCGCTTCGAGGGTCAGCCGGGGGAGCAGGCGACCCTCTTCCTCTACGACCCCTCGGGGAATGCGCTCGAGTTCAAGGGCTTTGCCGACATGGCGTCGGTCTTCGCCGCCTGACCGCGGGCACTGATCCCGGCGAGCGGCGGCGGGCCTGATCAGGCCTTCGTTCGCGCCGCGGGTCCGCCCGGCCCGCGGAATTCTTGAGTTCGGAGGCGCTTTTCAGCGCCTTGCCGCCGTCTTCCCGCACGACCGTATTGGCCGGCTTCTCATCATCCCGAGATGGTCGGCGCCTATGAAGCGGAAAGGCTCGATCCCGATCTCTTGAAGGGCCGGCTTCGCGCCGGGCTGACACGGGTCGAGACCGGCATGATGCGGTTTCTGGATGAAGTCGCGAGGCATGAGGCGCGCTTCGCCTTTGCTGAGGCGTGCGCCTCAGACGGCGTGGAGGATGGCCGTCGCTTCTTCTTCCGGCTCGGGCTCACGCTCGAGGATCGGGCCGAGCACACGCTTCACCTCCTCGCGCAGGGGCGCGGTATCGTCGAGGATCATCTTCGTCTTCAGAAAATCAAGGACGCCATAGCTATCGACGGAGGGTCGCAACAGGACATCGGGGGGCGAAACGCGCAGGCGTGTCTCGGTGATCGACTGCTGCATCAGCTGCGAGGCCCCGACCAGCGCCTCGAACGGGCTGGGCAGGCGTTCGGGATGGGCAGTGGCAGGTCCGCCATTGACGTCGCTGGC
Organism: Aureimonas sp. SA4125; assembly: GCF_019973775.1. Taxonomy (NCBI): domain Bacteria; kingdom Pseudomonadati; phylum Pseudomonadota; class Alphaproteobacteria; order Hyphomicrobiales; family Aurantimonadaceae; genus Aureimonas; species Aureimonas sp. SA4125. The sequence continues at coordinate 383,031 of NZ_AP025032.1, read as the reverse complement.
GACGATCAGGCCAGCACGTCCGCGCAGCTGATCGAACGGCAGGGGGTTGTAGATGCCGCCGTCGATCAGGACCACGCCCTCGCGCAGCACGGGACGGAAGATGGCGGGCAGCGCGGCGGAGGCGGCGAGCGCGCTGACCAGATCACCGGTGCGGATCGCGACCTCCCGACGGCCGTAGAAATCAGTCGCCATCACCGTCAGCGGGATGGCGAGGTCCTCGAAATTCTCGTGCATGCCCGGCGGCAGGAAGGCGCCGAGAATGCGCAGGATGTTCAGCTGTCCGAAGCGCACCCCGCCATCGGCCCAGAACTCGGCAAAGCTCGGCGGCCGCGTCGCCCAGATGCGCCCGGCGATGCCGCGCGACGTCGCAAAGCTCGATAGCGCGAAATCGTGAACCGCCGCGCCTGACATGCCGCTTGCATAGGCGGCGCCGATGATCGCGCCGATGGACGAGCCGGCGATATGCACCGGCCTGATGCCGAGATCGTCAAATGCGGAGAGGACGTGGATATGCGCCAGTCCCCGTGCCCCGCCGCCGCCGAGCGCCAGTCCGATGCCGCCCGGCTGCGACATGGATCAGGCTCCGGCGGGGCCGACGGTGACGACGGTCGGTTCGACCGACAGCAGCGCCTTCGCGATCCGCCTAACGTCCTCGAGCGTCACGGCGTCGATCAGATCCTGGCGTTTGTCGATGTAGTCGATGCCGAGATTGTCGAGCTGGATGCCGACGAGGGTGGAGGCGATCGACAGCGAGGAATCGAGGTTCTGGATGGCGTAGGACCCCTTCACATAGGCCTTCGCCCTGTCGAGCTCCTCAGGCGTCGGCCCTTCATCGGCCATGCGCTTCATCTCCTGGCGGATGATGTCGATCGATTCCTGGGCCTTGTCGGCGCGGGTCGCGGTAGAGGCACCGAGGACGGCCGAATGGTCGAACGAAGCGAGGAAGGAGTTGGCGCCGTAAGCAAGACCGCGCTTCTCGCGCACTTCCTGATAGAGACGCGAGGAGAAGGAACCGCCGCCGAGAATGTGGTTCATGAGATAGGCCGGGAAGAAGTCCTTGTCGTCGCGCTTCACGCCCGGCAGCACGAACTGAATCGTCGTCTGCGGCACGTCGAGAGTCACCGAGGCGGTCTTGCCGGCGACCGGGGCGACATCGGGGATGTCGGGCAGGGTGGCCGTCGCGGGCAGTGCGCCGAAGACGGCGTCGAGCTGCTTGCCGAGTTCGACCGCGTCGATCGCACCGACGACCCCGATGACGAGGTTGTCCCGGGCAAAGCCGTTCTTGCGATAGGTCTCGAGGTCTTCCCTGGTCACCTTGTCGAGGCTGGCGACGGTGCCGTCGCTCGGCCTTGCATAGGGATGGCCGGGAAAGGCCGTCTCGCGCCAGGCCTTCGAGACGAGCTCGCCCGGATCGTTCTCGTTGGCGATGATGCCGGTTTCGATCTGGCCGCGGATGCGCGACACCGGCTCCTCGTCGAAGCGCGGCTGGTTGACCGACAGGCGCAGGAGCTCGAAGGCATCGGCCTCGTTCTCGACGAGGGTACGGAAGCTGCCGGTGAAGTTGTCGTAGCTGGCGCTGTAGGAGAGGCTCACGCCCAGCGTGTCGAGCTTCTCCTGGAAAGCCTGGCTCGTGATGTCGCCGGCGCCCTCGTCGAGTAGGCCGGACATCAAATTGCCCGTGCCTTCCTTGCCGGGCGCGTCGGCGGTCGAGCCGGCGCCCTCGAAGGCAAAATTCACGGCGATCAGCGGGTTGGTGTAATCCTCCACGAGGAGAGCCTTTATGCCGCCGGGGCTGACGACCTCCTTGATGTCGACGGCCTCGGCCGGAGCCATGGCGGCAAGGGAGATGCCGGCGGTGAGAAACAGCGCCGTGGCGGTGGAGAGCGGTCGCTTGAACAGTGTCATGGGTCGCAGGCCTCGGTGTCGGTTCAGGAGCGGGTATCGGTCGCGGGAGCCGGCAGCAGGTAGCCGGTGACCGAACGCTTCGGCTGCAGATATTTGCGGGCGACGGCGCCGACACTCTCGACCGTCACCTTCTCGATGCGGTCGGGATAGCTGTCGACATCGGCAATGGTCAGCCCCGTCGAGATCGCAGCGCCGTATCGGCGGGCGAGCGCGGTCTGGCTGTCACGCTCGTAGACGACCTGCTTGCGCACGCGGTTCTTGGCGCGCTCGAGTTCCTCGGGCGTGATCCCGTCCTTGAGGAGTCGTGCGATCTCGGCATCGATCGAGGCTTCCACCATGGCGATGTCGGCCGCGCCGCGCGGCGTGCCGTAGACGCCGAACTGGCCCTCCTTCAGCGCCGAGCCGGCATTGTAGGCGCCGACGCCGGCGGCGATCGCCTGGTCGACGACGAGCGCCCGGTAGAGCCGGCTGGTGGTGCCGCCGCCGAGAACATCGGCAAGGACGTCGAGCGCCTCGGCCTCGCCGGGCTCGGCGGTGGTGTCGGACGGCGTCAGATAGCCGCGCTGCAGGGATGGCTGGGTGACGCGGGCGTCGGTCAGCGTGACCGTGCGGGCGGCCAGCGGTTCGGGCTCGGTCGGCCGAAGTGCGGCCCGGTCCTCGCTCTCGGCCCGGCGCTTGACCTTGCCGAAGGTCTTTTCCGCCAGCGTGCGGACTTCCTCGCTGGTGACGTCGCCGGCGACGATCAGCGTCGCGTTGTTGGGCGTATAGTACTGGTTGTACCAGGCGATGGCGTCGTCCTTGGAGAGCTTCTCCATCTCGTGCCGCCAGCCGATGATCGGAATGCCGTAATGGCTGTTCTGATACATCGCCGCCTGCACCGCCTCCTGCAGCTGGGAGCCGGGATTGTTGTCGACGCGCTGGCGGCGCTCCTCGAGGATCACGTCGCGCTCGGGCAGGACAGCCGCGTCCGAAAGGACGAGGTTCTCCATCCGGTCGGCCTCGAATTCCATCATCTGTTCCAGCGACTGCGACGGCACCTGCTGGTAGTAGGCGGTGTAGTCGGACGAGGTGAAGGCGTTCTCCTCGCCGCCGATGTCGGACACGGCGCTGGAGAAGACGCCGGCCTTGTGCGTCGTCGTGCCCTTGAACATCAGGTGTTCGAGGAAATGCGCGATGCCGGAGACGCCGGGCTTCTCGTCGGCAGAACCGGCACGATACCAGACCATCTGCGTCACCACGGGGGCGCGGTGGTCGGGCAGGACGACGACCTGCAGGCCGTTCTCCAGGACGAAGCTCTCGTTCTTCGGGCGCTTCGCCTCGGCCTGGGCGAGGCGCTCGGCCGACGTCATCGCCGTGCCGGCCGGCTGCGACGGAACGGTCGCCATCTCGGCGAGGGCGGCGGACGAAAGGAGCGTGGAAAGGGCGAGAGCGCACAGTGTCGCGCGGCGGGAAACTCGGTGCATCGTCATTCGATCCCTGAACTTCTGTCGAAACGTGAGCTGACCTATGGCCGAGGCCAGACGTCTGCGCCAATTACGTTTTTGTTAGGGTCCACAGGGCTTTCGCAGGACTGGCGCAAAGCTCAGGCCGGTTCGGAAAGGCGCAGGAAGCGCAGGACCGTCTCGCCGGTGGAGCGCGTATCGTCGATGACGAACCCCTGCGGCAGCTCGAAATCGGCGCTGGTCGCCTCCTCCAGAATGCACAGCGCACCGGGCGAAAGCCAGCCCTCGCGGCGGGCCTCGGTGAGCGCCGCCTCGCCGAGACGCCTGCCATAGGGCGGATCGGCAAAGAGCACGTCGAAGGGCTGAAGCGCGCCGACGGGGCCAAGCTTCGTCGCGTCGCGCCGGAAGATGCGCGTCGCCCCGGTCAGGCCGAGTGCCTCGATATTGGTTCGCAGCAGGCCGCGGCCCTCGGTGCCCTCCTCGACGAAGAGGCAGTATTTCGCGCCGCGCGACATCGCCTCGAGGCCCAGCGCGCCGGTGCCGGAGAACAGGTCGATCACGCGGGCGCCGTTCAGCACCTGGGCGTAGCCATGCTGCAGGATATTGAACAGCGTCTCGCGGATGCGGTCGGTGGTCGGGCGGATGGCGTCGGTCTTCGGACCGGCCAGCGCCCGGCCGCGAAACGTTCCGCCGACGATGCGCATCCGGCCTTAACTCCGCGGACCGCGCTTCGGGCCGTCGGAAGGGCCACGCTTGGCGCCGTCGCGCGGCGCACCGGGACGGCTGCGGGGCGCGTCTCCAGAGCCCGGCCGGCTGCGCGGTCCGTCGCCGGTGGAGGGCCGGCTGCGCGGGCCATCGCCGAGCGGTCGCGGTTTCGGTCGGTCGCCGGCACCGGCGGCGCCCTGGGAACGAGAAGCACCGCCGGCGCCCTGCGGACGGGGCGCGCCGGGGCCGCGTGCGGGACGCGCGCCGTCATCGCTTCGTGCCTTGCCGAAGACGGGCTTGGGGCGATCGCCACGGCCCTTGGCACGTTCCTCGCGCACGGCCGCCTTCTTCTCGCCGATCGGACGGGCGCCGGGCGCCATCCAGACATTCGCCATCCGGCGCGGACCGGTCGGCTTTTTCGGCGCCTCGGCCTCCTCGCCGGGCTTGCTCGCGCGCGGACGGTCATCGTCGCGCGGCGGACGGTCCGAGTAGGACGGGCGGTCGTCCCGCGCCGGCCGGGCATCGCGCGAGGGGCGCGCGTCGCGGTCCGGCCGTGGCGGCCTGGTGTCCATGCGGCCGAGGGCGTCGGTGCGCTTGGCATCGCCGAACTTCTTCTTGTTCGGCCGTTCGCCGGCCGCCGAGACCCATTCGCTCTTCGGCTTCGGCGCCTCTTCCTTCTTCTCCGCCTGCACCGTCTCGTTGGTGAAGGTGTTGATGATCGGCGCGTCGAAATCGGCGCCCGATTCCTCGATCAGCCGGTCGCCGAGCTGGTCGCGCAGCATGCGGCCGTTGATCTCGCGCACCGCGCCTTCGGGAATGTCGCCGAGCTGGAAGGGGCCGAAGGACAGGCGGATGAGGCGGTTCACGTCGAGGCCGAGATGGCCGAGAATGCGCTTCACCTCGCGATTCTTGCCCTCACGCAGGCCGAGCGTCAGCCAGACATTGGCGCCCTTCTCCGAATCCAGCGTCGCCTCGATGGCGCCGTAGAAGACGCCGTCGACGGCGATGCCCTGGCGCAGCGCGTCGAGCTGCGCCTGCGTCACCGTGCCGTGGGCGCGCACGCGGTATCGCCTGAGCCAGCCGGTTGCCGGCAGTTCGAGAATGCGGGCAAGGCCCCCGTCATTCGTGAGAAGCAGCAGCCCCTCGGTGTTGATGTCGAGGCGGCCGACGGAAAGAACGCGCGGCAGGTCTTCCGGCAGCCGGTCGAAGACCGTCGGACGGCCCTCGGGATCCCGATTGGTGGTGACAACGCCGGCCGGCTTGTGGAACAGCCAGAGCCGCGTGCGCTCGATCGGCGTCAGCGGCTGGTTGTCGACCTCGATCCGGTCCTTGCCGGTGACGACGAGGGCCGGCGTGTCCAGCACCTTGCCGTTCACCTTGATGCGGCCGTCGGCGATCATGCCTTCGGCGTCGCGGCGCGAGGCGATGCCGGCGCGCGCCAGCCGCTTGGCGATGCGCATCGAGCCGGCGGGCTCGTCGGTCTCGGGCGCGGGCGAACGGCCGGGCCGAGCGTCGTCGCGCGGCTTGCGGTCGGAACTGCGGGCCTTGTCGGCCATGCCCGGCGCATCCGTGTCGAACTTGGTCGGATAGGATTTGCGTTGGGGCCCGGCGGCGGGGCGCGGCGAGGCGCCGAGTGGCCGCGGCTTGAACACCCGCTTTTCGCCGGGCGCTTCGGCCTTGCCGTCGCGGGGCTTCCAGCCCTTCTTTTCGTCGTTGCCGTCGCTTCTGTCGTTCATGATCTTTGCCTTTTGCTCGGCGGTGCTTATCAGGTCCGCGGAGGTCGGGCGAGTGCCGGACGACGGGGAATGCCATGAGACGCCAGAATTACATGGAACTTGCCCTGGAAGAAGCGCGGGGCGCCGCTGCGCGGGGCGAGGTGCCGGTGGGGGCGGTGCTCGTCTCGGACGGCGTGGTCGTCGCCCGCGACGGCAACCGGACGCGGGAGACGCACGATCCGACCGCGCATGCCGAGATGCTGGTGATCCGCGCCGCCTGCCGGTCGCTTGGGCAGGAGCGACTCACCGGCTGCGACCTCTATGTGACGCTCGAACCCTGCGCGATGTGCGCCGGTGCGCTATCCTTCGCGCGGATCAGGCGGCTCTATTACGGCACGGGCGATGCAAAGGGCGGCGCGGTCGACAACGGTCCCCGCTTCTTTGCGCAGCCGACCTGCCACCACGCGCCGGAGGTCTATCCGGGCATCGCCGAGGAGGCCTCCGCGACGCTCCTGCGCGGCTTCTTCCAGCAAAAGCGCAGCTGAGCTGCCGAGGCAGCAGCATCGCACCACGACGGCGGGAAAAGAGCCCTCGCCCCACCCCTGCCGAAGCCGCTCGCGACCATTCGTCGGCGACCGTGCCTAGAACGGCAGGAGGTTCCGCAGCTTGGTCCCGATGCTCTCGTCATTGCCCTTGATCCGCGCTTCCTTGACGCGCTCGTCAACGCCGGGATCGCCCACCGGCGCCGAGGCCGAGGGCTGGCGATAGGCGACGGGCGGCTCGCTCAGATACTTGCGGGTCGTCGGCGAGCCCTGCTTGCTCTCGCGCAGCCTTGCCTGGAAGGCGCTGCGGCTGGAGTCGAGCTCCTCGGGCGACAGCGTGGTTTTGGCGCGGTCGTTGACGAACGGTTTGACGGTCTGCGTATTGGCCGCCATCTGCTCCGACGTGATGCCTTCCTTGTCGGACAAAGCGACATCGGCGCTGATGACATCGCTGCGGCTGTTGCGCGCGTCTGCGGCAGCCTTGATCCGGGCGCTCCGGACTTCCGGGGATTCCGGCCAGTTCGGATCGTTCTCAGCCGACACGCCGTCGCGCGGCGGCGGCAGGATCGAGGTATCCGAAGGCTTCACGAGTTCGGCCCGCGGGGCGTAGGAGATCGCCTTGGCCTCGTCGTTCCTGGAGCCGAGCGACAGCATGCCGTCGAGGTCTCCGATCAACTGCTCGCCGGCCGTCTTGCCGGTGCCGTAGGTCGGTCCTACACAGCCGGACAGCGCCACAGCCATGGCCGCGGCGCCGATCCCGCTTGTCGCGATGCGTGTCTTACGAAGCTTCATCGTCTTCTCGGCCCCCTTGCCGATTTGCCGTCATGGCCTGCGACCGGCGTCCCCAACCGCCCGCAGCCATAGACCGCAAATTCTGTCGATTTCCGGGCCGGTTCTACGGCAAGCGCAGGTTTCGCGCAAGAAAAGCCGGAGTGTTGCGGCGACGTCCCAGCGCCGCGACGCCGCGAAGGTTGCCGCGTCGACAGAGCCCATCGCCTCTTTCAGTCCGCCAGCCGGCCGAGTGCTGCCAGTTCCCGCAAGGCCGCGGCATCGCGGGCCGAGACGTCCGGATAGGCCGGATCGCTGCCAACATCGCGGGTGATCTTCCATGAACGGGCGCATTTGCGCCCTTCGGCCAGTTCCGGGACGACCGCGACGCCCGGCGTATCCGCCAGCGCGAAGGCGCCGGCGGGCGCTTCCTCGCCCGCTATGGAGATGTCGCTGGTGATGGCGATCTCGGCCAGATCCAGCGACTGCGCCAGCGCCCGCATCTCGGCGTCGGCGATGTAGACGACGGGCGCCGCCTCGAGCGAGGAGCCGATGCGCTTGGCCCGGCGCTCTTCCTCGAGCGCGCCGGTGACGACGCGGCGGATGCGCCGGACGGTCTGCCAGCGCGCCGCCAGCGCCTCGTCGGCCCAGAGCGGATCGACGGTGCGGAACTGTTCGAGATGCACCGAGCGGGCGCCGGGATGACGCGACAGCCAGGCCTCCTCCATGGTGAAGGGCAGCATCGGCGCCAGCCAGGTGACGAGATGATCGAACAGCGTGCGCACGACCTGGATCGACGCCTTCCGGCGCAGCGAGGACGGCGCGTCGCAATAGAGCGCGTCCTTGCGAATGTCGAAGTAGAAGGCCGAGAGCTCGATGCCCATGAAGTCGGTCAGCGCCCGCGAAACGCGCTTGAAGTCGAAATCGTCGTAGCCCTTGCGCACGACCTTATCGAGCTCGTGCAGCCGATGCAGCATCAGCCGCTCCAGCTCCGGCATGTCGGCGAAGGCGACATCGTCGCCCGCGTCGTGGCCGAGCGTGCCGAGCATCCAGCGCAGCGAATTGCGCAGCTTGCGGTAGGCGTCGATATTGGTCTGGAGGATCGTCTTGCCGAGGCGCAGGTCCTCGGAATAGTCGGAACTGACCACCCAGAGCCGGAGGATGTCGGCGCCGGACTGCTTGATCACCTCCTGCGGGGTGACGACATTGCCGAGCGATTTCGACATCTTGCGCCCGTCCTCGTCCATGACGAAGCCGTGCGTCAGCACCGCATCATAAGGCGCGCGGCCACGGGTGCCGCAGGATTCCAGCAGCGAGGAATGGAACCAGCCGCGGTGCTGGTCGGAGCCTTCGAGATAGAGATCGGCGGGCCATTTGAGGTCCGGCCGCTTCTCCAGGCAGAAGGCATGAGTCGAGCCCGAATCGAACCAGACGTCGAGGATGTCGCGGACCATGCTCCATTTCGCGCCGTCGTGCTCGTTGCCGAGAAAACGCTCCTTGGCGCCTGTCGCGAACCAGGCGTCGGCGCCCTCGGCGGCGAAGGCCGCGAGGATGCGGGCATTGACGGCCTCGTCCTTCAGGATCCCGCCGTCCTCGTCGACGAAGACGGCGATCGGCACGCCCCACGCCCTTTGGCGCGAGAGCACCCAGTCCGGCCGGTCGGCGATCATGCCGCGCAGCCGGTTCTGGCCCGAGGCCGGCACGAAGCGCGTGTCCTCGATCGCCTTCAGCGCCCGGCCGCGCAGCGTGTCGTCGGCAAGGCCGAGCTTCTCCTTGACGAGGTCGAGCCCGCCGAGCCCGTAGCCGCCGAGATCCTGGTCCATGTGGACGAACCACTGCGGCGTGTTGCGGAAGATCACCGGCTTCTTCGAGCGCCAGGAATGCGGGTACTGGTGCTTCAGCCGGCCGCGCGCCAGCAGATTCCCTTCCGCGATCAGCGCCGCGATGATGCGGGCATTGGCGTCGCCCTTCTTGCCCTTGTCGTCGATGACGCGGGCCGGGCCCTCCGGCGCGTCGGGGCCGAAACCGGGAACGTCCTTGGTGTAGAAGCCGTCATCGTCGACGGTGAAGGGGATGGCGGTGTCGATGCCCTTCGTCTCGAGCAGCCGCTTACTAGAGGTCCAGACGTCGAAATCCTCGCGACCATGGCTCGGCGCGGTGTGGACGAAGCCGGTGCCGGCCTCGTCGGTGACGTGCTCGCCTTCGAGGAGGGGGACGGGGAAGGCGTAGGCTTCCGACCCATCGATCTCCCCCCTCGAGGGGGAGATGGCCGGCAGGCCAGAGGGGGGCACGCTGCCGCCGACGTCGGCGAGGGGCTGATTTGTGAGCGCAGCACCTGGACCACCCCCCTCTGCCTTGCCAGGCATCTCCCCCTCAAGGGGGGAGATCGGCGGCTTCGGCGTCGGGCGGAAACCCTTGAGGGGGTGGGCGAGCGTGAGCTGTGCGAGGTCCGCGGCTGAGACGTCAGCCACACGAACGTACCCCCCCTCCGGCACCCGCGCCTTGGCGAAGACGTCGGCAGATAGCTTGTCGGCGAGGATCAGCTTCTCGCCGAAGGCCGCCCAGCGCGGGGCTTCCGCGTCGTCGGGCGCGGTGACCTCGTAGAGGCCGTACTGCACGCGATCGGAGTAGGCCACGGCGCGGTTGCCGGGCATGGTCCAGGGCGTGGTTGTCCAGATGACGACGGAGGCACCCGCCAAGTCGCCGCCGTCACGCACCGGGAACTTCACCCAGACCGTGTCGCTCTCGTAATCCTCGTACTCGATCTCGGCCTCGGCCAGCGCGGTCTTCTCGACCACCGACCACATGATCGGCTTGGAGCCGCGGTAGAGCTGGCCGGACATGGCGAATTTCAGGAGTTCGCCGGCGATCACCGACTCGGCGCCGAAATTCATCGTCAGATAGGGGTCGGCGAAATCGCCCTCGACGCCGAGGCGGCGGAACTCGGCCGACTGCACGCCGACCCAGTGCGCGGCGAACTCGCGGCATTCCTTCCGGAACTCGTTGACCGGGACCTCGTCCTTGTTCTTGCCCTTGGCGCGGTAGGCCTCCTCGATCTTCCATTCGATCGGCAGGCCGTGGCAGTCCCAGCCCGGCACATAGTTGGAATCATAGCCGCGCATCTGGAAGGAGCGGGTGATGACGTCCTTCAGGATCTTGTTCAGCGCGTGGCCGATGTGGAGCGTGCCGTTGGCGTAGGGCGGGCCGTCGTGCAGGACGTATTTCGGCCGGCCGGCGGCGTCCTTGCGCAGCGCCTCATAAAGGTTCTCGGAATCCCAGCGGGCGATCCATTCCGGCTCCTTCTGCGGCAGCCCGGCCCGCATGGGGAAATCGGTCTCGGGCAGATAGAGGGTCTTGGAATAATCGGTCGTTTCGGCAGCGTCGCTCATGTCGGATCTTTTTCATGTTCGCGGGCCGGAAAACGGCGCGGCGCGGAGAATGTCGTCGCCGCGGTGCGGGCGGCGCGTGATCGCTGTCCCGGCCGCCGGCTCAGAGGGCGCGCGCGACCGGGCGGATAATTCGCAAGGGCGAGACAAGGGTCATGGCGCCTCTCTAGCAATACGCGCCGCCCGTATAAAGCGGAATCGCGGGGCACACGGTGCCTCGCTCGGAGGGCGCTGCGAAACGCCAGGAGCCATGCAGCCGCCCCGCGATGGCGATCAGAAGGCGATGGCGGAATCGAGCGGCGACAGCGGCGCCGCGCCGGCCAGGAACGCCCGCGCCTCGGCCGCGTCGCGGTCCATCTGCGCAATGAGCGGATCTACGCCGTCGAACTTTTCCTCGCCGCGCAGGAAGGCGAAGAGCGAGACTTCGGCGGTCTCGCCGTAGAGATCGCCGGAAAAATCGAAGAGATAGGTCTCGAACAGGGCGGCGCCGTTGTCGAAGGTCGGCCGCCGGCCATAGCTCGCGACGCCGTCGTGGAGCGTCCCGTCGGCCCTGCGGAACCTGATGGCATAGATACCGTGGGCGAGAAGATCGTCGGTGGCGAAGGCCATGTTGGCGGTGGGATAGCCAAGGGTGCGGCCGATCTTCTGGCCGTGGACGACGGGCGCCTCGATGGTCCAGCGATAGCCGAGCCGGGCCGCCGCCTCGGCGACCTCGCCGCGGCCGAGATCCTCGCGGATGCGGCTGGAGGAGACGATCGCCCCGCCTTCGTCGACGAAAGCCTCGACGACGGTGACGCCAAAGCCGCGCGCGGCGCCTTGCTCGACGAGAAAGGGCGGCGTGCCGAGGCGGTAGGCGCCGAACTGGAAGTCGAAGCCGACGACGACATGGCGGACGGCGAGCTGGGCGACCAGCACCTCGGCGACGAAGGCATCGGCGCTGAGCTTGGCGACATCACGGTCGAAGCGGTGCTCGACGACGGCGTCGAAGCCGAGGGCATCCAGAAGCCGCGCCTTCATCGGCGCCGGCGTCAGCCGCGGCACCGGCTGGTCCGGACGGAAGACGCTGCGCGGGTGCGGCTCGAAGGTGAGGCAGACGAGCGGCGCCTCGCGGCGTGCCGCCTCGCTGCGGGCCGCATCCAGCACGGCCTGGTGACCGCGATGCACGCCGTCGAAATTGCCGATCGCAACGACGGCCCCGCGATGCGATGCGCCAAGCTCACGCGGGTCGGTGCAGCGGTGGATCATGCGAGACTGGGCATGAAGTAGCGCGCCGTGAGATCCTGCTCTGCAAGGAGCCTTTCGAGCGCCCTCGGCTCGCCGCCGGCGCTGCCCAATTCCGCTCCGTGGATGCCGCCGACGATGAGGAGCACGTCGAGCCCGAAATCGTTGGCCCCGCGAATGTCGGTATTCAGCCCGTCGCCGATGGCCAGCACCGTCTGGCCGGGAGCGATCGCCGCCGCCAGGCACGCCTCCTCATAGATCGGGCGATATGGCTTTCCGGCCATGCGCACGTCGCCGCCGAGCGCGACATAGTCGCGGGCAAGCGCCCCGGCGCACCAGATCAGCCGGTCACCGCGATGGACGACGATATCGGGATTGGCGCAGATCATCGGCAGGCCGCGCGCCTGCATCTGTGCCAGAGTCGCGGCATAGTCCTCGGGCGTCTCGACCTCGTCGTTGACGAGCCCGGTGCACACGACCGCCTCGGCCTTGTCCGCCGGAACAAGCGCGACGTCGAGGTCGGCGAAGAGATCCACGTCGCGGGCGGGACCGAGATGGAAAAGTTCCTTTCCCGCCCTCGCGATGAGGGCACGCGTTACATCCCCCGACGTCACGATGCCATCATAGGCGGACCGCGCCACGCCGAACGCGTCGAGCTGGCTGGCGACGCTCTCCGCCCGGCGCGGCGAATTGGTGAGAAGGAAGACCCTGCACCCCGCCGTCCGCGCGGCCGCCAGTGCCGCCTCGGCCGACGGCGACTTCTTCTCGCCGTCGTGGACGACCCCCCAGACGTCGCAGAAAATGGCGTCGTAACCGCCGGCGACCGCCGCCAACCCGTCAATGCTTTGCAGTTGCGTCATTGGACCCTGTCGCTTTCGCTTCCCACGACGCTTGCCGGCCGTGTGCCGGACGGAGCGACCGCGCCGGACCGGCGATAGCCAGCCCGGCGCGCGGGGTCAAGCGAGCCGGCTGCCGGCGCCGATCAGCGCGCGACGCGAAGCTTGGAGAGCGAGGCGGCGATCGCGGCAAAGGCCTCGTCGAGCTCGGCGGCGTTCTTTGCCGAATAGAAGTTCTTTGCCTTGCTGGCATAGGCCAGCGCCGTGTTGCGCAGATCCTCGGTCCTGTAGGAGGCGCAGTCCTTCAGAAGCGCATCGACTCTCGTCGCCGAGGCTTTGGGAATGTCGAAGGCGATGGTGTAGATGATGATGCCGTCCTTCACGACAGGCCCGCGCTCGTCGCTCAGCTGCGCGCCGTTGGCATCGGTCATGATGCTCTTGCCATCGGCCTTGGCGTTGGCGCAGACTTTCCTGGTGCGGCCGTCCATGGCGAGCGTGAAGGCGGAATTGGTGTAGCTGACCGACTGGCCCGACTGTTCGAAGATCCGGCCCGCCTTCGTCCCGGTCTGCTCGTTCTTCGTATTGTAGACCGGCACCTGGGCGAACCCGTAGGAGCTGAACCACGACTTGTCGTCATTGCCCGAGACGTAGGAGGTGTTCTCGCCGTCGGTCATCAGGATGATCGCCTTGATATTCTTCGGGTCGGAATAGGCACGGCTGCCGGCGAAGGGTTCGCCGGGCGACAGGACACGCCAGCCCCAGCCGACGCCCTCATCGACATTGGTGGCGCCCACCGCCTCGAGCCCGCCGATCATGCCGTCGACCGCAGCGGCATCCGTCGAGAGCGGCATCACCGGCGCGGAATCGCAGATGTGGTTGGGGCTGTAGCGATGATTGTCCCCTTCCCTCGACTGCGTCCGGGTCGGGTAGAGGAGATACTTGTTCATGTTGCGCTGCTGGGCGAAGAAACTCTTGCCGTCCAGCGGATAGACCCCCTGCGGAAACTGGAAGGCGTCGTCGGCGAGAAAATTGTTGAACCCGGTCGAATCGGGCTCGTCGACGGCCATGTAGGGAACGAAGAGCGTCGCGGGATTTTTCTCCGACGGCGCGTCGTCGGTCACTCCATAGACCCCGCCCCGCGCTTCGACGCAGCCGCGGAGCTCGAACATCGGCTTGCTGGCATAGGTAATTCTGTAGGGGTGGCACCCCGTCGGGTCGCTGGACTGGCTGCAGATCGGGGAGGACTTCTTCATCACCCAGGAGCCGTCCTTCCCCGACCAGGTGCAGCCGGAATAGGTCTCGCCCTTGTACTTGCAGGCTGCCGTATCCTTGACGGTCGTCGGCGTCTTCATGTTCTTCACGACGTACTGGCGCGTCAGCGGCACGGCGGGGTTGGCGGTCAGGTACCAGCCTTTGTCGCTCGTCGAAGGTGTCGCCAGCCGGTTGCCGCCGGCGTCCGTCAGCGTCGTCCAGTCGAAGTTCTCGTGATGAAGCGGCGACAGCCCCTTCGGGTCCATCCACCAGGCATCGAGATTGTCCACGCCGAGGTTCACGGCGCCCGAGAACGGCACGACGGCGACCCGCGCCGGATCGTCGGAAGCAGCGCCGGAACCGGCGAAGAATTTCGCCGCTGCAGAGCGGGCGACGCGGCGCAGCGTCACAATCTTCGATTCGCCACCGGCGCTGGGCGAACTTGCCATCGACCCGGAAGTGTCGAGCACCATCGCCACCTCGACGGTCGTATCCGACACCTGCACGGTGCTGGCGACCTTGATGATCTTGCCGCCGAAGATCTTGGACGCGGTCACGCTCAGCGGCAGGAACATCGGGCTGTACGTATATTCGGCGTGAAGCTTCAACTGACGCGTGTGATCTTCATCGAAGCTCACGCCGTCGTAAACGAGGCTGGCCGTGCTCCGGGACAGCCCGCTGACGTTGCCGTCGAAAAAGTTCTTCGCGTAGAGCGCGAGATTCGCCGGATCTGGATCGACGGAATACTGCTTGGCCGCAGCAAGGGCTGCCGCGTCGGCGGCATTTTGAACCTGTACCCGGTTCGAATACATCATGCTGAGATCCACGGCGCCGCCCATGGCCAGAACCAGCGGAACGGCGACCAGAGCGCCCAGCACTGCGAAGTTGCCTTTTTCGCCGCGCCTGAAGCGCTTCAGCGACTCCCGTATCTTCATGACAAACCACCGATATTATGGATCGGCAGACTGCCTTCCACGACGCCAACACCTTAGCTCCAGCGTGCGTTAAGACGGCGTTTCCCGGATCGATCGACTTCGACGGGTCGGCGCCATTTGGCAAAAATTTCAACGCGCTGGGTGCATGCGCAGGCTTCCCCGGAGCGTCGTCGGACCGGTGGATTGCGGGAGAACCCCCGCGATCGACCTTGACAAGCATGGGGCCTGGCCCCTATTTCAGGGCCGCTAGCACTCAGCCAAGGCGAGTGCCAACAATCCGAACCGGCAGCCCGAAAGAGCGCCGGTTGTCCTCTACAGCTGAAGGGCCAACGACTATGGCAACTGTGAACTTCCGTCCTCTCCACGATCGGGTCGTCGTGCGTCGCGTGGAGTCCGAGACCAAGACGGCCGGCGGGATCATCATCCCGGATACGGCCAAGGAGAAGCCGCAGGAAGGCGAGATCATCGCCGTCGGCGCTGGCGCTCGCGACGAGCAGGGCAAGATCCAGCCGCTGGACGTCAAGGCCGGCGATCGCATCCTGTTCGGCAAGTGGTCGGGCACCGAGGTCAAGCTCAACGGCGAAGACCTTCTGATCATGAAGGAATCCGACATCATGGGCGTCGTCGGCTGATCAGTCGACTGTCGGACCCCCGGTCCGGTGACGGGGCGACCTGTCCCGCGGGGCGTCCAAACTCTCATTCCCCCTCAATTCAACACGATGCGGCTCGTTTCGAGCGCATCGAGGAGACATTCAAATGGCTGCCAAGGAAGTAAAATTCGGCCGTGACGCCCGCGAACGCATGCTGCGCGGCGTCGACATCCTCGCCGACGCCGTCAAGGTGACGCTCGGCCCCAAGGGCCGCAACGTCGTCATCGACAAGTCGTTCGGCGCACCGCGCATCACCAAGGACGGCGTCACCGTCGCCAAGGAGATCGAGCTCGAGGACAAGTTCGAGAACATGGGCGCCCAGATGGTGCGCGAAGTGGCCTCGAAGACCAACGACAAGGCCGGTGACGGCACCACGACCGCGACCGTTCTGGCCCAGGCGATCGTCCGCGAAGGCGGCAAGGCCGTCGCCGCCGGCATGAACCCGATGGACGTCAAGCGCGGCATCGACATGGCCGTCATCAAGGTCGTCGAAGCCCTGCAGGCCTCGGCCCGCAAGATCGAGACCTCGGATGAAGTCGCCCAGGTCGGCACCATCTCGGCCAATGGCGAGAAGGAAATCGGCGAGATGATCGCCTC
Source organism: Aureimonas sp. SA4125 (assembly GCF_019973775.1). Classification (NCBI taxonomy): domain Bacteria; kingdom Pseudomonadati; phylum Pseudomonadota; class Alphaproteobacteria; order Hyphomicrobiales; family Aurantimonadaceae; genus Aureimonas; species Aureimonas sp. SA4125. Next base: position 367,078 of record NZ_AP025032.1, on the reverse strand, counting down.
GGCGATGCAGAAGGTCGGCAACGAGGGTGTCATCACCGTCGAGGAAGCCAAGACCGCCGAGACCGAGCTCGAAGTCGTCGAAGGCATGCAGTTCGACCGCGGCTACCTCTCGCCCTACTTCGTGACCAACCCCGAGAAGATGGTCGCCGAGCTCGAGGACCCCTACATCCTCCTGCACGAGAAGAAGCTTTCGAACCTCCAGGCGATGCTTCCGGTGCTCGAGCAGGTCGTCCAGTCGGGCAAGCCGCTTCTCATCATCTCGGAAGACGTCGAAGGCGAGGCCCTGGCCACGCTCGTCGTCAACAAGCTGCGGGGCGGCCTGAAGATCGCCGCCGTCAAGGCGCCGGGCTTCGGTGATCGCCGCAAGGCCATGCTGGAAGACATCGCGACCCTGACCGGTGGCCAGGTGATCTCGGAAGATCTCGGCATCAAGCTCGAGACCGTCACGCTCGACATGCTCGGCCGCGCCAAGAAGGTCTCCATCACCAAGGAGAACACCACCATCGTCGACGGTGCCGGCGAGAGCGCGCAGATCCAGGCCCGTGTCGGCCAGATCAAGCAGCAGATCGAGGAGACCACCTCGGACTACGACCGCGAGAAGCTGCAGGAGCGTCTGGCCAAGCTCGCCGGTGGCGTCGCGGTCATCCGCGTCGGCGGCGCGACGGAAGTCGAAGTCAAGGAAAAGAAGGACCGCGTCGACGACGCCCTCAACGCGACCCGTGCGGCCGTCGAAGAAGGCATCGTGGCTGGCGGCGGCGTCGCTCTCCTGCGCGCTTCCAACGCCCTGACCATCACGGGCGCCAACCAGGACCAGGAAGCCGGCATCACCATCGTGCGCCGCGCCCTCCAGGCTCCGCTTCGCCAGATCGTCACCAATGCCGGTGAAGAAGGCTCGATCGTCGTCGGCAAGATCCTCGACAACTCCTCGGTCACCTTCGGCTACAACGCCGCGACCGGCGAATACGGCGACATGATCCAGATGGGCATCGTCGATCCGGTCAAGGTCGTCCGTTCGGCCCTGCAGGATGCGGCCTCGGTTGCCGGCCTCCTCGTCACCACCGAAGCCATGATTTCCGAAGCTCCCAAGCGCGAGAGCGCCGGCGGCGGCGGCGGCATGGGCGGCGGAATGGGCGGCGGCATGGGCGGCATGGGCGGCATGGACTTCTAAGAAGCGAGAGCTTCCTGGGCCCAATTGGCTCACATCGCGACAGGGGGTCCGGCAGTCATGCCGGGCCCTTTTTTGTGTTTTCGCACCGGCCGCAGAGAACTTGGTTGTTTCGGCTCGATACGCCCGTAAATTTGGAACGCACCGCCTGTCCGCGGACGGTTGCTTGGATAGGCTGAGTGATCTTTCTCAGGCGGGTTCCAGATGCACGATTTCATGATCTTCTTCTTCGTCGGGGCGCTGGCGCAGCTTGTCGACGGCGCTCTCGGCATGGCCTACGGCGTCATCTCCTCGACCGTTCTCCTCAGCTTCGGCGTGCTTCCGGCCCAGGCCTCCGCCTCCGTCCACGCAGCCGAACTGTTCACGACCGCGGCATCGGGCGGCGCCCATATCTGGCACAAGAACATCGACTGGAAGCTGTTCTGGCGGCTTGTGCCTTTCGGCGTTCTGGGAGGCGCCCTGGGAGCCTATGTTCTGACCGGCCTCGACGGCGACGTGGTGAAGCCCTACGTCGCGGCCTATCTGGCGGTCATGGGCGCCTATCTCCTGTCACGCTCGTTCCGCCAGGTTCCCCAAAAACCCGTTCCCGCCAGAGTGGTGCCACCTCTCGCGCTCGTCGGGGGACTGTTCGACGCCATCGGCGGTGGCGGATGGGGGCCGATCGTCACATCCGGGCTTCTCGGCGCCGGGGGACAGCCGCGCTACGTCATCGGATCGGTCAATGCGGCCGAGTTCCTGGTGACCCTCTCGGTCTCGCTGTCCTTCGCCTTGGCGCTGGTGACCGGACACTGGGAGGACGCTCCAGACCTGATGACCAACGCCATGGCCGTGGCCGGTCTCGTCTGCGGTGGCGTGGTGGTCGCGCCGTTTGCCGGCTACGCGATACGAATCATCCCGCAGAACTGGCTTCTGCGCCTCGTGGGTCTTTTGATCTGCGTCCTGGCGCTGAGCCAGATTTGGCAACTGATCTGAGCGGCAAGCAAAGCCCATCGCCTCAACCATCGGCCGTTGCCGGCGGAACCCTCGGGCCGGCGCGCCGTTCTTCAGACAGGCCGCGCGAATTCGGCAAGCGGCAATGTTGAAAGGCTAAGACCATGGACAAGCACACGATCTCCGGTGGCGCGAAGCAGGCTGGCGGCGCGATCAAGGAGACTGCCGGCAAGGCAGTCGGCAACGAGCGCCTCGAGGCCGAAGGCACCGTCGACAAGACGGAAGGCAAGGCCGAAAAGAACTACGGCAAGGTCAAGGACGCGGTCAAAGACACGCTCTCCTAACATATTTTTTACCGATCGGTAGGAAGGCCGCCCCCTTTTTGGGGCGGCCTTTTTTTATTTTTTTTCCGTGGGTTGGGACGTTTTTCGGAAGAGCGGCGCACCGCTCTGCGGGGCCTTTGCAGTGAGATTGCAGGGTCTCCTGCCTATCACTTCGCCCCTTCCTCTGGCAGATTAGAACCATATCAAATCCGGTCGCCCGGCGCGTTCGCACGCCCCATCGCGGCTGCCTATCAAGGAGAATGCCGTGATCACCTTCATGCTCAACGGCCAGGAAAAGACCTTCGACGGCGATCCCGATACGCCGCTTCTCTGGGTCATCCGCGACTTCGAAAAGCTCACCGGCACCAAATACGGATGCGGCGTCGCCCAGTGCGGCGCCTGCACGGTGCATCTCGACGGCATGACCCGCCGTTCCTGCATCACGCCGATCTCGACCGTCGAGGGGTCCGAAGTGATCACCATCGAGGGTGTCGCGGGCACCGAGGCCGAGGCCGTTCGTGCGGCCTGGGTCGCCATCGACGTGCCGCAGTGCGGCTACTGCCAGTCCGGCCAGATCATGTCCGCCGTCTCGCTGCTGCAGGCGACGCCGAAACCGACCGACGACGAGATCGACGGGGCGATGGCCGGCAATATCTGCCGCTGCGCCACCTATCAACGCATCCGCCAGGCGATCCACAACGCCGCCGACACGCTGGAGGGCTGAGCCATGACCATTCACGCCTTCTCCCCCACCCGGCGCGGCTTTCTCGCTGGTGCCGGTCTCGTCATCGGCCTGACGCTGGCGCCGAAGTCGCTGTTTGCCGCCGAGGCCGTCAAGGCTGGCGGCAGCGGGGATCTCGCGACGCTCGATGCCTTCGTGCGGATCGGCGCCGACGACACCGTCACGATCCTCTCCAAGCACATCGAGTTTGGCCAGGGTCCGTTCACGGGCCTCGCGACGCTCGTCGCCGAGGAACTCGACGCCGATTGGAGCCAGATGCGTGCCGTCCACGCGCCGGCAGACGACAAGGTCTATGCCAATCTCGCTTTCGGCCTGCAGGGCACTGGCGGGTCGAGCTCCATCGCCAATTCCTATGCGCAGCTGCGCAAGGCCGGTGCCACCGCGCGCGCCATGCTGGTGGCCGCCGCCGCGAAGGAATGGGGCGTTCCGGCCGCGGAGATCACGGTCTCCAAGGGCCGCATCGCCCATGCCGCCTCTGGCAAGGAGAGCGGTTTCGGCGCGCTTGCCAACAAGGCGGCGCAGGAGACGCCACCGGCCGAACCGGTGCTGAAGGACCCCAAGGATTTCGTCCTGATCGGCAAGGAGCTGCCGAAGCTCGACACCGTCGCCAAGTCGAACGGCACCGCCGTCTTCACCCTCGACGTGACCGCCGACAACATGCTGATCGCCATGGTCGCCCATCCCGACCATTTCGGCGCGACGGTGAAATCGTTCGACGCCGCGGAGGCGCTGAAGATCCCGGGCGTCGTCGACGTCAAGCAGGTGCCGCAGGGCGTCGCCGTCTATGCCAATGACACCTACTCGGCCCTGAAGGGCCGGGCGGCGCTGGTCGTCGAATGGGACATGTCCAAGGCCGAGACGCGGTCCAGCAACGAGATTGCCGCCGACTACGCCAAGCAGTTCGAGGAACAGGGTCTCGAGGCCACCAACCGCGGCGACGTCGACAAGGCCTTCGCGGAGGCTGGCGCCGAGACGCTCGAGGCCGAGCTCGTCTTCCCGTTCCTCGCCCACGCGCCGATGGAGCCGCTCGACGCCGTCATCATCAAGAACGCCGACGGCTCGATCGACTGCTACAACGGCTCGCAGTTTCCCGGTCAGGACAAGCAGGCCCTGTCCCAGGTGCTCGGCGTCGACGAGGCGAAGGTCCGCGTCAACACCCAGCTCGGCGGCGGAAGTTTCGGCCGGCGTGCCCAGTTCGGTTCGCCCTACATGCGCGAGGCCGCCGAGGTGTTCAAGGCAACCGACGGCACGCGCCCGGTGAAGCACATGTGGACGCGCGAGGACGACATCCGCGGCGGTTTCTACCGCCCGATCTACGCCCACCGGATGAAGGCCTCGATCAATGCCGAGGGCCAGATCACCGGCTGGCGGCAGTCGATCGTCGGCCAGTCGATCATGGGCAAGGTGGATCTCGATTCGACCTCGGTCGAGGGCGCGTCCAACCTGCCCTATGCGGTCGAGAACCTGCACGTCGTCGCCCACAACACACAGCTCGTGGTGCCGGCGCTCTGGTGGCGGTCGGTCGGGCACACCCATACGGGTTTCGCCGTCGAGACCTTCGTCGACGAACTGCTGCAGAAGGTGGGCAAAGACCCGGTCGAGGGTCGCCTGGCCATGCTTGGCAACGAGCCGCGCCACATGGGTACCCTGAAGAAAGTCGCCGAGATGGCCGGTTGGGGCTCGCCCGTGCCGGAGGGCCGCGAGCGCGGCGTCGCGGTAGTGAAGAGCTTCGACACTTATGTCGCGCAGATCGTCGAGGTCTCGGTCGGCACCGACGGCCTGCCGCGCGTGCACAAGGTCTGGTGCGCCGTCGATTGTGGCGTGGCGATCAACCCCAACGTCATCGCGGCGCAGATGGAGGGCGGCATCGGCTACGGCCTCGGAGCCGTCCTCTTCGACGAAGTGACGCTCGGCGAAGGCGGCCGCATCGTGCAGTCCAACTTCCACGACTACCGCTCGCTGCGCATCAACGAGATGCCGCATGTCGAGGTGGCGGTGATTGCATCGAGCGAACCGCCGACCGGCGTCGGCGAGCCCGGCGTTCCGCCGATCGGGCCGGCCGTCGCCAATGCCTGGCGTCGCCTGACCGGAAGCCCGGTCCGGCGCCTGCCCATCGTCAATGTCGTGGTGTCGTGAAAGTGCGTAACGTGAAGCCTATCCTCGTCCTCGCCGGCGCCGCCGCGACCCTTGCCATCGGCATCGCGCTGATGGCGCCGACGCTGTCCAGCGCCCAGGAGAAGGCAGCCGACGCCCAGACCCTGAAACCGGTATCGGCCTTCGATTCGATCGCGGACGAGAAGGCCCGCTCGATCGCCATCTTCCAGGAGACCGGCAAGGTCCTGCAGCACCCGCGCTGCCTCAACTGCCACCCCAAGGGCGACGTCCCGCTGCAGGGCATGGACATGAAGCTGCACGAGCCGCCGGTCCGCCGCGGGGAATCCAACTTCGGCATGCCCGGCATGACCTGCAACACCTGCCACGGGCCGGCCAATGTCGACGTTCCGGCGCAGGCCGAGACGATCCAGTCGATTCCGGGCAATCCGAACTGGCATGTCGCGCCGATCGAGATGGCCTGGGTTGGCAAGTCGCTCGCCGAGATCTGCGTGCAGATCAAGGACGAGAACCGAAACGGCGGCAAGACCCTTGCCGAACTCGTCGAGCACATGGCAAAGGACGATCTCGTCGGATGGGGCTGGAACCCGGGCAAGGGCCGCGAACCCGCTCCGGGCACGCAGGCCGAATTCGGCGCTTTGTACGAAGCCTGGGCCGCCACCGGAGCGCATTGCCCGGCTTCCTGATGGGGAAGAACGGGCCATGACGACACGCCGCGAAACCGATTCGATCGGTGCCATCGAGGTCGCGAGCGATCGCTACTGGGGAGCGCAGACCGAGCGCTCCCTCAACAACTTCAAGATCGGCACCGACCGCCAGCCGATCCCGCTGATCCATGCGCTGGCGCTGGTGAAGAAGGCGGCGGCCACCGTCAATGCGCGCATGGGCAAGCTCGATGCGACCCTTGCGGCGACCATCGAGAAGGCGGCGGACGAGGTTCTTTCCGGCGCGCTCGACGACCACTTTCCACTCGTCGTCTACCAGACGGGGTCGGGCACCCAGACGAACATGAACGTCAATGAAGTGATCTCGAACCGGGCGATCGAGATGCTCGGCGGCGAGATGGGCTCGAAGAAGCCCGTCCATCCGAACGACCATGTGAACATGGGCCAGTCGTCGAACGACGTGTTCCCGACCGCCATGCATGTCGCCGTCGTCATCGAGACCATGAAGCGGATCTTTCCGGCCATCGACGCCCTCTACGCCTCGCTCGATGCCAAGGCGAAGGCGTTCGACCACATCATCAAGATCGGCCGCACCCACACCCAGGATGCGACGCCCATCACGCTTGGTCAGGAATTCTCTGGCTATGCCGCGGCGCTGAAGCTCGGACGGCGGCGCGTCGAGCAGGCGCTCGACGACGTGCTGGCCCTCGCGCAGGGCGGCACCGCCGTCGGCACCGGGCTGAACTCTCCGGTGGGTTTCGACACGGCCATCGCCGCCGAGATCGCCACCCTCACCGGCCACCCCTTCCGCACCGCCGAGAACAAGTTCGAGGCACTCGCCTCGCATGGCGCGCTCGCCTTCTTCCACGGCAGCTTGAATGCGCTGGCGACCGATCTCTTCAAGATCGCCAACGACATCCGCTTCCTCGGCTCCGGCCCGCGCTCGGGCCTCGGCGAACTGTCGCTGCCGGAGAACGAGCCGGGCTCCTCGATCATGCCGGGCAAGGTCAACCCGACGCAGGCGGAAGCGATCACGATGGTCGCCTGCGAGGTCTTCGGCCACGAGACGACGGTGACCGTGGCCGCAAGCCAGGGTCATTTCGAACTGAACGTTTTCAAGCCGGTCATCGCCAACGCCGTCCTGTCGTCGATCCGCCTGCTCGGCGATGCGATGGACAGTTTCCGCGAACATTGCATCGACGGGATCAAGGCCAATGAGGGTCGGATCGCCAGCCTGATGCAGCAGTCGCTGATGCTGGTGACGGCGCTGGCCCCGACCATCGGCTACGACAATGCCGCCAAAATCGCCAAGACGGCGCATCACAACGGCACGACGCTGCGCGACGAGGCGATCGCCTCGGGCCTCGTCAGCGCCGCGGATTACGACCGGATTGTCGACCCATCGCTCATGGTTCGCCCGGGCTGATTGCGCTGATTGTGTCTCCGACGGTGAACGATCGGTTGCCGTCGGAGTGGATGCAATCCGCGGCCGGGCGCTGTAAATAGCCGCATCGCTCAATTCTTCCCGGATGGCTCGCCATGAACTCCAATCTCCTGCTTCTCCTCGCCCGCATCCTTCTGGGCGCGGACTTCGTCATCGCCGGCTACGGCAAGCTGGTCGGCGCGGCCGGCATGACCGGCTATTTCGGCAGCCTCGGCCTGCCGGACTCGGTCGTCTTCGTCTACCTCGTCGGTGCCTTCGAGCTTCTGGCCGGCCTTGCCGTCATCGTCGGCTTCCAGGTCCGCATCGCGGCCATCCTGCTGGCGCTGTTCTGCGTCGCCACCGGCTTCATGGCGCATTCGGCCGAATTCACCATCCTGATGAAGAACATCGCCATGGCCGGCGGCTTCCTCGCTCTGGCCGGTGCGGGTGCCGGCACCTACGCGCTCGAGCGTCGGACGGGCCGGGTCTCGGCGACGGTCTGAATTCCCGGTTCTTCCGGGACACATAGAGAGGCGGCCCCCGGGGCCGCCTTTTTCGTCTGAAAAGGTCAAGGCAGCGCATTATCAGGGCGATCACGGCGGCCTTTCCGGCGCGGCGCCCCAGCTGCGGGATGGCTTTTCTTTGAAGGACCGTCCCGATCTTCAGCGCCGTGCATGCCTTCGCGCACCTGGCGACGATCCACCTGTTAGGAGTTGCGCATCGGATTTTCCGTCAACGGATTGCGATTTCTGGTCCGATGCTGTCCTTTTTCATTGGCGCGTGAGCCGAACGGCGGAATGCTGTACTTCCGACTTCTGCTCCAGATCTGTTGGGCCCGCCTGCGGTGAGACATCCACCGGCCAGCGGCACACCCGGTTGCGCCCCCGCCGCTTGGCTTCGTAGAGCGCGTCATCGGCACGGGTGGCGAGAGTTTCCGGGCCGACCCCGTCCTGTGCGATGGCGACGCCGAGACTGACAGTGAGGGTGAGAACGGCGGTCTCGCCACCGGAAACGCTGATCTTCAGGGCCTCCACCGTGCTGCGGATGCGCTCGGCGATCTGCATCACGGTCTCGGCCGGTGCCCGCGTCAGAATGACCATGAATTCTTCGCCGCCATAGCGCGAGACGAGATCGAGCCCCCGTCGCGTCGAGGCAACCATGGCATCGGCGACCTGGCAGATGCAGGCATCGCCGGCAGCATGGCCGAAGGCGTCGTTCAGACGCTTGAAATGATCGATGTCGACCATGATCACGGCGACCTGGCGCTTGTCGACGGCGGGGTCCCGCCAAAGGCGATCGGTGTGGTCCTGGACAGACCGCCGGTTCGCGATTCCCGTCATAGGATCGAGCGTCGCCAACCGATGAAGATTGCAGTTGGCTTCGGCAAGGGCGCGGCTGTATTTGGCGTCCCTGACCGTCAGCAGGAAGCTCTTGTGGGCGAGAAGGGTCGATGTGCGCCGCGCCGCAATCGTCGCCGCCACTCCGAATCCGAAGAAGGCGATGGAAAAATAGACCTGCGTCGGCTCCAAGTCGAAATTCCGGATTTGAAACAGCGCAAAGATCAGAAGCGCACCTACGCCGAGCGCGGTCGACCAAGTCAGGGTCATGTCGAACACCACCAGGGCGATCGCGGCGAGAAACAAGGCGCCCGTCAGGTATCGCTCGTGATCGTAGCCGCCGATCAACGAGCCGAAAATGCCGTAGACTACCATTGTCGTCAGTGTCGCGACGACCAGCGACAGCGGTTCGATCAACGGGCCGCGGGGCCGCCTCCAGAGACCGTGGACGACGAAATTGACTGCCGGAACGAACAGACCCATGAAGACGAGGTTGAAAACGAGAAGCCTGGGAGAGAAGATCAGGCCGATGGCGCTGAGGAAGACATTGAGGCCGGCAACCCACAACATCCAGGACCGCACGATCTTGGCGCGGCGCGGCCAGGACCAGGCTTGGTAGCGGTCCATGATGGCTCCGCGCAGCCGAATGTCGCGCGTGCGTCCGGCCAATAGTCGCTCTGTCTCGGCCTCGACGGCGATGTCGATACCGGCCCGCCGTGACGGGGCTTCCGTCTGCAGGAATCCCGTCGTTGCCAAGGTGCTGTCAAAAGTCATCTGAATCCGAACACAGCGGGGCAAGTCGACTTAGGTCGCGCCCAGCATTTTCTAGCCCGCCAAGCGTAAACTAATGACGTGAGAGATATGTCGGATTCGGGCAATCGGCACGGTCGCGCGTCGGCATCACGGATCCGGCAAGAATCGGCGGCGGACGGCCTCGGTCGCGGCGTCCGGCGGCTCGCCATCGGCCCCGCGGGTGCGCACCAGGCAGGCCTCGGAAGCCAGGATCAGACCGTCGCGCAGCACCTTCAGCCGGTTGGCGCGCAGCGTCGAGCCGGTCGAGGTGATGTCGACGATGATGTCGGCCGAGCCCGCCGCCGGCGCCCCTTCGGTGGCGCCGAGGCTCTCGACGATGCGATAGCTCTGGATGCCATGTCCGCGCGAGAAGAAACCCTGCGTCAGCCGCTGGTATTTGGTCGCGATGCGCATACGCCGGTGATGGCGCTGGCGAAAGCTCGAGGCGACGTCCCCGAGATCGGCCATGGTCTCGACGTCGACCCAGGCCTCGGGGACGGCGACGATGACATCGGCCGCGCCGAAGCCGAGGCGGGCGACGATCTCGACCCGCCGGTCGGCGTCCGCAATGGTCTCGCGCACCAGATCCTCGCCGGTGATGCCGAAGTCGATCGTGCCGATTTCCAGTTCCCGCGCGATTTCCGAGGCCGACAGCAGCACGACGTCGAGGTCCTCGATGCCGGCGACGCGGGTGCGATAGCTGCGCGAATCCTCCGCCGAGGTGACCATGATTCCGGCGCGGCCGAGGGCGGCGATCGACTCTTCCTTCAGGCGGCCCTTGGACGGAATGGCAAGGGTGAGCGTCATGGCCGTCCTCCTCCGGCCGTCGCGGCGGCAATCCGGTCGAGCCAGAGGGCGAAACCGACCGCCGGGATCGGCACCGTCGCGCCGAGAAAAGTCAGCAGCCGGTCGAAGCGGCCGCCACCGACCAGCGGATCGCGCGCGCCGGGAATACGGGCCTCGAAGACCATGCCGGTATAGTAGTCGATGGTTCGGCCGAAGGCGGCGCGATAGCGGATGGCGCCGAGATCGACCCCGACCGCGACGAGCGCTGCATTGCGCGCCTCGAACACGGCAAGCGCCCGGCCGATGTCGAGACCGCTGGCGCTCGTCATCTCGCTCAGGAGAGCCGCGGCCTCGTTCAGCGGGCAATCGATGAGGAGAAAGCGCCGCAGCCGCTGCAAGGCCATATCGGACAGCGCCGTCTCGGCGACGGCGACCTTCTCGACGAGGCGCTGGGCGATTTCGGCCGGCGTGCGGCCGGCGTGCGGCGACAGGCCCGCCTCGTCCATCAGCGTCTCGACCGCCGCCGCCAGCCCGCCGGTCTCGCCGGCCTTGGCCAGCGCGTGGAGGCGCGGATCGAGCCCTGCCACCGCCTCGCCGTCGTGGCGGCTGAGATCGCCCAGCGCGGCGGCCAGCAGCGTGTCGTCCCCGAAGGTGCGCACCAGCCGTCGCTGCCAGCCATCGGGAAGTCCGAGAGCTGCCAGAAAGGCCTCAAACAGTCCCTGGTCGCCGAGAACGATGTCGAGCGCGCCGGAATGGCCCGCCGCCTCGAGCCCTGCGAGGGCATCGGCCACCGCGCGGGCGTCGGCGGTGGCGAAGTTCGTGTCGCCGAGATCCTCGATTCCAGCCTGGCGGAATTCCGAGCCGTCTGTCCGCAGCTGCCGGAAGACCAGACCGAGATAGCAATAGCGCCGCGGCAGGACGCCGCCGAGTCCGATGTGGGAGAGGCAGACGGGAATGGTGAAATCGGGCCTCAGGCACAGCGCCTCGCCGCCCTCGCCGCGCGTCAGGAAGATGCGCCGGCGCAACGCCTCGCCGGCGGCGTCGAGATAGGGATCGGCCGGCTGCAGGATCGGCACCGTGACGGCCTCCGCACCGCGGGCGGCAAACAGCGACAGCAGCGCCTCATCCATCGAAGGGGTGACGGCAGGACTCACCTCAGGCGTCGACCTGCGGCGCAGAAGCCCCGTCGCCCGAGCCCCCCTCGCCGGCGAGCCGATCCGCTGCCTGCGCGGCGAGGATTTTTTTCACCGAATCCAGAAGGTCGGACTCGGGCACCATGACCTGCGCCGGCCGGCTGGCACGCCAGGTGGCGTTGTCCTCGATCTCGGCCGAGAGGCGCTTGCCCTCGATCAGGTCCTTCACCTGCACCATGCCCGCCGCCTTCTCGTCGCCGCCCTGGATGACCACGCAAGGGCTGTTGCGGCGGTCGGCATACTGCAGTTGCTTGCCGAACTGTTTTGGATTGCCCTGGAACATCTCGACCGGAACGACCGGGCCGACAGGGTGGCCGTCCGCGTCCCTCGGATTGAGACCGTCGCGCAGGATGGTCGTCAGGCGCTGGTAATCCGCCAGCCGATCGCGGTCCATGACGGTGACGACGATCGGTCCGGTCCGTTCGCTCTCCTCAAGCCGGCCGAGATTCTTCAGCGCCGTCATCAGGCGCGAGACGCCGATGGAAAAGCCCGTCGCGGGAATCGCCTCGCCGCGAAAGCGGGCGATCAGCCCGTCATAACGGCCGCCGCCGCCGACCGAGCCGAACTGCACCTTCTGGCCCTTCTCGTTCGTGACATCGAAGAGGAGCTCGGCCTCGTAGACCGGGCCGGTATAGTATTCGAGGCCGCGGACGATGGATGTGTCGATCAGGACGCGGGTGTCGTCGTAGCCTGCTGCCTGGCACATCGCCGCGATCTGCCGGAGCTCGTCCAGCCCTTCTGCGACGCGGGCATTGTCGCCGAAAGCCTCGCTCGCCTTGGCGAGCCGGACCTCGCCGGCGCCCTGCGCGTCGACGGCATCAAAAGACGTTCCGCCGATATCGAACAGGCGTAGCACGCGCTCGATGCTCTCGGCGTCCAGTTCGGCGCCCTTGGTGAAATCGCCCTTGCCGCCGCTGTCGTCGAGCCGGCCCTTGCCGAGCAATTCGCGCACGCCTGAAAAGCCGAACTTGTCGAGCTTGTCGAGGGCGCGCAGCACCGTCAGTCGCCGCTCGGCATTCTCCGCGCCGCCGAGGCCGATGGCCTCCAGCACGCCGTCGAGAACTTTCCGGTTGTTGACCCGGATGACGTAGTCGCCGCGCGCGATGCCGAGCGCCTCCATGACGTCGGCCATCATCATGCACATCTCCGCATCGGCCGAGACGCCCGGCGAGCCGACCGAGTCGGCGTCGAACTGCATGAACTGGCGAAACCGGCCCGGCCCCGGCTTCTCGTTGCGGAAGACGTAGCCGGCGCGGTAGCTGCGATAGGGCAGCGCGATGTCGTTGAAGTTCTCGGCCACGTGCCGGGCGAGCGGCGCGGTCAGGTCGTAGCGCAGCGACAGCCACTGCTCGTCGTCGTCCTGCAGCGAGAACACGCCCTCGTTCGGGCGGTCGCTGTCGGGCAGGAACTTGCCGAGCGCATCGGTGTATTCGAACATCGGCGTCTCCACCGGCTCGAAGCCATAGCGCTCGTAGACGCCCTTGATGACCGCGATCATCCTGTCCTGCGCCCGCAGGTCGCCGGCGCCGCGATCGCCGAAACCCCGCGGCTGGCGCGCCTTCACCTTGATCGGCTTGGAAGCCATGTCATGCCGCCCGAAACGCGCGCCGCGGCCCAGCGCATATCCCGAGGGGATACCGGGGCGGCGGCGACCTGTTGACCATGTGCTGGGTCCTAGCCCATCCCCGCCGCAAATCCAAGTTTCCGGACTGCCGCCGGGGATATCGGCAGGCGCTGCGTGAATCCGCTGCCGAAAACGCAAATGCCCGGCCACCGGGCCGGGCATTCTCGTGGGAAGGATCAGACCAGGATCAGTCGTTCGGACCGTCGATCCGGCTCGGCGGGACCGGGTCGGAGGCGGGGAACGTATCGTCGATGGCATTGTCGAGATCTTCTTCGTCGGTCAGCGGACGATGCTGCTGGCCGGGGATGGTCTTGCCGTCGCCCAGCGGATGCGGATCGTTTTCGTTGGCGGTTGGCTTGGTGTCGCTGGTCATCACATTCTCCTCGTTCTTCGCCACAGCAACGTGCGCGCCCGCGGCCCGTTCCAAAGCTTACGCCGGTCGCCGTGCGAACAAGGCGGCGATCCCGGCAGCCATGAGGAGGGCGCCTCCGGCGCGCGTCGCCGCGCGCAGCGCGCCGGGCCTGCGGATGGCCGTGCGCGCCCGGCTGGCGAGGAGTAGATACAGATAGGCGTTGAGGACGCCGAGGAGGACGAAGAGCGCGACATAGGTGACGGCCTGCGGCGCGAAGGCGCGGTCGACGGCAATGAACTGCGGCACGAAGGCCACGAAAAAGACGATGCCCTTGGGATTGAACAAGGTCACCAGGAAGGCATCGCGGAAAACGCGGCCTCTCGGCTGCGACGGTGCGGATTCGAGCGCTGCGAGATCCGTCGGCGGGGCGCGCCACAGCGTGACCCCGACATAGACGAGATAGACGGCGCCGAGGGTTTTGAGCAGCGTGAAGGCCGCAGCCGAAGCGGCGAGCAGGGTGCCGACACCGGCCAATGACAGGCTGGCGGCGGCGAGGTCCCCAAGCCCGACGCCAAGGACGCTGGCGAGCGCCACGCGCCGTCCCTGCGCCAGCGCCTGCGACACGACCATGACGATGGTCGGCCCGGGGATGACAAGAAGGATCATGCTGGCGAAGAGGAAGGGAAGAAGATTGTCGATCGCGACGGGCATCTGGCGCCTCCTTGGGATCAGGAGAGCAGTCCAGAGGAACCGTGCTTTGTCCAGAGGATGCGGTCGATCGCCGGGACGTTTCCGCGGTCCTTCGCGGGGACCCGCCTGCCGGTCGCCTCGGCTGGTCGAGCCGGCTCCCGGCTAGCGGAAGAGGTCGAGGATCGCCTGGGCCGACGGGCTCGGCACGGGCAGGATCGGCAGCGGAAGGTTGGCGCTGTTTGTGCCGGCGCGCTGTCTCATGGTGCAGAAGGTCATGTCGCTCTCGCTTCTCGTCCGTCGGCGTGCTGCCGAACCTTGCCCTGTTCCCCGGTTCCAGCGTGATATCGATCCGCTCGGTTGCCGGTGTACGAACAGAGATAGCCCGCGGGAATGAACAAAGCCGTTCGAACTTTACTTAACAGCAGCTCAAGACAGACCAATGGTAAAGCGATGCTTCCCGCGGCATCGAACTATTGCCACCTGCGTAAGATGTGTTGACGAAAGACGAAGACGTCGACTGAAGCAAGGCGCGCCAGCGGAGGCGAGGAAGCACGTTACACCCGATCGGCAGGCCCCTACCGCCTTGCCCGATCTAGCGTTTCGGGCGATTTTCCGGGATCGCGCGAAACGCTGACTTTTAAGTTGCCGTGCCGGATGCTGCGAAAAACCGGTTCCCACTTTTTCGCCCGGCGCGCTAGCCGACGACGATGATATGGAGGGCCCGCGGCCCGTGCGCGCCGAGGAGCAGCGTCTGCTCGATATCGGCCGAGCGCGACGGTCCGGTGACGAAATTGACCGAGCGTGGCATCTGTCCCTTGCCCTCGCGCGACCGGACGGTGCTCCAGAGCGCCTCCATGTCGCCGACGACATCGCCGGCGGCGACGACCGCGACATGATTCTCCGGCAGGAAATTGAGGCTCGTCGGATTGCCGGGACCCGAGACGAACATCAGCGTCCCGGTTTCGGCGATGCCGCCTTCGGCATGCGACAAGGCATTGAGGTCGCCGCCGCTGCTGGCGCCGGTCGTCACATCCAACGCGGTCGCGCCGAAATCGGCCGGCGCAAGGCGGGGATCGGCGCCCATGCGTAGGGTCGCCGGGAAATTGTTCTGCCGCAGCCAGTCGGCAACGGCTTCCGGCACGGCGGCATAGTTGGAGACGCGCACGACCGTGGCGCTCGCCCGCGTCGCCATGTCGATGAACAGAGCCAGCCGCGCTTCGGGGTCGAGCTGGCCGCGCGCCGGGATGACGCCGGGCGGCGCCTCGGCAAGCCGCGCGTCGACCACGGCCTGACGGGCGGGATCGTACGGGCGGCCCCCATTGGCATGGCGGATGCGCGAAAGGATTGCGTCACGCGACGAGCCGCTCATGCCGGGACCTTCGGCGCCCGGGCTTCGGCCTGCTTGCGCTGCGCCTCGGCATATTGCTGCAGGAACGTGCGTCCCTCGGGCGCCGGCAGGTCGCGCCATTGCGTCCAGCCGCCAGCGAGCGGCAACGAGGCAAAGCGGTGCTTGCTGCCGCCGAGGCGGGAGAGGATCGGCATGCCGACCGACGCGGCGAAGCGATAGAGCTTCGGGCGCCGCGCGACATAGGCCCAGAGTTTTAGGCCGGCGCGGGCGGGCTTGGGCTGAAGGTTCTGCTCGAACTCCTTTTCGCGCCAGTGGCGCATCATCTTCGGCAGCGGGATCTTCATCGGACAGACCGCCTGGCAGCGACCGCAGAAGGTCGAGGCGTTCGGCAGATGCCCGGCCTTGTGGATGCCCGACAGGCTCGGCGTCAGCACCGCGCCCATGGGGCCGGGATAGACGGAGCCATAAGTGTGGCCGCCGACGGCGTGGTAGACCGGGCAGTGATTCATGCAGGCGCCGCAGCGGATGCAGCGCAGCATCTCCTCGAACTCGGTGCCGAGCATGGCCGAGCGGCCGTTGTCGAGCAGGATGACGTGATATTCCTCCGGCCCGTCGAGATCCTCCGCCCGCTTCGGCCCAGTCGAGAAGCTGGTGTAGACGCTCATCTCCTGGCCGGTCGCCGAGCGGGCGAGGATGCGCAGGATCTGCGCCGTGTCCTCCAGCGTCGGCACCAGCTTCTCGATCGAGGCGAGGACGACGTGGCACTTGCCGAGAAGCTGCGTCAGGTCGCCATTGCCCTCATTGGTGACGATGACCGAGGTGCCGGTCTCGGCGACGAGAAAATTCGCGCCGGTAACGCCGATATCGGCCTCGCCGTATTTCTGCCGGAGGATGGCACGCGCTTCGGCCAAAAGCGTCACCGGCTCCGTGAGGTTGCGGTCGGCGTCGAGATGGGTGTGGACGCGGCGAAAATCAGCCTCGACCTGGTCGCGCGTCAGATGCACGGCGGGGGCGATGATGTGGCTCGGATGCTCGCCGCGCAGCTGGATGATGTATTCGCCGAGATCGGTCTCGACCGGGGTGATGCCGTTCTCCTCGAGAAAGGCGTTGAGACCGATCTCCTCGGAGATCATGGTCTTGCCCTTCGTCACGGTCCTGGCCTTGCGACGCTGCGCGATGGACAGGAAGATCGCCTTGGCGTGGTCGGCATCCTCGGCGAAATGCACGGTGCCGCCGGCCGCCTCGACCCGCTTCACATAGGCCTCGATGTAGAGGTCGAGATGTTTCAGCGTGTGGTTCTTGATCGCCACCGCGCTGTCGCGGAGCGCGTCGAACTCCGGCAGCAGATCGACGGCCTTCTGGCGTTTGCCGATGAAGCCCTTTTCGACATTGCCCATGGCCCGCTGCAGCTCGGGATCGGCCAGCGCCTTGACGGAATTGGCCTTGAAGGCGTGCGAGGTCACTTGCATGGGTCTACTCCGGCATCGCGTCGTGGTCGCGCAGGAAATCGAGGCTGTAGGGACATGTAGCGGGCAGAGCGGAGAGCGGCAGGCCGGTTTCGCGGGCCGCCTGCCGGCGGGCGCTGGAATAGACCTCTGTGACAATATCTACCGCCTGTGCGGCAAGCGATGCACTGTCGTTCTCGTCGTTTTCAATCCCGTCCCGCTCGCGCCCGATGGTATTAAACCATGATCGGCTTCGCCTTTGCGGCTGCAATTGCCATTTGAGAAGATGGACGATCACCAGCCGATAGCTCGACTTCAATCCTTTGCGCTCTGCACGGCCCACGCTCTCAATTTCCTCAATCACGTTGGCAAGGTCGACTTCGTCAAACCGCCTCAGCCGCAGCAGTTGCGCCTGCTCGCAAGCCCACGCATAGACGTCGTCCTCGTAAGTCGACGACTTGGGCGAATTGGGCTTGTCCTTGGCAAGGCTCATGGTTTGGCCTCCGCTGCGAGCGCATCGGCGTAGACTAGCGTGTCCGCTTCCGAAAAGCAGCACAGCACGATGCGGTCGAAACCCGGCGCGGCCGCCAGGCACTCGCGGACGGCGATCCCGGCGGCCAGGGCTTTGGGATAGCCGTAGACGCCGGTCGAGATCGCGGGAAAGGCGATGCTGCGGACGCCATTCTCCTCTGCCAGCGCGAAGGAGTTGCGATAGGCGCTGGCGAGAAGAGCCGGCTCGCCGCGGTCGCCGCCATGCCAGACGGGACCGACTGTGTGGATGACGTGGCGCGCGGGAAGCCGGAAGCCGCCGGTGATGCGCGCCTCGCCGGTCGGGCAGCCGCCGAGCGTTCGGCACTCTGCCAGGAGTTCGGGCCCCGCCGCGCGGTGGATGGCGCCGTCGACGCCGCCGCCGCCGAGCAGGCTCTCGTTCGCGGCATTGACGATCGCATCCACGGCCAGAAGCGTAATGTCGGCCGTCAGGACCTCGATCAGCGTGGTCCCGCGGACGATCCTCACAGTCTGCCGCCGATCGGCGGGGTGTCGGTCATCCCAGCCAGAACCTCGGCGACGTGCCGGACTTCCATCGCAACGCCCCGCCGCTTCAGCTTGCCGTCCATGTTCATCAGGCAGCCGAGATCGCCGGCAAGCAGCATGTCGGCGCCGCTCTCCTCGATCGCGACGGATTTCTTGGTGACGATGGCGTTGGAAATGTCGGGATATTTGACGCAGAAAGTCCCGCCGAAGCCGCAGCAGACGTCGGCGTCGCGCAGTTCCGTCAGCGAAAGACCGTCGATGCTGGCAAGAAGCGCCCGCGGCTGGTCGTGGACGCCGAGCTCGCGAAGGCCGGAGCAGGAATCGTGATAGGTCACGCTCGCATCGACCGCGGCATCGACCGATGTGACCCTTCGGACATCGACAAGAAAGCTCACCAGCTCGAAGACCTTGGCGGCAAAGGCGGTCGAGCGCGCCTCCCAGACGGGATCGCCGGCAAGGAGCTCGGGATAGTGCTTCTTCAACATGGCGGCACAAGAGCCGGAGGGCGCGACGACATAATCGAATCCCTCGAACGCGGCGATCACCTGCATGGCGATTTCGCGGCTGTCGGCACGATCGCCCGAATTATAAGCCGGCTGACCACAACATGTCTGGGTCTCGGGGACGGAGACGATACAACCTGCATCCTGCAGGAGCTTCAACGCAGCAAAGCCGACGCTCGGCCGGAAGAGATCCACAAGGCACGTAACGAACAGGCCGACCGATGGATTGGTGGTCGTCGACGCCGCCAGGCGGGTTTCCATGTTCATGCGATGTCTTCCCGTGAAATCTCGCCCTTCTCCCGGATCACTCCGACCATGGGGCACTGCCATCCCACCCAAGGAATTAGAGCTTTTCCAATCACATGGCGAGGGCGCGCGAGGTGGAAGCGGCATAATGCCCGGAGATATCCCGCCGAAAGGGTCGCGCGCATGATGGACTTGCTGCCGTTCTCCTCCTAGTTTCAGTGGCTTGGCAGCCAACCAACGGGAGGATGAGCATGGCAGTGTTGATGCCGAAGCCGAGCGCGTCCGTCCTCGGACGCCGGGCAGAGATCGTCTCGGCGCTGCGGGCGATT
Organism: Aureimonas sp. SA4125; assembly: GCF_019973775.1. Taxonomy (NCBI): domain Bacteria; kingdom Pseudomonadati; phylum Pseudomonadota; class Alphaproteobacteria; order Hyphomicrobiales; family Aurantimonadaceae; genus Aureimonas; species Aureimonas sp. SA4125. Next base: position 348,038 of record NZ_AP025032.1, on the reverse strand, counting down.
GTTCCTGGCGAAGGCGTGGTCGATGCCGCGAACGAAATGCGCGTCTTTGAAAGCGACGGGCTCACCGCCTATCGCCAGCTGCCGCTCGTCGTCGTCTTGCCCGAGACGGTCGCGCAGGTCGCCGCGGTTCTGAAGTTCTGCCATGCCGAGCGCATACCCGTCGTGCCGCGCGGCTCGGGGACCTCGCTGTCGGGGGGCGCGCTGCCGCTGGAGGACGGCGTGCTTCTCGTCCTCTCGCGCTTCAACCGCGTCCTCGACATCGACTTCGACAATCGCTGCGCCGTGGTGCAGCCGGGTGTCACCAATCTGGGCATCACCCGCGCCGTCGAGCACCGCGGCTTCTACTATGCGCCCGATCCGTCCTCGCAGATCGCCTGCTCGATCGGCGGCAATGTCGCGGAGAATTCCGGTGGCGTGCACAGTTTGAAATACGGCCTGACCGCCAACAATGTGCTGGGAATCGAATTCGTCACCATCGAGGGCGAGGTCATCCGGCTCGGCGGCAAGCATCTGGATTCGGAAGGCTACGATCTTCTCGGCCTGATGACAGGGTCGGAAGGCCTGCTCGGCGTCGTCACCGAAGTCACGGTACGCATCCTGCAGGCGCCGGAGACGGCGCGCGCCGTTCTGATAGGTTTCCCCTCGTCCGAACAGGCGGGCGCGGCGGTCGCCGCCATCATCGCCGAGGGCATCATTCCCGGCGGCATGGAAATGATGGACCGGCCGGCGATCCACGCGGCGGAAGATTTCGTGCATGCCGGCTACCCCCGCGACGTCGAGGCGCTCCTGATCGTCGAGCTCGACGGGCCGAAGGCCGAGGTCGACCATCTTCTCGCTGCCGTCGAGCGCATCAGCCACGCCCATGGCTGCGCCAGCGCGAAAGTCTCGCAATCGGACGAGGAGCGCGCCGTCTTCTGGGCCGGGCGCAAGGCGGCCTTTCCGGCGGTCGGGCGGATCTCGCCGGACTATTACTGCATGGACGGCACCATCCCGCGCAAGGAACTGCCAAAAGTGCTGGCGGGCATGAAGGAACTGTCTGTGAAGCATGGGCTCCGCGTCGCCAACGTCTTCCACGCCGGCGACGGCAATCTGCATCCGCTGATCCTCTACGATGCCAACAAGCCGGGCGAACTGGAATCGGCCGAAGAATTCGGCAACGACATCCTGCGCCTCTGCGTCGCCGTCGGCGGCGTCCTTACCGGCGAGCACGGCGTCGGCGTCGAGAAGCGCGACCTGATGCCGGAAATGTTCTCGGATGACGACCTGAAGCACCAGCAGCGGGTGAAGTGCGCCTTCGATTCCGAGCATCTGCTCAATCCCGGCAAGGTGTTCCCGCTGCTCCACCGCTGCGCCGAGCTCGGCCGCATGCACGTCCACAAGGGCCAGGTCGCCTTCCCCGACCTGCCGCGGTTCTAGGAGGGGCGCGATGACGATCCTGCCGCCTCATTCCGGCCCGGAAAGGATGTCGACCGGAGCTTTTCTGGAAATGGTCGACGCGCGGCCGCGCGAGGAACGCTGGCAATTGATCGATGGGGAGCCTCTCCTAATGATGTCGCCCCCGACGCTTGTTCATCAGCGGATAGCGCTCAATCTTGCCAGTGCACTCAACAATGCACTGGAGGTTGCGCGACCGGATCTTTTCGCCCTTGTCGAGGTCGGACTTCAGGTTGACGCACACGACGATTTCCGCCCCATCGCCGATGTCGCGGTTCTGGATGCCGAGATCGAGGCCGTCTCCTATGCGACGCGATTCTATCTGGTCACCGAAATCCTCTCACCGTCGAACAGCCGCGAACACATCAGCCGAAAGCATGCACTCTATGTCGATGCTCCCGAATGCATGCATGTCCTGATCGTGGGGCAGGACGACTTCTGCCTCGAGCTCTGGTCGCGCGCCGGGAACTGGCAGGGCCGGGTTTTCCGTTCCGCTGACGACATCATCACCCTGCCTGAATTCGGCTTTTCCTGCCGGCTCGGCGATCTCTACAAGGGCACGCCCGTCCGATGAGCATGGCCGAAGTCGCCGAAAACCACAGCATCATGATGCCTTCCAGCGCGGCAGACGTCCGCGAGGTGATTGCCGCCGCCATTTCCGAAGAGGCGCCGCTGGCGATCGAGGGCATGGGTTCGAAGCGCGATCTCGGCCGCCCGGTGCAGGCGGCGCGCACGCTGTCCTTGGCAAAAATGTCCGGCGTCACGCTGTACGAGCCGGACGAACTGGTCCTCTCCGCCCGCGCCGGCACGCCGATGGCCGAGATCGAAGCACTGCTCGACGAACACCGGCAGCGGCTGGAATTCGAGCCGATGGACTACGGCCCCCTCTTTGGGCTCCCGTCCGGCCGCGGCACGCTCGGCGGCGTTGTCGCCTGCAATCTTTCCGGCCCGCGCCGGCTGAAGCAGGGCGCGGCACGCGACCATGTGCTGGGCGTTGCCGCCGTCTCCGGGCGGGCCGAAATCTTCAAGTCGGGCGGGCGCGTGGTGAAGAACGTCACCGGCTACGACCTGTCCAAGGGTCTGACCGGCTCCTTCGGCACGCTCGCGGTGATGACCGACATCACCGTAAAAGTCATGCCGAAGGCCGAGACCGAGACGACGCTCGTGCTTCGCGGTCTCGGCGACGAACAGGCGGCTGGCGCCATGGCGGCGGCGATGGGCTCCTCGGCCGAGGTTTCGGGCGCGGCGCATCTTCCGGCGATGGTTGCCGCCCGTGTCCTTTCCGGCGACCTCGGCAGCGACCCCGCGACCTTGATCCGGCTCGAAGGGTTCGGCCCCTCCGTTGCGGCGAGGGCGACCCATCTCGGCGCGGCCCTTTCCAAGGTCGGCCGGCTGGAGCGGCTGGAGGGCGAAGCGTCGATGGCGCTCTGGCGCGATGTGCGCGATGCCCGGCCCTTTGCCGACGGTACGAGGCGTCCGGTCTGGCGCCTTTCCTGCGCACCGACGCAAGGACACGCCGTGGTCATGGCGCTGCGCATGCATCTGGCCGTCGACGCCTTCTACGACTGGCAGGGCGGCCTCGTCTGGCTTCGGCTCGATGGCGAGCCGGAAGCGGCGACGATCCGTGCGGCGCTCGCCGCCCATGGCGGCGGCCACGCCTTTCTGGCGCGGGCCGAGGCCGGCGTGCGCGCCGCCACACCGGTGTTCCAGCCGCAACCCGGTCCGCTCGCTGCGCTGAGTCGCCGGCTGAAGGAGCAGTTCGACCCGAAGGGCGTGCTCAATCCCGGGCGGATGGGATAGGAACGGCGAAACGGAGACGCAGGATGGATAGGAACGAAATCTTATCGACCGATCCGGAGATCATGTCCGGCGCCACGGTCTTTCGAGGTACGCGGGTGCCGGTAGAGACGCTGTTCGAAACCCTCGCGAGCGGCCTATCTCTTGACGAATTTCTTGTCGAATTTCCCACCGTCGAGCGAGCTCAGGCCGAGGCCGCGCTTCTTCTGGCAGCCGAGGACCTAAAGCGGCTTGTCGCCTGACATGCCTGGCATGCTCGACGAAAACGTCCCAAGCGCCATGGCTATTCTCGTCAGCGCCCATGGCGCAGAGGTTTTACCCTTTCCGAAGGCATGGAAAGGCCTGAAGAATGGTGCATTGCTTCTCCGGCTTGAGGAGCGCGGCATCGATGTCTTCGTCACCTGCGATAAGAACATCGCGTTTCAGCAGCGTCTCGGTCGGCTGACGCCGAGCGTCCTGCCAACCCCCAAACTGGATCTCCTCGCGCCTTTGGCTTCGACCATCGCCGAGGCGATCGTACTCGCTACCCCGGGAACCGCCACACTGATCGACTTGCCGTGAATCGAGCCCATCGATGCCGACAAGGACAGCATGGCTGCAAGGAATGACCAGATGCAGACCACCTTTACCCCGGCGCAGCTTGCCGATCCCGCCGTCGCCGAATCCGAGGGCATCATCCGCAAATGCGTGCATTGCGGCTTCTGCACGGCCACCTGCCCGACCTATGTGACGCTAGGCAACGAACTCGATTCGCCGCGGGGCCGGATCTACCTCATCAAGGACATGCTGGAGAATGATCGGCCGGCTGACGAGAAGGTGGTCAAACACATCGACCGCTGCCTCTCCTGCCTTGCCTGCATGACCACCTGCCCGTCCGGCGTGAACTACATGCACCTCGTCGACCATGCGCGGAGCCACATCGAGAAGACCTACGACAGGCCATTCATCGACCGGATGATCCGGCTGGTGCTGGCGAAGACGCTTCCCTATCCCCAGCGGTTTCGGGCGAGCCTCGTTCTCGCGCGTCTGGCGCGCCCGCTTGCCCCGCTCCTCGACGCGGTCGGGCCGCTGAAGCCGCTGGCGGCCATGTTGCGCCTGGCGCCCGCGCGTTTCCCGGCGTCGGTGCAAGGCCTGATGACGCAGGTCCCGGCGCCCCGCGGTCCGGCGGCCGGCCGCGCCCAGCGCGTCGCGATCCTGTCCGGCTGCGCCCAGTCGGTGCTCGATCCCGGCATCAACCAGGCAACGATGCGGCTCCTGGCACGGCTCGGCATTGCCGTGGCGCCGACGCCCGGGGAAGGCTGCTGCGGCGCGCTCGTCCATCACATGGGCCGGGAGAACGAGGCGCTGGATTTTGCCCGCCGCAATGTCGACGCCTGGATGTGGGTCGCCGAGACCGGCGGCCTCGACGCCATCCTCGTCACCACGTCGGGCTGCGGGACGACGATCAAGGACTATGGCCACATGCTGCGCCTCGACCCGGCCTATGCGGATAAGGCGGCGAAGGTCTCCGCGCTCGCCCGGGACGTCACCGAATATCTCGCCGGGCTCGACCTGCCAGCCCCGGTCCACGCCACGGGCCTGACGCTCGCCTACCATTCCGCCTGCTCCATGCAGCACGGCCAGAAGATCGTGAAGGCGCCGAAGACGCTCCTCGCCAAGGCCGGTTTCGTCGTCCGCGACGTGCCGGAGGGGCATCTCTGCTGCGGCTCGGCCGGCACCTACAACATCCTGCAGCCGGAAATCGCCGCGATCCTGCGTGACCGCAAGGTCGCCAATATCGCGCGAACCGGCGCGCAGGCCATCGCCACCGGCAATATCGGCTGCATGACGCAGATCGGGTCGGGGACAGCGACGCCGATCCTGCACACGGTCGAGCTACTGGACTGGGCCTATGGCGGAGAGAAGCCGGCGGCGCTGCAGGGCCTCGAACCCCATCCAGCCGCCATGGCAGCCGAGTAGCCGCGGGCGGATACCGCGGCCGGCCGCTTGGCCGTGACAAGACCTTGGGATGATCGAGGTCGCGAGAGGTTGGGCCGGCCGCTTGCCTCTGCGCGTGTCGCACATGCGCCGCGCCGCTTTACAGCGCATGCCGCTGCACCGCACAATCAGCACCGCTGCGTGCCCCCACGACAGCCTGGCGCGCCAGCGCGATGTCACAGTTCCCTGCCAGATGACCGAGGCGAGATGAGTTCTTCTGCCGAAACACTCGACCGCGTCGTTCAGGACATCGCCGCGGAAATGGCCGACCGTGCGGACCGGGGCGCGGTCGCCACGTACATTCCAGAGCTCGCCGGCGTCGACCCCGGCGCCTTCGGCCTCGTGGTCATCGACGCCGATGGCCATGTCGCGGCGGCCGGGGACTGCGACACGCCCTTCTCGATCCAGAGCGTGTCGAAAGTGTTCACACTGACGCTGGCCCTCGGAATGGTCGGTGACCGGTTGTGGCGCCGCGTCGGCCGCGAGCCCTCCGGCACGCCGTTCAACTCGATCGTCCAACTCGAACGCGAGCAGGGCATTCCCCGCAATCCCTTCATCAATGCCGGCGCCATCGCCGTCACCGATCTCATTTTGTCGGGGCACAAGCCGCGCGAGGCCCTGGGGGAGATCCTGCGTTTCCTGCAGTTCCTGGCCGAGGATTCCTCGATCTTCATCGACGAGGCGGTCGCCGCATCCGAGCAACGCACCGGTTTTCGCAACAGCGCGCTCGCCTACTACATGAAATCCTTCGGCGTCCTCGACAATCCCGTCGATTTCACCCTCGGCGTCTATTTCCACCACTGCGCCATCGCGATGTCATGCCGGCAACTGGCGATGGCCGGCCGCTTTCTCGCTCATAACGGACGCAATCCCTCGACCGGACTGTCCGTGGTGAACGCCGAGCGGGCGCGGCGGATCAACGCGGTGATGCTGACCTGCGGACATTACGACGGGTCCGGCGAGTTCGCCTATCGGGTCGGCCTGCCGGGAAAGAGCGGTGTCGGCGGCGGCATCATGGCCGTGGCGCCGGGCAAGGCGTCGATCGCGGTCTGGTCCCCGGGTCTCGACGCGGCTGGAAACTCGCATCTCGGCCGTATCGCGCTGGAAAGCCTGACGAGACGAATGGGATGGTCGATCTTCGGAGCGTAAGGCGCCGGCAAACGGGCCGAATCGCATCCTCGCCCTGAGCCGGACGATCCGTTCCGGGTGATCCAAGAGCCTGTCCGGAAAGCCTGTCCCGGGGGATGGATCAGGAAAGGCGCGTCTTGTCCGCGTCGCGCAGGGCGTTCTCGTGATACCAGCTGTCGCAGGCCGCATAGCTGCCGATGTCGGCGATCGCCCGCGCTTCGGCAAGCTCTCGGCGCTCGGCGAAACGATCGCGCTTGGGAAACTGGTAGATGGTGGCCGTCGGCCGCTGATCTGTCGATGCCATGTCAGGCTCTCCTGGAAGCGGCGCCGCGCGCTCTTCCCTTGCTTACACCCAGTCTGCACTAAATATGGGCGATCTGCAAATTTTCTAGTCACTCCGCCGCCAAAAGATGAGCGGTCGTCGTTTCCCAACGGCGGCCAGGACGCGATGGTCCCATGCCCATGTTGCGGCAAACTGACCCAGCCCTGTCGGTCGACTGCATCGATCTCCCGCCGTGGACGTCTTTTGCGAGAGGCGGGGCGCCGGTCCGAGACCGACCAAAGCGACGAAACGAGCCGTGGGGCTTTCAAATCCAAGTTGGCACGATCCATGCTTGTCTGAAGCACGAACCCTGTGGCCATCTGGCGCGTCGCACTTCGGTGCTCGGGCCAGACCCACGGAATGCATCACCACCGACGAGAGTTTGCGATGACCAAGTACAAGCTGGAGTACATTTGGCTCGATGGGTACACGCCCGTTCCGAACCTGCGCGGCAAGACGCAGATCAAGGAATTCGATGCCTTCCCGGAGCTGGAGCAGCTGCCGCTGTGGGGCTTTGACGGCTCGTCGACCCTGCAGGCGGAAGGCAGCAATTCCGATTGCGTGCTGAAGCCCGTCGCCATCTTCCCGGACGCAGCCCGCACCAATGGCGCGCTCGTGATGTGCGAAGTCATGATGCCCGACGGCAAGACGCCGCATCCCTCGAACAGCCGCGCGACCATTCTCGACGACGAGGGCGCCTGGTTCGGCTTCGAACAGGAATACTTCTTCTACCAGGACGGCCGCCCGCTCGGCTTCCCGGAGAGCGGCTATCCCGCCCCGCAGGGTCCCTACTACACCGGCGTCGGCTACAAGAATGTCGGCTCTATCGCGCGCGAGATCGTCGAGGAGCACCTCGACCTGTGTCTCGCTGCCGGCATCAACCACGAAGGCATCAATGCGGAAGTCGCCAAGGGCCAGTGGGAATTCCAGATCTTCGGCAAGGGCTCCAAGCGCGCCGCCGACGAGATGTGGATCGCCCGCTACCTGCTGCAGCGCCTGACCGAGCAGTACGGCATCGACATCGAATACCACTGCAAGCCCCTCGGCGACACCGACTGGAACGGCTCGGGCATGCACGCCAACTTCTCCACCGCCTTCATGCGCGAGACGGGCGGCAAGGCCTATTTCGAAGCCCTGATGAAGGCCTTCGGCGACAACTGGGAAGCCCATATCGCGGTCTACGGTCCCGACAACCACCTGCGCCTGACCGGCAAGCACGAGACCGCGCCGTGGAACAAGTTCAGCTACGGCATCGCCGATCGCGGCGCCTCGATCCGCGTGCCGCACTCCTTCATCAAGAATGACTACAAGGGCTACCTGGAAGATCGCCGGCCGAACTCGCAGGGCTGCCCCTACCAGATCGCCTCGCAGATCCTGAAGACCATCGCCACGGTGCCGACCAGCGTCGAAGCCGGCGTGTCCGCCGCGGCCTGATCGCCTGGCGGCGCCGGTATCGAGCCGGCGCCGCCCCCTGCCCTCCCCGCCGACGGGCCGGGCTTAGACTAAACGCACAGCAAGATCCCAGTTTGCTGACACGCCTGGTTGCTGACACGCCTGGTTGCTGACACAAAAGGCCCGCCTCGATCACGAGGCGGGCCTTTTGTCGTTCGATCCCTGCGGTCGCGCCTGGGCGACGCGTCAGCCGCCGAAGAGCGAGTCCAAAATATTCTGGCCCGACGCGGCCAGCCCCGCCTCGCGGTAGACGCCCTCGCGTCCCCGACCGTCCGGGCCGATGACGATGACCTTCGTGCCGGTGCCGGCCTTGGCGTAGAGATGCTGCACGTCCTGGTTCATCATCCTGATGCAGCCCGACGACATGTTCTGCCCGATGGTCCAGGGCTGGTTGGTGCCGTGGATGCGGAAGATCGAGTCGCGGCCGTTGCGATAAAGATAGAGAGCCGCGGCACCGAGCGGATTGTTCGGACCACCCGCCATGTAGGGCGGGATGATGCGCCCGGCCGCCTTTTCCCGCGCGATCATTTCCTTCGGCGGCGTCCAGCCGGGCCATTCCGCCTTGCGCCCGACCTTCATGTCGCCCGACCAGCCAAATCCCTCGCGCCCGACGCCGACGCCGTAGCGCGTCGCCCGGCCGCGGCCTTCGATGTAGTAGAGGAACTTCCTCTGGCTATCGACGATGATCGTGCCGGGCGCCTCGTTCGTATCGACCGTGACGGAAGTCCGCATGAACTGGCGCGCCGGCTTGCGCATGGTCTGCGACATGCGTCGCGTCGGCGCCGACGAGGCGTCGACCCAGCTGTTGCTGGCGTGATCGTAGTAACGCTGCTGGGCGATCGCCGATCCTGGCGCAAGGCCGGCGGTGCCAATGAGCGTCGCGGCGACGAGGGCGATCCTGACATGTCTCTGCATAAGGCGATCCTTCCGGTAGGGAGCATGGGGCATCGTGCGCCCCCGCACCCTGCTTCATGGAGGGAGACGCGCCGTCCATCGACGTTTGGTCTGAGAATTCTTGCCGAAGGGCGCGGTGCTGGCAAGTCGGCGCAGGGCCTGTCGCCGGCGTGTCTCCCCGAGCCGTGATCGCGGAGACGCCTTTCGAGGAGGGGTGTTGCCCCTAGAGCACGATGACCCGAGTACCCACCGGCACGCGCCCGTAGAGATCGGTGACGTCCTCGTTGCGCATGCGGATGCAGCCCGACGACATCGCCTTGCCGATCGTCCAGGGCTGGTTCGTGCCGTGGATGCGGTAGAGCGTCGATCCCAGATACATGGCGCGGGCGCCGAGCGGGTTCTGCGGTCCGCCGGCCATCTGCGCCGGCAAGATCTTGCCCTTGGCCCTTTCGCGGGCGCGCATCTGCGCCGGCGGGGTCCAGGTCGGCCACTCCTTCTTCTGGGTCACCTTGTGGACGCCAGCCCATTCGAAGCCCGGCTTGCCGACACCGACGCCGTAGCGGTGGGCCTTTCCGCCCTGATCGACGAGATAGAGATATTTCGCCGTCGTATCGATCACGATCGTGCCGGGCTTTTCGCGCGTCTTGTAGTCGACGACCTGCGGCAGGAAAGCGGGGTCGACCTCGCGCTGGTTCATCGCCCGCGGCACGCCCTCGGCGGGCCTGCCCCTGACAGAACCTGTATAGCCGTCATAGCCCGAGTCGCGGGAGTGGCCGCGTCCGCGCGACACCGGCTGGCGCTCCGGCGCGCGGCCCTTCAGGATGACGCCGTCATAGGTACTTGCCCGGCGAGCGAGGTCGGGACGGTGATAGCCCGGGACGACGCCGCTGCCGGGCGAAAGCTGCAGCAGCCATTCGTTGGCAAGGTCTGGCGCGACCGCGACGCCGAGCTGTCCGCGGTCGCGCGCCGCGGCCGGAGCAACGCAGAGGCCCGCCAGCAAGGCAGCCGTGACGATGCAGCCGCCAAGAGGCCGCCGCAGCCGGAGAAACATCCTGTTCGACACCGATCGATCCTTCGTCTCGAGACAATCGCGCGGCTCCGCAAGTCGAGCACCGCGCCTGGTTCACGAAGGATTCTGGGTGAAATGTGCAAGCGAAAGATGAATGCGGCGGTCATCAGGCCGATGAGCGAGCGTTACATTTCGTTATGATTAATGAATGCTCTCATGCCGTGGTAAACGGCGGGCTAACGCACCCGCCGGCGCGCACTTCGCGCCAGATCCGGAAGAAGAGGCCGTGCCGCCGCGAGGTCCATTCCGGGCTTCAGGCGCCTGTCATAGAGCATGTTCAGCATGATCTTGTCGTAGCGGGTGAAGACCCCGACCGTCGAGCGGTCGTTGAAGACGCTGTTGGGCGCATCGGGATTGTCGTCGAGCGGCCCCAGCCCCTGCAGCACCTCCTCGATCAGGCATCGCCTGAACAGCCCATCGCCTTCGTCCGAGACGATGAGTGCGTCGGAGCGGACGATCCCGGCGGGGCCGTACTGCGCGCGCACGATGCAGTCGCCGGGGACCCGCATGAACGGGCTGCCGTGGATCCGCCGTCCGATGCCCTGATAGTCCGCGCGATCGACCACATGCACGATGAAGTTCGCGTCCCGCGTACCGCGCGCGAAACCCACACGCAATCCGTCGATCTCGCGGGCGAGCGAGCGCACGAAGCGGCGCACCTCCAGGGCCCGCGGCTTTGTCGCCCGGTCCTCGATATGAAAGCGGACCGGTCCGTCGAACTTGCGGATATAACGACCGCTGCCGAAGAAGCCGGCGATCTCCGTCCCGAAGGCGATCTTCTCGAAGCCGTCGATCAATGCGCGCTCGTCCGGCAGGGGCTGCGCGGCAGCCGGAGCCGCCTGCAGCAGGGTGAACAGTAACCCGGCAAGCGCGACGATCGGCAGGACTTTTGGCGTCATGGTCTCGTCGTCCGATGGAGAGTCTCGGAGGCCATTGTGACCGGCTTCGGCGCACCGGCAAGCCACCATGCCCTCGAAAGAGGCTGCAGCGGCAAGGATGTCACACCAGCATCTTTCACGCGAATGTTATTGTGCAATGCAGCATTCCTAGTATTCTCTGTTATCAGCGGGCCAAACGAGGCGCTGGACCTGACGATGCCCCAATCATCAGGCCATCGTAATATTATCCCGGGCGCTGCATAATTTTCTCATCAGTATATCCTAGTCAGCTTGACACTATGGTCGCATGCAACAGTGAAGCAAGGCTGGCGGACGACCAGCTTGAAAATTGAGAGTGGGAGGCATTCGCGCCGGACGGGGGACACGAAGAGCGAAGGCTGCTTCGGCTTGCGGACGGCTGGACCTTCACCGCCGCCCGGACATGCGCGGCTCGACGGAGACTTTCCCGTGATTGCCCTGACACTCTATGTTTGCCTGAACAGTTTTCCCGACAACTGCCGACCCCAGAGCGTTGCTTTCGACGGATCGTTGATGAGCTGCAGCCTGTACGGCCAGGCCGCCGCTGCCGACTGGATCGCGACCCATCCGAAATACCGTCTGAAGAAATATACCTGCGGCCTGCGGCCCCTGCCCGAGGCCTGATATCCGGCGTTCCGTCGCAGACGACGTCGAGATCCTTGCCCCCTGCGCCGCGGCCCGGCATGAAGGGGCATGGACAATGAACCGACCGACGATGCCGCGACGGGACTGACGGATCGCCCGGATGGACGCAAGCGCTGCCGCTGGCATGGCGGCGTCGCGGAGTACGTGCGCTATCACGACGCGGAATGGGGCAGGCCCGTCGCCGACGAGGGCCGGCTCTATGAAAAGCTGTGCCTCGAAGGTTTCCAGGCCGGCCTCTCCTGGCTGACGATCCTGCGCAAGCGTGAAGCGTTTCGTACGGGCTTTGCCGGCTTCGATGTCGATCGCGTCGCCGCCTTCGACGACGCCGATGTCGAGCGCCTCGTCCTCGACGCCGGCATCGTGCGACACCGCGCGAAAATCCTGTCGGCCATCGGGAATGCGCGCCGCGTCCAGGCCATGCGCGATCGTGGCGAGCCCTTCGCCGCCTTCCTCTGGTCCTTCGAACCGCCGGAAAGCGAACGCCCCCTCCGGGTGGACGGGGACTATCTCAGGTCAAATCCCGTGACACCCGCCTCCAGCCGCCTTTCCAAGGCGCTGAAGGCAAGAGGCTTCAGCTTCGTCGGCCCGACCACGGTCTACGCCTTCATGCAGTCGATGGGCTTCGTCAACGACCACATGGAAGGCTGCATCTGCCGGGATGCCTGCGAAGCGGAACGACAGGCGTTTCAGCGCCCGGCCTGACGCTTGATGGCAGCGTTTCGGCGCCGTCCGGCAACCGACGACCGCCGCCGCCTTGCCCGCCCCGGCCGGATCCATCACATCTTGCCCGGATCGAGCCCCCGCTCGGGTCCAGACATGCCAGGAGCGCGCCTTGCCCGATCACGATTTCAAGAGCCCTCGCCTGTTCGTAAGCGCGGACTTGGCCGAGGCCATCGCGGTGGAAGCCAGCGCCGACCAGCTGAACTACCTCCTCAACGTCATGCGGCTCGGCGAGACCGACGCGGTGCTCCTGTTCAACGGCCGCGACGGCGAATGGCGGGCGCGGCTGCACCGGGAAGCGAAGAAGCGGCTTCTTCTCGTTCCCGAACGCCGCGTCCGCGCACAGACGCCCCCTTCGAGCCTGCACTACCTCTTCGCACCGCTGAAGTCGGCGCGACTCGACTACATGGTGCAGAAGGCGGTGGAAATGGGCGCCGGCGTCCTGCAACCGGTGATGATGCAGCATGTCCAGGCGCCGCGGCTGAACCGTGCCCGCATGGAGGCCAACGCCCTCGAGGCGGCCGAGCAGTGCGGCATCCTCTCCATCCCCGACTGCCGCGAGATGATCCGCCTTGCCGACCTCCTCAGAGACTTCGACCCGGCGCGGCGGCTCGTGTTCTGCGACGAACGCGCAAACGAGGCGAGCCCGATCGACGCCCTGCGCGCCGAGCCTCGCCGCCCGGTGTCGCTCCTGATCGGTCCGGAGGGCGGATTTTCGGCCGAGGAGCGCGCCCTGCTGCAGGCTTGCGACTTCGTGACGCCGATCTCGCTCGGGCCGCGGATCCTGCGGGCCGATACCGCGGCCGTCGCCGCGCTGGCGGTGGTGCAGGCGGCGGTGGGCGATTGGCGCGCCGGCGGCTGACGCGATTGGGTCGTCCCGGCGACGGCGGCGTTCAGCGGATTTGTCTTGCGTGGGGCGGCGAAAAAATTCAGAGAGCCGGGGAAAGAAGCATTCGAACCGATCGGTCGGGAATTGCGACCGCCAGTGACTTGCAGGGACAGACCATGGCGCGCGACACCACCGATCTGACCCCGATCGCCTCGATGGACGATCTCGTCGGCCATCTCAGAAGCGGGGAAAAGCCGGAGGAATCCTTCCGGATCGGCACCGAGCACGAGAAGTTCGGCTTCTATCTCGAGGATCTCTCGCCCGTCCCCTACGAGGGCGAGCGCGGCATCGAGGCGCTGCTGTCGGGCATGCAGGCGCTGTCGGGCTGGGAAGCCATCATCGACGACGGCAAGCTCATCGGTCTTGCCGGCAGCAATGGCAGCGGCGCGATCTCGCTCGAGCCCGGCGGCCAGTTCGAGCTGTCCGGCGCGCCGGTGAAGACCCTCCACGACACCTGCCGCGAATCGAACAAGCATCTCGCCGACGTGCGCCAGGTGGCCAAGGGGCTCGGCATCGAGTTCCTCGGCCTGGGCTCCAGCCCGGTCTGGACGCTGGCGGAAACGCCAATCATGCCCAAATCGCGCTACGACATCATGCGCAACTACATGCCGAAGGTCGGCACGCGCGGCCTCGACATGATGTACCGGACGACCACCATCCAGGTGAATCTCGACTTCGCCTCGGAGACGGACATGCGCCGCAAGATGCAGGTCGGCATGCGGCTGCAGCCGGTCGCCTCGGCGCTGTTTGCCAATTCGCCCTTCACGGAGGGCAAACCGAACGGCCTCGTCTCCTGGCGCTGCGACGTCTGGTCGGATGTCGACAACCAGCGTTCGGGCCTCCTGCCCTTCGTCTTCGAGCCGGGCTTCACCTATGCCGACTATGCCGAATGGGCGCTCGACGTGCCGATGTATTTCGTCATGCGCGACGGGCACTACAACGACGCGACCGACATCACCTTCCGCCAGTTCCTCGACGGCGCCTTCAAGGGCCGCGTGTCCGATCCCGAGGCCAATCTCGGCGACTGGACCAACCATCTGTCGACACTCTTCCCCGATGTCCGCCTGAAGACGTTCCTGGAGATGCGCGGCGCCGATGGCGGGCCCTGGCGCCGGATCTGCGCCCTGCCCGCTTACTGGGTCGGCCTTCTCTACGATGCCGAGGCGCTCGACGCCGCGGAGGCCATGACGCGCGACTGGAGCTTCGAGGAGGTCTCGAGACTTCGGGCGGAAGTGCCGAAGACCGGTTTTGCCACGCCCTTCCGCGGCGGCACGGTCCTCGATCTCGCCCGCGAGAGCCTTGCCATCGCCCAAGACGGACTGAAGCGCCGCAACCGGCTGAACGACGAAGGCAGTGACGAGAGCGTCTTCCTCGCGCCGCTCGTCGAGGTCACCGCACGGGGCACGACGTCGGCCGAGGAACTCGTCCGGCTCTACCGCGAGGAATGGCAGGAAGACATGAAGCGGGTGTTCAAGCACCTCACCTACTGAGCCCGCCGGACAAGGCGCACCGCTTGGCAGGGGAGGCAAAGCCGGTCATGCTGGCCTTGCCGGCCGGTGGACCCTCTTGTCCGCTGCAACGGACGGGGAGATCGGGAGAGCGCGATGGCAGGTTTCGACGACTGGCTGACGATGGGCGAGCCGAAACTCCTGGCCGAAACCCTTGCCGCGCAGTTTCGCCTGAGCCAGGCCGAGTTGCAGAAAGCGCAGGAGGCAATGCAGCCGGCCTTCGCGATCGGTCTGCAGCGCGCCATGGAGAGCCCTGCCGGCTGGAGCGAGCTCGGCAAATCCTTCATGGCGATGGCGCCCGCCGGCGCGGCGTCGGGGCTGCCCCGGGCAGAGCCGGCCGAAGCCTTCATGCAGGCGATCTTCGGCTCCGAGGCGCTGACGGGCGCCATCGCCCGGCAGGCCTCGATGTTTGCCGGCATCGCGCCGGCGACCATGCAGCAGATGATGCCGGGCCTGGCGATGCTCACCATGGAGGCGATGATGCGCTCGACCCTCGCCGGAATCGCCCGCAGCCAGCCGCAGGGCCTTGCCACGGGCGACTATGGCAGCGCCACGGCGGAGATGATGCGCCGCGGGGCGAACGCCGTCGAAGCGATGACGCAGCCCTCGGACCGCAGCGCGGCGCGCAGTGCCGCCGAGACCTGGTCGCCGGCGGGTATGGCGACCGCGTTCGGCGAGACGATGAAGACCGGGCTGCCGTGGATGCCGCAGCCGCCGGCCCCCTCGCCCGAACCGCCGCGCGGCGCGGCCGCCGCCGACGCTGCGCCGCAGGCCTACAATCCGATGCTGCCCTTTGCCGCGATGTTCGACGCCCTGTCGAAAGGCATGCAGGGCGTCCACGATGCCCCTCCACCGCGAGCGCCGGAAGCGGCTCCCGCAGCGCCTCGGCCAGAGCAGGCGAAGAGCGCTTCGCATGCGTCCCGTCCTGACGACGCGGTGCCTCCGGACAACTTGGTCGACGATCTCTTGGCCTCGGGGCAGAAATTCCAGGAGGAATATGCCAGAGAGATGGCGAGCCTCTTCGAGCGCTACAAAGACGCGACCGAAGCGGGCTGACGAAACGACCCCCTCTTCTCCTGGCCAGGGTGGCACCGGGACTGGCAAGGCTTCGGCCAAACCGGAAAACGGAGGACTTTCTGGGCAAGATGACCTCCAGCGGTTGGCTTATCGCGGCGGAGTCCTATCTCGAACGACGTGGAAGGCCGGGAACGGCATGCGACCGGTGGTGAAATGCTTCTGATCAACGCGTTGATCATCCTCTTCCTGATTCTTCTGAACGGGTTCTTCGCGATGTCGGAGCTGGCCATGGTCTCGGCCAAGCGCTCGCGCCTGCAGCAGCTGGCCGACGACGGCAGCCGCAGCGCCGCGCGTGCCTTGCGCCTCGTCGAGGATCCGACCGGCTTTCTCTCGACCGTCCAGGTAGGCATCACGCTCGTCGGCATCTTCGCCGGCGCCTATGGCGGCTCCGTCTTCGCCGAGCCCCTGGCGGTGCTGCTCGAGCCCTCGCTCGGCTCGTCGGCCGATACGACGGCTTTCGTCATCGTCGTCGTCATCATCACCTATCTCTCGCTCATCTTCGGCGAGCTGGTTCCCAAGCGCTTCGCCCTGACGCGGGCCGAATCGATCGCGGTGGCCGTCGCCCCGATCATGCAGGGCCTTGCCACTGTCGGCGCCCCGATCGTCTGGCTGCTCAGGATGTCGACCATGGCGGTCTCGCGCCTTGTCGGCGCGAGCGCCGAGGATTCCAGCATGGTGACGGAAGAGGACGTGAAGGCGATGATTGCCGAGGGCACGCAGACCGGCGTGTTCGAGGAGAAGGA
Organism: Aureimonas sp. SA4125; assembly: GCF_019973775.1. Taxonomy (NCBI): domain Bacteria; kingdom Pseudomonadati; phylum Pseudomonadota; class Alphaproteobacteria; order Hyphomicrobiales; family Aurantimonadaceae; genus Aureimonas; species Aureimonas sp. SA4125. The sequence continues at coordinate 331,466 of NZ_AP025032.1, read as the reverse complement.
GCGCGAAATGCTGGAAGGCGTCCTTCGCATCGCCGACCGGTCCGTGCGCTCGATCATGGTCCCACGGCCCGACACCGTCTGGCTCTCCGTCTCCGACAGCCCGTCGGATATCCTCGACGAGATCCACTCCTCCGGCCATTCGCGTTTTCCCGTGATGGGCAGCGACGCCGAGGACATCATCGGCGTCGTCCAGGCCAAGGATCTTCTGGAACAGCAGCGCGACGGCGGCGTCCTCGACATCGGCAAGGCCGTGCGCGATCCGCTCTTCGTCAACGAGACCATGCCGGTCCTGAAGCTGCTCGACCGCTTCCGCGCGGTGAACCTCCACATGGCGATCGTCCTCGACGAATACGGCTCGTTCGAAGGCATCGTCACCCCCACCGACATTCTGGTGGCGATCGCCGGATCGCTGCCGGAGGGGCAGCACGACGAATACAGCGTCGTGAAGCGCGGCGACGGCTCCTGGCTTCTCGATGGCGGCATGCCGATCGACGACGTCGAGCGGGCGATCGACTGGCTGAGACTGCCGAAGGACCGCGATTACGAGACGCTGGCGGGCTTCGTCCTGGAGGAATTCGGCCACATACCGGGCGTCGGCGAGAGTTTCGAATGGGGTGAATGGCGCTTCGAGGTCGTCGATCTCGATGGTCGCCGCATCGACAAGGTCCTGGCGATGCGCACCGACAAAGTGAGCGACGAGGGTGAGGGAACGTCGTTCTGACGTCCAGATGACCGTCGGCGCCGAGCGCTGGCATGGGTCATCGGCAACCCTCGCGGCCCGACACACCGCATCTTTTCCAGAGCGTCCAACGAGAACGGCCCGCACATGGCGGGCCGTTCAGTTTCGGGAGGGAGAGACAGGCGCTCTCATAGGCCGCGACGGCGCCTCGATGCCTTGATGGCGAGCTGGAAGGTCGGGTCTTCCCGCCAGCCGCGGTTCAGCGCCTCGTGCACGTCGTCGCGCCGGAGGCCGATGTCGTTCAGGAGGTAGTCCGGCATGTCGGCGAGCCTGCGCGCGGAGCGGCGATTGCGAAAGCTGCGGAACATGGCGGCTGCTCCGGCAAACAGGGTGGCGGGCGAGGGTATCCGGGCGCGCCGACCCTCCAACAGGGTGCGCGGAAAGAGCGTCATGGCTATATCTCCAAGATCTGAGCCGGTGTCGGGCATCGGACAAAGCTCCGCCATCGTCGCTTCCGGCAGTCATTGCCGGCGGCGGAAACAGAGGCCGTCTTTGTCTGACAACAGAAATATAATCGCGGCAGATTGATCAGGCCAACGAATGTTGGTTATATCATGCATCAGTCTGAATGATGGATAACCCATGGCCTCCCCCCTCGACCTGGACCAGTTGCGGACATTCGTCGCGATCGTCGATTCCGGCAGTTTCACGCGCGCGGCCGACGAGGTGTTCAAGACCCAGTCGGCCGTCTCGATGCAGATGCGAAGGCTGGAGGAGCGGCTTGGCGTCTCTCTGTTCGAGAGGGCAGGCCGGGCGACGAAGCTCAGCGACGAAGGCGCGCGGCTCCTGACCTATGCCCGCCAGATGCTGGCGCTGAGCCAGGAAACGCTGTCGGCCTTCGACGAGGATACGATCGAGGGCTTCGTGCGCATCGGCCTGCCGGACGACTATGCCGAGCGTCTGCTGCCCGAGATCATGGCGCGCTTCTCGCGCTCCAATCCGCGCGTCGAGCTGCAGATCGCCTGCGAGACGACGACGAGCCTTGTCGACCATGTCGAGAAGGGCCAGCTCGATGTCGCCCTCGTCTGTCCATCGCGCACGATGGCGTCCGAGATCATCCGGCGCGAGCCCCTGCATTTCGTCACATCGGCCTCGCATTCGGTGCATCTCGAGCCGGTCCTGCCGCTGGCCATCGGCCGCAACGACTGCCACTGGCGCAAGCTCTGCATCGATGGGCTGAACGCGGTCGGCCGGCCGCACCGCATCCTCTTCACCTCCTGGTCGGCGACCATCGTTTCGTCAGCCGTGCTGGCGGGGCTCGCGGTCAGCGTTCTGCCGGAATGCGCGCTGCGCTCGGGCATGCGGGTGCTGGGCGAGGCCGACGGCTTTCCGCAGCTGGACGACGCCGAGATCAGCATCATGCGGGCGAAGAACTCCGACCGCCCCGTGGTCAACGCGCTCATCGCCCATATCCGCGACAGCCTGCAGAACCTGACGCCGACGGTCGTCGAACCGGCGCTGAACCGCCTCCAGGAAGGTCGCGCGCTGCGGGCGCCGAAAACCATGCCGGGCATGGTCGCCGCGGGCTGGTAGGTCGCAACGCCCCCTCCCGTCCCGCCGGGTCGCTTGACCCGGCGCTGCGCGGATCGTCAGAGTGGACCCTATGAGCATCGCCGAACCCGCCTCCAATCTTGCCGAATATTCGGTCTCGGAACTCTCCGGCGCGCTGAAGCGCACGGTCGAGGAGGCGTTCGACCATGTCCGGGTTCGCGGCGAGATATCGGGCTATCGCGGGCCGCACTCTTCCGGCCACGCCTATTTCAGCCTGAAGGACGACCGCGCTCGCCTCGAAGCGGTGATCTGGCGCACCGCCTTTGCCAAGCTCGCCTTCAAGCCCGAGGAGGGGCTGGAGGTCATCGCCACCGGCAAGCTGACGACCTTTCCCGGCTCTTCGAAATATCAGATCGTCATCGAGCAGATCGAGCCGGCGGGCGCGGGCGCGCTGATGGCGCTCCTCAACGAGCGACGCCTGAGGCTGGAGGCCGAAGGGCTCTTCGCGCCCGAGCGCAAGCAGCTCCTGCCCTACATGCCCCGCGTCATCGGCGTGGTGACGTCGCCGACCGGCGCCGTCATCCGCGACATCCACCACCGCATCGCCGACCGCTTTCCCGTGCATCTCCTGGTCTGGCCGGTGCGGGTGCAGGGCGAGACCTCGGCGGCGGAAGTCGCGGCGGGCATTGCCGGCTTCAACGCGCTCGACGGTTCGAACGGCATGCCGCGGCCGGACGTGATCATCGTCGCGCGCGGCGGCGGCAGTCTCGAAGATCTCTGGGGCTTCAACGACGAAGCCGTGGTGCGGGCCGCGGCGGCCTCCGACATCCCGCTGATCTCGGCGGTCGGCCACGAGACCGACTGGTCACTGCTCGACCACGTCGCCGACATCAGGGCACCCACCCCGACGGGAGCGGCGGAAATGGCGGTGCCGGTGCGCGCCGATCTCCTGGCGACGCTTGCCGCCCTCCACGCCCGCCACGGCAACGCCGTGTCGCGCCGGCTGGCGGAGAACCGCCGCCACGTCTTCGCCGCAGCGCGCGCGCTGCCGACACCCGACATGCTCTTGGCCCTCCCGCGTCGCCGGCTCGACGAGGCGGCGACGGCGATACGCCGATGCCTCGCCATGGCCGTCGGCGAAAAGCGCCGCGCCTATGGCGATGTCGGCTCGCGCCTGTCGCCCGGCAGCCTCGACGCGCTGCTGCGCGAAAAGCGCGCCGATCTCCGCCATGCCGACAGCCAGGCCGCGCACGCTTTCGAGGGCCTCGTCTCCCGCCGCCGCCAGCGCTTCGAGCGGCTGCAGTCGGATCTGCGACCGCACGTCATCGCGGCGCGCAGCCAGAACGCCCGCCATCGGCTCGACGGGCTTGCCGCACGCTTCGAGCAGGCGTTCGCCACCCGCCAGGACCGCCGCCGCCAGGCGCTGTCCGCCGCGACCCGCGTCGCCGCCAGCCTCGACCCGCGCAAGATCCTGCAGCGCGGCTATGCCATCATCCGCGGCGCCGACGACGTGCCGATCACGCGGGCGGAGGGCCTGCAGCCCGGCATGGCCTTCGCCGTCGAGTTCTTCGGCGACGAGCGACGCGCCGCGCTCGCCGTGGACGGGGCGCCGGGAGATTTTGCGGCGGCACCGAAACCGAGGCGGGCGGCTCGGGTGCGGGCGGTCGCAGAGGGTCAGGGAAAACTGTTCTAGGATTGGGGGAGCGGTGGCACAGGCGCGACCCGGAACTTCGCCACATCCGACGCGGATAGCCACGGCCCGGAAGCTCATCCCTGCAAGGGGCTTTCCTGGCCGCGCCGGACCATCAAGGGAGTGCGCGACCCGGGCGCAGCATCACGTGCCGGCGTGCCGGCCGTTCTTGCGCTGTCGACCACCGAGGGCAAACGGGCGACCGACCGTACCGATCGGGTCGCCCGGTCTTTCCGAATTCGACGCGTCAGGCGGCGGCGATCGCCTTCTGGATGTCGTCGCTCGAATGCCCGGTCAGATCCTTGGACAATTCGCCGATAAGCACGTCCTTGAGCTTCTGGTGATAGTGCTTGCGAAGTTCGCCCAGCGCGCGCGGCGCGGCGACGACGATGAGATCCTTCATCTTGCCTTCGATGGCACGCTTGTTCAGGAGATCGGCGATGCCGGCGGCAAAGCCGTCTTCGTCCTGCTGGCTGTCGGCCGGATTGGCCGAACTGCTGGGATGACCGACGCCACCGCTCTTGTTGTCGGTATTGATCGCCGGCACCGGCGACGCCTGCAGCGACGGATTGGCCTCGTCGCCGGTGTTGTGGAACAGGCTGAGCTTCTGGCCGTCGAGGACGGCAACGGTGGCTCCCTTGGGAATCTGCATCATTCTTCTCCGAATTGGGCCGAGCCTCAAAAAAGGCCCGGCCGACATGGCGGCCGTCAAAACGACGGTCCGTCTCGCCGGGTCAACGTATGCTGGGGAGTTTGGATGCATGGAGAAGGCGCGATGCAGGGTTCACCCAGGACGACTTGCGATGGCATCGCTGCCTTGTGGCAGCTGCCCCCTACATAGGCATGGGGAGCGATCCGGCTTGCCTATGCCGACGTCGTTAGCGGAGGAGTAAACGCGGCCGGCGTGCACATCCCGGTCCGGCGTCAAGCCGTCTGAGACGAAGGACCACATCGCTAAACTATTGGTGAGTTAATGGTACGGTTGGGCGGGTTCGAACCGCCGACCTCTGGAGCCACAATCCAACGCTCTAACCAACTGAGCTACAACCGCATGCGGGGCGCAGCGAGCGCCCAGGCGAGGAGATAAATTCTTTCGGCCTCCCGCGCAAGGATAAAGCGCGGGGGAGACGATTTGAGGCGCGCTCCGGCGGCCAGGCCTTCCTGGACCGGCCCGCCGGAAGGGCGGGACCCAACGAACCGGACCCGGCGGCCCAACCGCCGAAAGGCCCGAGCCGGACCTTCCGGCGCGGCTCGGGCTGTTCATGGGCGTTTCGAGCGGCGCGGATGCGCCGGGATCAGAGCTTGGCGGCGTCGGTGGCCTTCTGGAAGGCGTCGCGGCCGGGCTTCATCATGTCCTGCGCGACCGACTGCGACAGCGCCTGCATGTCCTTGGACTGGTCCGTCGCGGTCTCGATCTGCTTGCGGACATAGCCGGTCTGCATCTCGATGACCTCGGCGAAGGATTTCGCGCCCATCAGCTTCTCCAGATGCGAGAAGGCAGACTCGGCGTTGCCGCGCATGGCGTCGATCGCCTTCTTCGACAGCTGCAGCGAACCCTGATGGGCGTGCTCCATCGTCGTCTCGAGCGCGCGGGTCGCCTCGTCGGCGGCCGTCTTCATCCTGGAATAGGCTTCCTTCGACTGCTCCATCGACTTCTGCGTCAGGGCGCGGAAAGTCTCGGTGACCTTGCTGGGGTCCATGCCCATCATCGACTGCGCGCTGGTCATCATGTCCTGGGTCGCCTTCTGCGCACTGTTCATCATGTCCTGGGTCGCTTTCTGCCCGCCGGCCATCATGTCCTCGGCGCCGCTCTTGGCTTCGGCCGCGGCGGCCTTGATCGATTCAGTCGTCTTGTTCGTGTTCGTGTTGGACATTTCGTATCTCCCTGCGGTCTTTTGTTACTTCTCCGTCGTCTATCGCGTGGCGCTCGACCGCTCAGTTCGCCTGCTCAATCCCATAGCAAATTCCATTGTGCAATGCAACATAATCACCCGCGGAGCGAGTGACCTTGCCGTTCCCGTTAACCCTTTTCCGAGCCGCCCCCGCAGCGGGGCCGAAGGTTCTGGATATGTCCGACGCGGAGCCTTATTAAGGAGACGTTAAGCACTCGCCACCCCGGGAAAGGGTTGGTCCCTCTGTATCGGATCGGTCCCTATGAGCATTTCGAGAGGATTCTCACCGCTCGACATCATGACGCTGGGGGAATTTCGCGGCGCCAACGAGGCCGGCGATGGGCTTGTCGTGTTGCCGGTGACGCTTGACGAGGTCCTCTGGTCCAACAAGGCGGGACACGCGCTGCTGGGCCTTTCCGGCGATGGCTCTCCTCTGGAACCGAAATCCGGGCTGAGCCGACAGATCAAGGCGACGGCACGGCTGATCGAAACGCGCGGCGAGGCACGATTGCTGCTGCGCCCGGCCACGGGGCTTGCCGCCCAACCCCTGGTCGCCGACCTGAAGCGCATCGAGACCGCCGAGGGAATGACGATCGTCGTCCTCGCGGCAGCGGCCCCGCGCAAGGTGGCGCAGCCGGTGGCAGCCCTGGCGGAAAGGCTGCTGGCCGAAAGCGGCCTCAAACACGCCGCCATCCACGGCAGCGACGGTGCGCTGGTGGCTGGCGTCGCGGCGCCCGAAGGCGACGCCGACCTTGCCGCCGAGATCGCCGCCCTGATTGCTTCGGGCGTGCCGCAGCAAAGCCGCAGCGAAGGCCGCCTCGCTTTGGCCAGGGTGGCGGAAGGTCTGGTCCTCGTGCAGCGGCTTCCGCCGACGTCGTCGTGGGCGTCTGCGACGGATCACGAGGCCCCTGCGGCGGAGGACGCCTCCCCGGTCGCCGCGGCTGCTCCTGCGAGCGAGGTCCCGGTTTCGGAAGGCGTGACAGGCGGTTCGGCCTCCGCCGAAATCGCGGCTGGGTCCGCCGAAACGCCGGCAGCCACCAGCATGAGTGCGATCGTTCGGCGCTGGCACAGCCGCGGCATGCCCGACGGGCTTGCTCCCGCCTGGCGTCCGGCGGATGCGCCGTCGCCGCCAGAGGGTAGCAAGGCTCAAGGCCCGACGATCCCCTTGGACCCGGCCTCTTCCAGCGCCGAAGCCTCGGTCGAGGAGGCTCGGGAAACCGCGCCCTCTATTGATCCGGAGGCGATGAAGTCGGCAGCGCCGGCAGAGTTGCGCGATGCCGAGACACAGGATGCCGCGCCCCCTGCGGTCGCTCCCGGTTTCGCGCCGGCAGCCACGCCGCTCGTCCCGTCACGGCGACGTTCGGCCTGGGGCAGTCCCGTTGCTACCCTGCCGGTGAAAGAGGGAAAGCCTGAACCCGAGGGTGACGCGACGCTTTCTGCCGATGTGGCAGAGGGAGGCACGACCATCGACGCAACCACCCCGATCGAGCCGGAAATGCCGGACGAGGGCGCGCCTGAACAGCCGCGTCCCTTTGCCGCCGACCTGCCCGAGGCGCGCGCAGATCCGATTCGCCGCGCAGGCCCCCTGAGGTCTCTCTGGGGAGCGCCGGTCGCCGTGCAGCCGTCAGCGTCCGGGGACAGCGAGACGCCGTCGCCCTCGCGGGAACCGGGTGCCTCCGAGCCGATGCCGGCAGAGATCGGCACGGGCAACGATGCCAGTCCCAACGACGACCGGGCCGGGGGCGGCGACGAGACCGCGCAACCCGTCGAGAGTGAGGCGCCCGTCGTCGTGCCGGACATTGCGCCGGAAAGGGCCGGCGATCTCGACGCGGTCACCACCGAGGATGCCGAGGCGCCAGCCGAGGAGGACCTGTACCCGACGGCTGACGAAAGGGATGAACCCGAAAGCCTTGCGGTCGATGCGCCGGACGACGTGCCTCCCGGTCCTGTCGAAATGGCGACCGTCGGCCCGTTTGGCGAGGCTGGCGATCCGGTCTCGGGCGAGGGTGAAGAGTCGAGCGTGGCCGACGAAGATCTGACCATGTCCGATCCGGCAGACGACGACGCTGCGCTCGTCGACGCCCTGCCCGCTGCAGCAGCCGAGCCCGTCCTCGGCGGCCGGGGCTTTGCCCCGAGCTTTTCGGGCGCCCCGGTCCGCTTCGTCTGGCAGATCGATCGCGACGGCAAGTTCCGCTCCCTGACCCCGGAATTTTCCGCGGCCGTCGGGCCACGCGCGGCGGACGTCGCCGGCCGCAGCTTTCGCGAGGTCGCCGACGTTTTCGGCTTCGACCTGTCAGGCGAGATCTCGCGCCTGCTGGAGAGGCGCGACACCTGGTCCGGCCGCAGCATCCTCTGGCCGGTCGAGGCCAGCGATCGCAAGGTCCCGGTCGACCTCGCGGCGCTACCGGTCTACGCCCGCGACCGCAGTTTTGACGGGTTCCGCGGCTTCGGCATCGTGCGCATGAACGAATCGGTTCCCGACCCGGACGGCATCGGCCTCATCCTTGCGGATGTCAGCGCTTTCGCGCCGCCCATTCCCGATGAGCCCGCCATTCTCGTCGGCGATGCCGAGGAAGCTTCAGGGCAGCAGGACCGCCCCGTCCTCACGACCTTCGAGGCGCCCTCGCCGGCAGCTTTCGGCCGGCGGGTCGAACCGCCCGCGCCTGTCGAAACCGGCGACGCGCAGCCAGACGATGGCCGGCAGGATGGCGCGCCGAAGGTCATCCGACTGGAAGAGAGGCGCCGCCCGCGCGACGGCAGCCTGTCCCTGGCCGAGGAGGCAGCCTTCCGCGCCATCGGCATGACGCTTGGCCGCGAACGCCCGAGGCCGTCGCCGCCGGAGACCACCACGCTCGATGTCCTGCCGGCACCGGCCGAGCTCGACGTCGTCGGCGACGAAGCGAAGACGCCGCTCCAGTCGGCACCCGTCAGCCCGTCGGCCGAGCCAGACGAGTCGGTTGTCGGAGAGCCGGAAACAGAGATCGAGTCCCTCCATGCCGGGGATGCCGCAGCGCCCGACAGGGACGCCCTCTCCCATCGGTCGGGAAAGACCGACGTCCCAACAGACGCAGAGGACGGGCGAGGATCTTCGTCTTTTCAGCTTGCCGAAAATGCAGGCGGGGTGGTGACTGAAGCAGATGCGCCTTCCGGCACAGCCGACGTCCGGGATGAGCTGACGGAAGCGACCGACGATGCAGGCGACGGCTCCGAGTCGACTGCGCAGGCGGTGGCGGCCGAGCTCGAGGCCATTTTCGCCACCCTGCCGCTTCCCGTGCTGGTCCAGATGAACGAGACGCTCATCTATGCCAACCGGGAGTTCGAGGATCTCACCGGCTACGCGGCGCTCGGCATCCTGGAGGCGGCGGGCGGCCTCGACGCGCTGTTTGCCGAGCCTGCGGAAGCGAACAGGCAAGGCGAACTCGCCATCCGCCGCTCGAATGGCCAGATCTCGGACGTGCGCGTCCACATGCAGCGCGTCACGTTTGGCGGCCGCTCCTGCCTGTTGATGTCGTTTTCACCATCGCCGCGCGAGATCGCCGCCGTGACGGCGCCCGAGCGCCCCTCGCCTCCCGCCGACGCGGACTTGCGACAGCAGGTCGAGGAGCTGCAGGCCGTGCTCGACACCGCCACGGACGGGATCGTGCTGCTCGATCCCGCCGGCACCATCCGCGCGATGAACGGCTCGGCGCATGCGCTCTTCGGCATCGGCGAGGACGTTTCCGTGGGCCAGCATCTCTCCAGCCTGTTTGCGCCGGAAAGCCAGAAGGCGACGCTCGACTATCTCGACATGCTGCGGGAAGACGGCCTCGCCGGCATCTTGAACGACGGTCGCGAGGTGGTCGGGCGCGTCGCCCAGGGTGGCTCTATTCCGCTCTTCATCACCATCGGCCGGCTCTCGGGCGAGCGCGGCTGGTGCGTCGTCATTCGCGACATCGCGCACTGGAAACGCATCGAGGAAGACCTCGTCAACGCCCGCCGCCAGGCGGAGGCGGCGAGCCTTCACAAGAGCCGGTTCCTCGCCAATATCAGCCATGAATTGCGCACGCCGCTGAACGCCATCATCGGCTTTGCCGACGTCATGGCGTCCGAGTGCTTCGGGCCGATCGGCAACGAGCGCTACATAGAATATCTCGGCGACATCAAGCGCTCGGGCCATCACGTGCTCGACCTCGTCAACGACCTCCTCGACATCTCGAAGATCGAGGCGGGCAGGCTCGATCTCGCCTTCGAGGCGGTGTCGCTGAACGAGGTGATTTCAGAAGTCGTGTCGCTGATGCAGCCGCAGGCAAACCGCGAACGCGTGATCGTCCGCTCGAACCTGCCTTCCTCGGTGCCGCCGGTCGTCGCCGACCGCCGGACGATGCGGCAGATCGCGCTGAACCTCATCGCCAACGCCATCCGCTTCACCCCGGCGGGCGGCCAGATCATCGCCTCGACGACCTATACCGCCGATGGCGAGGTGCTGCTGCGATTCCGCGATTCGGGTATCGGCATGTCCGAGCACGAGATCGAAATCGCCTTGACGCCCTTCCAGCAGGTACACCCGCCCGGCGCCACACGCGGAGAGGGAACGGGGCTCGGCCTGCCGCTGACCAAGGCCATGGTCGAGGCCAACCGGGCGAATTTTGCGATCAGTTCGGCTCCCGGCGAAGGAACGTTGGTCGAGATCGCCTTCCCCTCGCAACGGGTGCTTGCCGACTGAACCCTCTTGCGCCGCAGCGGCCGGTTCGATGGGGCTCCGAGAACTTTCAGAGGCGCATGACGCCGCGGCGGGCCATTCTTAGCTGGCCGAGGGCGCTGTCTGACAGGGTCAGCTGTCTGACGGGGTCGAGAGTGAACCGCCTCGTCCGTAGGGAAGGGTCCGAGAAATCACTTCTCGCTCGAAAGACCGCGACGGCGCCTTATGTCCGCAATCGCCTGCTTGACGGTCTGTATGTCGTCGCGCAGCGTTGCCACCGCCGGATCCAGGGCCGGGACGGCTGCGTCCCGGTGCTCCTGCTGGCAGGCATCCGATTCGGCGATGGCGCGAACCCTTTCGCGCAGCGAGACCCGGTGGCGGACTTCCGGGGAAGCGGCCCGGCCGACCTCGGCAAGCGTCAACCCCATGCCCATCCCATGGTCCCCGATGCGGGTTGCCGTACCCTCTGTCACGGGAACCGACAGTCCCGGGGAACGTGCTGCGTTTTCCGCAGCAGTGTCGGCACCGTCCGTCCATCCTGTCATGGGGACGCGGCGCGGATCGTCGAAAGATCCGCCCTCTCCCGCGCCGCCGGGAGGCAGGATCGGCTCGGCGTCATACCCGGCGCTCACAGCGGGGCTCTCGCTCCGCGCGTCCGGCATCCCGGGGCGGTCGTCGGCGAGGGGGACGGCGGCCTGCGATGCCGATGAGGCGGCAGCTGGTGGCGGAAGCGCCTCGTCGGGGAACGTGGGCATGGCGGAGACGACGGGGATTGCCGCCGATGCACCCGTCGTGGCTGAGCCGCCGGGTGCGAAGTCCGATGCCGGGCCCCTTCCCGTCGGGCCCGGGGGTGTCCGGGGGCTGTCGTCTCCCCATCGTGCCGTGCGCTTGCGCCGCCGATCGGCAAAGACGGCACGCAGGAGACGCTGCATGGCCAGCGCCCCGGCGATGCCGACTCCCGCGATGAAGCCCAGCATGCCGCCGGCGAGCACCACAGTCTTGCGCGACATGCTGCTGGGCAGGAGCGGCGGCGTCGCTTCGGAGATCACGCGGACATTGGCCGTGTTCAGGCTTTCCTGCTCGCTGGTCTCGCGCGCCCGGAGGAGGAAGGCCTCGTAGACCGCCCGGGAGGCGTCGACCTCGCGCTCCAGTTCGCGCAGCTTGACGAAGGCGCCGCTGGTCGTGACCTGCTTGTCCTTCAACTCGTCGATCTGCTGGGTGAGGTCGCGTTCCGTTGCTTCGGCGCGGGCCAGTTCGGTCTGTGCAGCTGCGACGATGCGTTTCAGTTCCCCGGCGATGGCCTGGCGGGAGGCGACAAGCGCCCCTTCGCTCGCAATGCGCTGGGGATGGCGCGGTCCAAGCTTGGTCCCGAGTACTGCCTCCTGCTGCGCGAGATCGGCATAGGTCTGGCGCAGGCGCACCAGGGCCTCGGAAGCCAGCTCCTCCGGCAGCGTGCCGCGCACCACGTCCTCGACGCTGGCCGTCCGCATCGAATCGGCCTTGACCCTGAGCGCGGTGATATCGCCTCTGGCCCGCGCAAGCTGATCGTTGATCCGGGTGATGTATTCGTCGTCGACGAGCCTGCCGCCGACGCCGATCAGGGCGTTCCGGCTCTTGTAGTCCTCGACGGCACCCTCGGCCGTCACGACGCTCTGGCGCAGCTCCGCAAGGCGAGACGACAGGGCGTCGGTGGCGCGGCGGGCCGTGTCGGACTGCACCCGGCCCTGCTCGGCGATGAAGACGTCCGAGATGATGTTGGCGAGCCGGGCCGACTTGTCGGGATCCTTCGTTTCGACCGAGAGGTTGATGACGAAGCTCTTGCTTTCCCGCCCGACGGTGAGCGCCCGCCGGAGGCGATCGAGCGTCTGATATTCGGGACCACCCTGTGCGGCATTCGAACCGCCGAAGACACGGGCCAGACCGGCTGGCAGCAGGGCTGCCAGCCCGTCCGTCGATTCACCGTTGAACTCCGGATCGGATTCGAGACCCGCCATGGCGATGACCCGCGACAGGACATTGCTCGACATGATCACCGAGGTCTGGCTCTCGATCAGGGCCAGCGTGCCCTCCGACGGCAGGCCGTTGGGCGTGATCTCGTTGGCGACGACCTTGAGATCGCGCGGGTCCATCAGGATCTGCGTCGTCGCCGTGTATTGCTTCGGCGTTGACACGGCGATGCTCACTGCCGCGACGATGCCGATGATCGTCGTGGCGACGATCAGAAGTTTGGAGTTCCAGACAGCCTTGGCGACATAGACCGGATCGATCACCGGTCCCCGAGACGACCGGCGACGGTCCTCGGTCACTGGCGCGCCGGCGCCAGCCGCTGGTAGCGTTTCCGCGCCCGCAGCCTCCAAAGCCCTCACCCTTGTTGCGTCGGAATTGAACATGGCACCGAACGATCACGCTATGAGAAGGACAATGCGATACGATGGATAATAACTTGTTAATGGCTGCAGGACGTCGTGCCGATCACAGTGAGGCGATCGGCGCGTCCGTCAGGCAAGCCGGCGGCGAACCATTTCGAACCAGGGTTTGGGCCGGTATTGCGCATCGAGGGGCAAGGGTCGCGACGGCTTGCCGTCTCGACGCGGCATGACATCGGGAATCCAGCTGTAGCGATCGGTGATCCCCCAGGTGATGACGGCTTCGGGGCGGCCGGATGCGAACACCCCTTCGAGCAGATCGCCGACGATGATCAGGGCCGCCGCATCCTGCTCGTCGGGCCCACCCCTGATGTTCCAGTCGATCACGTCAAGTTCGCTGATCAGCAGCGAAAGACCGAGGGATTTCAGCGCCTCGCCGAAACGGGCAAGCGCCGGGATGTCGATCTTCAGGTCGGCGTAGAGATGACCCTGGATGCCGACGCCATCGATACGGATGCCGGCATCCTGCAGCTGCCGGACCATTTCGAGGACGATGGCGCGTCGACGATCGTAGCGGTCGCCGGCAAATTCGAGGTCGTAGTCGTTGAGGATCAGCCGCGCCGAAGGGTCGGCGCGGGCCGCGGCGGCGAAGGCGACGGGAACGTGGCGCGGGCCGAGAATCCGCATCCAGTAGCTGTCACGCATGACACCTTCTTCCGTCGGATCGTGTGCGATGACCTCGTTGACGACATCCCAGCTGTCCAGTCGGCCGCGATACCGGTCCATCACCGTCTCGATATGCTCGACCAGCACCCGCTCGGCCTCGGCCGGGTCGGTAATCGCCTGCAGCCAGGCGGGCAGCGCGTTCCACCAGACATGCGTATGGCCGCGCGAACGCCGGCCGTTCGTCGTCGCGAGGTCGACGAGGCGATCGGCGGGGGCGAAGTTGAACGCCTCGCGCGCCGGGTGAAGGCTCGAGAACTTCAGCTCGTTCATCGGCATGATGATGTCGCAATGATCGAGGAAAGCCTTGGCGTAGGCGGGGTCGCTGTCGAGATACTCGATCTGGATGGCGCCGCCGAAGGGGACAGGCTTTCCCGCGGCATGGGCGGATCCGAAGGGCACAACGGCCGCCGTTGCGGCGGCGGCGCGCAGCAGCGAACGCCGCGTTAATCGCGCCGCGCCTATACTGTGACCCGGAGCCGCCTGTTTTGGGTTGCCCGTGAAGTGCCCGCGATCGCCGCGACTGTCTTCTCTACCCATGTTCTTCTCGCTCGAGGACCGATGATGCTGCAGGTCGAGGCTTTGCGAGCCAAGCTTAGAGGCAATATCGGCCTTGTCACGGCCTATGCGCATCTGATGGGGGGATCGCTCGGGCGTCTCGTCCTGTCTCTCGGGTATTTCGTCTCGGTCGCCAATGCCCTGTCGCTGTCCGACTTCGGCCTTTTCGCCGCGGCGTCGGCGACGGGCGTCGTCCTCTCGCGGATCGCCGCCTTCGGGTTCGTCTCGCCGCTCTACCGCGTCGCGACCGGCCGGCCGAGGCTGGTCGGTGCCTATACCGCGGGGTTCCTTGCCGCTCTCCTCGCCTCGCTCCCCGTCGTCGGGCTGGCGGCCGCCGGCTTCTACGCCGCCTTCTTCAGCGGCGAGATGAGCATGGCTGCCTTCGCGGCCGTGGTCGTCGCCGAGGTCCTGTGCTGGCGCGTGCTGGAGGTCGTGTGCATCGTCAACAACGGTCTTGGCCGTTTCGGCCGGGCCGCCATCCTCGCCATCCTCGGCTCGGCCATCCGCGCGGTAGCCGCGGTGGCGTTCGCCGTCTTTTCCGATCACTCGCTCCTCGCCTGGGCGATCGCCTACATGGGCGCCAACGCGCTGGCGATGGCTGCGGCGATCGTCTTCTTCTATCCGCGGGTGCGGCTGCGGTTCGCGCCGGCGCTCTACTGGGGACAGTGGCGCGACAGCGTCTCGGTCGCCAGCGCCGAGATCATCTTCTATCTCCAGTCCGAGCTCGACAAGCTCCTGGTCCTGTCGATCGGCGGCCCGCATATCGCCGGTCTGTACGCGATCCTGATGCGTCTCGTCGACCTGACCGCCATGCCCATCCGCGCCTTCAACACCATGGTCGTGCAGAAGCTGATGAAGGCGCCGCAGTGGCTCTCTTCCTGGCGCTTTCGCCTCTCGCTGGAGGCGGGAATCGCGGCCGTCTCTGTCGCGGGCCTTGCCTTCCTCGGCGGGTTCCTCGCGATCTTCCCGAACGCCCTCGGTCGCAACGTCGCCGACGCCGCGCCGCTCGTCCTGTTGGCGCTCCTCGTGCCGGCCTTCCGCAACCTCGTGGAGTTCCAGAGCGAGCTTCTCTACGCCCGCGGCAAGACGACGGTGCGGGCGCTGATCCTGGCTCTCGTCGGGATGATCAAGGCGGGGCTTCTCGTCCTGTTGCTTCGCCATGCCGATGACGGCAGCACCGCCTGGATCACCGGGATGAACGCCCTGTTTGCCGGACTCTGGATGGTTTCGGCCGTCGCATCCTATACCGCGTTCGACTGGCACGGTCGGCAGCGACCGGACGAAACGATCAGGCCAGCCCCGCAGCCCGGCGAATGAGCCCGGTGCCGGTGCCGGTGAAGGACTGGATGCCGACCGCGACCTGATCGGGCTCCATGGTCGCGGCGAAGCCCTCGATCTCGGCCTCGGTCATCGCCTCGCCGCTCCAGTAGATTCGGCAGAGGTTGCGCTGCGAGGGGGCATGGCGGTCCGGGCGGCCTTCCACCTCGTCGACGAAACGGCCGTATATGGTGCATTCAGACAGGCACCGCGTGGCGGCAAGGCTCGCCATATAGGGCCGCTGCCCGACCGACTCGATCCGCGCCACCATCTGGCGCGCCGTATCGGTCCGCCAGGCGATGAGGGTGGCGATATAGCCCGTGTCGCTCGCCTGGCCGTGCGGGATGCCGAGAAGCGCCCCGGCCTTTGCCGACCAGGCGCGATGTTCGCCGAGCGCCGGTTCGCGCAGGGCGGAAAAGGCGTCGGCCACGCGGTGGAACGCGACGGCGCCGCCCTGCTGCAGGCTGGCGGCGTCGAACGGCTTGACGAAGACGATGTCGGAATCGCAGGAGATCATCACCGCTTCGGGCATGGTGGCCGCCATGGCGATGCGGCGCAGCTGCTGCACGTGCCAGCCGCGCAGGGGAAGCCCCTTCGGCGACAGCCAGATGCGGCGACGTCCAAGGCTCAAGGGGTCGGGAAAGGGTTTCAGCCAGAACGGCAGGAGGTCGCGTTCGCAGACGATCTCGCGCCGCGGCCCGGCAAGCGGGCGAAACAGCGCCATGTCGGCCGCCTCGACCAGGATGACATGCCGCGTGATTCCGGCAACGCGCGCATCGATGCTGTCGCACAGAAGCCTGCAGCGCTCGAAGTCGCCGCGATAGCTGGCCGTGACGATGGCCGAGGGCAGGATGGCGGTTTCCAGGGGACGGGCTCCGGCTGAGGAGGTCAGAGGGAATCGGCGGCCGAGCGCCGCCTCCTTTCGCGCAGGATATGCGCGAGGAACCGCGGATTGCCGACGATGTAGCGCTTCCAGAGACGCTTGGGCTCGGCGCAGAGGCGGAAGACCCATTCGGCACGCAAATGCCGGACGAGCGGCGGAGCACGCGGCACCCTGCCCGCCTTGAAGTCCAACAGCGCACCGACGGCGATCGCGACCGTCGTCTCCCGCCGCGTCATGTGCCGCGCGATGAACAGTTCCTGGCGCGGCACCCCGAGAGCGACCAGAACGATGTCCGGTCGAAGGACGCGGGTCTTGGCCAGAACGGCGTCGGTCTCCGCACCTTCGGCGAAATAGCCATGCGAGATCGGCAGATAGACATGCTGCGGAGCCTCTGCCGCAAATCCCGCCGCGGCGGCTTCGGCAACGCCGGGCTGCGCGCCGATCAGGCCGATGCGAAGTCCAGGCCGCAACTGGGCCAGCAGGAAAGGGACGAGATCGGTCCCGTTGAGATTTTCCGGAAACGGCTGACCGAAGAGCAGTTGCGAGGCGATGTCGATTCCGACCCCGTCCGGCAGGACCAGGAAATCGGCGAGCGCGCTGCGGTATTCTTCGTGTTCGAAGGCGAGATTGATGCAGTGCGCGTTCACGAATGCGACCTTGGTGAACACGCCGGCATCAAGCCGCGCCGCGATGAGGCACGCGACCTCGTCGCCCCGCGCCGGGGTGACGCCGACGCCGCCGATCGGGCGGATGTCCCCGAGGTGCGGCACCGACAGGCGGCTCAGGGGAAAAACGTGGCCGAACCGTTCCGTCATCCCCGTGCCACTCCGGGAGGTACCACCGCGTCGCCGATCCTGCCTGCCAGAGCGCCCGAGCGGGCCTGCCCCGCGGCCTCATGGGCGAGCAGGGGCGTGAGGTCGGCAAGTCCCTGGCGGATCGCAGCCGACAGCGCATGGCGCTGTCCAAGCATGAACGCAAACCCGTTGCCGCGCCGGACCCTGCCGGCCTGCGCATCTGCCACCATCTGCACGAGGGCGGCGGCAAAGCCCTTCGAATCGTCGGCGACGCGAACGTTCTCGGGGACGTGATCGACACCGCGCAGCGCGCCCGGCGTCGCCACGGCCGGCATTCCCTCTTCGAAGGTCTCGATCGTCTTCAGCTGGACGCCCGTGCCGCCCCGCGTCGCGAGGGCCACGACGTGCGAGGCTTGGATGAAGGCCTGCGCGTCGGCGACACGGCCGACGAAGCGGACATTGGCCGGAGCTGCGGGTGGCGGGCCGTCGAAGCGGCCGGCAATGGCTATCCGCAGATCGTCCGGCAGGAGAGGCACGACCTTTTCGACGAACCAGTCGAGGCCCACCCGGTTCGGCGCCCAACTCCAGGTACCGATGAGGCCGATGTCGTGCGTCCGGCACCCCGCATCGGGAAGGGTCGGCCGACCGATCGACAGCGCCAGCGGATGACAGCTCGGATTTTGCGCCAGGCCGAGAAGACGCTGGTCCTCCCGGCTGAGCGTGTGGATCACCGCGGCCCGGCGGCAGATGCGCCGCTCGGCGACCGCCAGAAGGCGCGCCTCTCGGCGGTAGAGGAAGCGCGCGGCCGGGGAGCGGGCATTTCTCGCATTTTCCTCGGCCGAGAGATGCTCGACATTGTGAGCAATGAAGATGGAGGGTCTTTCCGCCGAGAGGAAGGGATAGGCGGTCGGCATCTGGATCGAGTTCAAGACGTAGCCGTCGACCTCGCCGGCCCGCGCGAGTTTTGCGCGCAGGACCGTCGGATCGAGGACGGCAAGCTTGGCCGCCGAGACCGGCAGGCCGGCAGAAAAAGCGCGCGCCAGCCAGGCGAGTTTGCGTCGGCCGCCCACGGCCGCGTTTTCGATGGCCATTTCACCGAGGTCGATCTCGTCCTCGCCGGCGGGACGGGAGCCCGGGCGGCGAAAGCCGGCCAATGTCAGCCGGACACCCTGGCGGCGATATTCATCGACGATCGCCCGGTTGGCGAGCTCGAAACCGGAAGCGGCATCGCCGTCCGGCAGAAGGGAACTGATGAAGAGAAGATGCATCGGCTCCAACCGAGACGGCCATGTCAGCCACCGAAGATGCCAGACGCGGGTTTCAAATACGCTAAGCGAGCCCGGAAAACGCGACACGTCTTCGTGCACGCGCATTTCGGGACGTTCAGTCGCTCTTCATGATTTTAGGGTGCAATGCGCACGGGCGACTGAAGTGTCATCGGGGCTGGAACGGGAATGAACGAGTCCATCACGATCGAAACCGTCTCGCCCTGCCTCGCGCCGGGTGGCGAACCACCGCCGCACCGCGTCGTGGTGACGCTGCCGACCTTCCGCAGGCCCGATCATCTCAGGAAGACCCTCGCCTCGCTCGCCGCCCAGAAGACGACGCGACGCTTTGCGGTGATCGTCATGGAGAACGACGCCGAGGGGCGCGAGGGACTTGCCGCGGCCGGCCCGATCCTTGCCGCCGGGACGCTCGACGGAATCGTGCTGATCGCACACGAGCGCGGCAACTGCGCCGCCTACAATGCAGGCTGGCTCACCGCCCTCGCGCGATTTCCGGCGATGGAATACCTTCTCGTCATCGACGACGACGAATGGGCCGCCGAGGACTGGATCGACAGGCTGGTGGCGACGGCGGAAGCCGAAGGCGCCGATTTCGTCGGGGCGCCGCAGCGCCCTGTGTTCGAGAGCGGCGCCACCGAAAGCTACGGCCGCCATCCGGTCTTCACCTCGCACTACTCCCGCACCGGGACCGTGCCGATCCTCTACTCCTCGGGCAATGTCCTGATCCGGCGCCGGGTACTCGAGGCGATGGGTCCCCCCTTCCTCGACCTGTCGTTCAATTTCATCGGTGGCGGCGACAGCGACTTCTACGCCCGCTGCAAGCGCCGCGGCTTCCGTTTCGCCTGGTGCCAGGAAGCGGCAGTCTTCGAGACGACGCCGGCGCGGCGGACGGAGTATTCCTGGCTCCAGGCCCGCGGACTGCGCAATGGCGCGATTTCCACGCTGATCGAGCGGCGGGCCGATGGAAGTCCCGCCGGCCGGTTGCGGATCCTGGCAAAGAGCCTTGCAATGCTGGCCTTGTCGCCCTGGCGCTTTCTGCGGCTGGCTCTGAGGACGAGCTCTCCGGTGATCGGCCTCTATCCCATCCACGTCGCGATCGGCCGCCTGATGGCGGAATTCGGCAAGGTCAATGAACAGTATCGCCGCCCCGAACAGAACTGACCTGTCGCCCCAGCAACAGGCCGTCCAAGCCGTTCAGTCAGGAATTGCGGCCGCGATCCTCGTCGCGCTGCTCGTTTCCTTCACGCCCTTCGTGGCCGAATCGGACAGCACGGCAAGCTCGGGCAACCTCGTCAACCAGATCGGCTTCGGCGGCCTCGGCCTGCTGGCGCTAGTCTCGCACGCCCTGTTCTCGAACCAGCGCGTCGTCTTTGCCCTGTTGCGACCGACCTGGCTCGTGATGGCGGGGTGGATGGTCTTTTCCGTCACCCAGTCGGCGACGCCGGACGCCGCGCTCCGGGCCGTCGCCTTCTCGCTCCTTGCCATGGTCGCGGCGACGGCCGTCGTGTGCCTGCCGCCCAACGAGCGCGCCTTCAGGCTGGTCCTGACCATGGCCGCGCTGACCGTGCTCGGCCTGTCCTATGTCGGCGTCGTGCTGCTGCCGGACGTCGCCATCCACGGGGCGGGCGGCGACGAGCCGCAGCATGCGGGCCTCTGGCGCGGCATCTACGCGCACAAGAACATCGCCGGCCCCATCATGGCGGCGCTGTTCTTCGCCGGCGTCTATCTCATCCGCAGCGGCGATCGCGGCTGGGGCTGGCTGATCGCCGTCCTTGCCGGCGTCTTCGTCTATGCGACCGGGTCCAAGACGTCCGCCGCGCTGGTGCCGATCGTCGCCTTTCTCGTCGTCGGGTCGCGCATCTTCGGCGGCCGGGTGCTGCCGATCCTGATCCTGTCCATCGCCATCGTCTCGATGGCGCTGATGACCATCGGAACAGTCCTCTCGCCGTTTCTCGACGGCATCCTGCAGGCGATCCTGCCGGGAACGACCTTTACCGGGCGCATGGACCTCTGGCGCTTCGCCCTCGACCAGATGCAGGCGCAGCAATGGACCGGCTGGGGCTTTGAATCGTTCTGGCTGAGCGAACACATCACGTCCGCCGAGGTGCCGTTCGAGCTGTCCTGGGACCCGCGCGGGATCGTCAACTCGCATTCGGGCTATCTCGACATCGCCATCGCGCTCGGGTGGCCCGCGCTGCTGCCGGCAAGCCTCCTCCTCGTGATCCTGCCGTTCAAGGATTACCTGAACTGCCGCCCCTCGCCCGAAAACGGCCGCCTGGCGGATTTCTTCCTGATGGTGCTCGCCTTCTGCCTTCTGAATTCGTTTCTGGAGAGCTACCTGTTCAAACGCGCCGATCCGGTCTGGATGGTAACCTGGATCGCGATCGTCGGCTTGCGGCTGCTGGCGAAATTCCGCATTGCGCCGTGACCTCTGCCCATGACAGCCTGCGGCCTTGGCAAGGGTCGCCGGCGGCCTAGATCACGGCGTCGACCCCACCGCTGATCGGAAAGCTTCTCATGGACCTCCTGCGCCTCGACGCCGTCGACGCGGACGATCTCGCCATCCTCTCGGCCCACTGCCAGGACGCGGTTTTGAGGATCGACGACCTGCAGTTCCTGCCGCGCGAGCAGCGGTTCGTCCTGGCGATGAACCGCTTCGTCTGGGAGAAGGCCGGGGGCCATTCGCGCTTCAGCCTTTTCCGTCGCCGGGAATACGAGCGAAGGCAGGCCGTTCTCAGCTTCTCCCGGGTTTCCACCGTCCAGAAGATCGGCGTCGATTCGGCAGCGAAAGACCAGGTGCTGGCACTGCTCGCCATGCGCTTCGTCCCGGGCGAATTGCCCTCCGGATCGATCGAGCTTGTGTTTGCCGGCGGGTCCGCGATAAGGCTCGACGTCGAATGCGTCGAGGCGCGTCTTGCCGACCTCGGCCCGGCCTGGTCGACGGGAGCGCGTCCCGATCACGACAAGCCGGACAAGCGGTAGTCGTCACGCCCCCTTCCGGCGCTGACGACACCGAAGGTGTCGGAACATGCCGCTGGGAGAATGCTGGTGCCGGTCAGGCTGAATGCCGCCACAGATGATTTCGAGGCCCGCTTCGAGGCGCTGCTGGCGACCAAACGGGAGGTATCGGCCGACGTCGATGCCGTCGTGCGCGACATCATCGGCAAGGTTCGCCAGTCCGGCGACGCGGCGCTGATCGACCTGACGCGGCGGTTCGACGGCCTGTCGCTGACGCCGGAGACCCTGCGCGTCGGCCGCGACGAGATCGAAGCCGCCTACGGCGCGACCGCCCGGCAGACGCTCGAAGCGCTGGAACTGGCGCATCGCCGCATCACCAGCCACCACGAACGCCAGCGCCCCGCCGACGACCGTTACACCGACGCCATCGGCGCCGAGCTCGGCAGTCGCTGGACGGCGGTGGAATCGGTCGGCCTCTATGTTCCCGGCGGCGCCGCGAGCTATCCCTCTTCGGTCCTGATGAACGCCGTGCCGGCCAAGGTCGCCGGCGTCGAGCGCATCGCCATGGTGGTGCCGGCGCAGAAGGGCGAACTCAATCCCCTGGTGCTGGCCGCCGCGCGCATCGCCGGCATCGACGAGATCTACCGCGTCGGCGGCGCGCAGGCGATCGCGGCACTTGCCTATGGCACGGCGACGATCCGGCCGGTGGCGAAGATCGTCGGGCCTGGCAATGCCTATGTCGCCGCGGCCAAGCGCCGGGTCTTCGGTATCGTCGGCATCGACATGATCGCGGGTCCCTCGGAAGTCCTCGTCATCGCCGATGGCGGCAACGATCCCGACTGGATCGCCGCCGACCTCCTGGCGCAGGCCGAGCACGATGCCGCGGCGCAATCGATCCTGATCACCGACGATGCGGGCTTTGCCGACGCGGTCGAAGCGGCGGTCGAGCGGCAGCTCACCCGCCTGTCGCGGCGCGAGACCGCCGCGGCGAGCTGGCGCGATTTCGGCGCGGTGATCGTCGTCGGCGATCTCGCCCAATCTGCGCCCCTTGCCGACCGCATCGCCGCCGAGCATCTGGAACTGGCGGTCGAGGATCCCGAAGCGTTGTTCGCGCGGATCCGCAATGCCGGGGCGGTCTTTCTCGGGCGGCATACGCCGGAAGTCATCGGCGACTATGTCGGCGGCTCCAACCACGTGCTGCCGACTTCCCGCTCGGCGCGTTTCTCTTCCGGCCTGTCGGTGCTGGATTTCGTCAAGCGCACCTCGATCCTGAAGCTCGGCGTCGACCAGCTGCGGCTTCTCGGGCCCGCGGCGATCGAGCTGGCGCGAGTCGAAGGCCTCGACGCGCACGGCCGCTCCGTCGCCATCCGCCTGAACCTGTGAGGACGCGATGACGCAAGGCTCCTCGCGGCTGATAGCGATCGATCTCGACGAGACCATCGGGCGGGCGACGCCCGACATCGAGCACGAGCGGGCCGTGGCGATCTTCGACCTGATCGAGGAGAACCGGTTCCAGCCGAGCGGTCTGCCTGAAGGCCGCTTCCGTCTGAAACTGTCCTTGATCGACAAGCGCCTCGTCTTCGACATCCGTGACGAGGCGGACACCGCCGTCGTCACGCATATCCTGTCGCTGACGCCGCTGAAGCGCATCATCCGCGACTATTTCCTGATCTGCGACAGCTATTACGAGGCGATCCGCTCGGCTACGCCCTCGCAGATCGAGGCGATCGACATGGGCCGGCGCGGCATCCACAACGACGGCTCGGAAACTCTTCGGGAACGCCTCGCCGGCAAGATCGACCTCGACCTCGACACCGCCCGCCGGCTGTTCACCCTCATCTGCGTCCTGCATTGGCGGAACTGACGATGGAGGCGGGCGCCTGTCCCCTTTCCCTCGCGGTCGCAGCCACTGGCATGCCGCGCGTTCTCGTCGATCTCAGGGGATGAGCGAGGACCCCGCCCCGCCCCCCGGCGCAACCGGCCCCACCGACGAGTCGCCGGTCACGTCGGTGCTGTTCGTGTGTGGCATGAACGCCATCCGCTCTCCGATGGCCGAAGCGATCGCCCGCTCGCTCTTGCCGCGCGGGACCTACATCGTCTCGGCGGGCGTCAGAAGCGGCAACCGCGACCCCTTCGTCGACACGGTCCTCACCGAACGCCAGCTCAGCCTCGGCGACCGGCGACCGCAGGGGTTCACCGATCTTGCCGACAGCTATTTCGACCTGATCGTGACGATGGCGCCGGAAGCGCACCACACGGTGCTGGATGCGACGGGGTCGCAGGCGGTCGCGGTCGAGTTCTGGCCGATGCCCGATCCCTCCGTCGTCACCGGCAGCCGCGAGCAGATCCTCGACGCCTATCGCGACGTGCGCGAGCGGATCGAGGCGCGGATCCGGCAGCGGTTCCTGCCCCCGGGCGGATAATCAACTTCTGCCGTCAGTGCGCCTCGACCTTCACGCCCGAGGCCGGTTTCTGGATGAACACCGACAGGAGAACGAGCGCCGCGAATAGGATCGTCAGGAAGAGGAAGACGTCGCCGAACGACATCACCTGGGCTTCGCGGTTGACGATGCTGACCATCTGGCTGATCGCCGTCCGGCTTCCGTCGAGGCCATGGGCGTTCATCGATGCCGCCATGTCGGCCATCCGGTCCTCGACGACGCCCCGGCCCCAGCGCACGGATTCGGCCAGCCGCTCGTAGTGCATCGCCTCGCGATTGGTGAGGAGGGTGTTGATGATGGCAAGGCCCACGGCGCCGCCGAGATTGCGCGTCAGGTTGTAGAGGCCCGATCCGCCCTTCATCTTCGCCGGCGAGAGTGTTCCGAGCGCGATGTTGTTGATCGGGATCATCGCCATCATCAGCCCGATGCCGCGCAGGATCTGCGGGATGAAGAGGTCCCAGAAATCCCAATCGTGCGTCAGGCCCGTCATCATGTAGGTGCCGAGCGCAAAGGCCGAGAAGCCGAAGGCCATCATGATGCGCGGATCCATCTTGCCCGACAGGATGCCGGAGACCGGCGCCATGAAGAACATGGTGAGGCCCGAGACGAACATCGTCTGGCCGATCGCCAGCGAATCATAGCCGCGGATGCGCGCGAGATAGACCGGATAGAGATAGGTGAGGCCATAGAGGCCGATGCCCATGACGAAGGAGAACAGCGAGCCGAAGGCGAAGTTGCGGTTGGCGAAGGCCGAGAGGTCGACGATCGGCTCCTTGGCGGTGAAGGCGCGGTAGAAGAACAACACGGCGCCGACCACCATTACGACCGCGGCGATGGTGATCGTGGTGTCCTCGAACCAGTCGTTCAAGGGCCCCTCTTCCAGCACGTATTCGAGCGAGCCGAGAAAGGAGGCCATGCCGGCGAGGCCCCACCAGTCGAACTTCGAGAACAGCGACAGGTCCGGCTCGTCGAAATCGACGAGGTTCCACACCGCGATGGCGACGATGATCCCGGGCGGCACGTTGACGAGGAACAGCCAGTGCCAGGAGAAGGCATGGCTGAGATAGCCGCCGACGGTCGGCCCGACGGTCGGGGCGAGCGTCGCCACGAGGCCGATCATCGGCGAGACGATGGAGCGCTTGGACGGCGGGAAGACGGTATAGGCCGCCGCGAAGACGCTCGGGATCATGCCGCCGCCGATAAAGCCCTGGATGGCGCGGTAGACGATCATCTGGTCGATGTTCGTCGCCGTCGCACACAGCGCCGATGCCAGGGTGAAGCCGACGGCCGAGACGGTGAAGAGCACGCGCGTCGACAACATCCGCCCGAGGAAGCCCGACAGCGGAATCATGATCACTTCGGCAATGAGGTAGGCCGTCTGGACCCAGGGAATCTCGTCCGAGGATGCGGACAGGCCGGCCTGGATCTCCGACAGCGAGGCCGAGACGATCTGGATGTCGAGAATCGCCATGAACATGCCGAAGACCATGGCGATGAAGGCCAGCATCTTGCGCAAGGGGACGGCGTCGCTGGCGGGGGCTGCCGGCAGGCTGGCAGAGGCGGTGGTGGACGACATGGCGTTGGCCTTCAGCCGGTAGACAGGATCGCGCCCTCAGAGGCGCGCAATAGCGACGGCTCGGCACCCGACGGACGCGACGCCCGCCGCCTTTGCCGGCCTGTGGGCCTGCTTTCGGGCCGGCCTTATGGGTCGACGCGCTGGGCCGTCGTCACGGGGACGGTGCGGATGTCGACCGCCACTTCCGCCGACAGACCCGGCCGGAAGGTACCGGCGAACCGTTCCGCGTCGTCGATCGCGATGCGCACGGGCACGCGCTGCACCACCTTCGTGAAGTTGCCGGTCGCATTGTCCGAAGGCAGCAGCGAGAACACGGAGCCGGAGGCGGGCGACAGGCTGGTGATCGTGCCCTCGAACTCCTGGCCCGGCGCGGAGTCGAGCTCGATGCGGACCTTCTGGCCGGGAACGAGGTCGCCGAGCTGCGTCTCCTTGAAGTTCGCGTCGATATAGGCCTTGTTCACGGGCACGACGGCGGCGAGGCGCTTGCCGGACGAGACGAGGTCGCCGGGCTCGACCGAGAGATTGCCGACGACGCCGTCATAGGGGGCGTTGATGGTGGTGAAGGTCAGGTCGCGCTTCGCCTGGTCGCGGGCGATCTCGAGCTCGCGCACGGTGCGCTCGGCCTCCTTGCGCTGCGCGTCGAGCACGGCGACGTTGGCGCGTGCCGCCGCGATCGTGGCATCGGCACCGGCAATGTTGGCGGCGGCCGAGTCGCGGGTGCTCTGCGCGGTGTCGCGACCGGCCTTGGTGCCGGCGCCCGACTTCACGAGGTCGCTGGCGCGCGACAGGTCGAGTTCGGCCTTGTCCAGGGCGACCGCGACCGCCGCCCGCGAGGCCGAGGCCTCGCCGAGCTGGGCTTCGGCGGCGTCGCGTTGCGCGGCGATGCGTTCGATCGAGGCGTGCTGGGTCGCGATTTTCGCCTCGGCCGTCTCGAGCGCCAGCTCGAAATCGCCGGCATCGATCACGACCAGCGGCTGGCCGGCGCGGACGACCTGGTTCTCCTCGACCGGCACCGACTCGACATAGCCGGTGATCTTCGGCGAGACGATCGACATGTCGGCGCCGACATAGGCGTCATCCGTGCTGACGAGGAACCGTCCCTCGGTCCAATAGAAGTGGCCGAAATAGGCGCCACCCGAGAGAGCGGCGAGGAGCGCGGCGGCGAGGACGAACTTCTTGCGTCCGGGCTTCTTCCGCGTGGTTCCGTCAGCGCCCACGGGCGGTGTCGCCGCGGCTTCCGCGGGTGCCGGAGCAACGGGCGCTGCCGGCGTCGCCGGCTTCGGCGCTGCGGGCTTTTCGGCCGTTCGAGCCGTGGTCGCGGCGAATCCCGCGTCCCCCGCTTCGGTCCCTGGGGCGCTCGCTTCTTCCCGACCCTTGCTTACGCTATCCAGCATCGTCGCAACCCTCAATCGAACCGAACCGTTCGGTTCGATGTTGACCTAGCGTCCTCCATGGCGCATTGCAAGATGCCAAAGAGATTCTCCCGTCGATCGCTATCGAGTGTTGCCAATCGTGATGAACAGTCCCTCCTCGCCACCCTCCGAAAAGGCTCCCCTTCCTTCTGGTCGGGACAAGGCGGTCCTGCGGGACGGGCAGCGGGCCGGGGAGATAGGCTCTCGCCACGGTGCCGGCGAGGATCCGCAGAAGCGCGAGCAGATCATGGCCGGCGCCCGCGAGGTTTTCGGGGCGCTCGGCTTCGACACCGCGAGCATGAGCGACGTGACGCGCGCCGCCGGCGTGTCGAAGAGCACGCTCTACGTCTATTTCCGCAGCAAGGAAGAGCTGTTCACCGCCCTCATCGCCGATGAGAGGGAGAGCTATTTCCAGAGGATCGAGCAGATCTTCACCGATCCGCTGCATCCGGCCGAGACGCTGAGGACCTACGGCATCCTCCTCGTCACCAAGCTGACGACCGCGCAGGTGGTGCGGGCCAGCCGGACGGTCATCGCGGTGGCCGAGCGCATGCCGGACGTCGGGCGTGCCTTCTACGAGGAGGGGCCGGAGCGGGGCGTCCGCCTTCTCGCGGCCTATCTGTCGGCGGCCCGCGAAGCCGGCACGCTCGCCCTCACGGACCCGCACCGCGCCGCCGTGCAGTTCATCGAGCTGTCGATGGCGGGGCTCTATCGGCCAAGGCTCTTCAACCATGTCGCCACCGACCCGGATCCGGCCGAGATCGAGGCGGCCGTCGACAGCGCCGTCACGCTGTTCATGTCGGGCTACGGTTCGCGAAGCGTCTGACGCTCGAGCACCGTGGGAGCGGGCGCCGTCGCAATGATGCGGTCCGGCACGCCCGCCTCAGACGGCATCCTCGGCGAAGAAGGTGATCGCCTGCTTCAGTTCGGACAGGCCGAGGCCCTTTTCCGACGAGGTGGTGATGATCTCGGGAAAGGCCGCCGCGCGCTTGACGATCGCTCTGGCGGTCGCCTCGGCCAGCTTCGGCACGGCGAGCGGGCTGATCTTGTCCGACTTGGTGAGGACGATCTGGTAGGAAACCGCCGCCTTGTCGAGCAGATTGAGGACTTCGAGGTCGTTGGCCTTCAGCCCGTGGCGGGAATCGATGAGGAGGAAGACCCGCTTCAGCGTCGCCCGGCCGCGCAGATAGTCGAAGACGAGCCGCGTCCAGGCATCGACCTGCTCCTTCGGCGCCTCGGCATAGCCGTATCCCGGCATGTCGACGAGCGCGAGCGGCGGCAGGTCGAGGCCCTCGCCGCTGTAGCCGCCCGGCACGAAGTAGTTGAGCTCCTGCGTACGGCCCGGCGTGTTGGACGTGCGGGCGAGGCCCTTCTGTCCGACCAGCGCGTTGATCAGCGAGGATTTTCCGACATTCGAGCGGCCGGCGAAGGCGACTTCGGGCGGCCCTTCCGGCGGCAAGAACTTCATTGCCGGCACGCCGCGGATGAAGACCCAGGGCTTGGCGAAGAACAGCCGCGCCTCGTCGGCGGCGGCAAGGCCCGTGTCGGTTGCTGGGGTGTCGGGGGTCTGTGTCATCGGGCCGTCTCCAGTAAGTCGATATCGGCGCCGCGGACCGCATTCAGATTGCGCATCAATTTGTCTCGGGGCCAGTCCCACCAGGCGGCCGCCAGGAGACGTTCGACGATCTTATCGGGGAAGCGCATCCGGCGCACCTCTGCAGGATTGCCGGCCACGAGCGCGTAAGGCGGCACGTCCTTCGTCACCACCGAACCTGCCGCCACGATGGCGCCATGGCCGATCCGGACCCCCGGCATGATCATCGCCTCCCGGCCGATCCAGACGTCGCTGCCGACGACGGTATCCCCCTTGAATCCGGCCGCGATCGTCGCTGCGTCGAAACCGTCTTCCCAGCCATGGCCGAAGATGTTGAAGGGGAAGGTCGAGAATCCCGTCGCCGCATGGCTGGCGCCGTTCATGACGAATCGGGTTCCGGTCGCCAGCGCGCAGAAGCTCCCGATGACGAGGCGATCGCCGATGAAGTCGTAGTGATAGAGGACGTTGCGTTGCTCGAAGCCCTCGGCGCCGTCCGGATCGTCGTAATAGGTGAAATCGCCGATCTCGATCAGGGGATTGTGGATCAGCGGCTTCAGGAAGACGATGCGCTTGTGGGCCGGCACAGGATGGAGAGCGTCTGAATCGGGTCCGGGCATGGCGATCTCCTCGACCTTGCACATGCAAAGAGCCGGAAAACGAGGCTTCCGGCTCCCGGCAGCGTGTGGAAAGCCTCGGTCAGGCTTCCTTGTTCTTCCGTTTGAACATGTCGCGCAGATTGTCGAGCAACTCGATCTTGCTGCCGTTGCGCTTCATGATCACCGACTGCTGGATGATCGACAGGAAATTGTTCCAGGTCCAGTAGATGATGAGGCCTGACGGGAAAGTGTGCATCATGTAGGTGAAGATCACCGGCATCCAGGTGAAGATCATCTTCTGCGTCGGATCCGGCGGCGTCGGATTGAGCTTCATCTGGATGAACATGGTGATGCCCATCAACAGCGGCCAGACGCCGACGGCGAGGAAGATCGGAACCTCGTAGGGCAGGAGGCCGAACAGATTGAACATGCTGGTCGGATCCGGTGCCGCCAGGTCCTGGATCCAGCCGAAGAACGGCGCATGGCGCATTTCGATGGTGACGTAGAGCACCTTGTACAACGCGAAGAAGACCGGAATCTGCACCAGCATCGGCCAGCAGCCGGCGGCCGGGTTGATCTTCTCGGTCTTGTAGATCTCCATCATCATCTGCTGCTGCTTCGCCTTGTCATCGGCGTAGCGCTCGCGCATTTCGAGGATCTTCGGCTGGACGTCCTTCATCTTCGCCATCGACTTGTACGACTTGGAAGCGAGCGGGAAGAAGATCACCTTGAGGGCAACGGTGACGAGAAGGATGGCCGCGCCGAAATTGCCGGTGAAGCGGAAGAGCCAGTCGATCACGTGAAAGAGCGGCCGGGTGATGAAGAAGAACCAACCCCAGTCGATCAACTGACCGAACTTCTCGATCTGGCCCTGCTCCTCGTAGCCGTCGATCAGGTCGACGACCTTCGGGCCGGCAAAGGTGCGCGACACAATCTGCGTCGACTGGCCGGGCGCCACCGAGACGGCGTCGCCGAGATAGGACGAGTGATATTGCGGCCGCCCGCTCGCCTGATAGAGGAATTCCGACTGGAAGGGCTTGCCCGCCTCCGGCACCAGGGCGGTCGCCCAATACTTGTCGGTGATGCCGAGCCAGCCGCTCGACACCTTGGCCGGCTGAATGCGTCCCTCGTCCTCGATCGCCGAGAAGGTCGCCTCGTTCACGCCCTCCTCGCCGAAAACGCCGAGCAGACCCTCGAACACGACCCAGGCCGAGGCGATCTCCGGCTTGGTGAAGCGCACGACGCGCCCATAGGGGGCGACGGCGACCGGCGCGGTGCCTGCATTCTCCACCGTGTCGGTCATGGTGAACATGTAGTTCGGGTCGATCGCCACCTGGCGGCGGAACGTCACATTGCTGTCGTTGGTAAAGGTTAGCGTCACCGGCGTCGTCGGAGTCAGCCGCGCGCCGGCCTCCGCCTGCCAGACGGTCGTCGGACCGGGAAGCGTTCCGGCATTCTGGCCGGCGTAGCCGAACTCGGCATAGTACGCGTTGGCCGTGGCCTCCGGCGAGAGAAGAACGATGTTCGGCGAGGATTCGTCGACGGTCTCGTGGTAGTTCTTGAAGCGGAGGTCGTCGAGCCGCGCGCCCCGCAGATTGATCGAGCCGACGAGCGTCGGCGTGTCGATGGCGATGCGCGGCGTCTCCGCGAGCGCCGCCTCGATGGTCGCTGTGCCCGGGAGCGCGACATTGCCGGAGGGAACGATGCTTTCGCGGCCGGATGGGATCACCACGTCGGTCTGGGACGAGCCAGCAGGAATCTGCGGCGTCTGAAGAGAGCCCGGGTTCTGGGCCTGCGCCGACTGCTGCGCGGCGATCTGCGCCTGGCGCTGGGCCTCGAGTCGCGGACTGACGACGAGGAACTGCCAGCCCACCAGCACGGCGATCGACAGCGCCATGGCGATGAGGAAGTTCTTGTTCTTTTCCATCAATCAGTCCCCGATGGGTGTCCGCCCGCAGTGCCGCCGGGCTTCGGCCGATCCGGCCGTGCCCGGGCAAAGCGCCGGGAAAGCTCGCTCTTCAACATGGCGAAGGGGACGCTGAGCAGATCGCGCCGAGCGACGACCACGAAATCGAACCCCTCGGCCATGTCGGCCCCGCATTCCAACCGCACGGCCTCGCGCAGGCGGCGCCGGATGCGGTTGCGCTCGACGGCATTGCCGACCTTGCGCGTCACGGTCAGGCCCAGCCTTGCCTCGGCGCCATCCTGGCGATCGCGCGCCTCGATGAAGAAGAGCGGCCCGTTGAGCCGGCGGCCCCGGCGGGCCGCCAGAAATTCGGCGCGCGTGCGCATGCGGCCCACAGGCCGCGCCGTCGCCTCGTCCGCAGCGAAATCGCCGATGGTTCCGGCCGATATCAGGCGGAGAGGCGCTTGCGGCCCTTGGCCCGGCGGGACGCGATCACGCGGCGGCCACCGACCGTCTCCATGCGGGAGCGGAAGCCATGACGACGTTTGCGGACGAGCCGGCTCGGCTGGTAAGTGCGCTTCATTGTTCAATCCCCGCAGCCATGCCGCGGGCCTCTATCGTGCAAGATGAAACCGAGAACTCGAAATGAGCGTCGAGGCGCACACGCGTAAACTCGCGCGAAATGCCGTCCGCTCGGATGGCGCTTCTTGATACAGGCACGGGCAAAAGTCAATCGCGTGGCTCGCAAGCGACACGAACGCCGACCAGATGGCCACGCTTGCATGATGCGGGCTGGACGGGCTGGATCAGGGAGCCCCGAAATGTGACTGCCCCCGCGCCCCGCGAGAGGGCAGCCGGCGCGACGTTTGATTTTGCTTACAACACTCTTAGCTGATGGGCAGAGCCGTTTCTGACGCTGGCCCGACATCGGCCTCGGAAGCGGCCCGATCGGAAAAGTAGTATGAGGACCAGGGCAGGACTTTCAGCTAAGCAGAGAGTCATGCCGCCGAAGGAACACTGTGCCGTTACGGATTGCTGCCCTGGCCGATCAGGCCCATCGCAAAAAGCCTGAGGGCTCGGCAGGCGTCGCCTATCGGCACCGGCTGTCCGCGCGCCTGTGGCGGTTGACGATCCTGGCGGTGATGCTCGCCGAGGTGCTGATCTTCGTGCCATCGATCGCAAACTACCGCAAGGAATGGCTGCGCCAGAAGATCGAGACGGCGGCCGTCGCCGGGTTGACGGCCGAACATGCCAGGAATGCCGGCGAGGCGGCGCTTGGACCTCAGGAGCAGGTCGATCTGCTTCAGGCGCTCGATGCCCGCCTGATCGCGACCTCCAACGGCACGGTGTCGCGGCTTCTGGCGCGCGACGAGACGCTCGGCATGGTGGACGCGCAGGTCGATCTGGGCAGCGGCGACTGGCTGTCCCTGGTCGCAGGCGCCTTTGACACACTGATTTTCGGCGAGGAACGCATGCTGCGGGTCCGCGGCCCTGTCGGCGAGGCCGGGATGGTCGCTGAGGTGGTGTTCGCCGAGCAGCAGTTGCGGCTGGCGATGCTGATGTACTCGCGCAACATCTTCTTCCTGTCGCTGGTGATCGCCTTCTTTGCCGCCCTCCTCGTCTATCTGGCGATCAGCTACCTCCTGATTCGCCCGATTCTGGCGATGACGCGATCGATGGAGCAGTTCGGCGAAAATCCCGCGGATGCCGAGCAGATCATCAAGCCCAGCGGCCGACCGGACGAGATCGGCCTTGCCGAGCTCGAACTGGCCGGCATGCAGACGACGCTCGCCCAGACGCTGCGCGAGCAACGCCATCTTGCCGACCTCGGGCTCGCCGTCTCCAAGATCAACCACGACCTGCGCAACGTCCTGGCGTCCGCGCAGATCGTCTCGGACCGGCTGTCGGACCTCGAGGATCCGCGTGTCCAGCGCTTTGCCCCCCAACTGATCCGCAGCCTCGATCGTGCCCTCGCCTACACGCAGTCGGTGCTGGCCTATGGACGCGCCGTGGAGAGCGCGCCGGTCCGTCGCAAGGTCAGGCTGCATCGGCTGGTCGCCGAGGTTTTCGAGACGGCGGCGGTCACCGCGCAAGTCGACATCGAGCTGATCAACGACGTCGGCGAAACCTGCGAGATCGAGGTCGACCCGGAGCAGTTCTTTCGGGCGCTCAGCAATCTCTGCCGCAATGCGGTCCAGGCGCTGGAGAGCGAGGACAGTCAGGCGGTCGTCCGTCGAATCATCGTGAGCGCCTGTCGCCTGACCGATGGCCAGACGCTGATTGCCGTCGAAGATACCGGCCCCGGCCTGCCGATGCGGGCGCGCGAGCACCTGTTCGAGGCGTTTCGCGGCTCCACCCGGGCGGGGGGAACCGGGCTCGGCCTTGCGATCGCCGCCGAGATCGTCGAAGCGCATGGCGGTCGTATCGCGCTCTGCCGCAACACCGCATCAGGCGCGCGCTTCGAAATTCATCTGCCCGCCCGGCAGTCGGGCGACGGGCAAGTCCTTTCGCCCACTATCGAAAGCGCGGCGAACGGTGCTCGGGCACGCTCCTGACGCGCTTCGGCATTCCGCCACTCTCGCCGCCGCAAGGCTCGGCTCGGCTCGGCCAGCGGGCAGGACGCCAAGGGACGCAAGGCGTCTTCATGGCCACCGCATCCGACGGGCGAAAAGACCCGGATTCCTTGGTCCGGTGACGAGCATGGGTCCGGTGAAGAAGAGGCCATGCCGCGCACCGCTCCACAGGCCTTTTTGACGCGATGCCGCGACAACCGACTTATCGGCTTGCAATTCCCCATTCCAGCCTTTAGTACCCCCTCACTGCCGCCGAGGGCTTGCCCCTCCCGGCCGGATGCGCCCGTAGCTCAGCTGGATAGAGCACCAGACTACGAATCTGGGGGTCAGGGGTTCGAATCCCTTCGGGCGCACCAAATTTCTACCATTCCGGTAAAGAACTGCGAACACCTGCACCGCCAGTCGCACTACCTGCAACCACCTGTTCGAGCGTCGCCTTGTCGCCGATAATGCGGATCGCGTGGACAAGCGCAATGGGACCCCGGTGGATGCCCCCCGTCCGTCCCGTTGCCCCTATACATTTGCCGCCAGCTTGCATTCTTGACGGACGCCAGTGTTGCGCCTCGGCAAGGGCTAAGCACCAACTCCCCTTGCTCAACTTGCAAACAAATTCTGTAAATCCTCCAAGAGTGAACACGGCGGACAAAAAAACGGAGAGACTCCAAGCACAATTTCCATCTATCGATTATCTCACAATTTTAATGATACATGTTTTCGTGGTTTTGCTCTGACCGACGCACCACTTACTTTGTCGCGCCAGACAGATTTGCGTCGTCGCCCGTTTTGGCTGACGCTGTCGCCATACAAGTACTGCTCCCTGGACTAACAAGCCGAACTGCGTCGACACGGCATCTCGATGTCGGCCAAGGGGAACGGCTTTGATGATGCCGTGGCCGAGACCTTCTTCAAGACTCTGAAAGCCGATCTCGTATGGCGCACCGTCTTTCGGAGCCGGCCCGAGGCGACCACCGCGATCGGCCGATGCATCGACGGCTTCAACAACCCCATCCGGCGCCATTCAGCGGTTCACTTCTTCAGCCCGCTTCAGTTCGAGAGGCGGGCCGCGCAACATCGGACTCGCTCTCCATTTTGATGGAGCAAGTCCAGTCTCAGGTCAAAACGACAACAATCGAGCCCGGTCAGAACTCGCGTAGCGTATCGCGCAAGAGCACGTGCCTGTATTCGGTGCGCACGAGACCGCGCTTCTGGAGGGCGGGCACGAGGCCATCAGCGATCTCGGCCAGATACCGACGACTGACGCGAAGGACCGGCGTGGTGATCAGAAAGCCGTCCCCGCCGACCTCTGCCATCACTTCGCCCATGCGTTCGGCAACCTCGCTCGGGGTGCCCACAAGTTCGACCGACGATACAAGTCCCCCGCCGCCATCGACCACAAGTTCGCGCAAAGTCTTGCCGCAGCCCCATTGCTGGAACTTGTCGAGCGTCCCGGATTCGCCATTCGTCACCAGCTTTTCCGGTAGCGGGGCATCGAGGTCGAAGCGGGCGAAGTCAATCTCGGTGATCGCCGAGAGCGAGGCCAGCGTATCGGTGATGAAATGCGACGATGAGAGCATCCGTCTGTATCGCTCGCGAGCCTCGTCCTCGGTCTCGCCCAGGGTCGGGGTCACGCAAAAGAGAATCTTCACGTCGTCGGGATTGCGGCCGGCCTTGACGACGCGGGCGCGGATATCGTCTCGAAACGCCTTCATGCTGGCCACGCCGCTCGCCACGGAAATGATGGAGTCTGCATGCGCCGCGGCGAAATCCCGGCCCTTGGGCGAGGCTCCGGCCTGGACGTAGACCGGGCGCCCTTGTGGCGACGGCACGGTGTTTAGTGGTCCGCGGACCTTGAAGTACTTGCCGACATGGTCGATCGGCTTGACCTTTGTATGGTCGGCATAGACGCCCGCATCGCGGTCGAGAACAACAGCGTCGGGCTCCCAGCTGGCAAAGAGCTTTCCCATGACCTCCATGTACTCTTCCGCCATCGCGTAACGCTCATCGCGCGGGGGGAGCTTGTCCAAACCGAAGTTCTGAGCCGAGAGGTCCTCTGCGCTTGTCACGATGTTCCAGCCGAAGCGGCCACGGGTCAGGCTGTCGATGGTCGAGGACAGGCGCGCCATCAGAAAGGGGGGATAAGCAAGGGTCGACATGGTCGCAACGATGCCAAGGTTCTGCGTCGCCATTCCCATGGCTACAGCAAGCGGCGCGGGATCGTGCTTGGGAACCATCATCGCGTTGCGCAGCGACGCTTCGGTGGACCCGCCGTAGGTTTGCGGCACCATCAGCTTATCCTCGATCATGATGTAGTCGAAGCAAGCCCGCTCCAGCGTTCGCGCCATTTCAATGTAGAACTGCCCGTCCCACGGCAGACCGCCCTGTCCGAAGGGCTCGCGCCATTCGTCTGGCGTGAAGTTCATGAACCAAGCAAGGTGGAAGCGTCGGGCGGTCAACGTGGTCTCCTTTACGGTGTGGCCGAGAGGATGGGCGCAGCGGCTAGGCGCTGCGCCTCGAGGCTGAGGGCTTCTCGGCGGACAGCCTCGAAACGGGCGTTGTCGCGGACGATGCGCGCCTTGGCGCAGAAGTCGCCGGTGACCGTTGCGCCGTAGCGCTCGGGTGCCTGCGGGTCGCGCCGCGGCCGGTCGATGGCCAGCACACGAGTGCCAAGATCAAACGCCTCCGGTATGTCGTGGGTCACCATCACGATCGTCATAAGCCGTTCGTCCCAGAGTTCCCTTACGAGGGCATGCATGGATTTGCGGGTTCCCGGATCGAGCGCGCCGAATGGTTCGTCGAGAAGCAGAACCTTCGGCCGACCGGCGAGCGCTTGAGCGATCGCTAGGCGCTGCTGCATTCCGCCGGACAGCTGCTGCGGATACCGATGCGCCGAATCGCCGAGCCCAACTCGATCGAGAAGAGCCCGCGCGTCCCGTTCCAACTCTCGCCTCTCGCTGCCGAAGAGACGGCCGAGAAACGGCGCCTTCACCCATTGCGGCCCGCTGGTCACATTGGCGAGAACGGTACGGTGCGGGAAGACAGAATATCGCTGAAAGACAACTCCGCGGTCGTTGGTGGGCTCTTCCGCAATGGGCAGACCGTCGATCAGTATGCGCCCGCGTGTCGGCATCTCCTGCGACAGCAACATGCGCAAAATCGTGGTTTTGCCGATACCGCTCGGGCCGACGAGAACGACAAACTCGTGGTCGGCGACGTGGATGTCCACGTTTTCAAGCACGATCGTCGAGCCGTATTCCTTCCAGACATTCTCGAACCGGATTTCCGCCATTGTCAGGACTCCTTGAGCCCGTTCCAGGGGAAGGCCCGGGCCGAAAGGCTCCGCAAGGCATAGTCCATGACGAAGGCGAGGAGGGTGATCCAGGCGACGTAAGGCAGGATCACGTCCATCGCGAGATAGCGCCTGACGAGAAAAATCCGGTAACCCAACCCGCCATTCGCCGTGATCGCCTCCGCCGCTATGACGAAAAGCCAGGCACCGCCGAGAGAGAGACGGACTGAATCGATCAGCCGGGGAAGCACCTGGGGCAGCACGACGCCCGTGATCATCTGCCAAGTGGATGCGCCCAGCGTTTGTGCCTTCACGATCTGCTCGCGCGGAATCTGGCCGACCTTGAGCACGATGTCGCGGACGATGAAGGGCGCGACGCCGAATATGATGAGAACTGCCTTGGATAGTTCCCCAAGCCCGAAAACGATGAACAAAATGGGCAACACTGCCAGTGGCGGTATCAGCGAAAGGATGGCGATGAGGGGCTCGAACAGGGCGCGCAAGAATGGGATGAAGCCGATGGCGATGCCTGCGAGAAGCCCGATAGTGGCGGAAATCCCTAGGCCCACACCGAGCCGGGCAAGGCTCTGCCATGTGTCGTACCAGAGGGGGATCTGTCCGGTGGCTACATCGACCTGACCCACCATCCTCTGCATCGCTGCCGCCATGCCGGAAAAGCTCGGCATAAGCTTGTCGGCCGCGTCTACCGCGAGACGCGCGTCGGAGGCGACAACATAGGCGAGGAGAACGAAGCCGATGGGGAGCGTGCCGAGAACAACCCGTGCGCCCGGGCTCGGCGTGTAGTTGATGATCCGCCGCATCGGCCTTCGGCCCCCCTCTAGTCGACCGCCCTGCTGGCGTCAGAGTTTCCCTTCGGCGCCGAGCGCGGCGAAGGAGGCATCGACGCGGAGCTTTATGTTTGCAGCGTCGCCGAGCACGGACTTGTCGGCGAACTCGATCCCGATAGCATCGACGCTGGCCGCGCCTTGGCCGAACAAGCCCTGCTCGAAGGAAAAGGTGCGGACATAGTCCCATATTTCCTTTGTCTTGGGGCTGGAGAGAAATGCGGCAGCTTCAGCCGGCGTGTTGAAAAAGAACGTCGTGTCGGTCTGCGACTTCAACCCCGCAAGGTCGGTCCCCATGGCTGAGGCAAGCACAGTCCTCACCTGCTTGCCCTCGGGCCCGTCCGCGTTCATGGCGGCCAGCGTCTCGTACCAGGCGCCAGTGAGCGCCTTGCCGAGTTCCGGGTTGGCTTGCAACGTTTCTGTCTTGCCGACAAACACATCCATGATCTCGCCGGGAATCTTCGAGGAGTCGAATACCACCGTGGACCCGCTTGCGCCCGCCAGCATGTCGGAGACCATAGGCTTCCAACTGACGACGTGCTCCAGCGACGGTTGACTGAGAAAGGCCGCGGAAACCTCGCTGTCGGAGATGTTGGTCGTGGTCAGGGCGCCGACGCCGGGCAGGTCGTTGAGAACCAGCGCACGGTTGAGGAGATAATGCGAGACGCTGTACTGGAGGAGAAAGACCTCCTTTTCGGCAAGTTCCGCGACCGACTTGGCAGTCTTGGAGACGATAGCATCGTTGCCGTTGGAATAGTCGGTGATAAGGAAGACGGTCGTGTCGACGCCGCCTGCCGCCGGCATGGTCAAGGCGTCCATCCCGGCGACGCCAACGGCGTCAAGCTCACCAGCAATCAGCTGATTTACGCTGCCGACATAGTCGTTGACGAGAATGAGTTCGACGTCGATACCGTATTTGTCGGCCCACTTCTTCATCACGCCAGACTGCTGCATCCATACGAAGGGGATGAAGCCGACATAGAGACTATACCCCACCTTGAAGCTTTTCTTCTCTTGCGCCAAGGCGATCGGCCCAAAGAGGGCGGACAGGGAGACGGCCAAGGCCACGAGAAAAGTGACGCGAGCGTATCTGTTCATCACGAGCTCCAGGAGATAAAACGGCGATCTGCCATTCAGCGCCTGGTGAATATGACTGCATTCCCATCGTCTGGACAGGACAAATTTTGCACTGCAATAGATCCAGTAAAGCATTTATATCGTTAAGCGGTGTGCGCGTGAAGAGCACTGATTGTGCAGTGACTGTGCAATGACCTCCACGGGCGCACGGACAGCCAAAAACAGGGAGAATGCCAGAGCGGGCGGGCAACGACGCCTGGCGCCGGGCATGCGGGCCGAGCAGATACTGGAGGAGGCGCTTCGGCTCGACGCCGAGCGCCACTACAGCATCGTCACGATGCGCGATGTTTCGAAAGGGTGCAGCATCGACGTCGCCCTGATCTACTATTTCGACAGCAAGGACGTTCTGTTCAGACGCAGCATCGCCCTCGTCGCCGAACGGCTGGACCGTCGGCTTTCAGAGCTTGGCCCGAGTGCTGCCGATCCGCTTCTGGAGATCGGCGCCTATCTCTCTTTGCTGGTCGAGATGGCGCCCATGCTGGCCGACTGGGTGAAGATCATGGCCGATTATGCTGCATCTTCGGCCAGAGACGCAGAGACCGACGCCGTGATCGCCGCATTCTACGAGCGGGAGCAGGCGCTCTTCGAAGATTGCAGTCGGAAGGGTATCTCGTGGTCGGTTCAAAAAGGTCGACACGGCGCGCTCGGCGCGCTCGATCAGCGTCCATCTCGACGGAATTTTCCATGCCACCAAAAGTCGGGGCGACGATCGGATCGCTTGCGATATAGACGAATTGCGCCACGTGGCGCATGCTTCCCTGCGCGCCTGACCCCGCTGCCGCGCTAAAATTCCCCCGGTTCATCAATCGTAGAACAGGGGTGCCCGCCGCGCTGCGATGATAAAGGAAGGGTCGTGCAAGGGCACCAGTTCGCCCGAGGTTTCGGCAACGATGCGCTTCAGGCGGCGGAGACTGGCAAGCGCAGCCTCGTCGTCCATGCTCGATCCGAGAACTTCATGTTCGAAATTCTCGAGGAGATCTGCCGCATCGGCGACGAGGACCTTCACACCACTATCGGGCAAAGTCACGACGACGGACTGATGCCCGGCCGTGTGTCCGCGCGTCAGGATGAGCTCGAGGCCCGGCATTATCGTCACGTCGCCCTCGACAAGATGCCAGCGGATCTCGGGCGAGGCGATGTCGGCGAAGGAATGCTCGCTGCGTCGCGGCTCGGCGAATGCTGATTCGTACTCTATGCGCTGCAGGGTGACGCGCGCATGGGGGAAGAGCTTCAGGTTACCGGTATGGTCTCCGTGGGCATGTGTGATGATGACCTCGTTGATGTCGCCAGGCCCGACGCCGATGGCCGCCAACTGGGCGGTTATCTCGTGTTCTGGCAGCACGAGGGGCCGGGCGGGAAAGGTGTCGTTGACATACGCTGCGCGGCTTTCACTCGAATCGTCGAGCGTCGCGCTGTCGAGGCCCGTATCGACCAGGACATAGCCCGATGCAGTGTCGAGCAGATAGGCCGAGATCGGCACCGTAAGTACAATGGCGGGATCAGCCCCGCGTACGCAGCCTGACTTGCGGATGATCTCGTAGCCGCACAAGAGGATGTACATCTTTCGAACGTCGGTAAGCATCTGCTGGCCCCTCTTGGTTGTCGGTTATTACGCTACTTACTTGATTTCGGGGGGGGATAGTGGCGGCATCGGCGACGTCGTTGGCCGCCGCTGCAGGCTGCTCCAGCGAGTCCAGATATTGAGATCGTCGGCCGAAAACCGCCGTCGCCAACGGAGAGACCGTAACGGGGTCGATCACTCTACAACATTGGAAGTGGCCGAACCGCGCTTTCAATTTTTGTGATGGCCGATGCGACAACGCTGCATCTATCACGAGGGCAAGGCAGTCATATCTGGCCCGCGCCAGGCATCGGATCGGCAGTTTCGCCTTCTTTGCTCCAGCGCAGGATCCCTTTCCGATCCACACAGTGACGCAGTGAAGAGCCGACAACTCGCACCGCGCCCGGACTTGGCATTCAGAAAATGGATATCGCTACGGTTCCCGCAAGCGGACGGGTCGGAAAC
The DNA here is from genome assembly GCF_019973775.1 of Aureimonas sp. SA4125. Lineage (NCBI taxonomy): Bacteria > Pseudomonadati > Pseudomonadota > Alphaproteobacteria > Hyphomicrobiales > Aurantimonadaceae > Aureimonas > Aureimonas sp. SA4125. Next base: position 290,699 of record NZ_AP025032.1, on the reverse strand, counting down.
TGCGTCGATGGTCCCGATGCCGGCCACGACGACGACTGGAAGACGCACGGCAATAGTCCGTCGACCGAGAGCGTCTCGGCGCATGTTGCCAAGACGACACTGCTGGCGGCGCCGATCCTTATGGGCCATCTGTCAAACTTCGCCGTGACGACGACGACGCTGCTGCTCCTCGGCTGGCTTAGCGCCGACTCGCTTGCCGCAGGGGGGCTGGCGATCCGCGTGGCGGTCAGCACGAACATCATGGCCGGTATTCTCGTTGTGGTCGGGGTCGTCGCCTCCGGTGCGAACGGCGCCCGGGATGCCGAGCGTGTCGCCGGGCTCTACTGGAACGGCCTGTATCTGACGCTGGCGCTGTCGATCCTGTCCTTTGCCTGGATGAGTGTCGCCCCAGGCCTTCTGCGTGTTCTCGGCCAGCCGCCCGAAGTGGTCACCGAAGCCGAGGCGATTCTTGATGTGCTGCGCTGGGCCGAGCCCGCCAACCTTCTGCGGCTTGGTCTCATGCGGAGCATGCTTCCAGCGCTTGGCATGGCATGGATTCTATATGCACTGACACCTCTCACGCTCGTGATCTACATTGGTGCCGGGATCGCACTCGTCTCCGGGTTTGGTGGCTTTCCGGCGCTCGGTTCCCTCGGAGTCCCGATCGCTCTGGTCGGCACGACATGGCTGACGGCGCTGGTCATGCTCGCCGCCATCCATAGTGGTCCGAGCGGCACACTTATTCCCTTCACGCGGATCAAACTTGCGCTGCTGCGCGACATGATCCGGTCAGGCCTTCCAATCGGCGCGATGCAGGGCGTCGACGGAATCTTCTTCCTCATCGCGACGGTCGTCATCGGCCAGTTCGGCGCAGCGGCGCTCGCCGCGCATCAGATAGCGCTCAACTTCGGGACGGTCGCCTACTCGCTGGCGGTTTCATGTGGCGATGCCGCGGCGATGCGCATCAGCTATCGGCATGGCGCGGGCACGTTTGCGGACGCACGCGTCGCCGGCTTCGTCGGCATCGCAATGGGCACGGTGTCGATGGCTGTCGCTGCTCTCATCGTCGTTGCATTTCCCAACGTCTTCATCGGCTTCTTCATCGACATCACAGACCCTCGAAACGCCGACACGCTCGCAGCATCGCACTCCATAGTGCTCTTCGCCTGTCTCTTCATCTTCGCGGATGGCTTCTACGGAACGGGAATGGGGGTGCTGCGTGGCCTCGGCGACAATCGATACGCGATGCTGGTGGTTATCGTCGTTTACTGGGGCTTCGGCTTTCCGCTCGGGGCCGCCTATCATTTTCTGGTTGGCCTCGACACCCGCGACGTTTGGTGCGGTCTGGCGGCGGTGCAAGGGATTATCGGACTGGTGCTCGTCCGGCGCTATGCGTTTGTCACCAGGCGCGATCCAGCATGAGCGAACTCGGACTCGGACACGCTGGCCCGTCCGCCCACTGTGCCGAGGGTAGCGCCGACCAAGGCGGGACGAAGCCCCTCGACGCTGGAGACCTCGCTACTGTGACGGCCTCCGCGATGCCGATCCTGACCGGCCGCGAGCCAGTCGCCAGTCGCCACATCTTTCACTTGGCCAAGCGGCCGAAGAACCGTTTTGCCGCCGCGCATCGCCGTATCAAGGCGAGATGGACCGCCGTGCCCGACAACATGCGCGGCTCGATCCTCTTCATCGTCTCGATCGCGCTGTTCTCGGTGATGATGGCTGCCGTCAAGGAAATCGGAAACGGGTTGCCGCTCACCCAGACGCTGCTCATCCGCCAGGTCATCCTGACACTGATGCTGCTGCCGCTCTTCGCCAATGACCTGTCACGTGCCTTCCGGACCGATCATCTCGGAAAACACATTTGGCGGGGTCTTTTTTGTCTCGGCTCGCAGTATACATACTTTCTCGCGCTTCTATATTTACCCCTTGCCGATATGACCGCACTTGGCTTCAGTCAAGTCATCTTCATGACCATCACTGCCGTCGTTATTTTGAAGGAAAAAGTCGGCTGGCGGAGTTGGACCGCGACGATAGTGGGCTTCGTCGGCGTCGTCATTATGCTCAGGCCGACTGGCGATCTGATGGACGCCTACGCTCTGATAGCGGTTCTCAGCGCGATGCTCTTGTGTGGCGTCACCATTTCGATCCGCCTGATGGCGCGCACCGAGTCGACTGAAACCGTCATGCTGTACCAGTCCGTCGTCCTATGCGCGGCCTACGCCGTGCCTTCGTTTCTGTGGTGGCAGTGGCCAAGCCAGAAGGAATGGCTATTGCTCCTGGTGATCGGCACCATCGGCACTGTCGCGCAGTATCTTTTCACAATGGCTTTCCGTGTGGCGGAGGCTGCCGCCCTCGCTCCCCTCGAGTTCACCAGGCTGCTGATTGCCATCTTCGTCGGTTACCTCCTTTTCAGCGAAGTCCCGGAGATTTCCACAATGCTCGGAGCATTGATCGTCATGGGCTCGACGATATACACCGTCCGACAAAATGCACGAGAAGAGGTCCCCTTCGGCCGCGGCAAGCTCGGTCCAGAAGAGGTTTAAGGCGTATTTTGCAGCGCGCCCGAACGTCTCGACGATGCTCGAAACAAGCGTGATGTGATCATGCTGTCATGAACTGACAATCTGCATTCGTCCGCCAGCCACCGGCTCGTGCTCCATATGGATGTCGACGAGGCAGTCGACAAAGCGCCGTGCCAATTTGAACTCGCTCGAACTCGGTCCCGTCACCGCGGCGATGGCGTGGACCTTGCCGGTGAGGTCGTGGCGCAACACCCGTAGTCGGCCGCTTTCGACATGGGGCGCCGCCACATGGTCCGGCAGATAGCCGATATTGCGACCAGACAGAATGAGCGTCATGTGCGCATGGGCGCCGTATCCGATGTCGCCGCGGGTGGCCGCATTGCGGATGCGCTCGGGGTGGAAGTGCTCGAGATGGCCGCGGTTCGCATAGACGGCGTTTTCGATCTGCTGGCGCGTAATATCGCAATCGCGAATGTGAAACAGCGGATGCGTCCGACCGCAATAGATTGCAGACGCCTCCTCGAAGAGAGGCTCGAAGGACAATTGGCTGAACTGGTCGTCGGTGAGACCGATGCCGACGTGAATGAGGCCGTCTGCCACGCGGCCCGTCATCTGGAAACCCAGCATGATTTCCAGCTTGAAACGCGCGTTGGGATAGTATTCGGCGAGGCGGCTGATCGCCTCAGCAATGCGCGACTGCGGGTTGTCGACGATATGGTCCTGAACGCCGATGATGAGCTCGTGTCCGGCACTGTCGTTGAGATTGGAGGCGCGCTGCTTGAAGCTCTCGACTGAGGCGAACAGTTCCTTGGCGGCCTGATAGACGACCTCGCCCTCATGATACAGCTTGAAGCCCTTCGGGCCTCGCTGGCACAACCTTACGCCGAGACGGATTTCCAGCGATTTCAGATACTCGCTCAGCATGGATTGGGAGAGATTCAACGCTGCCTGAGCAGCCGTGAAGCCACCTTCCTCTACAATTGTGCAGAAGCAGCGCAACAACTTCAGGTCGATGTCGTAAATTTGAGACAAATTCGACATTGCACACCAGTTCTGTTTGTTTGACCGGCTCCGTCGCACGCCCTGCAAACCTCGTGCCATTACGGGCCCCGACGGACCGATTGTGCACAGAAACGAATGACTGGCGGGCATGACTGGCAGCAGCGACCACCCGGGCCGCCGGCGGTGGTCGCCGAACTAGGAAGAAGTGCCTACGCCACGTGCAGTCCCGATCTGCATGATGCATTGCACGCATCACCCGCCATGATTTCCTGCTGAGGCTGAAAGCACCCAGACGACAACAAGCCGCCTGCCAGCGGGTGTTGCGCCAAGAGGCGAAAACAATTGCCGAATTGCAGTAGGGCTCGACTGGAAAGCATCCTCCTTGCCCAATCAAAGCATCAAGCTTTGCCGATGGTCGCCCATGCTGCACTGCGGCTAACGTCGTCGCATGCCGCTTCGGTGACCCACACCGGCCCGGTTTCGGAAGTCTGCCGTACACAAGTCTGCCGTACACAAGGAAGCCAGCCGGAATGTCGAAGAGCTTTCACCTCGCCTGGTTCATGAATTTCTCGGTCGACGACTGGAACGCCCCATTCTCCAGCGGGGGGAAGCCGTGGGACGGCTCCTTCTACGTCGATATGGCCAAGGCGATGGAGCGGGCCTGTTTCGACTACATCATGCTCGAAGACACGCTGATGATATCCGAGGCCTACGGCCACAGCATGGAAGCCTACCTGAAGTACGCGCTGATGGGACCGAAAAGCGATCCAATGCCGCTTGCGGCGCTGATCGCGAGCCGGACCAAGCATCTGGGCGTCGTCGCGACGATGTCGACGATGGCCTATCCGCCCTTCATGCTGGCCCGTCTGTGCGCGACGCTCGACAGCATCTCCGGAGGCCGTTTCGGCTGGAACATCGTGACCAGCGGCGAAAACCTGGCAGCCCAGAATTTCGGCATGGACGAGCTGCCGCCTCGTCAGGACCGCTACGACATGGCGGACGAATATGTCGAGCTCTGCAAGCAGCTCTGGGGCAGCTGGGACAAGGATGCGGTGGTCCTCGACAGGGAGACCGATACCTACGCCGACTACCGCAAAGTTCGGCCGATCAACTTTGTCGGCAAGTACTACAAGTGCCGTGGGCCGCTGAACTGCGTGCCGGGTCCGCAGGGCCGGCCGACTTTCGTGCAGGCCGGGGGCTCGCCGCGAGGGCGACAGTTCGCGGCGATGACCGCAGACAGCATCATCGCCGCCGCATCCGGTATCGCCGCGATGAAGGAGTATCGCGACGACATTCGGGCGCGGGCCGAAGCCGGCGGGCGCGATCCGGACGAGGTGAAGGTGTTTTTCATCGTCACCCCGGTTCTGGCGGAAACCGAAGCGGCGGCCAAAGCCAAGCTCCACGAATACACATCCTCTCCCGAGTATCAGGTGAAGACGCTGGCTTCGATCAGCTCAGTCACAGACATCGATTTCTCGACGTTCGATCTCGACACCGAGCTGCCGCGAATGACCACCAACGGCGAGCAGGGCTCCCTCGATGCTTTCGCGCAATGGGGTAGTGGCAAGACCCTGCGCCAGCTTGTCAACGACCGCGCGACTCGCGGTCTCGACGGCATCGTCGGCACCCCGGATCAGGTTGCGGATCGGCTCGGCGAGGTCATGGAGGCGGTCGGTGGCGACGGCTTCCTCATCAGTTCGCCCTTCCAGAAGGTTAGCCGCCAGTATGTCACCGAGGTCTGCGAAGGGCTTGTGCCTGCCCTACAGCGCAGGGGCCTGACACGTACCGAATATACCGGACCGACACTGCGCGAGACGTTGCGCGAGTTTTAGAACCCTCATGACGAGCGGAAGCCGACAAGCCTGAGAGAGAAGGACCCATACATGCCGAAGCGTTTCCATCTCGGATGGTTCATGAACTTCGCGGTCAGCGAATGGAACCATCCCTTCGGTGCCGATGGCCATCCGTGGGACGGCGGCTTCTACATCGACATGGCCAAGGCGATGGAACGGGCCTGTTTCGACTACATCATGCTCGAAGACACGCTGATGATATCCGAGGCCTACGGCGACAGCACGGAGGCTTATCTGAAGCATGCGATCATGGGTCCAAAGGCGGACCCGGCGCCAATGGCGGCTTTGATCGGGGCCAATACGAGCCATCTGGGCGTCGTCGCGACGATGTCGACGATGGCCTATCCGCCCTTCATGCTGGCCCGTCTGTGCGCGACGCTCGACAGCATCTCCGGAGGCCGTTTCGGCTGGAACATCGTGACCAGCGGCGAAAACCTGGCAGCCCAGAATTTCGGCATGGACGAGCTGCCGCCTCGTCAGGACCGCTACGACATGGCGGACGAATATGTCGAGCTCTGCAAGCAGCTCTGGGGCAGCTGGGACAAGGATGCGGTGGTCCTCGACAGGGAGACCGATACCTACGCCGACTACCGCAAAGTTCGGCCGATCAACTTTGTCGGCAAGTACTACAAGTGCCGTGGGCCGCTGAACTGCGTGCCGGGTCCGCAGGGCCGGCCGACTTTCGTGCAGGCCGGGGGCTCGCCGCGAGGGCGACAGTTCGCGGCGATGACCGCAGACAGCATCATCGCTCCCTCCTCTGGTGTCGATGGGATCAAGGCCTACCGCGACGACGTACGCGCCAGGGCGGCAGCCGGCGGGCGCGATCCGGACGAGATCAAGGTGCTCTTCGTCATCGCCCCAGTGCTCGGGGAAACCGAAGCGGAAGCCCACGCCAAGTTCAAGCGGATATCGTCTCATCCGAGCTATATCGAGAAGGTGCTCGCCTCGATCAGTTCGATCACCGACATCGACTTCTCGAAATTCGATCTCGACGCCGAACTGCCGCACCTGACCACCAACGGCGAGCAGGGCTCACTCGACGCCTTCGCGCAGTGGGGCAGCGGCAAGACACTGCGGGAGATCTGCATGGAGCAGGTCTCCCGCGGGATCGATGGACTTGTTGGAACGCCCGATCAAGTGGCGGACCGCCTCGGGGAAATCATGGAAGCGGTCGGCGGCGACGGTTTCCTCATAACCCGTCCGTTCACGACGACGATCAGCCGTCAGTACATTCTCGAAATCTGCGAGGGGCTCGTCCCGGCCCTGCAGCGCCGAGGCCTGACGCGCACCCAATACACAAAGCCGACGCTGCGCGAGACTCTGCGGGAATTCTGATCACGATATCCAGCCAGGATCGAGCATCAGATCGAACGACGCAAACGCGACGACCCATCCGACAACGAGGTACCCGATGTCCCATGCAGTAGCAGAGATCATCCCCCCGCCGGCGGCGCCCGATGCCGGCCCGACTTCGTTTCATCCGGTCGAGCGTCAAGTTTACCGGGACGGCATGGCCAGGCTGGCCGCCGCCGTGAACATCATCACCAGCACCGGCGAGGACGGATGGTGCGGCTTCACCGCCTCGGCGGTATCGAGCGTCACGGACAGCCCGCCGACGCTTCTGGTCTGCGTCAACCGCACAGTCCAAGCCCACAAGGCGATCTCGACCTCGGGCGTTCTCTGCGTCAACACCGTCGCCGGCCCGCAGGAAGGTTTGGCGATGACCTTTGCCGGGGCGGGCGGCAACAAGGACATGAAGCAGCGCTTCGCCGGAGGGAGCTGGACCGAACTCGTCACAGGCGCACCGGTGCTGGCCGGCTCGATCGTCAGCTTCGACTGCCGCGTCACCAATGTCAGCACCATCGGCACGCATGACGTCTTCTTCTGCGAGGTACTGGCGGTATGCGGCGGCGAGGGTGCCACCGGAGGCGAGGCGCTCGTCTACTTCGACCGAAAATTTCATGCCGTCTCCTGAGAGTAGACGGATACGTCCGGCCCGCATCGCGCGACGAGAGACAGGAGAGTTCCGTGAACAGCATGGTCCCCGAATTCCGCCGGATAAAGACAATACCGCTTGGACCCGTCGCGAGTACGGCGGAGATCATCGAGGAGGCGCGGCAGGGCCGGATGTTCATCCTCGTCGATGACGAGGATCGCGAGAACGAGGGCGACGTTGTCATTCCGGCCTGCTTCGCCACGGCCGAGGTCGTCAACTTCATGGCGCGCCATGCCTGCGGGCTGGTTTGCCTCGCAATCACGAGGGAACGTGCCGAGGCGCTGGCGCTGGCGCCGATGGCCCCTGTCGTTACCGACCCGATGGGGACGGCGTTCACTGTCTCCATTGAAGCGCGCATCGGCGTGACGACGGGCATTTCGGCACCGGATCGGGCCCGTACGATCGCCGTCGCCATAGACCAGGCCTCGGGTCCGGCGGACCTCGTGATGCCAGGCCACATCTTTCCGATTGTCGCGCGCGACGGGGGGACGCTCGTCCGGCGAGGCCACACGGAAGCGGCGGTGGACGTCGCCCGTCTCGCCGGGCACGCCCCCTCCGGCGTCATCTGCGAGGTGATGAACGACGACGGCACCATGGCCCGTCTGCCGGACCTCCTAATTTTCGCCCGGCGCCACGGCATGAAGATCGGAACCATCGCCGATCTCGTCGCCTATCGTCGCGCCATCGGCGACGATACCTCTTCCCATGCAAGCACAAGCTCGAATCAAGTCGCCTAGCGGTAGGACGCTCCGATCATGAGGATGCGACTCTCGGTTCTCGATCAATCGCTTGTCTCGGCGGGCCGGAGCGCGGCTCAGGCCATCCGCGATACCGTGGCGCTTGCGCGTGAATGCGAGGATTTCGGCTACAGGCGCTTCTGGGTGTCCGAGCATCACGGGAATGTCGCCATAGCCGGATCGGCCCCGGAGGTGTTGCTCGGAGCCCTGGCCATGGCGACGAGCACGATGCGCATCGGCAGCGCCGGCGTGATGCTGCCGCATTACGCGCCGTTGAAGGTTGCCGAGCAGTTCCGCGTGCTCGAGGCCCTGGCGCCGGGACGCGTAGACCTTGGGCTGGGTCGAGGTCCCGGCGCAGACCGACAGACAGCCTATGCCCTGAAGCCCGGCGCCATCGACAATCCCTTCGCCATGTCCACGATGGACAGTTTTCCAACCGACGTCGCCGACGCCGTCACCTTGGCCCTTGGCCAGCCGCTCGGCGACGACCATGTTTTCGCGGGCGTCGTCGCGCAGCCCCTCGGACCGACGGGTCCGCAGCCCTGGATCGTCGGATCAAGCCTCTACTCGGCGCGTCTTGCGGGTTATCTCGGCCTGCCCTTCTGCCATGCATACTTCTTCGGCGACGGCTCCGACGCTCAGAAGGCGGTTGCCGCCTATCGTGGCAACTTCACACCGTCGGCAACTCTGAATGAACCCCTTCTCGGGCTCTGCGTCTTTGCAATGGCGGCCCCGACCGCCGCCGAGGCGGAGCGCCTCTTTCTGTCCTATGCCCTATGGCGGCTCGCGCGCGACAGCGGACGAACAGTACCTCTGCCGAGGCAGGGGAAGACGGTGGAAGGAGCCGCCGTACCCCCGCGCGAGGTGCTCGATCTTCTGCGCGAGCACACGGCCTCCGGCACTGCCGACCAGGTGTTCTGGCGGCTGCAGACGCTCGAGGCGGAACTTGGTGTGGATGAGATGGTGATCGTCACGCCGACGCACGAGCTTTCCGATCGCATCCGCTCCTACCGCCTCATCGCCGAGATCAGCCGCTCGCATACACAGGACCCGCACGACGAGACAAATCTTCCCGCTGCCGCGCCAGCTGACAGGTCGAAACAGAACTCTTAGGATGCAACGCCATGACCGACATCGGTATCGCTCCAGCAACACAGACCCCGGCATCGATCGATCAGGGCACATTCTGGCGAACGCTCGGCAGCCGCGTCACCGGCATGACGATCGTGACAGCCGACAGCGACGAGGGGCCGACCGGCTTTCTCGGCCTATCTGCGGCGCATGTGGCTGCGGACCCGGCGACGATGCTCGTGTCGATCGACCGCAAGACAAGTGCGCTGGCCGGCGTCCTATCGCGCGGCCATTTCGCGGTGAACTTCCTCGATTCGGCGGCCGGCCACGTCGCGACCGCCTTTGGCGGCAAGTCCGGATTGTCGGGCGCGGCACGCTTCGTCGACGGAGAATGGACGACGCTCGTGACCGGTGCGCCGGTGTACCGTCAGGCGCTCGGCGTCTTCGACTGCATGGTTGAGGAAGTCGTCCAGCACGCCAGCGTGTCGATCGTCATCGGGCGGGTAGTGGGCGCCACATCCCGCCCGGACGGCGAGCCGCTCGTCTTCTTCCGCGGTAAGACGATTGAGGGCCTGCGGATGCCCGACTAGCGGCCGGCGGGACGGCGAGGGTCTGTTTGCCCCTGGCGATCGTGCCAGTCACACGAATGATGCGCACCCTTCCTGACATCCCGGGGGGTGTTTTTCGCGCGGGCCCAGCGGCGACTTTAACTGGCCGACAAGACGTCATCCAAACCAATACTTATACCGCCGAGCTTATGAACTGACCGCTTTGATCCATGGGTAATTGCAGCGCGAGATGATGCGCTCGAAGTTCTCGGTGGCGCGGTTCCATGCCTGGCAGCAGGCGTCGATGATGGCGGCCTTGTCGGGAAAGACGCGCAGCGAGAGGCAAGTCTCCTTGAGATAGAGCCAAAGGCGTTCGACCGGGTTGAGTTCGGGGCTGTAGGCGGGCAAGGGGACCAGGGTGATGTTGCCCGGCACGTTCAGTGCCGCCTTGCCGTGCCAGCCGGCGCCATCGAGGACCATGACGACGTGGACGTCGATGGCAATGGTCTTGGCGAACTCGGCCAGATAGAGGTTCATCATCTCCTTGTCAGCGAAGGGCAGGACGAGCGCGAAGGACTGTCCCGTCGCCGGCGCGACGGCGCCGAAGATTTAGGTCCAGTCGAAGCGCTGGTCGCACCGCCCCGGCGGGCGTTGACCGCGGGTCCACCAGCGATGGCAGAGCCGGCCCTTCTGGCCGGCACGGGCTTCATCCTGGAACCACAGCTCGATCCGTTGGTCGCGATGGGCCTGGCGAGCAGCCCTCAGGGCCTCGCGGAGCCCCTTTTTTTGAAGCGCTCCTGCGCTTTGGGATCTTTGGCGGGATGGCTTGGCCGCGTTTTCTGTCGCGAGAAGCCATTCTCACGAAGGATACGCGACAGGCTGGCAGGGTGCAGGCTCTTGCCGAAGTGCGACCCGATCCAGCGGCACAGTTCCGGCAAGGTCCAGGTCGAGATGCCGTCCTTCTCGGGATCGGAGCCGCGGAAGATGATGTTTGCCAGCGCCGCCAACTCGCCCTCCGTCAGCCGCGGCGCAGGATGGCCCTTGGGCCGATCATGCAGCCCGGCAATCCCTGCGGCGCCGTAGCGAACCACCCAGTCGCGGAACGTCTGCCGATCCATGCCGGCGGCCCGCGCAGCATCCGCTCGGCTCATCCCGTCCAACGCGTTGGCGATCGCCAGCATCCGGCTCGCCACACGGCCGTTCCTTTCCCGCCGGGCCATCGCCCGAAGCTCACCTGCCGAATATCTGTCGCTGATCTCCAGAGCCAGGAACCTCTCCCTCATCCCGTCCGGGACAAGGAAATCACCGCCGCGAATACCAAGCAAATCACGCCAGAGTCAGGTCATCCGCTTGGCGGTATTATTTAGCTATACGGTACCTTTCGCTTGACGAGCGACCGCTTGGAGGGCCGATGGCTGCGTACGACGCCTCTGCTGCGCTGCCAAATAATGATCAAAAAGGCGTCGCTGCGCTGCAATAAGATGCGTTGCAAGGTTCGGCAAAGCCGGATTTCAGTTTGTCCTTTCGCCATGTTTAACAAAGGAAAACGCCGATACGCTCCTCATGTCGTGCTGCAGCAAGCCTCCTCCGGACCGAAGGAGACAGGCTGTGCTCAAGGGGAAGCGGTTCATGCCAGCAAATATGTTCCATCTCGGTTGGTTTCTTCAAGGCTCCAGCATTGGTGGGTGGGGTGACAAATGGTCCGGAAACACCGCTCATGATTGGATGTATCCAAGCGCCTATCTCGACCTCGCCCGCGCAATGGAGCGCTCCTGCTTCGACTACATCCTCATAGAAGACTCTATCTATATTGGGCAGAACTGGCAGGATTCGCGTGAGATTTTCCTCACCAACGGCATTAGCGTGCCGCGTCAGGAACCTTCGGTCGTCGCCACATTGATGGCAGCCGCTACGACGCGCCTGGGCATCGTGCCGACGCTGTCGACCTTTGCCTATCATCCTTACCTCACCTCACGGATCGTCGGCACCCTCGATCAGATCTCGCTCGGGCGAGGCGGCTGGAACGTCGTCACGGGCAGTTCGGACCTCTCTGCCCAGAACTTCGGCATGGAGCAACTGGCGGACCATGACGAACGCTACGTGATGGCTGAGGAGTACATGCAGATATGCCAGGGGCTCTGGGGATCATGGGAGCCTGGCGCGATCGTCGGGGATCGCGACACCGGCGTGCTGATCGATCACGGCAAGGTCCATACGATCGACTACAAGGGAAAATACTACTCCTCGCGCGGACCCTTAAATTCAGGCCCACTGCCGCAGGGTCAGCCCGTCATCGCCCAGGCGGGTGGCTCGAAAAGCGGCAAGGGTTTCGCCGCCCGCTATGCCGACACGATCGTGGCAGCACCGAAGGGCGTGGCCTCCATGAAACAGTACCGCGAAGACATTCACGCCGAGATGGCTGCGATCGGACGGGACCCGAAGCACTGCAAGGTCCTGTTCCTGGTGCAGCCGATCGTGACGGAAACGATGACGGAGGCCGCCGAGCGCATCGCCGAGCGTCGGGCCGCGTCCGAAAGGAACATCGACCAGCGCCTCGCACGCTTCGGTTGGAGCACCAATCTTGACCTGTCGGGCTGCGATCTCGACGCCCCCATCGGGGAACTCACCACCAATGGACATCAGTCGAGCCTTGCGCAGTTCCTCGCCCGCTCATCCGGCAAGACTCTCCGTGAGGCGATCATCGAGCATACGACGAGCGGCTACTGCGTCGACATGGTCGGCACTCCCGACAGCATCGCCAGCCAGATGGCGGAGGTGATGGAAGAGGTCGGAGGCGACGGCTTCCTGATCGAGCAGCCAAACGTCAATCGGCGCACCGTTGCCTCAATCACCGACGGCCTCGTGCCGGTGCTCCAGCACCGCGGGCTGACACGCAAGGCCTACGCGCACGAGCAGCTGCGCGACAATCTTCTGGATTTTTAGCGCCCGCGTCCCGCGCCTCCACCCGACGTCCCGTTCTCACGCATAAGGAGCCTCTTCATGTCCAGACTGTCCAAAGTCACTCTCTCGGCCGCCAGCATGCTGATGGGAGCATTGCTTCTGATCCCGCGCCTTGCAGCGGCGGAAACGCTCGTGCTCGGCAATGAAGGGGTCTATCCGCCCTTCAGCGTCGTGGCTTCCGACGGAGAGTTGACGGGCTTCGAGCCGGCGCTAGCCCGCGAGATGTGTAAGCGGATGGAGGTTGAATGCGAGTTCGTCGTGATGGATTTCAAGGCTCTGGTGCCGTCGATCCTGCAGGGCAAGTTCAACATCCTTGCGAGCCAGCTTTCACCGACGCCGGAGCGCCTGGAAAAACTGACATACAGCACGCCGATCGTCTACAATCCCACGACCTTCGTGGTGCGCAAGGGCAGCGACCTGACCTTCACCCCTGAGGGGCTCGCCGGCAAGAATCTGAAGCTCGGCCTCCAGCGGGGCGCCGCGTCGATCCCTTATGTCGAAAAGAATTTCGAGGGGCTGTTCTCCCCCGTTCTCTATGACAATCCCGACCAGATGCGCCTCGATCTGCTGGCCGGTCGTATCGACCTCGTCTTCGATTCAAAGATCAACTGGACGCTGGAACTGATCAACAAGCCGGATGGCAAGGATTATCTCCTCGCCGGCGGTGATCACTGGATCGGAGATCCATCCATTCCAGAGAACAAGCGCGGGTACAGCTGGGCCGTGCGCAAGGGCGACGAGGCGATCGTCGAGAGGATGAACGTCGCCTTGGCCGCGATCATCGAAGACTGCACCTACACCAAGATTCGCAAGGAGTATCTGGACATTACCATCCTGGCCGCAGAGGCGGCCTGCGTCGACGCGTCCAACTGATCGAGCATCGCCGGCTATGGGGCTCGCGCCGCGTTTTGCCTGTCTCCAACCAACGGGAACCACGTCCATGGAAAATCGCTCGACGCATAGCAGGTCCTTTTCCGCCGGGGCGTCCGGGGCAGAGCGCCACTCCAACGGCCGGAGGCGCGCCGGCCTCGCCTTTGCCGTGCTGGCGAGCCTGACGGCCCTGCTTCCCATCGCGTCCACGGCCGTCGCGGAAACGCTGAAGCTCGGCAACGAGGGCGTCTATCCGCCCTTCAGTATGGTGGACGCCAGCGGTAATCTGACGGGCATAGAGGCTGATCTTGCACGCGAGATGTGCAAGCGCATGGGAGCCGAGTGCGAGATCCTCGTCATGGACTTCAAGGCGCTGATCCCGTCGATGCTACAGGGTAAGTTCGACATCCTCGTCTCGCAGGTGACCCCGACGGCCGAGCGCAAGGAGAAGATGCTCTTCAGCACCCGCATCGTGGCCAATCCGATGGTTTTTCTCGTTCCTGCCGAAGGAGAATATACGCTGACCAAGGAAGGCCTTACCGGCAAAGGCATGACGATCGGGATGCAACGCGGTGGAGCACACATCAAAGTAGCGGAGGACATCTTCGGCGATGCGGTAAAATACTCCCTATACGACAATCCCGACCAGATTCATCTCGACATGATTGCCGGGCGCATCAACATGTCGTTCGAGGCCAAGCTGAATGCCGTCGTCGATTTTCTCGGCAAACCGGAAGGCAAGGCCTTCAAGATCGTCGGCGAGGACTACTGGATCGGCGAGGCGTCCGTTCCCGAGAATGAGCGCGGGTTATCCTGGGTGGTCCGTAAAGGCGAAGAAGCTCTGCTGGCGCGGATGGACACGGCGATAAAGTCGATCATGGCGGACTGTACCTATACTTCCATCCGTAAGAAATACATGGACATCGCCATTCTTCCCGAGGATGCGGCCTGCGAAGCAAAGGTCAACTGAACGCATGCCTTCGACACCGTGACGGCTGAAAGGGTTCTGGCATGGAGATATCATCTTCGGAGTTCTGGGGGTATGCGCGCCAGATGGGGAACGGCGCTGTTGTTACTTTGCAGCTTTTCCTCGCGGGTTTTTCGCTTGCATTCTTACTGGGGACGATCATCGGCATCATCACGCTGTCTCGGAACGTCGTCATACAATCCATCTGGCGCGTCTATTCTTCGATCATCATGGGTGTACCGTCTCTGCTCGTGATCTTCCTGCTCTACTACGGCGGGAGCGCGATCTTGACCGGGTTGTTCGGCATGTCGCGCTCCTTCGACGTCACGCCTTTCGGAGCAGGTCTCGCGGCGCTGACCATTGTGTACGCGGCCTATGTCGCCGAACTCCTCCACGGCGCTGTGCGCAACCTGCCGCGCGGCCAGTTCGAGGCCTGCGCGGCGCTGTCCCTCAGTCCATATCGGACCTGGCGCCACGTCATCCTCCCGCAAGTCACGCGCCTCGCCTTTCCCGGCCTCGTCAATATCTGGCTGATCGTTCTGAAGGACACGCCGCTCGTATCGCTCGCAGGACTGAACGATCTTGTCGCTAACGCCAAGATCGCGGCCGGCGCGACCAACGAGCCCTTCATCTTCTTCATCGCCGCATCGCTGTTCTTCATCCTGTTCAGCGCACTGACGATGCCGCTGGCATCCCGCATCGAAACTCGCTTCAACCGTGGACTGGCAGGAGCAAAATCATGAACGCACTCGTGATTGATTTCGATCTCGTCCAAGATTCCTTTCCCGCCATGCTTGATGGCCTTTGGAACACGATGCTGGTTACGGCGATCGTCATCGCTCTCGGACTTGTCTTCTCCGTCCCACTCACGCTTGCCAGGATGTCGACGAGACGCGTTTTGGCGTGGCCGGCAGCATTTTTCGTCATGTTCTTTCGTGGCGCACCGCTGCTGATCCTGCTCTATCTCGTCTACTATGGTTTCGGCCAGATCCAGTCCCTGCGAGAGGGGCCGTTCTGGTTCATTTTCGGGAGCGCCTTTGCCTGTGCGGTCATCGGACTGACGCTCAACCATCTAGCCTTCATGGTGGACGTGGTCCGCGGCAGCCTGCAGGCGGTTCCGGTCGGCCTTAGTGAGGCCTCGAGCGCGCTCGGCATTTCTCCGAGGGACACCTTTCGCCAAATCCAGCTGCCGCTCGCGATGCGCTATGGGATCAAGGCCTATCAGAACGAGATCGTGATGCTGACCAAGGGCACGGCGGTGATCGGCGTCATCACCATCGTCGACTTGACAGCCGTAGCGAACGAGGTGTTCGAGATGACCTACGATCCGTTCACACCAATGTTGACCGTCGCCGCCTTCTACTGGGTCCTGATCAACGTGATCCGCTTTGGCTTCCGTCGCCTCGAAATCCGCCTCAACCGACATCACGCCGCAGAGGATGCCCGTCGTAATCAGAAGCCGGCTAAGACAAATCTTGCCTCCGATCATTCCAGCCTCCGACCATCCCGCTGGCTTAAGGCCGGACGTACGCTGCTGTCATCGCACAAGGAGCATGCGTTATGACCGTGGGGACGCTTCAGACCGTTCAGCCCGCGGCCTCTTCCGTCGCCGTCAGTATAAGGGGCGTCGACAAATGGTACGGAAAGTTCCGCGCTCTGAACGCCATTGACCTCGAGGTGATCCGCGGCGAGAAGATCGTCGTCTGCGGCCCGTCGGGATCCGGCAAGTCGACGCTCATCCGATGCATCAACCGCCTGGAGCCCCACGATGCGGGACAGATCGTCGTCAACGGCATCGAACTCGACGGCTCTCCGAGCAAGACGCAGGATGTGCGCCTGGAGGTCGGGATGGTCTTCCAGCAGTTCAACCTGTTTCCGCATCTGACGATCCTCGAGAACTGCATGCTGGCACCGCGTCTCACCCGAGGCGCCAGCCTGGAAGCGGCCGAGCGCCTCGCCCGCCGCTATCTCGACCGGGTGCAAATTGGTGAGCAGGCGGGCAAGTATCCAAGCCAACTCTCCGGTGGTCAGCAACAGCGGGTGGCGATCGCCCGGGCGCTCTGCATGGAGCCACGGATCATGCTGTTCGATGAACCGACGTCGTCGCTGGATCCAGAGATGATCAAGGAGGTCTTGCTGGTGATGGAGGATCTCGCCAATGACGGGATCACCATGATTTGCGTGACGCACGAGATGGGCTTCGCCCGTCGCGTAGCGAACCGTTGCGTCTTTATGGACAAGGGGGAGATCGTGGAGTCGGGAACCGCTGACAGCTTCTTTGAAGCACCTCGAAGCGACAGGTTGAAGGCGTTCCTGTCGCAAGTTCTGCATTGACGGAATTTCGTCCGACCCTGAGCAGGTGCCCGAGCCGCATCGGCGTTGCGGTGATCTCGGACATGCTGGCGGAGACCTGCTGGCTATCTTCTTCGTGTCGCTGTTCTTCATCATCGTCCGGTGGGTATTCCGAACGGACACGATGGTTCACTCGAAGCGCTGAGCAACCCGAACCCTTCCGCTTCCGTCGGCACGGCGGAACGATATCGAGCGCTTGCGATCACGGTTTGTCCGCCCCGCCATCACCAAGGGGTGAAAGCGGTGTCCTTTCGCTAGCCACAGTCACATGTGGGACAGATGCAAAGATACCGCATTCCCCTACGCACCCTCGCCGCCGCTACGGCTCTTGGCTTTTCACTCGCAGCTGTCGGATCTTTTCCGTTAACGGCGAAAGCGGCTGAGGAAAGCGTCGAGCAGAAGCGTGCAGCTCTCGCCGGCACCTCGCAAGCGGCGCAAGCACTGCGGCCGCTGAACACCTTACAGGTGTCGGTCAGCGGCGAGCTTCTGCTTTCCGAGGGATACCGCGGTCACCGCACCACGGTGCCGGCGAACATCAAGTCGGCCTCCAAATCGATCGTCTCGGCATTGGTCGGGATCGCCATCGACAAGGGCATGCTGAGCGGGACCGACCAAAAGATCGCTCCGCTGTTGAAGGACGAGCTTCCGGCTGATCCAGATCCGCGCCTCGCCCAGGTGACGATCGGCAACCTCTTGTCGATGCAGGCGGGTCTCGAACGGACGTCCGGGCCGAATTATGGTTCCTGGATCTCCAGCCGCAACTGGGTGCGCGCTGCGCTCGCGGCACCCTTTGTCGATGATCCCGGCGGCTCGATGCTCTACTCTACCGGCTCGACGCATCTGCTTTCGGCCATTCTCACCCGTGCGAGCGGTAAGAGCACGCTGGCACTTTCCCGGGAATGGCTGGGTAAGCCGGCAGGCGTGACGGTCACCGACTGGGAGCAAGACCCGCAGGGGATCTATCTCGGCGGGAACCAGATGGCGATGACGCCCCGTTCGCTGTTGGCCTTCGGCGAACTCTATCGCAATGGCGGTCGCAGCCCCGATGGCACGCAGGTCATCCCCACGGACTGGATTGCTGAATCCTGGGAGCCCCGTACCCGATCGCGGTTCTCCGGCGAGGCTTATGGCTACGGCTGGTTCCAGGCGAATTTCGGCGGATATGTCGGCCATTACGGTTGGGGCTACGGCGGCCAGATGATCTACGTCATCCCCGACCTCGCCCTTACCGTCGCCATCACCTCTGATGAAAGCGGCCCTTCTGCCCGTACCGGCTATAAGGATGATCTGCATCGTCTGGTGGCGGAGCAAATCGTCCCTGCGATCGCGGCTGGACGCAGCACGCCGAGTGAGGGCTAACGCCCTCTAGCGCGTGAAGTCCGGCGTGCGATGGACGCGCGGCAGTCGCCGACATCCCCCTGCCTGGAGTGGAATAAATCATGAAGTCGCCCGCCTTTGCCTTTGCCTTTGCCTTCGCCACCCTTGCTTGGGGGCTGACGGCCGGAACCGCCAAGGCGGATGCCCTCCTCTCGGATTTCGTATATCCGTATCCGGTCGAACGCTTTGACTTCGTCTCACAGGGTCAGGCGGTGACGATGGCCTACATGGACGTCGCCGCAGCCTCGCCGAGCGGCAAGACCGCGGTTCTTCTCCACGGCAAGAATTTTTGCGGTGCGACCTTCAAGTCTCAGATCGAGGCGCTGACCGGCGCGGGATATCGCGTGATCGCCCCCGATCAGATCGGCTTCTGCAAGTCGTCGAAGCCGATGGGTTACCAGTACGGTTTTCACCAGCTAGCCGCCAACACCCATGCGCTGCTCGCCAAGCTCACGGTCGCCTCGCCCATCGTGGTTGGCCATTCGATGGGCGGCATGCTCGCGGCTCGTTATGCGCTGATGTACGGCAGCGAGACGAGCGGTCTCGTGCTGGTCAATCCGATCGGCCTCGAGGACTGGCGCGCCAAGGGCGTACCAGAAAGCACCATCGACCAACTCTTCGCCGAGGAAAAGCAAAGCAGCGCCGAGTCGATGAAGGCCTACCAGCAGACGACATACTACGCGGGCGAATGGGAGCCCGAATATGATGTATGGGTCGACATGCTGGCCTCGATGTACGCCGGGCCCGGCGGCGAGATCGTCGCCTGGCACCAGGCCCTTACCTCCGACATGATCTTCAACCAGCCAATCGTCCACGAATTCGGCCAGCTCACTGTTCCAACGGCGCTTCTGATCGGTGAGAAGGACAACACGGCGATCGGCAAGAACCGGGCGCCAGCCGAGCTCAAGGCGCAACTCGGCAACTATGCCGTTCTGGGCGCCGAGGCCGCGGCCGCGATTCCAGGCGCGACCTTAGTGACATTTCCGGAACTCGGCCATTCGCCGCAGGTCCAGAACCCGGGGCAGTTCAACGCGTCGCTCCTGAAATCAATCGATGATTTCGCAAAGCGCTGAGCGTGGCCGCTGAAAAACTGAACGCGGAGCGGGGGTCGGCGAGGCGCTGAGATACGCCTTCCAGCCATGATATCATACTGGCTGAGCGCCCACTCAGGGCCGTCAAGGGCGGCCCGCAAAGAGGGGCGGCGGCTGAAGGCTTCTTCGGCGATACGCGTATTTTCGGCGGCCCGGAGAGCATCGACACCCATACAGCATCGGTTCCACGCGATGGGAAGGCCTGCACGCGATTCCCTATCCTCATGACGGCAGAGATATCGAGGGGCCTCGACAAGCCGCTCGAAATGGCGATGTTTCGTCTGCCGCCGGTGCCGGCCGGGCCAGTTATGCGGGTTCGGTAGGGGCACCGTCCGCCCCGGGAGATGAGGGATGAGCGAGTTGTACGATCTGTGCGTCGTCGGCGCCGGATCAGCCGGACTTTCTGTAGCGGCCGGCGCTGCCCAGCTCGGGCTGCGGACGGTGCTGGTCGAATCGGGGCGCATGGGCGGCGACTGTCTCAACACCGGCTGCGTGCCATCGAAGGCGTTTCTGGCGGCGGCGAGGCTGATGCACGCCCATCGTCATCCCCATCTCGCGATCGTTCCCCCGCACGACCTCGAGGCGCAGCGGGAAACCGTCAACGCACATGTCCGCGGCGTGATCGCGACCATTGCCCCGCACGATTCCGTCGAGCGATTTGAAGGCCTCGGCGTGCGTGTCATCCGGGGGCGGGCAAGTTTTCTCGACAGGTCCCGCATCACGGTTGCCGGAGAAACGATCGAAGCGCGAGACTTTGTCGTCGCCGTCGGGTCGAGCGCGGCGATCCCCGAGATCGCGGGGCTCGACCCGACGAAAATCCTGACGAACGAAAGCCTCTTCGACGTCGAGACGGTGCCTGAGCATCTCGTCATCATCGGTGGGGGGCCGATCGGCATCGAAATGGCCGAGGCCCATCGCCGCCTGGGCTCGCGCGTCACCGTCGTCCAGCGAGGTCGTATCCTTCCGAGGGACGAGCCCGAACTCGTCGACGTGCTCCGGCAGAGTCTTCGCGCCGAAGGCGTCGAGATCCTGGAATCCGCCGAAATCCTGTCGGTCCGGCACGATGCCGATCGACATGTCGTCGAGATCTCGGCCGGCGGCGCGGCGCGCTCGATCACGGGGTCGCACATTCTCGTCGCCACGGGCCGTCGGGTGAATCTCGAGGGTCTGGGCCTCGAACAGGCGGGCATTGCCCGTGGGGACAAGGGCATTGAAACAAATTCCCGGCTGCGCACGAGCAACCGCCATGTCTACGCCATCGGCGACTGCACCGGCGCGCCAAAATTCACTCACGTGGCCGGCGACCATGCCGGCATCGTGATCCGCAACCTTGCCTTCCGCCTGCCGGCCAAGGTGGATTACCGCGCCCTCCCCTGGGTGACCTATACCGACCCGGAACTTGCCCATGTCGGCCTCACGCTTGCCGAGGCGAAGGCGCGGCACGGTGACGGCGTCCGGAGCCTGATCCGGACGCTGGGCAGCGTCGACCGCGCCGTGGCGGAGGGTCGCAGCGAGGGAATGCTGAAGCTGGTCGCCCTTCCCAATGGCCGCATCCTCGGCTGTTCCATCGTCGCGCCAGGCGCTGGCGAGATGATCGGTCTCTGGTGCCTGGCGATCGAAAAGAACATGAAGCTGCGCGATCTCACCTCTCTCGTCCTGCCCTACCCGACCTTTTCCGAAATCTCCCGGCAGGCCGCCAGCGAGTGGTATCGTCCTGCTCTCTTCAGCGAACGGACGCGGCGCCTCGTCAGGATCCTCCGCAGGCTGCCGAACTGGTAGACCGATATACCGCCGACGGAGATCGCCGCCGCTTTCCCTCGCAATCGAAAGACGTTGCATGCCCCGTCGCGGATGGATCCTTCTCGCTTTGGTCGCCGCCGTCACGCTGACGGCGTTCTTTTCGGGCGTCGTGGATTTTCTCGGCATCGATGCCGTGAAGGCGCGGCGCGCCGAACTTCTCGCGATGGTCGAGGCGCGACCGCTTCTGTCCGCGGCGGCCTTCATGGCAGCCTATGCCCTCATCGTCGCGCTGTCGCTTCCGGCCGCCTCGGTCATGACGCTTCTCGGCGGCTTCCTATTCGGGACGCTTCTCGGGGGAACGCTGACGGTGGTCGCAGCGACGATCGGGGCGACGGGGATCTTTCTCGTGGCGCGCTCTTCCTTCGGCGGCGCGCTGCGCGAGAAGGCCGGGCCGCTCGCCAAGCGGGTCTCGGCGAACATTCATGGCAATGCGTTTGAGTATCTTCTGGTGCTGCGGGTCGTCCCTGTCTTCCCTTTCTTCCTCATCAACATTCTGCCCGCGCTCTTCGGCGTCAGTCTCAGGACCTTCATTCCGGCGACATTCCTCGGCATCATTCCCGGCACCTTCATCTATGCCCATCTCGGCCGCGAGCTCGGCACGATCTCGAGCCTCGACGACCTCCTGTCCGCCGAGATTCTCGTCGCTTTCGGACTCCTTGGCGTCATCGCGCTTCTGCCGGTCGGCTATCGCCGGTGGAAAAAGGCGCGGGCGCCGTCGACCACGCTTGTTGCCCTCTTCCTGGCGACGATGGTCTGGCAGGGTCCAGGCGGCGAACGGAGCCGCACCGCGGACCTGCATCAGGCCCCGGTCGTCGCCGGCGATCGGCAGCTGCGTCTGGCCGGTCGACCGGCAGTCCTCCAGGCTCCGATCCTCGGCCGTGCCGAGGAGATTGCGCCGAGGGCTCGGCCCGTGTGAAAGGGGAGGCACCCCGGGGGAGGAACGGCATGAGCGAGCATTACACCATCGAAACGGCCGGGATCGGCGCAACCGTCGCGGCCGACGGGGCGGAACTCGTCAGCCTGAAGGACGCGGCCGGCGCGGAGCTTCTTTGGCAGGCCGGACCGGAATGGCCGCGGCATGCGCCCGTGCTGTTTCCGATCGTCGGCCGGCTTGCCGGCGACACGCTGCATCATGCCGGCAAGGACTACACCATGAACCAGCACGGCCTTGCTCGCGACAGTGCGTTCGCGCTGGTCGAGCAAGGTCCGGATCGGCTCGTCTTCAGGCTCACCGACAGCGCGGCGAGCCGAAGCCACTATCCCTTCGCCTTCGTCCTCGACATGATCTACGTCGCCAGCGGCGCGAGCCTTTCGGTCACGGCGCGCGTCTCCAATCCGGGCGAAACGATTTTGCCCTGCGGCATCGGCGCCCATCCCGGCTTCCGCTGGCCGCTGGTCGACGGCATCGCCAAGGAAGCGCATGTCCTGGAATTTGCGACTGAGGAAACCGGGGTCGCGCTGTCGGTCGAGGGCGGGCTGCTGGGCGCGCCAAAGCCCCTGCCCTTCGACGGCCGTGTCCTCCCCCTTGCCGAAGCCATCTTCGCCCGCGACGCGCTGGTCATGCCCGACGTCGTCAGCCGCTCCGTGCGCTTTTCAGCACGATCACCCGAGGGTGAGACCGTCCGGTCGATCACCGTCGACTGGGAGGGCTACCGCGATCTCGGCATCTGGTCGAAGCCGACAGGCGCGCCGTTCCTGTGCATCGAGCCATGGTTGAGCATGGCAAGCCCGGTCGGCTGGGACGGGGACTTCGCCGACAAGCCCGGCCTCATGCATCTCGCTCCCGGCGAAAGCCGCGACCTCGTCTGGCGCGTGACGATCTAGCGGCCCCCCGAGCCGCCTTGCCGGGGGTATCGGGCGGCCTTAATACGTGGCGTCAGTCGTCCTCGGACCGTCATCCGGGGCACGACCCTCTCGTCGGCGAGGGCATGTGCCGGAACGGCCAAGACAGCGTGCGACGACGCCGCGAATGTCCCAAGGAGATGATCATGACTTCCCAACCGGCGGATATCGGTGTGCTCGGTCTCGGCACGATGGGCGCCAATCTGGCGCTGAACATTGCCGAGGAAGGCTTTGCCGTGGCCCTCCACAACCGCACGACGGAGAAGGCCTTCGACCTGCGCGAGGACAATGCGGCGCTCGCCGACAACCTTCTGCCGACCGAGACGATCGAGGACTTCGTCGCAGGCCTGAAGAGCCCGCGCGTCGTTCTGTTCATGGTCAATGCCGGCGCGCCGGTGGACGAGCAGATCGACCTCGTCATGCCTCTGCTGTCGCCAGGCGACATCATGATCGATGCCGGCAATGCCGATTTCAACGACACCGTACGCCGCACGAAGCGCGTCGAGGGCTCGGGCATCCACTTCGTCGGCATGGGCGTCTCCGGCGGCGAGCTCGGCGCGCGACATGGACCCTCGATCATGGTCGGCGGCGAGGAAAGCGTGTGGCGGCAGTTGCGGCCAATTCTCGAGCCGGTGGCGGCCCAGTACCATGGCGAGCCCTGCGTCGCATGGCTCGGGACAGACGGCGCCGGCCATTTCGTGAAAACCATTCACAACGGCATCGAATATGCCGACATGCAGATGATCGCCGAAGTCTACGGCATCCTGCGCGACGGCCTCGACCTCAAACCGGACGCGATGGCCGCGATCTTCGCCGACTGGAACACGCGCGGCCTGTCCTCCTACCTCATCGAGATCACCGCCGCGGTTCTCGCCGAGACGGACCCGGACACCGGCCGGCCGATGGTCGACGTCATTCTCGACGAAGCCGGGCAGAAAGGCACGGGACGCTGGGCCGTGATCGAGGCGCAAAAGCTTGGCATCGGCGCGACGACGCTGGAGGCGGCCGTCTCGGCGCGCGGCGTTTCCTCCCGCCGGACCGAGCGCCAGAGCGCCGCCGGCCTTTATAAGCACGTCGCGCCCGCGGCCTCGGGCTTTGCCGGCGAGAGCGCAGGCCTATCCGAACTCGAAGATGCGCTCGAGACCGCCAAGATCATCGCCTATGCGCAGGGCTATGCCACCATGGCCGAGGCGTCGACCGTCTTCGGCTGGAACCTGCCGCTCGGCGACATCGCCCGCATCTGGCGCGCCGGCTGCATCATCCGCTCGCGCTTCCTCGACGACATCGCAAAGGCCTTTGAGACCGGCGGAACGGTCGTGAACCTCCTGCAGGCGCCGAGTTTCGTCGAACGCGTCGCCAGGGGTCAGGCGGCGTTGCGCCAGGTCGTTTCCAAGGCCGCGCTTGCCGGGATCCCGGTCCCGGCGCTGTCTGCCGCGCTCGCCTATTTCGATGACTACCGGCGCTCGCGCGGTACCGCCAACCTCATCCAGGGACAGCGCGACCTTTTTGGCGCTCATACTTTCCACCGCCTGGACAAGGACGGCACGTTCCACCACCAGTGGCCGGCCATCCAGGACAGCTGAGGCAGGCCCTGACTTGCCGGAGCCTGCGGGGCGGGCCGGGCAGGCCGTGGGCGGCACCGCGGAAATCTCTTGGCGAGGCCGGGTGGCAAACCGGAACGTTGCCGGGGGCGAGCCCGTTACACTCCTGAACCCATTAAGGGAAATCAGGAGGTTACAATGTCCGACACGGTCGCTCCCAGCAATATCGAAGCCAGCCGCGTGACCAACACGCATGTCTACAATCGCGCCGGCGAGCATCTCGGCGAGATCTACGACGTCGTCATCGGGAAACGCGACGGGCGCGTGAAATACGCCATCATGTCGTTTGGCGGCTTTCTCGGGATCGGCGAGGAGTATCATCCACTGCCGTGGGATCAGCTCGACTACGACGAGGCGAAGGGCGGCTATGTCGTCGATATCGACCGCGACCGGCTGGAAGGCGCGCCGCGTTATGCCGCGGCCAGCCGTCCCGACTGGAACGACCGCGACTATGGCCGCCGCGTCGACGACTATTACGGCTCGCCGCATCTGCCGGCGACGATCTGACATCCTTTGACCCGCCGAACTGAGGACGGCCCCGCTCGGGGCCGTTCGCGTCTTCCCGGCATGTTGGTCGCAGCGGCCGTCGTCGGCGACACCACTTTTCTTGACTTCAGACCATTCCGCTGCAGATTCGTGACAGGGCCGGATTGCCGAACCCGAATTCGGTCACCGACAATCCTTTATGGAAGCTGCCGGCCCTTTGCATAGATATTGCGGAGGAGACGATCATGCGCACCGATGCACGAGACCAGGGTCACTTGGCATTCACCAGTAACCTACCGATGTCCGCCTGTGGCTATCCGATCGGCTCGACCCTCAGGGCCGAGTGGATGGAAGGTTGGAACAGCGCACGCAATGCCCGGCCGACGACGTCGACCCAGCAGGCGGCCGAGGGCAGCAGCCCCAAACAGTCCGGCTGAACCGCCCAAAGTCAGAAAACTGTGAGGAGGAGCCCTGGGATGACCGATACCGGCAAGACACGGTCCAACGCGCCGCCACTCGAAAAGGCGATCGGTCTCGGCAAGGGCCGGCTGAACGATATCATCGGCGCCGACGACTATGAATTCGGGGCCGATGAGGCGGCCGTCGGCATGCCCGGCCAGCCGACGACGCAGCATCCCCAGGCCAGCGGCCCCGGCCGCGCAGGTCCCCCGCGTCGCTGACAGCTCGGTTGGCGCGCCGTTTGAGATTGAAATGGCTGGGCATGGCCGGCCGAAACACGATCGGATGAGAGCTGCTCCGGTTCGGGCGCGGTAGCGTGCAACTCTGGACCATCCGCAAAGGTGCCGCTGTTTGCGATACCGCAGTCGCTGTAGTGCTCTCTCGGAATTCGTCTGTGAACTGCCGATTGCGGCGGATGTCCTCGTCCTGCGCGCCTCAGCCAAGGCTAAACTTGACAATTTACATCATGAATTATAGCGCAGAGGCCTGCCGCGGTCGTCGACCGGGCCCCTGTAACGGAATATCGCATGTTGAAGGCCCGCTCGACGATCTTTCTGGCTGACGCCGCGACGGTCCACGACAAACTCTGCGACCATATGACCGAGCATTGCGTGGTCGAGCGCGCGGCGACGCGCTCGACGATCACCTTCGAATACGGCACGGCGGAGGTCGAGGTCCTCGGCGACCGGCTCACGGTCGTAGCCGTCGGCGACGACGAGACGGGCCTGTCCTACGTCAAGATGGGCATCGTCTACCATGTCCGTGCCTTTGCCGAGCCTGAAGTGCTCGACATCACCTGGAAAGGGGACGGCAATGGCCGCTCCCCGGCGTTCTTTCGGGAAATGCGCGTCGTGCGCACCTTGGACGTGACGCCGCGCATGCGCAGGGTGGTCCTGACCGGCGATGACCTCGGGCGCTTCGCCAGCGACGGGCTGCATGTGCGGCTGATCTTTCCCCCCGCCGGGCGCCAGCCTGTCTGGCCCTGGCTCGGCGAAGACGGCTGCCCGATCTGGCCAGTCGGCGAAGACGAACTCACGGCCCGCATCTACACCATCCGCCACGTCGACCTGGAAACTGCCGAAGTCTGGATCGACATCCTGCGTCATGACGGCGACACGACGCCGGGCTCGCGCTTCGCGATGACGGCAAAGCCAGGCGACCGCGTCGGCATGACCGGGCCGAGCGGACGGATGCCGAAGGCGGAGCAGCTCCTCCTCCTCGGCGACGAGACCGCGCTGCCGGCCATCGCCCGCATCCTCGAAGCCCTGCCAAGGAGCGCGCGCGCAAGGGCCGTGATCGAGGTCGCCGGCCCGGACGAGGAGCAGACGCTGCGATCGGCCGCAGACGTCAGCATCGAATGGCTGCACCGCGAGGCCCCCCGCCCGGGCGCCCCGAAGGGGCTTGCCGACGTCCTCGACGGGGCCGAGGGCCTCGAGCCCGATACCTATGTCTGGGCGGGCTGCGAGTTCACCGATTTCCGGCGTTTGCGCAAGCGTGTGCGGACGGAATGGAAACTGCCGCGTGACAGGCACCACCTCGTCGCCTATTGGCGCAAGGGCGCAGCCGGCGAAGAGGCACGCGCGGACGCCTGAGGCGTCAGTGACAGGACGGCAGTCCGCAACGGGCGGCCAGGACAGGACCGACCCCATGCTCGCCCGCTTCTTCTCCTATTACACCCCCTGGCGGGGCCTGTTCCTGCTCGACTTCGGCTGCGCCGTTCTCGCCGGCCTCCTCGAGCTCGGCTTTCCCATCGCGGTCAAGGTCTTCGTCGATGACCTTCTGCCGGGCAACGACTGGTCGCTGATTCTCCTCGCGTCGGCCGGGCTCCTTGCGATCTACGTCTTGAATGCCGGGTTGATGGGCGTGGTGAACTACTGGGGCCACATGCTCGGGATCAACATCGAGACCGAGATGCGCCGCAGAGCCTTCGACCATCTGCAGAAACTCTCCTTCGGCTATTTCGACAATCAGAAGACCGGCCACCTCGTCGGCCGCCTGACCAAGGATCTCGAAGAGATCGGCGAGGTGGCCCATCATGGCCCGGAGGATCTCTTCATCGCCGTCATGACCTTCATCGGCGCCTTCGCGCTGATGGTCACGGTACATGTCGAACTGGCGCTCATCACCGCCGTCGTCGTGCCCTTCGGCACCTTCGTCACGACCCGCTACGGCAACCGGATGACGCAGGCCTGGCATACGATCTACGGCTCGGTCGGCGACTTCAACGCCCGGATCGAGGAGAATGTCGGCGGCATCCGCGTCGTCAAATCCTTCGCCAACGAGGACCACGAGCGGGCGCTGTTCGCCGTCAACAACCAGAACTATCGCGCCCGCAAGCTCGATGCCTACCGCATCATGACCGCCAGCCAGTCGCTGAACTACCTGTCGATGCGCCTGACGCAGGTGATCGTCATGGTCGCCGGCACCTGGTTCGTCATGGCCGGAGATCTGTCGATCGGCGGCTTCATCGGCTTCCTCCTCCTCGTCAACGTCTTCTTCCGTCCGGTCGAGAAGATCGCCGCGGTGCTCGAGACCTATCCCAAGGGGATCGCCGGCTTTCGCCGCTACACCGAGTTCCTGGACACCGAGCCCGACATCGTCGACCGCCCCGGCGCCGTGGCCCTCGGCGCGGTGCGCGGCGACATCGCCTTTCGCGGCGTGCATTTCAGCTACGCGCGCGGACGCGAGGTCTTGCGGGGCATCGATTTTGCCGTCGCGTCCGGCGAGACCGTCGCCTTCGTCGGCCCGTCCGGTGCGGGCAAGACGACGATCTGCTCGCTGGTGCCGCGCTTCTACGACGTGACCGAGGGGGCGATCCTCGTCGACGGCATCGATATCCGCGATATCCAGCTGGCCTCGCTGCGCGCCGAAATCGGCGTCGTGCAGCAGGACGTGTTCCTCTTCGGCGGCACGGTGCGCGAGAACATCGCCTATGGCCGCCTCGGCGCCAGCGAGGCCGAGATCAGGTCCGCCGTCGACAAGGCGCATCTCACCGCCACTATCGCGGCTCTGCCGGACGGCATCGATACGGTCGTCGGCGAGCGCGGCGTGAAACTGTCCGGCGGACAGAAGCAGCGCCTGTCGATCGCCCGGATGTTCCTGAAGGATCCGGCGGTGCTGATTCTCGACGAGGCGACCTCCGCGCTCGACACCGAGACCGAGCGCGCGATCCAGGCCTCGCTGGCGGAACTGGCCCGCGGCCGCACGACGCTGATCATCGCCCACCGCCTGTCGACCGTCCGCCATGCCGACCGCATCGTCGTCGTCGCCGACGGGCGCATCGTCGAGGAGGGCTCACACACAGCGCTTCTCGCCAGAGGCGGCGCCTACGCCCGCCTCGTCGCGGCGCAGGACACGCTCGTCGCGGCGGAGTGACGGACGCGAGGACATCTGCAGATCCGCATAAGCCTGGCGGATGCTTTGACGGCTCGACAGCCTGAGACGACTGTGATCGCACCCGGAGCTGGGTCATCGTGCGGGCGCTCCGGTCGTAGCTCGTCGGCGAAGGGGAGGATATTCTGTCCATACGCCGGGGACGAGAGCAGATCGCCGCCGGGGAGTCGCACGACATGGACGATGTCCTGCGCGACCTCGAGGCCCTCGTGGCGGGTAAGGCTTCCTGATGCGCGTCCGCCTCTCCGGGGAGGCGCGAAGACGAATGCGCCCGCCGCGGTTTGCGGCGGACGGCATGTGTGATGGCCTGCCTACCAGGAGTAGGTCAGGCTCGCAGTGACCTTACGGGCATCGGCGTAGAAGCAGGAATTGGCGTCCTGGCACGAGGCCACGGCCTTCTTGTCGAAGAGGTTGGAAGCGTTGAGCTGGCCCTTCCAGTTGTCCTTCTCGTAGGAGATCGAGGCGTCGACGACGGTGTAGTCCGGCACCTCCAGCGTGTTCGCCTTGTCGGCATAGCTCCTACCGTTCCAGCGCAGGCCGCCGCCGAGGCGAAGACCGGTCAAGGCGTCCGACTGGAAGGCATAGTCGACCCAGAGCGAGGCGAACTGTTCGGGAATGGCCACCGGCACCTTGCCGAGGTCGACGTCGCTGGACTCCGTCACTTCGAGATCGAAATTGGTATAGGCGGCCAGGAGGCTGAAGCCGTTGCCGAGGCCCACGGTGCCCTCGAGCTCGAAACCCTGCGACCGGATTTCACCGGTCTGGACCTGCTGGAACGGATTGTTGCCGGCGACGTCGTTCGTCAGCACATTGCCGCGGGTGAGGTCGAAGACCGAGGCGGTGAAGAAGCCGTCGAAGCCGGTCGGCTGATACTTGATGCCGGCCTCGACCTGGTCGCCGTCACCGGACTCGAAAGGCGTCCCGGCCGAGTCGAGGCCGAGAACCGGGGTGAAGAACCGGGAGTAGGTGGCATAGGGCGTGATGCCGTTGTCGAAGAGATAGGCGACGCCGGCCCGGCCACTGAAGGCGCCCTCGTCTTCGTCGGCGTCCGTGCCGAGGCGGTTGTCGAGTTCCGTGTTCAGGAAATCGTAGCGCGCGTTCAGCGTCACCACGAGCTTGTCGGCCGTCATCTGGTCCTGGATGTAGAGACCGGTCTGGCTCAGCGTCTGGGTGTTGTCGATATAGGGCGCGCCGAGCGGCGGCTGGCCGACGCCGTAGTCCGGGCTCAGCAGGTCGAGCGCCGTGCCGAGCCCTCCCGGTCCGTTCCAGGCCGACACCGCCTGGCTCTGGTCGAGTTTGTAGTAGCGGTAGTCGAGGCCGGCGAGCACCTTGTGGTCGACCGCGCCCGTGGCGAAGAGCGCCTCGACCTGGTTGTCGATGGTGACGGTGTCGGCCACCGGGTCGGTGCGGAAGTGGATGCGCGCGAGTTCCGAGCCGCCCGGGGTCACGTAGCCGTTGCCGTAGGCCAGCGCATAGGTCGATTCGAGATGGGCGTAGCGGGCCTTCTGGCGCACCGTGAAGGTCTCGTTGAACGAGTGCTCGAACTCGTAGCCGATCATCGCCTGGTCGCGGGTGAATTCGTCGACCGTCGTGTCGCTCGTGAAGAGCTTGCGGTCGATCTTGCCGTAGGATGCGGGGCGCACCGTTCCCTCATAGGGCAGGAAGCCCGGGACGTTGTTGGAATCGTCGCGCTGATACGAGCCATAGAGGGTGAAATTCGTCTGCGCGTCCGGCGCCCAGGTGAAGGTCGGTGCGATCAGGCCGCGGAACTCGTCGCCTTCGTCCGCATAGTAGTCGCCGCCGAAGAGCTTGGTGTTCAGCCGGTAGCTCCAGACGCCTTCGGCGTCGAGCGGACCACTGCTGTCGAGGGCGGTATAGGCCTGACCGTATTCGTTGATGCCGACCTCGATCGACCCTTGCGCCGTCTTGGTCGGGCGCTTGGCGATGAGGTTGACGAGACCGCCCGGCGAGCTGCCGCCGTACAGCACCGAGGCCGGGCCCTTCAGCACCTCGACGCGCTCGAGCAGTACCGGATCGACTTGCCAGGTCGCGAACGCGGTCGAGAACAGGGCGAGGCCATCCAGATACAGGCCGTCCTCGTTGGCCGGGAAGCCGCGGATGTTGAACCAGTCCAGCCGGTTGTTGTTGCCGAACTTCTGGCCCTGGACGCCAGAGGAGTAACGCGTCGCCTCGTCGACGGACTGGACGTTGCGGAGATCGAGCTGGTCCTGCCCGATCACCGAGACCGGCTGTGGGCTCTCGAGCCGGGACCCGGCGCCCTTGGTCGACGACACGCTCTGCTTCGGCACGCCAAGGTTGCTGTCGGCGGCCAGGGTTCCGTCGGTGCCTGTGCCCTCGCTCGCACCGCCCTGCAGGGTCACCGTATCGAGGACGATGGCGTCCTGGGCAACGGCGGGGACGAGCAAGGCCCCGAAGGCACAGGATATCAGCAACAGGGTCTGGGTGCGGCGGGCGGCAGCGGACATGGTAGGCTCCTGACTATCGATGGATCCCTAGCCGTTTTATTATGATAATTGGAGTCAAGTTCTGCGCTGCAATGGTATCTGAGCCTCACTGTTGCCGTAATGTGACGCCTTCCGCGTCTGGAAGCGCTACCGGTGTCCGGGCATGTGACCTGTCGGCGGCGCCTAGGCGTTGACGGGCAGAACTCGATTGCCCTATCCCGCGGGCAAGCCCAGTCTCGACGGCCGGCGGCGATCGCGCCTTCCGAAGCAAGGAGCCAGGACCACGCTGAAGGATCCTTCCGACGTCCTCCGGGACGTCTTCGGCCATGCGTCCTTCCGGGGCCAGCAGGAAGACGTCGTCCGCCATGTCACCGCCGGCGGCGATGCCGTCGTGCTGTTTCCGACGGGCGCGGGCAAGTCGGCCTGCTACCAGGTGCCGGCGCTCTGCCGCCAGGGTGTCGCGATCATCGTCTCGCCGCTGATCGCCTTGATGCGCGACCAGGTCGAGGCTTTGCGCCAGGCGGGCGTCTCGGCCGCGGCGCTGAACTCCTCGATCGCGCCGGAAGAGGCGAGCGATATCCGCCGCCAGATCGCCGCGGGCACGCTTGACCTTCTCTATGTCGCGCCGGAGCGCGCGTCGACGCCCGGCTTCCGCCGCATGCTGCAGGACGCGAAAGTGGCGCTGATCGCCATCGACGAGGCGCATTGCGTCAGCCAGTGGGGGCACGACTTCCGGCCGGACTACCGCGAGCTCGCCAGCCTCGGCGCGCTGTTTCCGGGCGTGCCGCGCATCGCCCTGACCGCCACCGCCGATCCGATGACCCGCGCCGACATCATCGAGCGGCTGGATCTGGGAGAGGCGCGCGTCTTCTCCTCGAGCTTCGACCGGCCGAACATCTCCTATTCCATCGTCGAGCGCGACAATGCCCGCCAGCAGCTCCTGAAATTCCTCGCCGCGCACGCGGGCGACAGCGGCATCGTCTATTGCCTGTCGCGCGCCAAGGTCGACGACACCGCGACCTGGCTGTCGGCCCAGGGCATCCGCGCTCTGCCCTATCATGCCGGCATGGATGCCGGCCGGCGGGCCGCCCACCAGGACGCTTTCCTGAAGGAGGACAATCTCTGCCTGGTCGCGACGGTGGCTTTCGGCATGGGCATCGACAAGCCGGACGTGCGCTATGTCGCCCATCTCGACCTGCCCTCCTCGATCGAAGCCTACTACCAGGAGACGGGCCGCGCCGGCCGCGACGGCCAGCCGGCCGCCGCCTGGATGAGCTACGGCATGGGCGACGTGGTGCAGCGGCGACGGATGATCGACGACGGCCAGGCGCCGGAGGAGATCAAGCGCGTCGAGCGCGGCAAGCTGACCGCCCTCCTCGGCCTCTGCGAGACGGTGGACTGCCGGCGCCGGGCGCTGCTTGCCTATTTCGGCGAGGCCTACGACCATGCCTGCGGCAATTGCGACACCTGCCGCTCGCCGGTCGAGACCTTCGACGGCACCGATGCGGCGGTGAAGGCGATGGCTGCGGTCTATCGCACCGGCGAGCGTTTCGGCGCCGGACATGTCGTCGACGTCCTCACCGGCAAGGTGACGGAAAAGGTGCAGCGCTTCGGCCATGAAAGCCCGGCGGTGTTCGGCGCCGGCAAGGACATCGACGCCAAGGTCTGGCAATCGATCCTGCGGCAGCTGACGGCGAGCGGTCTCCTCGTCGTCGACCACGCCGCGCACGGCGCCCTGAAGCTCGGTGAGGGCGCGCGCGCGGTGTTTCGCGGCGAGCGCCAGATCACCTTGCGCAAGGATCGGCCGCGCAAGGCGACCGAGACGCGGCGGTCGGGCTTCGCCTCGCCGGCCGCCGCCGACATGCCGGAGGGCGCGCAGCGCCTGTTCCAGGCGCTCAGGGCCGAGCGCCTGCGCATCGCCAAGGAGCAGGGCGTGCCGCCCTATGTCGTCTTCCAGGACGCCACGCTCCGGGCCATGTCGCTGACACCGCCCGGCAGCCTCGAGGCGATGATCGCCCTTCCCGGCATCGGCCAGGCCAAGCTCGAACGTTATGGCGAGGCCTTCCTGGCCGTGATCGACCACGAACGGCAGCAGCCCGGCTGAACGCCGCTCCGCGACACCCTTGTCTTCGACCTCGCCGCCCCGCGCCGGAGCGCCGGGCGCAAAAGTGAAATCCGCTTTCTCGAAACATCCGGCGCGGCAAACTGAGAGAGCCAGCGTTTCCGGCGTTTTCGGCAAAATTCCCGGAGCGCTGGAGGGAACGCTCCTTTTCCGATGACGCTTGTCGCTGCCGCAACACATCAGGTCGGACCAAGCTCCGTCGTGGACAGTCGCCCCGCGCACCCTGCGCCGAAAGGGATGCGCGGATCGCGACCACCGAAATCACCCTCCCCACCTCAAGGGTTTCTCAACCAACCTCGCCTATAGATGAGCAATTAGAACTGCGACCCGCTCCACAATAGATCAGTGAGTAATCATCGCTTCAGGATTTTGAGTTATCGTTTTTGAGAAAGAATTAAGCAGGACTTATGATAGTTAATCGTCACCGATTATCATACTCCCTCTGAGCAGAACGTGTTGAGGCCAGCAGATGCGATTTTCGGATATCTCCATTGCCAAGAAGATCGGAACGGCGTTCGCGATCATGATCATCGGTGCAGCCACGATGGGGGTGGCCGTCCGCGCCAACATGTTGACGATCGAAGAAGCGCGGCTCGTGACGGACGGACACAATACGATCATCGCAGAAACACTGGAGGCACGCGGCGCCCTGACGCGTCAGGAGAACTCCCTGCGCGGCTTTCTCATCACCAAGGACAGCTACTATTCCGAGCGAGTGAAGAAGCACTACGCAACCTTTGGAAAGCATCTGGGTGAGGTCCGCAAGACCTCGGTCATGACACCGGAACTGACGGCCGCTCTCGACAAGATCGAAGCCGACCTGGCCGCATGGCATCTCAACATTGCCGACCCTGCTGTGGCCTTCGCCCGCGACGAAGCGACCTATCCGCAGGCTGTCGCCCTTCTCAGCTCGGACGCGGCCGCCAGCTACATCGATCCGGTCGAGGAAGGGCTGGACAAGATAAAGGACGACGAAAGGGCAGGGATCGCAGGAGAGACCGCAGCCCAGAATGCCGCCTATCAGAACGCCCAGACGGTGCTCCTCGTCAGCATGGCCCTGCTGATCGCCGCGGCCGCCGGCCTCGGGCTGCTTCTCACCCGCGCCATCGCCTCGCCCGTCATCATGCTGCGCAACGCCATGCAGCGGCTCGCCGGCGGCGACACCACGATCGAGGTTCCGGCTCTCGGCCGCAAGGACGAAGTCGGCCAGATGGCGTCAGCCTTCGACGGTCTGAAGCAGGTTTCCATGGACCGTGAGCGCCTCGCCATTGCCGCGGAGGAGGCCCGTCGCGCCGACGAGATGCGTGCCAAGCAGACGGAAATGGCCTCCGAGGAATACGTTCGGGCGCACGAGTTCTTCATGAGCGAGGTCGCGGTCGGCTTCCAGCGTCTGGCGGCCGGTGACCTTCTGGCCCGCTTGGACAAGCCCTTCGCCTCCGACTACGAAGCCTTGCGCGGCCTGTTCAACGACAGCGTCGGCAAGCTGGAAGACGCGATGGGATCGGTGGTTCATTCGATCACCGCCATCCGCACCGGCCTGACCGAGATCACCGTCGCCTCCAACGACCTCGCCCAGCGCACCGAGCAGCAGGCGGCGAGCCTCGAGGAGACGGTCGCGGCGCTGTCGGAAGTGACGACGGGCGTCAACCAGACGGCGGAGGGCGCAGCCCAGGCCCAGGTCGGCGCGACGGCGGCGCAGAAGAATGCCGAGAAGGGCGGCGAGATCGTCGCCAAGGCGGTCGCGGCGATGAGCCAGATCGAGCATTCCTCGGAGGAAATCGGCAAGATCATCGGCGTCATCGACGAGATCGCCTTCCAGACCAACCTTCTGGCCCTCAACGCCGGCGTCGAGGCGGCGCGGGCGGGCGAGGCGGGCCGCGGCTTTGCCGTCGTCGCGCAGGAAGTGCGCGGGCTCGCCCAGCGCTCGGCGGAAGCGGCCAAGGAGATCAAGGCGCTGATCTCGACCTCGTCGAAACAGGTCGGCGAGGGCGTCGAGCTGGTCACGGCGTCGGGCAAGTCGCTGGAGGAGATCGTCACGCAGGTCGCGGAGATGTCGGCGGTGGTCGCCGAGATCGCCCGCAGCGCCAAGGAGCAGGCGGTGTCGCTCCGCGAGGTCTCGGGCGCGGCCGACCAGATGGACAAGGTCACGCAGCAGAACGCCGCGATGGTGGAAGAGACAACGGCTGCCGCGCAGAACCTTTCGGACGAGACCGAGGACCTGGCAGGGTTGATCGGCCGCTTCCAGACCCGGGCCGCCGCGACGTCGCATCGCGCCCCCGTCAGGGCCATCCATCACGACCCCGTCGCCGCCCGTCCCGTCGCCCAGATGCGCACGACGGGACACGGCGGAGCGGCTCCGAAGGCATCCACCGACAGCTGGGAAGAATTCTGATGAACGACGCCACGGACGCCCTGGTCATCGACCTTCCGGCCCATCTCGACCTGACGGCGGCGGCGCCGCTCGCCGAGCGCTTTCTGGCCGCCCGCGGCGAGGCCATCGCCATCGACGCCTCCAAGGTCGAGCGCTTGGGCGGGCAATGCCTGCAGGTCCTTCTCTCGGCCGTCGTCACCTGGAAGGCGGACCTGACGCCGCTCTCCATCATCCAGCCCTCCGACGGCTTCGAAAGCGGCCTCAAGCTCCTCGGCCTTTCCGTCGACAGCCTGATCGAGAAAGAGATCACCCTATGACCAAGACCATTCTCACCGTCGACGACTCGCGCACCATGCGCGAGATGCTGCGCCGTGCGCTGCAGGATTCCGGCTTCATCGTCGTCCAGGCCGAGGACGGCGTGCATGGCCTCGAAGTCCTCGAAGGCATGGCCTATCCCGACGTCATCATCACCGACGTCAACATGCCCCGCATGGACGGCCTGCAGTTCATCGAGGAAGTGCGCAGCGACGTGAACCGCCGCGTCATCCCCATCCTCGTCCTCTCCACCGAGAGCGACCCGGAGAAGAAGGCAAGAGCCCGCGGCGCAGGCGCCACTGGCTGGATCGTCAAGCCATTCGACCCCGTCAAGCTCGTCGACGCCATCAAGCGCGTCGCCGCCTGACACCCGTCGTCGCCGTCGAATGAACAGAGAATGGGCGCTCCCCGGCACAACTGCCGGGCGAGAAGCCCGAAGGCGCCGCGCTGAAACGCCGCCGCCAGAGTGACAAGGAGATTTCGATGGACGCGATGGCAGAGATCAGGGCGACATTCTTCGAGGAATGCGTCGAAC
This sequence comes from Aureimonas sp. SA4125, assembly GCF_019973775.1. NCBI lineage: Bacteria > Pseudomonadati > Pseudomonadota > Alphaproteobacteria > Hyphomicrobiales > Aurantimonadaceae > Aureimonas > Aureimonas sp. SA4125. The sequence continues at coordinate 253,981 of NZ_AP025032.1, read as the reverse complement.
AGCTGGGTGAACTGGAGAGCGGTCTCCTGGCGATGGAGAACGGCGAGGCCGATTCCGATACGGTGAACGCCGTCTTCCGGGCCGTGCACTCCGTGAAGGGCGGCGCCGGCGCCTTCAACCTCAACGATCTCGTGCATTTCGCCCACATCTTCGAGACGACCCTCGACGAGGTCCGGTCGAACCGGCTCGAGGCGACGCCCGATGTCATCCGGATCATGCTCCGCTCGGCCGACGTCCTCGCCGATCTGATCACGGTCGCTCGCGACGGCGGCGAAGTCGATGCCGCGCGCAGCAAGGTCCTCGTCGACGAACTGCGGGCGCTCATCCCGGCCTCCAAGGGTGGCAAGGCCGCTCCCGTCGCCGCATCGGCAGACGTGGCGGAAGAGGAAGCCGAGGAGGAGGACGCCTTCTCCGGCATGTTCGGCGATGGAATGGACGGTCTCGACTTCATCCCGGTCGCCGTCGAGCTCGACGAATTCTTCGCGCCCCAGGTCGGCTATCGCGTCACCTTCAAGCCGAAGCCCGACATGTACGCCAAGGCCAATGAGAGCGCCCGCCTCATTCGCGAAGTGCTGGCGCTCGGCGGCGGACAGGTCCTCTGCGATACCTCGCAGACCCCCCTCCTCGGCGATCTCGATCCGGAAGGCGCATTTCTGGTCTGGAGCATCGAGGTCGCCACAGAGGCGCCGATCGAGGACGCGATCCGCGAGATCTTCGAGTTCGCTTCCTTCGACTGCGAGCTGACGATCGAGCCACTCGGCGGCGAAGCCGTCGCCGGGGAATCCGAGGAGGAAAGTGTCGATCCCGAGATCGCGGCACTGCTGGCCCGCATGCAGTCCGGCCTGTCGGACGAGCCGGCCGACGCCATGCCCGTGGCCGCGCCGCCTCCGTCCGCCGAAGCCGCGGCCAAGCCGGCGGTCACCGAGAAGTCGCCATCGGCGCCGGCGAAGCAAGCCGCCGAGCCGGCCGTGCCGGCCAAGGCCGCGGCACCCAAGCCCGCCGCCGCGGCTGCCGCTCCCAGCGCCGATCCCGTCGCCCAGGCCGGCGCGACCATCCGCGTCGACCTCGAGCGTGTCGACAAGCTGATCGACCTCGTCGGCGAGCTCGTCATCCACCAGGTCATGCTGTCGCAGCGCGCGACCCAGGCCGGCCTCACCCGCGCCACCGACGTCGCCGTCGGCCTCGACGAACTGGAGCAGCTGACCCGCGAGATCCAGGACAGCGTCATGGCGATCCGCGCGCAGCCGGTGAAGTCGGTCTTCCAGCGCCTCCCGCGGCTGGTGCGCGAGGTCGCCGACGCGACGAAGAAGTCGGTGCGGCTCGTCACCGAGGGCGAAGGCACCGAGGTCGACAAGACCGTCATCGAACGGCTGTCCGATCCGCTGACGCACATGATCCGCAACGCCATCGACCACGGCGTCGAGACGCCGGACGTGCGGCGTGCCGCGGGCAAGCCCGAGGAAGGCACCGTGCGCGTCGCCGCCATGCACCGTTCCGGCCGCATCGTCATCGAGATCTCGGACGACGGCGCCGGCATCAATCGCCCGGTGGTGCGCAACATCGCCATCAAGAATGGACTGATCGCCCCGGATGCGGCTCTCACCGACGAAGAGACCGACAACCTGATCTTCCTGCCCGGCTTCTCGACCAAGGAGGTCGTCTCCGAGCTCTCCGGCCGCGGCGTCGGCATGGACGTGGTCAAGCGCTCGATCCAGGCCCTCGGCGGCCGCGTCTCCATCGCCTCCAAGCCCGGCGAAGGCTCGATCTTCACCATGAGCCTGCCGCTGACGCTGGCCGTGCTCGACGGCATGATCGTCACCGCCGGCACGCAGACCCTCGTCGTGCCGCTGACGGCGATCATCGAGACGCTGAAGCCGAAGGCGAGCGAAGTGCGTGGCTTCGGCAGCGACGAGCGGCTGATCAAGGTTCGCGACAGCTTCCTGCCGCTCATCGACGTCGCGGCCCATCTCGGCTACCGGCACGAGCAGACCGACGCCATGAAGGGCGTGGCGATCCTCGTCGAGGCGGAAAACGGCAGCCGTTCGGCGTTGCTCGTCGACGCCATCCAGGGCCAGCGCCAGGTGGTGATCAAGAGCCTCGAGGCGAACTACGGCCGCGTCGAAGGCGTGGCCGCGGCCACCATCATGGGCGACGGCCGGGTCGCCCTCATCCTCGACGTCGACGCCGTGACCGCCACGTCGCGCTTTGAACAAAGCCATTTCGGCAACAGCCTGCAGGCAGCGGAGTAACTGTCATGAACGATATCAAAGACAACGAGAAAGCCGGCATGCGCGAACTGATCGCGTTCCGGATCGGCGAGCAGGAATTCTGCGTCGATATCATCGCCGTGCGCGAAATCCGCGGCTTCGCTGCAGCGACGCCGCTGCCGCACGCGCCGAACTTCGTCGTCGGCGTAATCAACCTTCGCGGCACCGTGCTGCCGATCGTGGATCTCGCCGCCCGGCTAGGCTTCGGCCCAACGCAGCCAACGGCCCGCTCGGTCGTCATCGTGGTACGCATCGATCGCCAGCTCGTCGGCCTCCTCGTTGACGCCGTCTCGGACATTCTGACGGTCACCGACGACCTGCTGCAGCCGACACCGGATATCGCCTCGGAACTCGCGCGCACCTTCGTGCGCGGCGTCATGGCCTTCGAGGGGCGGATGATCTCGATGATCGCCGTCGACTTCGTCCTGCCGCAGACCGACATGGCGGCCTGATCCACCGCTCGTTCCGCGTACCCAGACCGTCCGGCAGCCCGCCTGCCGGATGACGCAACCGCGATACAGAAGGCACGACTCCCATGGCACGACCCGAATCCGACAAGCGCGAGGCAGAGGGCCGAACCGGATCGGGTGAATTCCTTCTGACGGATTCCGACTTCACGACGATCGCCAGGATCCTCCACTCGGATTCCGGCATCCTCCTGTCGCCGTCAAAGAGCAATCTCGTCTATTCGAGGCTGGCCAAGCGGCTTCGGGCACTCGGCCTTGCAAGCTTCAAGGAGTATTGCGCGCACATCGAGGGCGCTGCGGGCGCCAGCGAGCGGATGAGCATGCTTGCCGCGCTGACGACCAACGTCACGCATTTCTTCCGGGAAAACCACCATTTCGAGCATCTGAAGACCGTTCTGTTGCCGCAGCTTCTCGCCGACGCCAAGAAGGGTGGGCGGGTGCGGATCTGGTCGGCCGGCTGCTCGAACGGCCACGAGCCCTATTCGATCGCGCTGACGCTCCTGTCGATGATGCCCGACGCGCCGAACCACGACATCAAGATCCTGGCAACGGACATCGACCCGAACGTCATCGCCTTCGGCCGTGCGGGTGTCTACGACGAGGCGACACTCGAAGCGGTTCCGAAGGCCCTGAAGCAGCGCTGGTTCAAGCCGCCGGGCGGCAAGGGCGGCGACGCCTTCGAGGTGTCCGACGCGATGCGCGACCTGATCTCGTTCCGCGAATTGAACCTCATCGGCGACTGGCCGATGCAGGGAACCTTCCAGGCGCTTTTCTGTCGCAACGTCACGATCTACTTCGACCAGCCGACGCGCGAGAAGATCTGGCACCGCTACTGCCGCTATCTCGAGCCCGGCGGCTGGTTCTACATGGGTCATTCGGAACGCCTGACCGGCCCGGCCACGCAATATCTCGCCTATGAGGGAACGACGGCCTATCGCCGCCTCGAGGGGGAGGTGAAATGAGCCCGGTGCGGGTTCTCATCGTCGACGATTCGCGCACCATGCGGGCGCTCCTGAAGCACGCGCTGTCGGGAGACCCGGCCATCGACGTGGTCGGTGAGGCGGCCAATCCGCTGGAAGCGCGCGACATGATGAAGGAACTCGACCCGGACGTCGTCACGCTCGACATCGAGATGCCGAACATGAACGGCCTCGACTTCCTCGAAAAGATCATGCGGTTGCGTCCGACACCGGTGATCATGGTCTCGAATCTCACCCAGCCCGGTGCCGCGGCGACACTGCAGGCGCTGGAGACCGGTGCCTTCGACTGCGTCTCCAAGCCGGGTGGCCTCACCGGCAATACGCTTGACCACCTGCCCGCTCTGGTCAAGGAAGCCGCCAAGGCCAAGGCCGGAATGGCATCCGGACGGCGCCAGACGGCAGTGGCCCAGCCCACGGCGAACGGCGCGGCGCTCGTTCGCAACGCGAATTGGCCAGACGTCATCGGCATCGGCTCTTCCACCGGTGGCGTCGAGGCGCTGATGACGGTCCTGTCGGACTTTCCCGCCGATTGTCCGCCGACCCTCATCGTCCAGCATCTGCCCGCGGCCTTCACGTCGTCGTTCTCGGCGCGGCTCAACAAGATCTGCAAGGCAAGGGTGGTCGAGGGCCAGAACGGCGTCGAGATCCAGCGCGGCACGGTCTACATCGCGCCCGGCGCCCAGCACATGTCGCTCGCGACCAAGGCAGGCCTGCGGCTGAAGCTCACGCAGGAAGATCCGGTCAACGGCCACCGACCATCGGTCGACATGCTGTTCTCCTCGCTTGCCCAGAACTTCACGGGTCGCATGACCGGCGCCATCCTCACCGGCATGGGGCGGGACGGGGCACAGGGCCTCTTGGAAATGCGGGAGAAGGGCGCGAGGACCATGGCCCAGGACGAGGCGACCTCCCTCGTCTACGGAATGCCGCGCGTCGCCTACGAACTCGGCGGCGCGGAACGGCGCGTGCCGATCCACGGCATCACCCGCGAAATTTTTTCATGACGTCAGGCCGTGCCCATCCGCGCCACCACCGGATAACCGAACGTGGTCTTTGCAAGAAGACTGAATCTGCACTGCTCATTTCTCACTAGAACAAACTAGTATTCTACAGCTGACGCCAGATCCACTGTCGACATACTGTAATAGCAAAATTCCCAGGCCGATGGCAGACATTTTGTTAATCCAGTTCGTGTTGAATAGCGCGGATTAGTTAAGCCAGCCGCCTTCGAGCAGCGAGGGCAAGGCAGGTCCATTACGTCACGGGAGGCTGTGAGCGCTGTCCGCCGCGAACTGGCGCACCCCCGCATATGGCCGGTTGCTCTCTGCAACCGGTCTTCGAGAATATGAGAAGGAACGAAGGTATGGCCTTCAAGTCGCAACTGAAAGTCCTGATCGTCGACGATCAGCGCACGAGTCGGATGCTGATCCGCGATGCGCTCGACCAGCTGGGGATTTCGCAGATCACGATGGCCGTCGACGGCGAGGAGGCGTTGAAAATGCTGATGAGCGCGCCGAGCCACATCATCATCTCCGACTTCAACATGCCCAAGCTCGACGGGCTGCAGCTCCTGAAGGCGGTGCGCTCCTATCCGCCGACCAAGAAGACCCCCTTCATCATCCTCACCGGCCGCGGCGACCGCGAGCTGGTCCAGAAAGCCGCCGCCCTCGGCGTCAACAACTTCCTCGTCAAACCCGTCTCCGTCCCGGTCCTGCAAAAGACCATCGAAGCCGTCGTCGGAAAGCTGCAATAGTCATGAGCGAAACGATCGCGCGTCGGCGCCTCAACATCATCCAGGGCGAAGCCAAGTGGGGCACGGGCGAGGATCTCGTCCTGACCACCCTCCTCGGCTCCTGTGTCGCCGCCTGCATGCGCGACCCTGTCGCGGGGGTCGGCGGCATGAACCACTTCCTGCTGCCCGGCGGCGGCGAAGGACAAAGCCGGGCCGAGAGCTACGGGCTCTATCTGATGGAGCTTCTGATCAACGGTCTCTTGAAGAACGGCGCCCGCCGCGAGCGGATCGAGGCGAAGCTCTTTGGAGGCGCACGCACCGTCCAGGGCCTCTCCGATATCGGCGCGAAGAACGCTGCCTTCGCGCGGAACTTCCTGCGCAACGAAGGCATCCAGGAAGCGCGGGGCGATGTCGGCGGCGACAAGGGAAGGCGGATCGAGTACTGGCCGCATTCCGGCCGTGCCCGGCAGGTCTTCCTCGACAAGTCGGCGGTATTGCCGCCCCCTCCCCCCGCCCGCCAGCAGAAATCCGTCGGCGATCTGGAGCTTTTTTGATGTCCAACTCCCTCAGATCCCTTGCCGCAGATCCGTCCTACGATCTCGCCGAACCGACTCGCCTCCCGGAAGCGCCGATGTCCAGCCCCACCGTGAATGCCATCCTGACGCGCCTTTCCTACGAGCTGCACGCACTCGCGGACGCCGCCGACGAGTTCCATCACCTCGCCTTCGCCGACGATGGCACGAGCAATCTGGCCAATGCCGACTACGTCAAGGCGACCCAGGGCATCGATCTGATGCAGCAGATCCTGGCGAACCTTTCGGACTACACCGGCTGTCTTGCCATGGCCGCTCCCGAGGAGATGGTGCTGGACGACGCGCAGGCACTCTCGCTGATCAGCCTCAGCGACCTGCGCGACCGCCTCAAGGACGTGCCGGCGGAGGAAGAGCGCCAGGACAGTGGCGACGCGGACATCTTCTTCTGAACGCTGCGGCGTCCGGCAGCAGCAGACCCCTCGACAGGCCCGATCGCCGGTCGGCGCGGCATTCGCCATCGAGTTCGGCACGCACACCGCGATCCGCACGGCGGCCCCGCTTTCCGCTAGCCGGCTGCGATCAGAAGCGCAGCCAGACGGCGGTCAGGAGGGCCGTTTCCCGAAGCGCGTCGCGACCGGCCACGGTGGCGACGCCGCCGGCCTGCAGCGACAGGCGCGGGCTGATGTCGTAGACGGCGCTCAGTTGCAGCTTGTGCTCGGTCGGCTCGGCGACGGGTGCGCCTTCCCGCGAAAGCGCCAGCGCGTTGAAGCTTTGCGCCAGGAGAAGCAGCCGCGGCTGCGGCCGGACTCCGAGCGAAAGGTCCATGACGAAGGCGTCCGCGCGACCCTCGATGCCGATCCGGTAGGCGCCCTGGATGTCGGCATAGGCGGACCAGCTGCCGATCTGGAAATTCTGGCCGGCCATCAGCCGAAGATCGACCTCGCCGCCCCGCTCCTCGGCCCGGGCGCGTCGATCGAAGGGCGTCGCGACACGCCCGACGATCTCGGCCGAGAGAACGACGCTTTCCCCCTCCCAGACGAGGAGCCGGGCGCCGCCGCCCGTAAGTCCGAAGCGCGCGGCATCGAGGGAGGGCGCCTCCTCGCTGGCATAGGTCTTGGCCTCGCTGCGCAGGATGGCGGTCAGCCGGTCCGTCACGCCGTATTCGGCGTAAAGGTTGATCTCGGCCTTCTGGAAGAGCGGGATCGCTTCGGCCTCGCCGTCGCTGCCGTAAGCCTCCATCGCCTCGCCCCAGTAGCCGCTGACGATCACCTGGCCAAAGCCTTCAGGCAGGGTCCAGGCACCGGCCACGGCCTTTGCCGGCAGCATCGCCGCTACCAGCATGGCGAGCACAAGCGACACCCCCTTGCAGACCATGTCCGTCCCCCGGCGGAAACCAAGGACAATTGAACGGCAAGCCATTTCTGCGGGCAATCGCGCGCCGAAAAAGCCCGGGACGAATCTCTGGTCGCGGGAAAATGATTCCCGTCAAGCTCTTGTAACTGCTTTTGACGGCGAGACGCCCTGATCGGCCACCAGCACACGGGCAATGCCGCTGTGATCCCGGCGCATCGAGCCCGAGCCAGCGGTGGCACGACACGGCCCAGAGGCCATTCCCTTGACCGGCGCCGCCGAATAGATTGGCCCCCGTAAGTTCGCGCGAGGGACGCACCGGCCGCAGGCGCCGGGCGTCCCACCGGTGGGGAGGCCGGGGCCGCGACCGTCGGGAGGGACATCATGGAAAGCCGCTACCACGCCGTCTATGCCGAGTGGCAGGCCGATCCCGAAGGCTTCTGGCTGGCGCAGGCGAAGGCGATCGACTGGCTCGATGCGCCGACGAAAGCCTTCGACGCGGATGCGGGCGTCTACGGCCGCTGGTTTCCGGACGCCAGTTGCAACACCTGCTTCAACGCCCTCGACCGGCACGTGGCGTCGGGACGCGGCGACCAGACCGCGATCATCCACGATTCGCCCGTCACCGGCACCCAGCGCAGGCTGAGCTACCGCGAGCTTCTCGGCGAGGTCATGGCGCTGGCATCGAGCCTTGGGGATCTCGGCGTCGAGAAGGGCGACCGCGTCATCATCTACATGCCGATGGTGCCCGAAGCCGCCATCGCCATGCTCGCCTGCGCGCGGCTCGGCGCCGTCCATTCGGTCGTCTTCGGCGGCTTTGCCGCGCGCGAATTGGCCACCCGCATCGACGACTGCCGGCCGAAGGCGGTGCTATCGGCTTCCTGCGGCATCGAGCCGGGACGTACCGTCGCCTACAAGCCGCTGCTCGACAAGGCGATCGAGCTGGCTAGCCACAAGCCGGAGGCGACGATCATCCTGCAGCGGCCGCAGCTTGAGGCGGCCATGACCGAGGGCCGCGACCACGACTGGGCGGCACTGCGCGACAAGGCGATGGCCGAGATCGCGGCCGGGCGTGCGGTACCCTGCACGCCCGTGAAGGCGACCGATCCGCTCTACATCCTCTATACCTCCGGCACGACAGGCCAGCCCAAGGGCGTCGTGCGCGACAATGGCGGCCACATGGTCGCGCTGTTCTGGTCGATGGAGGCGCTGTTCGGCGTGAGCGCCGGCGAGGTCTGGTGGGCGGCCTCGGACGTCGGCTGGGTGGTCGGCCACTCCTACATCGTCTACGGCCCGCTCCTGAAGGGATGCACGGCCGTGCTCTTCGAGGGCAAGCCGATCGGCACGCCCGATGCCGGCACATTCTGGCGGCTGATCGCCGAGCACAAGGTGGCGGCTCTCTTCACCGCCCCGACGGCGATCCGTGGCATCCGCAAGGAGGACCCCGAGGGCGAACTGCCCGGGCGCCACGACCTCTCGGCCTTCCGCACGCTGTTTCTCGCCGGCGAGCGGGCCGACACCGAGACCATCCGCTGGGCGGAGCGGGCCCTCGGCGTGCCGGTGATCGACCACTGGTGGCAGACCGAGAGCGGCTGGCCGATCGCCATCAACCCGGCCGGCCTCGGTCTTCTCCCCGTGAAATACGGCAGCCCCGGCGTCGCGGTGCCGGGTTACGACATCCAGATCCTCGACGAGGACGGCATCCCGCTCGGGCGGGGCGCGATGGGCGCGATCGCCATCCGGCTGCCGCTGCCGCCCGGCGCACTGCCGACGCTCTGGAACGCTGACGATCGCTTCCGCGCGGCCTATCTCGAAACCTTCCCCGGATACTACGCCACCGCCGACGCCGGCCTGATCGACGAGGACGGCTACCTCTGCGTCATGGGCCGCACCGACGACGTCATCAACGTCGCCGGGCACCGGCTGTCGACGGGCGAGATGGAGGAGGCGGTCTCGACCCATCCGGCCGTCGCCGAATGCGCCGTCATCGGCATGCGCGACGAGCTGAAGGGCGAACTTCCCTGCGGCTTCGTCGTCCTCAAGAACTCCAACCGCCTCTCCGCCGAAGCCATCCAGGACGAAGTCGTCGCCCTCGTGCGCGAGCGCATCGGTCCGGTCGCCGCCTTCCGCCGGGTGATCGTCGTCGACCGCCTGCCGAAGACGCGCTCGGGAAAGATCCTGCGCGGCACCATGAAGAAGATCGTCGACCGGGATGCCTTCGACCTGCCCGCGACCATCGAAGATGCCGGGGCGCTCGACGAGATCGAGCGGGCGCTGGGGCGGGGCTGACGGTCTCTGCAGGGATGGGGAAAAGCCGGCAAGCGGCCCGCCATCGGCGCGGCCGTTCTTGATCCGTTCGATGGGTCGCCGCATGGTGCTGGCATCAGGGAGAGGATTCGGGCCGTGACCGCGTGACAGCAGAAAACATCTCCGCAGCCATGGCCCGGCGCATCGCGCTGGCCGCGCAAGGGTTCGGCGAGGCGCGGCCCGAGGTCGCCGACTGGCGGCGGATGAACCGGGCGATCAACCGGCTGGGGCTCCTGCAGATCGATTCGGTCAGCGTGTCGGCGCGGGCGCACTACATGCCGCTGTTCTCGCGGCTCGGGCCTTATCCGCGGGAGGCGCTGGAGCGGGCGGCCTGGGGCAAGCCGCGAAAGCTGTTCGAGTACTGGGCGCACGAGGCGTCGCTGCTGCCGCTCGAAACCCAGCCCTTGCTGCGCTGGCGCATGGCGCGGGCGGCGGCGGGCGAGGGCATCTACAAGGGTCTTGCGATCTTTGGCCGCGAACAGGCGCCGGCCATCGCAGCGGTGCTGGAGCGGATCGCGGCGGAGGGACCGCTCTCCTCCGGCGATTTCGAGGCGCCACGCGGCGCCGGCGGCTGGTGGGGCTGGAGCGACACCAAGCGGGCGCTCGAATTCCTATTCTGGTCCGGCCGCATCACCACGGCGACACGGCGCAGTTTCGCCCGCGTCTACGACCTGACGGAGCGGGTGATCCCGCCGGCGATCATGGCGTTGCCGACGCCCTCCCCCGCCGACGCGCAGCGCGCGCTGCTGCTTGCCTCGGCCAAGGCGCTGGGCGTCGCCACCACCGCGGACCTGCGCGACTATTTCCGCCTTTCCGCCAGCGAGACGCCACCGCTCCTCGCCGATCTCGTGGAAGCCGGCGCGCTTCTGCCGGTGACGGTCGAGGGCTGGTCGCAGCCGGCCTTCCTCGACCCGGAGGCACGCCGGCCGCGGCGGATCGCGGCGCAGGCGCTTTTGTCGCCTTTCGATCCGCTGGTGTTCGAGCGCGCCCGGGCCGAGCGGCTGTTCGGGTTTCGCTATCGCATCGAGATCTACACGCCGGCGGACAGGCGCGTGCACGGCTATTATGTCCTGCCCTTCCTCCTCGGCGACCGACTGGTCGCGCGGGTCGATCTCAAGGCCGACCGAAAGGCGGGCACGCTGATCGTCCTCTCGGCCCATGCCGAACCGCATGCCCCGCCGGAGACGGCGGCAAGCCTTCTTGCCGAACTCCGGTCGATGGCCGATTGGCTCGGGCTCGAGCGTGTCACAGTGTTGCCGGCCGGCGACTTTGGTCCGCGGCTGGCGGACGTCCAGGCGCTTGCCGCCTGACAGGCGGCGCTGCCACGGCGATGGACGCGGTCCCCCTCCCTCAGTCCGCCTGAATGCGTCCACGCACGGCAAGGCCGCCGTCGGAGCCGCGCGCGACCACGATGATCTCGCCCGATGAAGGATAGATTCCGGTCAGCGCGGTGATGTTCACCTGGTGGGTGACGAGCACGGCCTTGCGGTCGCCGAGAGCCGACAGGTGCTGCATCGTCTCGCGGCTCGCGGCATCGGCCTTGCCCCGATCGTCGAAGAAGGAGTTCAGCGACGGCCCGGTCTCGACGGGCCCGAGGTTGAGCAGGTCGGCGGTGTCGCGGGCGCGGCACCATTGGCTGGAGATGACGGCGCCGACTGTGACACTCCGTTCCCGAATGGCTGCGCCGATGCGCGTCGCCTGCGCCCGGCCCGCCGCGTCGAGATTGCGCTGCGTCGTGCAGTCGCCGATCCGGAAGCCGGCGGGATCGCCCGTACCGGGCGCGGCTGCATGGCGGATCAGCGCATGGGTTCCCGGGGCCTGCAGTGCCGCCCAGCCCGCTTCGTCGGCCGCGACGGGTGCGACCGCGACAAGCGTCGCGGCAAGTAAGGCGCTGGCAGCGGGAAGAGGACAGCGAGGCATGGGGGATCTCCATCCAGTTTCGTCGGCACGCGCGAGCGCGTCCGATCATGCCGCCCGCGGCGTTCACCCGCCATCGGCAGGATCGCACATCGGGCCTTTGTCCGATCACGCTTGCGCCAGTTCGGGCCGATTCCCCGCTGCATGCGCGATTGCCGCCCCCGGCGAATACCGCTAAAGGCTCGTCGCGAAACCGTTTACCCCGAGATCGAGGACACCGCCATGGACGCCCATTCCACCAACGGCGAACAGCAGGCGGCACTTCTGGCCGAGGCCCTGCCCTTCATGCAGGCCTACGAGAACAAGACGGTGGTGGTGAAATACGGCGGCCATGCCATGGGCAATGTCGCCCTCGGCAAGACGTTCGCCCGCGACATCGCGCTCCTGAAGCAGTCCGGCATCAACCCGATCGTCGTCCATGGCGGCGGCCCGCAGATCGGCGCGATGCTGTCCAAGATGGGCATCGAGTCGCGTTTCGAGCACGGCCTGCGCGTCACCGACCAGCGCACCGTCGAGATCGTCGAGATGGTATTGGCCGGTTCGATCAACAAGGAGATCGTCGCCCTCATCAATGCCGAGGGCGAGTGGGCGATCGGCCTCTGCGGCAAGGACGGCAACATGGTCTTCGCCGAAAAGGCCAAGAAGACCGTGATGGATCCCGACAGCAACATCGAGCGGGTTCTCGATCTCGGCTTCGTCGGCGAGCCGGTCGAGGTCGACCGGACGCTCCTCGACCTCCTCGCCCGCTCGGAAATGATCCCGGTGCTGGCCCCCGTCGCCCCCGGCCGCGACGGCCACACCTACAACATCAATGCCGACACTTTTGCCGGCGCCATCGCCGGCGCGCTGCAGGCCTCGCGTCTCCTCTTCCTCACCGACGTGCCGGGCGTCCTCGACAAGACCGGCACCCTGATCCGCGAGCTCTCCGTCGCCGAGGCGAAGACGCTCATCCGCGACGGCACGGTCACCGGCGGCATGATCCCGAAAGTCGAGACCTGCATCCAGGCGCTCGACCGCGGCGTCGAGGGCGTCGTCATCCTCAACGGCAAGACACGCCACGCCGTCCTGCTCGAACTCCTGACGGAGCACGGCGCGGGAACGCTGATCGTGCCGTAAGGCGCGGCTTCGAGATCCCGCGGCGACACGGCCCGCCCTCGTCCGAGCAAGGTTCACCGCCGCCGCGACGCCGCCCCAATTTGGCAGGGCCGCGACGGCGATGCTAAGGAAGCGTGGAGGGCGAAGGCCTTCACGCAAGGCCCGGCCGAGGCAGGACGCCTATACCGGGCGATGGACCCGCAGCGCCGGGCGTTTCTCGAACATGCCCCGGATGCCATGACCGCTGACACCTCCCTTCGCCACACCGCCGACGCCACGCCCGGCGATTTCGCCGACGTGCGCGACTGGGTGTTCGACCTCGACAACACGCTATATCCCCGCCGCACCAACCTCTTCGCGCAGATCGACGCGCGGATGACGGCCTTCGTGTCGGATTTCCTGCGGCTGCCGGCGGAGGAGGCGCGCGTCGTCCAGAAAGGGCTCTACCGCCATCACGGCACGACATTGCGCGGGCTGATGACCGAGCACGCCGTCGACCCCGACGCCTTTCTCGAATTCGTCCACGACATCGACTATTCCGGCGTCGCCCCCGACCCGGCGCTCGGCGCCGAAATCCGCCGCCTTCCCGGCCGAAAATTCATCTTCACCAATGGCGACCGCGGTCATGCCGAGCGCACGGCGCGCCAGCTCGGCATTCTCGACGATTTCGAGGACATCTTCGACATCGTCGCCGCCGGGCTCAACCCGAAGCCGGCGCAGGCGAGCTATGACAAGTTCGTCGGCCTGTTCAAGATCGACGGACGGCGCGCGGCGATGTTCGAGGACCTCGCCCGCAATCTCGAAGTTCCAAAGCTTCTCGGCATGCGCACGGTGCTGATCGTGCCGCCGGCGATGGAGGAGCTCGTCGGCGACGCCTGGGAGCACGAGGGCCGCGAGGGCGCCCATATCGACTTCGTCACCGACGATCTCGCGGCGTTTCTGGCACGGATCGGATAGGTCAGTTCCCGAGGAGCGAACGGCCCTTGGAGGCCAGCGGCGGCGTTTTTTCCGACGAGGGCTTCGCGTCGGTTCGCCCGTCCTCGAAGACCTCGTTTTCCTGGGTGTAGCTGGACCGCTTGTTCTGTCCGAGAACGTCGTCCTGGCCGCCGCCCTGATGCGGCGTCTTGTTGGCGAGGGCTGACGCCCGTGCCGCCGCGCTGGCGGGATCGCTGTCCGCTTTGTCAGTCGCTGCCGTCTCATCGTGCTCGTCGATGTGCTGGGGCGTGTCGAGATCCTGCTGGTGGCGCATCATATCGGAATCGGTGTCGGACATCGGATCGGCCTTTCGCTGGGCTGCTTTAGCGCATGATCCCGAAAGGTGGCTTCCGGCTTTCGGAGATCATGCGGAAACAAAGAACTCAAGCGGGACGGCGATTCGAAGAAAAGCCATCCCGCTTTAGCGCCCAACTCGGCGCCGTCGCCGAAGTTCCGCGGCGGGGCGAGGCGGAAGGGCCGGGCGAGCGGGCGAGGCACGGGTTTCGCGATCGGCGGGCCCCGGGGGAGATCTAGAATCCGTAGAATCCGCGGATGATCTCCCAGCCCTCTTCCGCCGTGTCGGCGAACTGGATGAGGTTCAGATCGTCCGGCGCGATCAGCCCCTCTCCGGCCAGCACGTCGAGGTGCAGCACCCGGTTCCAGAACTCCTTGCCGAAGAGAACCACGGGGATCCTCGCCATGCGCCGGGTCTGGATGAGCGTCAGTGCCTCGAACAGTTCGTCCAGCGTGCCGAAGCCGCCGGGAAAGATCGCCATCGCTTTTGCCCGCAGCAGGAAATGCATCTTGCGAATGGCGAAGTAGTGGAAGCGGAAGCAGAGCTCGGGCGTGGCGTAGGGGTTCGGCGCCTGCTCGTGCGGCAGGACGATGTTCAGCGCGACGGACACGCCGCCGACATCGGCCGCCCCGCGATTGCCGGCTTCCATGACGCCCGGTCCGCCGCCGGTGACGATGACGAACTCCTTGCCGCCATGCGAGGCGGCCGAATGCAGCGAGGCGAGCCGCGCGAAGCGCCGGGCCGTTTCGTAATAGTGCGAATTGGCTTCGAGCCGCGCCTTCTGCTCGGGCGTGCGCCCGGCCCATGCCGCCTTGCCCGGCTCGGGGATGCGCGCCCCGCCGAAGAGGACGACGGTCGACAGGATGCCGGCCTCGTCGAGGCCGTTCTCGGCCTTCATCAGCTCGAGTTGCAGGCGCACGCCCCGCGTCGAGGCGCTGGTCAGGAATTCCTCGTCGTCGAAGGCGAGGCGATAGGTCTGCGAGCGCGTCTGCTCTGTCGACGGCACCTCGTCCTGCCGTTCCTGGTCGAGGCGCGAACTCGGAAAGGGATCCCAGGTGCCGCGCCGATCGGTATCGTCCGTCATGTCCATTCCTGTCTTGCCGAAGACCCCGGCCTCCGTAGCCGCGTCGATTTCCGGCCTGCTCACTCCAATGGCCCGTTCCCCGGCGCTGGGGCCCGATATCGCCCGGGCCTTCCTGCGTGGCTCGTCCGCCGGACCGGGCCGCGCGCCGCCGGGGTGAATTGACCCTCTTTCGCCCTTCTACTAGACGGAAGCGACAAGTTGAACTGCCGCCAACCGGAGCCATGCCCGATGACCGCCCATGACGACCTCGCGCGTACCATCGAAGCCGCCTTCGAGGCGCGCGACGGGATCTCCACCGAGACCACGGGCGCCGTTCGCGAGGCCGTCGACACCGCGCTGACGCTCCTCGACCGCGGCGAGGCACGCGTCGCCACGCGCGGCGAGGACGGGGCCTGGACGGTGCATCAGTGGCTGAAGAAGGCGGTGCTCCTTTCCTTCCGGCTGAACCCGATGGCGCCGGTCTCGGGCGGGCCCGACGGCGCCCACTGGTTCGACAAGGTGCCGGCGAAATGGGCCGGCTGGGGCGAGGCCGAGTTCAAGGCCGCGGGCTTTCGTGCGGTACCCGGCGCCATCGCGCGCCGCTCCGCCTTTATCGCCCGCGACGTCGTCCTGATGCCGTCCTTCGTCAATCTCGGCGCCTATGTCGGCGAGGGCACGATGGTCGATACCTGGGCGAGCGTCGGCTCCTGCGCCCAGATCGGCAAGCATGTCCACCTGTCGGGCGGTGTCGGCATCGGCGGCGTGCTGGAGCCGATGCAGGCGGGGCCGACGATCATCGAGGACAACTGCTTCATCGGTGCGCGCTCGGAAGTCGTCGAAGGCTGCATCGTGCGCGAGGGCTCGGTGCTCGGCATGGGCGTCTATCTCGGACAGTCGACGAAGATCGTCGATCGCGCCACCGGCGAGGTGTTCTACGGCGAAGTGCCGCCCTACTCCGTGGTGGTGGCGGGCTCGATGCCCGGCAAGCCAATCGGCAACGAGCCCGGCCCGGGCCTCTATTGCGCGGTCATCGTGAAGCGCGTCGACGAGCGCACGCGGTCGAAGACCTCGATCAACGAGCTGCTGCGCAGCTGAGGCGAAAAACTCATTGAGGATGGGCCGGCGGCACGCCGTCACCGGCGATTCGACGGGTCGCAGGAGCCGTTGGCGTTCGGTCGCCTCTCCTGCCGTCAACCGAGACCGGCTTTTGAAAGACGTGGCCGATCAGTCGGTCAGGCCGAGCGAGGCGGCGACGGGCGTCGTGCGCTGGATGACACGGCGGCTGCGATCGGCATTGCCGGCCGCGACGGTCATGCCGACAGCCAGCGGCGCGGTCGAAACGCCGGGAATGGCGGACGCTGCGACGGTCTTGGCCACCGGAGCGGTGGAGGCGAGAGCGATCTGCTGATCACGCTGGGCGGCGGCGACGAGGGTTCCGCGGTTGGCCGATCCGCGGCGGCGCTCGATGGCCGCCATGTGGCGCTTGACGTTGGCGCAGTAGACGGCGGCCGAGCGGCTCATCTTCGTGGTGCGGTGGCCGCCCTTGTATTTCATCGCCGCGCCGCAGACGTCGTGGCCGCTCTTCTGCCAGGCGCCGGCAAGATATTTCATGCCATAGCGCAGATTCGTCTGGGGATCGAAAAGATCACTCGGCTTGCCGGCGAAGCCGAGGCCGCGCGCCGTCGCCGGCTGGATCTGCGAAAGGCCGTAGACGCCGCTGCCCTTGGCCTTGGGATTGTAGTGGCTTTCGACGCGCACGACGGCATAGGCGAGTTCGCTCGGAATGCCGTTGTCGGCGGCGGCACGCTCGATCATCCGGTCGATCGCGGCGTCGCCGGTAATGGTGTCGGTGCCTTTGAAGGTATCGTTGATGCGGTGGCTCACGACATCCACGGCCTTCGTCGTGGTTTCGACCGCGGCGACCGTCACGGCGGCGGCGGTGTCGGCGACGGCAGCGATGGTGGCGGGAACGGCCGTCACGGGATTGAGCGCGGTGGCCGCGGCGGCGATGCGGGCACCAGCGGAGGGCTTTTCGACCGCGGCATAGCCTGCCGCCTTGACCGCAACGGCCTCAGGGGTGACGGCCTCGCTCGTCACCACGGCAGGCTGGGGCGCGACAGTGCTCGCCTTGCGCTCGGCAACGTCCGCGGCCAGCGCTGCGACCGCATCGGCGGGCGGCGCGCTCGGCGCAACGGCACCTGTCTTTCCTGGCGCCGTCCCATTGGCGAGCGCTGCGAGCCTGGCGGCATCGGGCTTCTGCGACGGTTCGGGAACGCGCGTGCCATCGGCAAAGGCCGAGATGCGCACGGGCGCGTATCCATAGGCGTCGGTGGCGGGAGTCGACGAGGGGGACGCGGGGTTCGTCAGCGAGGCGGACTTGGTGCCCTGCTGGTTCGACACGCAGGCGGAAAGGGCAAACGGGGCGGCCAGAGCGATCAGGGCGACGGGACGAAGGGTGGCGGGTGCGCGGCGAAGCGCCTGCCAAACCATTTCCGATGCTGATCGCATGAGTTTCTCCGAGAACATTAAAGATCGTCCATTCCGTTCGGCGGCAAACATGGCAGCGGGAAGGCGACCCGCCACATTCCCCCACACAGATCACGTTCCGTGCGCCAGTGAAACCTTTTGGCAACTATTGCATGCGTGGCAGTCCCCAGGCTTTTGCGATAAAGCCAAATCATGCTGAACGACATCCCCGACCTCACCGACCCCACCGCCATCCTGCAGCGCCTCGTCCGCTACCCCTCGGTCACACCCGCCGACGCCGGGGCGCTGGCGACTCTGGAGGCCCTGCTGGTTCCGCTCGGCTTTGCCGTCGCGCGTCCCGTCTTCGCCGAGGACGGTACGGCGGACATCGAGAATCTCTTCGCAAGGACGGGCTCCACCGGGCCGCATCTCGTCTTCGCGGGCCACACGGACGTCGTGCCTCCCGGCGACGAGAGCGACTGGAAGCATCCGCCCTTCGCCGGCGTCATCGCGGATGGCGAGCTCTACGGCCGCGGCGCGGTGGACATGAAGGGCGGCATCGCCTGCTTCGTCGCCGCCCTCGGCCGCCACACGGCGCGCGGCGGCCTGCCGTGGGGCCAGGTCTCGCTGCTGATCACCGGCGACGAGGAGGGTCCGGCGATCAACGGCACGGCAAAGCTCCTCGCCTGGGCAGCCGAGCGCGGCGAACGTTTCGACGCCTGTGTCGTCGGCGAGCCGACCAATCCCCAGGCGCTCGGCGACATGATCAAGATCGGCCGGCGCGGCTCGCTCTCTGGCACCGTCACGGTGCGCGGCGTGCAGGGCCATGTCGCCTATCCCCATCTCGCCGACAATCCGGTGCGCGGGCTCATGGCGCTGATGGATGCGCTGCTCGCCGAGCCGCTCGACGCTGGCAATGCGCGCTTCCAGGCCTCGAACCTCGAGATCACCGCGCTCGACACTTTTGGCAATCTCTCCGCCAACGTCATTCCGGGCCGGGCGAGCGCTTCCTTCAACATCCGCTTCAACGACGAATGGACGGCCGCAAGCCTTTCCGCGGAGATCGAGCGGCGGCTGGCGCTCGCCGCCGAGAACCGCCGCTGGCGCGGCGAGCGGGACACGCCGCTCGCCTTCGAGATGGTCTGGCGTGGAAACCCGTCCGACGCCTTTCTGACCCGCGACGATGCGCTGACCAAGGCGCTGTCGGAAGCCGTGCAGTCGGTCACCGGGCGGGTGCCGGCGCTGTCGACCTCCGGCGGCACCTCCGACGCCCGCTTCCTCAAGGATCATTGCCCGGTGGTCGAGTTTGGGCTTGTCGGCAAGACCATGCACATGTCCAATGAGCGGGTGGCCCTTTCCGATCTCGAGACCCTGACGGAAATCTATGACGCCTTCATCGCCCGTTGGTTCGCCGCCCACGCCTGACGCAACGCCGACGCTGGACGAAGTCCTGCGTTACTTCACGGGTGCCGCGGAGCTGATGCTCGGCCGGGCCGAGGGTCTGCGGCGACTGGATCTGTCGGCCGACGGGTTCTGGCGGTCGTTCTTCGCGATACCGGTGGCGCTGCCGCCAATGGCGCTGTCCTGGGTGCAGTTCGAGAGACTGCCGCGTCCGGTGGCGCTTCTCGTGCCCTCGCCCGCGCTGGCTTATTCGGCCCATGCGCTGGCCGATTTCCTCGCCTGGATCCTGCCGGTCGTGGTGCTGATGCTGGTCGCCCGACCCATCGGCTATTCGCGCAAGATCGTGCCGCTCGTCGTCGCGACGAACTGGGGCGGGGCGCTGATCGCCTGGGCGCTCGTGCCCTACTGGCTGATCGGGCTCATGGCCGGCGACGGGGAGATTATGGCGGGGCTCGGCCTCGTCGCCGGCTTAGGCTCGATCGCGCTGACCATACGCCTGACCTCCAGCGCGCTCGGCCGGGACATTCTCGCGGCGGTCGCGATCGTGCTGTTGATGCTGGTGCTGTCGCTCTTCGCCTGTCGCCCGTGAAGTATCCCTAACCCGTTGATCTTCGAGTATTTCTTGATTTCGGGAAGATCTCGTTTTTGCCAGTTTCTGTCTCTGTGGAGCGCGGAAACTTGCAAATTGCGCGCGGCGTGAAGGCGTGATTCCATGGCTTTGGAGCAACTGGAAACGGAGCCAGGGGATGCGGCCGAGGGAGCGTCGGGACAGCGGTCAGAGCGATCTTTTCCGAGCCCGGCTCGACCAGATCGTCGACATGAGGCACCCGCTGGCCAGGCTCGGCCGGGTGATCGACTGGCGGTTTCTGGAGGAGCGCTTCGGCACGGTCTATTCGGATGGGCCGGGCCAGCCGCCTCTGCCGACGCGGCTGATGGCGGGCCTGGCGATCCTGAAGTCGATGCACGATCTCTCCGACGAGGCGCTGTGCGATCGCTGGGTGGAGAACCCTTACTTCCAGCTCTTCTGCGGCGAGGAATTCTTCCGCCACGCGCTGCCCTTCGACCGCTCGTCGATGACGCGCTGGCGCCAGCGGATGGGCGAGGAGAGGCTGAACGCCCTGGTGCAGGAGAGCCTCGCCACGGCGTTGCGCACCGGCGCTGCCAAGCCCGCGGACTTCACCAAGGCGGTGGTCGACACGACGGTGCAGCCCAAAGCCGTGGCGCATCCGACCGATGCCAGGCTGATGCACCGCGCCCGCGAGCGCCTGGTGCGGCTGGCCAAGACGCTGGGGCTCGATCTGCGCCAGTCCTACGCCCGGCTCGGCAAGATCGCCTTGATCCGGCAGCAGCGCTATGCCCATGCCAAGCAGTTCAAGCGGGCTGGCAAGGCGTTGCGGACCTTGCGGACCTATCTCGGCCGCGTCATCCGCGACATCGTGCGCAAGGCCAAGGGCGACGCCGAGCTCGAGGCGGCCACCGCGCAGGAACTCATGCTCGCTCGGCGGGTCCATGCCGGCAACCGGAACCTCAACCGCGTCAGGGGCATGCCGAGGGATGCCGACCTCAGGGTGTTCAGCCTGCATGCGCCCGAGGTCGAATGCATCGGCAAGGGCAAAGCCCACCGGCCTTACGAGTTCGGCGTCAAGGTCTCGGTCGCCACCACGCTCACGCGCTCCAAGGGCGGCCAGTTCGTCACCCACGTCGCGGCCCTGCCGGGCAAGCCCTATGACGGGCATACGCTGGCCGCGGTCATCCCCGCCATCGAGGCGCAGATCGGCGCGACGCTGACGCGGATCATCGCCGACGCCGGCTACAAGGGCCACAACGCCCCGCAGAGCCACCGCTTCAAGGTCTACACCGCGGGCCAGAAGCGCGGCATGACCGACCAGATCCGCCGCGAGATGCGCCGCCGCTCGGCCGTCGAGCCCGTCATCGGCCATCTGAAAGAAGACCACCGCATGGGCCGCAACCACCTCGCCCACACAATCGGCGACGCCGCCAACGCCGTCCTCGCCGCCGTCGGCTACAACTTCAGACGGATCCTCGCCTGGCTCTCGCTTTGGCTGGCCATTCTCTGGTCAACTCTCATCGCCTCGACAGGCCAAAACCTTCAGCCCGAAACCGCCTGATGGGCGTTCTTCACGGGCGACTTCGCCTACGGCCTCGTCATGGAACTGACCGGCGTCCGCCTCGTCTGAAAGCTCATGCAGCGGCCGCCGCGGTACGCCGCTCGGCCGCAAAGGACAGGGCGAAGACGGCGAGGCCGCCGACCGACATCGCCGCGCCGACCCAGCCGGTCGAGGCGAAACCGTAGCCGGCGGCGATGGCCATGCCGCCGAACCAGGCGCCGAGCGCATTGGCGACGTTGAAGGCGGAGTGGTTGAGGGCGGCGGCGAGCGTCTGCGCTTCGCCGGCAACGTCCATCAGCCGCGTCTGCAGCGCCGGCCCGACGGCGACGCCGCAGCCGATCAGGAAGACGCAGGCGCAGAGCATGAACGGGCTCGACGCCGTCAGCGCGAAGACGACGAGCACCCCGGTATTGAGCCCCAGCATGCCGCCGATCGTCCCCATCAGCGAGCGATCCGCGAGCCAGGCGCCGACGAGATTTCCGGCGACCATGCCGGTGCCGAAGCAAGCCATGATCAGCGGCGCGGAGGATTCGGCCATGCCGGCGACATCCATGGCGGTCGCGACGATGTAGCTGAACACCGAGAACATGCCGCCGAAGCCGATGGCGGCGATGCCGAGGGTCAGCCAGACCTGGCGGCGGCGAAGGGCGCCGAGTTCGCGCAGGGCGCTCGCGCCATCCTTCACCCTGTCCTGCGGCAGCAGGGCGGCGATGAGCAGGGCCGTGACGACGCCGATCGTGCCGACGATGGCAAACAGCGAGCGCCACCCGAAATGCTGGCCGACGAAGGTGGCGAACGGCGTGCCGATGAGCGTCGCGACGGTGAGGCCGAGCATCACCCGGCCGACCGCCTGGGTGCGCTTGTGGTGCGGCACCATGGACGCCGCGACCAGCGCCGCGACACCGAAATAGGCGCCGTGCGGCACGCCCGACAGGAATCGGAAAAGCATCAGGCTGGCGTAATCGGGCGCCAGCGCGCTCGCGGCATTGCCGAGCGCAAAGAGCGCCATCAGGCCGATCAGGAGAAAGCGCCGGGTCATCTTGGCCGCGAGAATGGCGATGGCCGGCGCCCCGACCACGACGCCGAGCGCATAGGCCGAGATGACATGGCCGGCCACCGGAGTCGTGACGCCGAGCCCCGCGGCGACGTTTGGCAGCAGGCCCATGATGGCGAACTCGCCGGTGCCGATGGCAAAGCCGCCGACGGCCAGTGCCAGTTCGACGAGGCCGCTCGAGGGACATGCGCGCGCCGGGGCGTCGGCATCCGCGGCAAGAAGAGCCCCGCAGTCGTCGATCGGAAGCTGGGTCACTGGCGCATCCTCTGCCCGCTCGCCGGCGTCGCGCCAGCCGACACCGCGGGTGCCGTTTCCCCGCGCGGCCGCAGAAGTGCAGGCGCTTGCACTCTTGCTGCACCGCACAGAACAAGAGCCTACGGGTAGCCTCCGATCGCGACGAAGCCAAGCCGGCGTTTACGCATGGCTGCCCCGGCATTTCGGGATGGCCAGGCGGGTGTCGCCGAAGGGGATCTGGCCGGCTCCGGGATCAGCCGGCGTAGTCGACCTGCATCAGCGACAGCCCGTCCGGCGGGGCGACGGGGCCGCAGCGCTTGCGGTCGCGCGATTCCAGCGCCCCGACGAGATCGTCGGTGGTCCAGCGGTTTTCGCCGATCAGCTTCAGCGAGCCGGCGAGCGAGCGGATCTGGTTGTGCAGGAAGGACTGGGCCGACGCCTCGATATGCACCTCGTGGCCGGGTCCCTTGAAGACGACGAGCCGATCCAGCGTGCGCACCGGGTTCTTCGCCTGGCAGTGCGTGGAACGGAAGGTGGTGAAATCATGCGTGCCGATGAGGCTCTGGGCGGATTCGTTCATCGCCTTTATGTCGAGCGGCTTCCACACCCACCAGACCTGGCCGGCGAGCAGCGCCGGCGGCGGCCGCCGGTTGAAGATGCGGTAGAGATAGTGCCGCTTGCGGGCGGAAAAGCGCGCGTCGAACCCTTCCGCCACGCGCTCGACGGCGAGGATGGATACCGTCTCCTGGCGCAGGAAGGCGTTCATCGCGTCGCGCACGGTGTCGGTGTCCCATTCCCTGGCGAAATCGACATGCGCGACCTGGCCGGCGGCGTGAACGCCCGCATCCGTGCGTCCGGCGCCGAAGATCGTGACGTCCTCGCCGATGAAACCCTTCAGCGCCGTCTCGATGGCTTCCTGCACGGAATAGCCGTTCTTCTGGCGCTGCCAGCCGACATAGCGCTTGCCGTCATATTCAATCGTCAGTTTATATCGGGGCATTTTCCAAGGGAGGCTGCTGTGGCTTTAGTGAAAACTTTTCGACACTTGCCAATGGAACGGAATTCTCTCCATTCGGAGATTGAGGCGAGCTATACAACGTTTGAGCGCGATGGACGCGTATTCGTTCAGATCAACTCGTATGGCAGAGCCGATCGCGAAAATCCGGGCAAGCTTAGCCAGTCCATTCAGCTTGATCGCCAAGGGGCTGAAAATCTAGTTTCCATCCTGCAGCAGGCATTTCACCTTAAGCCGTTCACTACAGCGCCTGCGGCTAGCGGCGCACCGCGCAGCAGCGTCTCGGCCGTCATCGGCTTGCCGCCGGCGCGCTGCAGGTCGAGGAGCTTGAGCGCGCCCGTGCCGGCAGCGACGGTGAACGCGTCGTCGAGGAGTTCGCCCGGAACCGCCCCGCCCCTGCCCTCGGCCGCCACGGCGCGCAGAATTTTCACGCGCTCCGGGCCGGTGCCGAAGTCGACCATCGTCCAGGCGCCGGGGAAGGGCGAAAAGGCGTTGATCCGGCGCGCGATCGCGGCACCGTCGCCGCCGAAGTCGATGTGCGCTTCGGCCTTGTCGATCTTTTTCGCATAGATCGGTGTGCGGCCGGTGCGGGTGGCAAGGTCCGCCTGGTCCTCGAAGGCAAGCTTCCCGGCCTCAAGCTGCGCCAGCGCCTCCACCATGGCGCTTGCCGAGATCTGCGACAGACGATCCTGCAACTCGCCGGCCGTCTCCGACGCGCCGATCGCGACTTCCCTCGTGATCGCCACCGGCCCGGTGTCGAGCCCGGCTTCCATACGCATGACCATCATGCCGGTGGTCGCATCCCCCGCCTCGATCGCCCGCTGGATCGGGGCAGCGCCGCGCCAGCGCGGCAGCAGCGAGGCGTGACCGTTGAGACAGAAATGCCGGGGAGTGTCGAGCGCTGCCTGCGGCAACAATAGGCCATAGGCGACGACGACCGCGACATCGGCATCGAGCGCCCGCAGAGCATCGATCGCCGCCGGGTCTCTCAGCGACAGCGGCGAGCGGATCTCGAGGCCCAGGCGCTCGGCCTCGGCCTGCACCGGCGAAGGCGTCAGCGTCAGGCCGCGGCGACCGGCGGCGCGCGGCGGCTGGGTATAGACGCACACGACTTGGTGGCCTGCGGCGACGACGGCGGAAAGGGTCGGCACCGAAAAGGCCGGCGTGCCCATGAAGACGATTTTCAGCGCCATGGCCGCGCTCCCGCGCTCAGGCTCTGCGGGCGATCTTGGTGAACTTCTTCACCACCATCTCCCGCTTCAGCTTGGAGATGTGGTCGATGAACAGGACACCGTCGAGATGGTCGATCTCGTGCTGCAGGCAGGTCGCCAGCAGCCCGCTCGCCTCTTCCTCGTGAATTTTCCCGTCGAGACCGAGAAAACGCACCGTCACCGTCGCCGGGCGCTCGACCTCGGCATAGTAGTCCGGGATCGACAGGCATCCCTCTTCGTAGACCGACCGCGCGTCGGAACGGGTGAGGATTTCCGGGTTCAGGAAGACGCGCGGCGCCTTCTCGTCGTCCTCGCCGGAAAGGTCGATCGTCAGCATGCGCAGTGGCTCGCCGACCTGGATCGCCGCAAGGCCGATGCCCGGCGCATCGTACATCGTCTCCAGCATGTCGTCGGCAAGTTGCCGGACGGCGGCGTCGACCGTCGCCACGGGGGCGGAGACCTTGCGCAGCAGCAGGTCGGGCAGGATGATAAGCGGCTTGATCGTCATCGTCGTGACGTAATGCCTGCGGGCGCGACGGTCAATCTCGCTGTGCCGGCATCACAACTGTTCTTGTTTTGATCTTCCTTTTCGAACCCGGTCGCGCTAACATCTCGAGATGAGCCTCGACTCCCTCCTCACTCTCTTGGACGTCCCCCTCTTCACCGTCGCCGGCCGCTCAGTCGGCCTCGGCACGACGCTTCTAGCCGGTGCGTTGGTGGTGGCGCTGGGCCTTGTCTGGCGCGGGCGCGGGTCCGGCCACGAGGCCGAAAGGCTGGACGCGATCCTGCAGGCGCAGGCCGAGGTCAACGGCCGGATGCAGAGCATGGCGGAGATCTTCGCGGCCCGGCAGGGCGACATGACGCGCACGCTCGCCGAAAGGCTCGACGGCATGTCGTCGCGCGTCGGCCAGTCTATCGCCGCGACGACGAAGGAAACGCAGGAAAGCTTGTCGGGTCTGGCCGAGCGGCTGGCCGTGATCGACCGGGCGCAGGGACGGATCGTCGACCTCGCCGGCGAAGTCGTGCGGCTGCAGGACATCCTCTCCAACAAGCAGACCCGCGGCGCCTTCGGCCAGGGGCGGATGGAGGCGATCGTGATGGATGGGCTGCCCACCGGCGCCTATTCCTTCCAGGCGACGCTGTCGAACGGCAAGCGACCGGACTGCCTCATCACCATGCCGAATGGCGCGCCATCGCTGGCCATCGACGCGAAATTTCCGCTCGAGTCCTGGAGCGCCTTCCGCGAAGCCGAGGACGAGGCGCACCGGCTGTTTTCGGCGCAGCGCCTGCGCCGGGACATGGATGTCCATGTGAAGGCGATCGCGGAAAAGTATCTCCTGCCCGGCGAGACGCAGGATACCGCCTTTCTGTTCGTGCCATCGGAATCGATCTTCGGCGAGTTGCACGAGCATTTCGCCGACATCGTGCAGAAGGCACACCGCGCGCGCGTGGTGATCGTCTCGCCGTCACTGCTGATGCTCTCGATCCAGGTTGTGCAGGCCATCCTGCGCGATACGCGGATGCGCCAGGAAGCCGGCGAAATCCAGAAGGAGGTGCGGCTCCTGACCGAGGATCTCGGGCGCCTCGACGCCCGGGTCGCGGCGTTGAAGACCCACTTTTCCCAGGCCGGCCGCGATGTCGACCAGATCCTTGTCTCGACCGAAAAGCTCCTGAAGCGCGGCGAACGGATCGAGGCTGTGGAGCTTGGCGACCACCATGCGTCGCCAGGTTCGCTATCGCCTTCGATGACCTTTGGTAAGGTCGCGGAGTAATATCCAGAGCTGAAAAGGTCATTTTCTGGAAGGGCCGTCGCCAACGACACGGAGACGTTACCGAAATCTGAATAAAGCGCGGATCGAATCAGGCATTCTGTCCGTTTGATGCCGGAACCTCGTCCTTGGAGAGTGTCATGCGCCGCGCATACTGGGCACTCTCGATTGCCCTGGCCGTTTCAACGGCAAGCCATATTTCGATGTCATGGGCGGCCCAAGAGGCGCCCGGAGCGACCGCCGCGGTGGCGACGACCGCTGTCGCGGATACGGCTTCTCTCGCTCAGGTGTACAACGAAGAGACCGACGTCGATTTTCGCCGGGGCATGCAGATTCGTCTCGGCTGGACCGGGGATTACGCTGGGCCATTCACCGGAAGCATTGATGCCGGCGGTCTGAGGGCGATCCGGTACTTCCAGGCTCGGCACGGCCTCGAGGCGAGCGGCGTCATCGACGAGCAACTCCTGAAGCGCCTGGTGTCGGAAAGCGATTCGGCCCAGGCCGCGGCGGGCTACCAGATGGTGGAAGACCGCACGACGGGCATGCGGCTCGGTCTGCCACTGGCATTGGTTCGCGATGGAGGACCGACCGAGGTCGGTCGTGTCTGGCGCTCGCCTGACCGCGCGATCGAGATCGAAGCCGTTCGGATGGACGAGGCGGGCGGCAGCCTCTCGGCGCTCTACGACGTGTTGAAGCGTCCGGGCGGCGAACGAAGCATCACAACTGCAGAATTGTCGGACGAATCCTTTCTCATCACGGGCCATGATGGCGGACGACACTACAGCCTGCGTTTTGTCGGCCGCGGTGCCGACCTGCGCGGCATCGCCATCTCCTTCGACGATCGTGCCGCTGCTTCCATGACGCCCTATACGGTCGTCGCGCTGCAGCTCTTCGATCCATTTGACGAAGCCGGTTACGGCCACCTCGTCGCCGGCGTGGATGAGGTGCCGATGACGGAGGCTGCCGGGCATGCCTCCGGCGAGTTCGGCAGGGATCCTTTCGCCGCCCTCTTCGATATCACCGCGCCCTCTTCCGCCGGCACCGATGCGCCGCGAGACGGTGACATGGACTCGTCCGGCTCCGGATTTGTGGTCTCGCGCGACGGTTGGGTCCTGACAAATGCCCATGTGGCAGGGTCATGCGCCCAGGTTCTGGTCGGTCACTACGGTCCGGCCGATGCGGTGATCCTCGACAAGGAAAACGATCTGGCATTGCTCCATATCGATGCGCAGCTGGGCTCGCCTCTGCCGATCGCCGCCGGAATGCCCCGGCTCGGCGAGGATGTGCTTGCCCTCGGCTTTCCCCTGCGCTCCATCCTGGCCGACAGCCTGAACGTAACGCGCGGCAATGTCTCGTCCCTCCTCGGACTCGCCAATGACTCCCGCTACCTGCAGATTTCCGCGGCCGTCCAGCCCGGCAATTCCGGCGGCCCCCTCGTCGACCTCTCCGGCCGCGTCGTCGGCGTCGTCACCGCCAAGCTCGATGCGGTCGCGATCGCCGATGCCACCGGAGACATCCCGCAGTCGATCAATTTCGCCATCCGTCCCGATGCGGTGACAGGCTTTCTTGCAGCCAATGGCGTCTCATTCGCCTCTGCGCCAGCGCCGACGCACTTCGCCAGCGTTGCCGACACCACTGCAGATGCCGCGGCGTCGGTGCTCCCGATCCTCTGCCTCGGCGGCTGACACCGGAGATGGCGGCGCGATCCTGGTTCTGTCCGGCCGTCATTTCAGACGGGCGGCCAGGCTCTGGCTCGGCCAGCAGGTCGGCGGCAGGCCGGCACTCGCTTCGAAGGCCCCGATCGACCGCCGCGTCTTGAAGCCTGGCAGGCCGTCGGCGCCGCCGACATCGTAGCCGCGCACCACCAGTTTTTCCTGCATCCGCGCGACGTCGCCGCGGGTCATGCCATCGACCCGCACCCAATCCCCATTGAAAGCGCCGCCGCCGGCCATCCGGTCGGCGACATGGCCGATGAAGAGGGCGTAAAGGTCGGAATTGTTGTAGACTTTCAGCGTGTAGAAATTCGGCGTCGCGATAAAGGCGGGCCCGTTGCGCCCGGCCGGCATCAGGAGATGGCCGGGGGCGCGCAGCTCTCCCGGCGGGAAGGCCCGGCCGGAGACGCGAGTCACGCCGGCGTCGACGAAGTCCCGGATCGGCCGGCCCTTGTCGGGGCCTTCGACGGCGCAGGAGATGGCGTCCGGCACATTCGCCTCGAAACCCCAGTCGCGGCCGGCGACCCAGCCGGCCTTCTGCAGATAGTGGCCGATCGAGGCGAGCGTATCGGGCACCGAATTCCAGATGTCGCGGCGGCCGTCGCCGTCCGCGTCGACCGCATAGGCCAGGAATTTCGACGGCATGAACTGCGGCTGGCCGAGCGCACCGGCCCAGGACGAGCGCATCTCGGACACCTTCAGATGGCCGTCGGCGACGATCTCGAGGGCCGCCAGAAGCTCGCCCCGGAACATCTCCTTGCGACGCGCGAGATAAGCCTTGGTGGCCAGCACCTCGAAGGCGTTGTGCGGGATCTTGGCGGCACCAAAGCCCGATTCGCGCCCCCAGATCGCGACGATGATCGCGGCGGGAACGCCCGTCTCCTTCTCGATCCGGGAAAGAACGGCGCGGTGCGTCGCCAGCAGACCGCGGCCCCGGGCGGCAAGATTGGCGACGGCCGATTCGCCGAAATAGGCCGACGGGCTCTGGAACTCGGCCTGGTAGTTGTTCTCCTCGACCTTCGCGGCGTCGCCAGGAAGCTGCAGGTCTGGGAGCTTCAGATTGGGCTTCACGCCCTTGAAGGCAGCGTCGAAGATTGGCCGCGGCACGCCCCGCGACTTGGCGGCTGGCCAGATGTCGGTTTCGAGAAAGCGCTGGAACCCCTTGGCGATGTCGCCGGTCTGCGCCGCGGCCGGAAAGGCCAGCAGGAGAAGGGTCAGGAAGGCGGCCAGCCGGGCAGCAAGGGTCATCGGGCATCGTCTCCGGTTGGTCGCTTATTGGGCTGGGGCCAGAAAATCGCCGCCCCGAGGCAGCAAACCTGTGCAGGGAAGACGGCAAGCCGAAGGCAGGCCGTCTCAGAACGCGGTGCGCGCCCGCATCGCGGCCGACAGCGTGCCCTCGTCGAGATAGTCGAGCTCGCCGCCGACGGGAACACCGTGGGCGAGGCGGGTGATCCTGACGTCGAATTCGGCGAGCTGGTCGGTCAGGTAATGCGCGGTCGTCTGCCCCTCGACCGTGGCGTTGACGGCGATGATCACCTCGCGCACCGCGCCCCTGGCGACCCGCTCGACCAGCTGCCGGATCGTCAGATCGTCCGGGCCGACCCCGTCGAGCGGCGACAGGACGCCGCCCAGCACATGGTAGCCGGCATTGAGCGCCTTCGCCCGCTCCAGCGCCCAGAGGTCGGAGACATCCTCGACGACGACGACGAGCGACTGGTCGCGCGAAGGATCGCAGCAGACGGTGCAGGGATCGCTCGTATCGATATTGCCGCAGACCGAGCAGATGAGCACGCGCTCCAGCGCCTGCGTCATCGCCTGCGCCAGCGGCCCGAGAAGCTGCTCCTTGCGCTTGACGAGGTGCAGCGTGGCGCGCCGGGCCGAGCGCGGCCCGAGGCCCGGAAGCTTCGCGAGCAGCTGGATCAGCCGCTCGATCTCCGGACCGGCGATGGGTTTTGCCATGGTTCAGTCGTTTCGGGCGGAGGTCAGAAGGGCAGTTTCAGGCCGGCGGGAAGCTGCAGGCCGGAGGTCAGCTCCTGAGTCTTTTCCTGGATGATCGCCTCCAGCTTCGACTTGGCGTCGTTGTGGGCGGCGATCACGAGGTCTTCCAGGATCTCGGCCTCGTCGGGCTTGGCGAGCGAGGGATCGATCTTGAGGACCGACATCTCGCCGCGCCCGTTCAGCGTCACCGCGACAAGCCCCCCGCCGGACTGGCCGGTGGCGGTGATCTCGGCGATCTCCTGCTGCAGACCCTGCATCTTTTCCTGCATGGCCTTGGCCTGCTTCATCATGCCCATGATGTCTTTCATGACTTTGTATTCTCCCTAGAGGTCGTCGTCGTCATCATCGGTTTCGATGGGTACATCGTCGACGATATCGGTTTCGCCCGCAGCCGGCGAAAGGGTGAGCGTCGCCGCCTCCGCCGCCAGCGCCTCGCCGCGCAGACGGACGTCGATCACCTTGGCGCCGGGAAACTGCTGCAGGATCGCGGCGACCTCGGGGTCGGCGATGGCGTCCGAGACGAGGGCGTCGCGACGCGCCGCGACCGTCTCCTCGATCGTGCGGCCGCCTTCGGCGCTGGAGATCGTCACCGTCCAGCGCCGACCCGTCCATTCCAGGAGCCGTCGCTGCAGATCGCCCGGGAGCGTGCGGGGCGCGCCATCGGTCAAGGCGACCTCGATGCGTCCCGGCTCGATCTTCACGGGTCGTATATAGCGGCGAAGCGAGACCTGCATCAGCGAATCGCGCTTTTCCTCGGCCAGCGCCACGAGACCCTCCAATGTCCGGATCTCGGGCATGGCCGCCGGCGGCGTCGCCGCGGGTGGGGCGGTTCGCGCATCGCCGCGGGCGGCGATGGCGAGGCGCTGGGGCGCCGCCATGCCGCCTCTCGCCGAACCGTCCGACAGGGCGGACGCCTGCTCTCTGGACACCAGTGTTGCCGCCGACGCCGCGGGCATTGCCGGCATGGCCGCCGTCAAAGGAGCGCCTGCCGGAGCGGCGACATCCGGGGCGGAAGACGCGGCAAGCTGGCGCGTCACGCCAGCGGCCTGGCCGTCCCGCGCCGTTCCCTCGGCCAGAGCCGAGGACGGTGCCAGGCGCGGAACGTCGCCGCCGTCGACGATCAGGCGGGCGAGATCGGACGGGGCGGGGAGATCGGCGGCATAGGCGATGCGGATCAGCGCCATCTCCGCCGCCTGGCGGGGGGTCGAGGCCGCGCGCGTCTCCTCGATCGCCTTCAGCAAGAGCTGCCAGACCTGCGACAGCGTCCGAACCGAGAGCTTTTGCGAGAATTCGAGCCCACGCGCCGATTCGGCCGGCGACAGCGCCGCATCGTCGGCCGAATCGGGCACGAAGCGCAGCGAGGTCACGAGATGGGTGAAATCGGCGAGATCCGACAGGACGACGAGGGGGTCGGCGCCGCCATTGTACTGGTCGCGCAGTTCGCCGAGAGCCGCGGTGGCGTCGCCGCGCATCAGATGCTCGAAAAGGTCGATCACCCGGCCGCGATCGGCAAGGCCCAGCATGTCGCGCACCGCCGCGGATTCCACGCGGCCAGCGCCATGCGAGATCGCCTGGTCGGTCAGGGACAGGGCGTCACGCACCGAGCCCTCGGCAGCGCGGGCGAGAAGGCGCAGCGCTTCCTCGTCGATCTCGACGTTTTCGGCCGCGGCGACCTTGGCGAGATGGCGGATCAGCGTCGCCGCGTCGACGCGGCGCAGGTCGAAACGCTGGCAGCGCGACAGGACGGTGATCGGGACTTTGCGGATCTCGGTCGTGGCGAAGACGAACTTGACGTGCTCCGGCGGCTCTTCCAGCGTCTTCAACAGGCCGTTGAAGGCCTGGTTGGAGAGCATGTGCACCTCGTCGATGATGTACACCTTGTAGCGCGCCGAAACCGGACGGTAGCGCACCTGGGCGATGATTTCGCGGATGTCGTCGATGCCGGTGTGAGAGGCCGCATCCATCTCGACGACGTCGACATGCCTTCCCTCCATGATCGCCTGATCGTGGATGCCGGGGGCGCGCATGTGGATGGTCGGCTCGTGGATTTCGGCCGTCTCGTAATTCAGGGCGCGGGCAAGAATGCGGGCCGTGGTCGTCTTGCCGACGCCGCGCACGCCCGTCAGCATCCAGGCCTGGGCGATGCGGCCGGTCTCGAAGGCATTGGTGAGCGTGCGCACCATCGGCTCCTGGCCGATGAGATCGTCAAAGCTCGCGGGCCGGTATTTGCGCGCCAGGACGCGATAGGCTTCGCCCGCCGGCCCCGGCCCGACGCCGCTCATCACGTTTTCCTGATCGCTCATCGGCGGCCGTCGTCCCTTCGAGTACCGCAAGCGCATGTGGAACGGCGTTGATCGGAGTTCAACGCCGACCTTAGAACAAGCCGCCCTGGTTTTGAAGCGTCCGCGCGGTGGCAAAAGCCATGCGTTCTTCCGGCACGACGGCATCGGCCCGGAGAGTGTCACGACAACGACCGGCACGGGGCGGATGGGGCATGTGGCGAAACCAAGCGCGCGGCAATGAGAAAAAGCAGAGGTGCGCCGATTCTTTTCCGCCCTGCATGAGGGCGCTGCCCGCACTCGTCAGGCCAGGATTGGGACCTGGACGAAGATCGCGCGGCGAGGAAAAGTTGGGAGGCTGGCACGGCGACCCGTGCCTGGCTCGTTGGGGCTGCTTCCTTCCGGACCTGACCCGGTTGGCGAGTGACTCGTCCACCACCAACCTCCCGATCGTGATATCGCCTGCCCCCCTGTAAAATGCAAGCGCCGGCCTAGTTTGATTTGATGGCGATCTCTCTGACGGAAATCTCTTCGATGCGTGGTTTCGCACTCGATCCCCGACTGGCACGCGACACGCTACCGGTGATGGCGCTCGGCCTTTGCGACCTCAGGCTCATGAACGACAGCCGCTGGCCCTGGCTGATCCTCGTGCCGAAGCGACCGGGTATCACCGAAATGCATGACCTCACGCCGCTCGACCAGGCGATGCTGACCTTCGAGACTTCGCTCGTTGCCGGCTGCATGAAAATCATGCTGAAGGCTGCGAAGCTGAACATCGGCATGCTTGGCAACGTCGTCCCGATGCTGCATCTCCATATCATTGCGCGCCAACCGGGCGACACCAACTGGCCAGGGCCGGCCTGGGGCGTCGGCACCGCGCAGCCCTATCCCGATGACGAGGCCATGCGTCTCGTCGACCTGTTTCGCGAGAAGATCCTGGCCCAATGACACGCATCGACCCGATCCTGCCGCGCCCGCAGGATCTTGCCATGGGATTTGCCGGCAATCTCCTGACGCGCGACGGCGAGAACCGGACCGAGGAGACGCTGGCGACAGCCCTCGCCGCCGCCGCCGCCAAGGTCTACCTGACGCTCGACGGCGAATGGCTGTTTCGCGATGCCGATGGCATGGCCGATCCCGGTTTCGACGTGGCGACGGCGCTGGCGCACGCCGAGGCCGACGGCGACAGCGTGCTTCTCGGTCACACGCCGGACGGCAGCGCGCGTCTGGCAATGCGCGCGGCAACCCTCCCCGAAGGCGTCCGCAGCCTTGCCTTGCGTCCCCTGGCGACGAGCGGGCTCCTCGACTCAGACACCGAGGGGCAGCTCGGCCAGGCCGAGCATTTTCTCGCCTGGCACCGGCGGTCGCGTTTTTGCGGCAGGTGCGGAACGGTGACGCTCGCGGAAGCGGCGGGCTATCGGCGTCGCTGTCCGAACTGCGGCGACGTGCATTTTCCGCGGACCGACCCGGTCTCGATCATGCTGATCCACGACGGCAAGGGCCGCTGCATCCTCGGCCGCTCCGCCCGCTTCCCCGACAAGATGTGGTCGTGCCTTGCCGGCTTCATCGAGCCCGGCGAAACGCTGGAGGACGCCGTGCGCCGGGAGACGCTGGAAGAGGCAGGCGTCAGCGTCGGGCCGGTCGACTACTTCGCCTCGCAGCCCTGGCCGTTTCCAGGCTCGCTGATGATCGGTTGCCTGGCGCTGGCGACGAGCACGGAGATCGTCTTCGACACGGTGGAGCTGGAGGCCTGCCGGTGGTTCGAGCGCGACGAGGTGCAGGCGATGCTCGACGAAACGCATCCGGATGGCCTGACGGCGCCGAAGAGTTTTGCCATCGCCCATCATCTCGTCAGGGCTTTTGTCGAGACACTGCCGTAACGATCTTCGCGGCCGTCGGCGGCTATTCCGCCGGCGTCAGAAACCGCTGGCGGTCCGAGGCCCCCTTGTAGACGCCGAGAATCTCCATCGCCGCCGAGAAGAACTTCAGTTCGTGCAGCGCGCGCGCGGCGGCGGGATCGTGCGGGTGGCCCTCGATGTCGGCATAGAACTGCGTTGCCGAAAAGCTGCCGCCGACCTGGTAGCTCTCGAGCTTGGTCATGTTGACGCCATTGGTGGCAAAGCCGCCAAGTGCCTTGTAGAGCGCGGCGGGGATGTTGCGCACGCGGAAGACGAAGGTCGTCACCATGTCCCGGCTGACCGCCTCGGCGTCGGCCGAGCGCTCCGCCCAGAGGGCCTCGTCGCCCGCGCCATGACGCGACAGGACGACGAAGCGCGTCATGTTGTCCTCGGCGTCCTCGACGTTCTCCTTCAGGATGTCGAGGCCGTAGAGTTCGGCGGCAAGGCGGGGCGCCAGCGCCGCCATGGAGCGGTCGCCGGCCTCCGACACGATCCGTGCCGCGCCCGCCGTATCCCCGGCGACGACCGGCTTCCAGCCATTCGACCGGATGATCGCGCGGCATTGGCCGAGCGCATGGATATGGCTGTGGACGCTCTTGATTTCCGACAGCGCGACGCCCGGCAGTGCCATCAGCTGGAAACGGATCGGCAGGAAATACTCGCCGACGATCTTCAGGCCCGAGATCGGCAGGAGATGGTGAATGTCTGCGACGCGCCCGGCGATCGAGTTCTCGATCGGGATCATGGCCAGATCCGCCTCGCCGTGGGTGACGGCGGCAAAGGCGTCCTCGAAGGAGGGGCATGGCAGCGGCTGCATGGCCGGGAACATGTTGCGGCAGGCGGTATCGGAATTGGCACCCGCTTCGCCCTGGAAGGAAATGCAGTTGGTCGAGGGCGCCGCGGTCTTCATCTGCATCGTCTCTTCTGTCTGTTCTGCCATGCTCATCGAACCGCCTGCCCGGAGGCTGTGCCGAACATCGCCCGCGCCCTCTCCAGATCGTCGGGCGCGTCGACCCCGAGCGGCACCCCCGTCACGATCTCGGCGTCGATGCGCATGCCCGCCTCCAGCGCCCTGAGCTGCTCGAGCTTTTCGCGCTTTTCCAGCGGCGAGGGCGGGAGCGTCACGAAACGTTCGAGCGCTGTACGCCGATAGGCGTAGAGCCCGATATGGTGGAACAGCGGCCCCTCCCCCCAGGGCGCGGTGGCCCGGGTGAAGTAGAGCGCCCGCAGCCGTGTCGGGCCGAGGGGCGAGCCGACCAGCTTCACGACATTGGGGTTGATTCGCTCGTCTTCCTCGGTGATCTCGGCGGCAAGCGTCGCGATGTCGCAGCGAGGATCCTCGAAGGGCGCCAGAACCTGGCGGACGAGTTCGGGCTCGATCGTCGGCAGGTCGCCCTGCAGGTTGATCACCGTCTCGACGCCGCCGTCCGGGTCAAGTGTCTGCAGGGCTTCGAAGATCCGGTCGGAGCCGGAGGGGTGCTCGGCGCGCGTCATCACCGCCTCGAAACCGTGCGAACGCAGGCATTCGAGGATCTCCCCGGTGTCGGTCGCCACGACCACGCGGCCGAGCCCGGTGGCCGTCGCGCGCTCGGCGACGCGCACGATCATCGGCAGTCCGCCGATGTCGGCGAGCGGCTTTCCGGGCAGGCGCGTCGAGGCCATTCGGGCCGGGATCAGGATGAGGTTCGACATCGGGTCCTGCGAAACTTGGAAACCTGCTAAGGAGCGGATTGAATGATCGCCACCACAGTGTCAAAAGGTGGCCCTGCGCGCGCCTTCTATAGGTGTTGCCATCAATCCGCAAAAGCCCAGTTTCCGCGCGGCTTCTGCAAGTGCCACAGCGGCCGCGACATGCTGGCCCATCAGACCCGGGAGCCGTCCTGTCCATGGATTCGTTCGAGGCCAATAAGATCTTCGGCGCCATTCTGGGGACGATCTTCGTCGTCTTCGGTGGCAGCCTGCTGGCCAGCAGCATCTATCATTCCGAAGTGCCGGAGACGCCGGGCTATGCGATCGTCGCCGCCGAGGCGCCCGCCGCCGGCGAGGCCCCTGCCGCGGCCGCCGAGGATCCGCCAGTCGCGACCCTGCTCGCCGCCGCCGACCCCGAGAAGGGCGCGGCCGAGTTCAAGAAGTGCCAGGCCTGCCACAGCGGCGAAGAAGGCGGCCCGAACAAGGTCGGCCCGCATCTCTGGGACGTCGTGAACCGCCCGATCGCCGCCGTTGGCGACTTCTCCTACTCCGCCGCCATGAAGGAATTTTCGCAGGGCGGGTCGGTGAACTGGGACTACGACCACCTCGATCACTTCATCAAGGCGCCCAAGCAGTACGTTCCGGGCACCGCGATGGGCTATGCCGGCCTGAAGAATCCGCAGGGCCGCGCCGATCTCATCGCCTATCTGCGCACGCTCGCCGCCACCCCGGCCGCGCTGCCCGACCCGGCTGCGGCCGCGCCTGCCGACGCCGCAGCCGCACCGGACGCCGATGGCACTGCGCCGACCGCGGATGCCGTGCCGCCGCCAGCCGATCCGGCAGCGCCGCCAGCGCCTGCCGATCCTGCAGCCGCTGCCGCGACGCCGGCTGAAGCACCGGCTGCAGAAGCTGCCGCCGCCGCTCCGGCCGAGGCAGCTTCTGCAGCGCCCGCTCCTGCGGCAGCACCTGCTACTCCAGCACCGGCAGCCCCCGCTCCCGCCGCGGCGCCCGCTCCGGCTGCCCCTGCCGCGGCGCCGGCTGCACCTGCTGCGGCCGCCCCGGCAGCACCCGCGGCCCCTGCCGCACCAGCCCCCGCGGCTGCACCGGCCGCAGCACCGGCAGACGGCGCAGCTGTCGCGCCGGCCGCGCCGGCCGCCGTGCAGACCGCTTCGGCGGGCGATGCCAAGGCGGGCGCCGCGGTCTTCAAGCGGTGCCAGGCCTGCCACGCCGTTGGCCCGAACGCCGCCAACAAGGTCGGCCCCGAGCTGAACGGCATCATCGGCGAGGCGGTCGCGGGGGTCGAAGGCTACAACTTCTCGCCCGC
Organism: Aureimonas sp. SA4125; assembly: GCF_019973775.1. Classification (NCBI taxonomy): domain Bacteria; kingdom Pseudomonadati; phylum Pseudomonadota; class Alphaproteobacteria; order Hyphomicrobiales; family Aurantimonadaceae; genus Aureimonas; species Aureimonas sp. SA4125. The sequence goes on along the minus strand of NZ_AP025032.1, from coordinate 216,821 downwards.
GCTGAAGGCCTTCGCCGGTGCCAATCCGGTCTGGACCGAAGCACTGATGACGGAGTGGCTGACCAATCCGAAGGGCCTCGTTCCCGGCACCAAGATGGCCTTCCCCGGCCTGAAGAAGCCCGAGGAACTCGCCAACGTCATCGCCTATCTCGCCAGTTTCGACGAGACCGGCGCGACCAAGTAGCATCGCCGTCACCGCGGCATCGATCGAGGGTCCCGATTCGCGTCGGGGCCCTTTTTCTATGGCGGGGTTCGAGGCGTCGGCTGACGCTGCGCCGCTGATGTCTGGCTGTTGTCTGGCTGTGGGCCTTGCCTGTCCGTGGAACGGCCGGCCAGTATGGGTGCAACGGCTGGCGTGACGATGAAACTTTCGTCATGCTCGCAAATGCGCCGAACGAAGGCCACAAAGGGTCGCAAACGTCCCTTGGCCCCTCAGACCGGAGATCCCCTTGCCGTTGACCCCGCGATACGCCCTGCTTCTGGCCTGCCTTGTCACGCCGATCGCCACCTTCCCGGCGTGGACACAGGAAGCAGTTCCGGCAGCGACCGCGAACCAGCAACAGGGAGCATCTCCAGCGACAGGCACCGCACCGGCGGCCGCAGCGACCGCCGCCGCACCTGCAGCCGTGGTTCAGGGCGACTGGATGACATCGTCCGGCATCATTCAACCCTCCCGCTACCCCTCGGGGTTTGCCCACTACGACTACGTCAACCCTGCGGCCCCGAAGGGTGGCGACCTCAACAAGGTCGCGCCCGGCACTTTCGACAGCTTCAACCCCTTCACGGTCACGGGGACGCCGGCGGCCGGTTTCGCCAACTTCGGCGGCGGGCTCAACTACGACACGCTGATGGAGCAGTCGACGGACGAGCCCGGCGTCAGCCACGGCCTGATCGCCGAGGCGATACGGTTTCCCAGCGACTTCTCCTCCGTCTCCTTCCGGCTGAACCCGGCCGCCAGATGGCATGACGGCGTGCCGATCACGCCGGAGGACGTGGTGTGGAGCTACGAGACCCTCACGGAGCTTCACCCGCAATGGTCGGCCTACTACCGCAATGTGACGAAAGCGGAGAAGACGGGCGAACGGGAGGTCACCTTCACCTTCGACCAGGTCGGCAACCGCGAGCTCCCCAACATCATGGGCGATCTCACGGTCCTGCCGAAGCATTTCTGGTTGGACAAGGATGCCAGCGGCAAGCCGCGCGACATCACCCAGTCGACCCTTGAACCCCCGCTGGGGTCGGGGCCTTACAAGGTCGAGAGCTTTGCTCCGGGCAACAATATCGTCTGGGCGCGGGTCAAGGATTACTGGGCCGAAAATCATCCGCTGCGCATCGGGCGCAACAATTTCGACCGCCTCCGCTACACCTATTTCCGCGATCAGGATTCCGCCTGGGAAGCCTTCAAGAAAGGCGGGCTCGACGACTATCGCGCGGAGAACAGGGCGCAGAAATGGTCCGAGGGCTACAACTTTCCGGCCGTCGACCGCGGGGACGTCGTGAAGATGACCTATGAGGACGGCGGCGTGCAGGCCTTTCAAGGCTTCGTTCTCAACACCCGCCGGGAAAAATTCAGCGATCGCCGCGTCCGCCAGGCGCTGACGCTCGCCTATAATTTCTCCGAGATGAACCGGACGCTGTTTTACGGTCTCTATGAGCGGACGACATCCTATTACGGCAACAGCGAGCTGGCCGCGACGGGACTTCCGAGCCCCGAGGAACTGGCGCTGCTGAATCCCCTGAAGGATCAGCTTCCGCCGGAAGTCTTCACCGAACCCTTCGTCCTGCCGGACTACAGCCAGCCCAATGCCGACAGAACCTATCTGCGCCAGTCCCTCGGCCTCTTGAAGGAGGCGGGATACGAGCTTCGCGGGACCAGCCTCCTCGAACCCAAGTCCGGGCAGCCCTTCTCGATCGAATTTCTGGCCCCCGACCCCATCTCGACCCGGGTCATCGAGCCCTTCGCGATCCAGTTGAGACGCCTCGGCATCAAGACGAACATCCGTGTGGTGGACCCCAGCCAGTATGTCGCGCTGACGGAAAGCTTCGATTTCGACGTGACGACCGACGTCTTTTCCCAGTCGCTGTCGCCCGGTAACGAGCAGCGCGATTTCTGGGGCTCGGAAGCCGCGACGCGGTCGGGCAGCCGGAACTCGCCCGGCATCGAGAACCCGGCCGTCGACGCCCTGATCGACAAGATCATCTATGCCGGGGATCGCGAGACGCTGGTGGCGGCGACACGGGCCCTCGACCGCGTTCTCCTGTGGAATTTCTACGCGGTTCCGCAATATCATCTGAAGGGCAACTGGCTGGCCTACTGGAACAAGTTCGGCATGCCCGAGCGGCAGCCAGCCTATACCGGTCTCGATGTTTTCTCGTGGTGGATCAAGCCGGCCAGCACCGCCCCGACGGCGGCCGCGCCGACGGTCCAATGAGCACCGCCCTCTCTGCCTTCTCCCGCCGCCGCTTCGGCCAACTGGTCCTCGGCAGCGGCGTGGCCGCCATGCTGCCGCGCGCAAGCTTCGCCGCGGTGCCGACGCAAACGCCCCTGCATGGCCTTTCCGCCTTCGGCGAGCTGAAATACGGACCGGATTATGCCGGCTTCGACTATGCCAGTCCCGATGCGCCGGACGGCGGCCGGATCCGCTATTCCGTGCCGAGCTGGTTCTTCAACCAGTCGGTACAGACCTTCGATACGCTGAATACCTTCGTTCTCAGGGGCAACGCCCCACCGCGCATCGAAAAGCTCTACGACTCGCTGATGACCTCGTCGCTGGACGAGCCGGACAGCCTCTACTGCGCGCTGGCCGAAAGCCTGTCGATCTCGGACGACCGCAACACCTATACCTTCCGCCTGCGGCCGGAAGCGCGTTTCTCCACTGGCGCCGCGGTGACCGCCGAGGACGTCGCCTTCTCCTACCTGACCATCAAGGACAAGGGGCATCCCTCCCTGGTGGCGCTGCTGCGAACGGTGGCCGACGTGGTGGCGGTGGATGCCGCTACCGTGAAGCTGGTCTTCACCGGCCGCCAGACGCCGCAGGACGCGCTCGGGGCGCTCGGCATCCCGATCGTGCCGAAAGCCTTCTTCGACGGCCGCGTTTTCGACACCACCGATCTCACCGAGATTCCCGGCAGCGGGCTGTACAGCGTCGGCCGCTTCTCCGTCGGCCGCTTCATCGAATACGAAAGGCGCGCGGACTACTGGGCGAAGGACATGCCCTTCGCCCGCGGCCTCAATCATTTCCAGACCATCCGCATCGACTTCTTCCGCGATCGGCAGCCGGCGCTGGAAGCCTTCAAGAAGGGGGAGATCGACTTTCGCGAGGAGTTCACGACCCGCAGCTGGGCGACCGAATACGATTTTCCCGCCGTCAAGGATAAGCGCGTCGTCAAGACCGAGTTCGCGCTGGACAAGCTGCCGCGCTTCCAGTGCTGGGCCCTGAACCAGCGGCGCGAACGCTTCCGGGACGTGCGGGTCAGGCGAGCGATCAACCTCTGCTTCGACTTCGAATGGACGAACGCCAATCTTCTCTTTGGCCTCAGAACCCATTCCGACTCCTGCTTCGAGGGCTCCGACTTCAAGGCGACCGGCACGCCCTCCCCCGAGGAGCTGGCGATCCTCGGGCCCTTGCGCGGCAGCATCCCGGACGAGGTGTTCGGCCCGGTCTGGGTTCAGCCCGTGAGCGACGGCAGCGGCAGCGACCGGAAGCTTCTGCGCGAGGCCTCGCAGCTTTTTGCCGCCGCGGGCTGGAAACAGGGTCCGGGCGGGCTCGTGAACGGGAAGGGCGAAGTCTTCCGGCTGGAGTTCATGATCAACGGCCAGGAGCAGTCCCGAGTCTACGGGAAATTCTTCGACACGCTGCGCCGGCTCGGGATCGATGCGAGCTTCCGTCTGGTCGACGAGGCGCAGTACCAGGACCGCCAGTCGAACTTCGACTACGACATGATCCTCGCCGCTTTCGGCTTTACCGCGACACAGACGAAGTCCGGCCTCGACCTCTTCTTCGGCAGCTCCTCGCGCGACAGTCCCGGATCCTACAACTTTCCCGGAATGGCGGATAAGGGTGTCGACGCCCTCATCGACAAGGTGGGAGCCGCGACGACACGCGCCGACATGACGACGGCCATGCGCTGCCTCGACCGGGTGCTCCGGGCGCGTCTCGACTGGCTTCCCAACATCAACGGCGGGGCGCGCCGTGTTGCATACTGGGACATGTTCGGATTCAAGGAGAAGCCGGACTACGGCTTTCCCGTCGAATCGCTCTGGTGGTTCGATGTGGACAGGGCAAAGGCCATCGGCCGGGCCTAGAACGCCGTTCTGGTCCCAGGGCCATCGCCGGCGCATAGACGTATGGCATCTGCGCCTTCGCCGATGCCAAACCAGGGTGACGAGTTTTCATGGGCGCCTACATCCTTCGACGGCTCTTGCTGATGATCCCGACGCTGCTCGGCATCATGGCGATTTCCTTTGCCGTCATCCAGTTCGCGCCCGGCGGGCCGGTGGAGCAGGTGATCGCCAACCTGCAGGGCCAGGGCAGCAACGGCGCCGACCGCATCGGCGGCGGCACGAGCGATTTCGGCGGGCAGAGCAGCTCGGAGAATTCCGGCTATCGCGGTGCACAGGGCCTCGACCCCGCCTTTATCGCCAAGCTCGAACAGCAGTTCGGCTTCGACAAGCCGCCGCTCGAGCGGTTCGGCAAGATGATCTGGGACTACAGCCGTTTCCAGTTCGGCGAGAGCTATTTCCGCTCCGTCTCGGTGCTCGACCTGATCGTCGAGAAGATGCCGGTGTCGATCTCGCTCGGCCTCTGGATCACGCTCCTGTCCTACGGCATCTCGATCCCGCTCGGCATCCGCAAGGCGCTGAAGGACGGGTCGAGCTTCGACGTCTGGACCTCCGGCGTCATCATCGTCGCCTACGCCATTCCCGGCTTCCTCTTCGCCATCCTCCTCATCGTCCTGTTCGCCGGCGGCTCGTTCTGGGACCTGTTCCCGCTGCGCGGTCTCACTTCAGACAACTGGGCGCAGATGTCCTGGCCGGAAAAGATCGCCGACTATTTCTGGCATCTGACGCTGCCTTTGATCGCGCTGTCGCTCTCGGCCTTCGCCACGACGACGCTCTTGACCAAGAACTCGTTCCTGGAGGAGATCCGCAAGCAGTATGTGACGACGGCGCGGGCCAAGGGCCTGACGGAAAACAAGATCCTCTACGGCCACGTCTTTCGCAACGCCATGCTGATCATCGTCGCCGGCTTTCCCGGCGCCTTCATCTCGGCCTTCTTCGCCGGCTCGCTTCTGATCGAGACGATCTTCTCGCTCGACGGGCTCGGGCTGCTGGGCTTTGAATCCATCTACAAGCGCGACTATCCCGTGGTGTTTGCGACGCTCTACATCTTCTCGCTGATCGGCCTCGTCACCGCGCTGATCTCCGATCTCACCTACACCTGGATCGATCCGCGCATCGATTTCGAGAAGCGGGAGGTCTGAGATGGATACGCCCCGCAACAACCAGCCGCCCGCCGATGCACGCGAAGAGCGCGCCGCCTCGTCCATCCCCTCGGCCGTCGAGGCGCGCGAGGACGCCGCGATCGACAGCGCCGGCACCGCGCAGATGGCGCCTTCCGCGCAGGTCGTGCGCAGCCGCCTTTCGCCGCTGAACCAGCGCCGGCTGCAGAATTTCCGCGCCAACCGCCGCGGCGTCTGGTCGTTCTGGATCTTTCTCTTCCTGTTCTTCGGCACGCTCGGGGCCGAGTTCGTCGCCAACGACAAGCCGCTGCTGGTCGAATACAAGGGCGAGTACTACGCCCCGATCTTCAAGGACTATCCCGAGGAAGTCTTCGGTGGCTTCCTGCCGGTGACCGACTACCGCGACCCCTTCGTGCAGGAGGAGATCCGCGGCAATGGCTGGATGATCTGGCCGCCGATCCGCTACTCCTATCGCACCGTCAACAACGAGATCCCGACGCCGGCCCCCTCCGCCCCGTCCTGGACATTCTCGAAGGAAGAGCGCTGCGCGCAGTACCCGCAAGGGGTGAACGACCCGAATTGCACCTTCGGCAACATGAACTGGCTCGGCACCGACGACCAGGCGCGCGACGTGCTCTCGCGCCTCATCTACGGCTTTCGCATCTCCGTGCTGTTCGGACTGATCCTGACGGGCCTGTCGGCCGTCATCGGCGTCGCGGCGGGCGCGGTACAGGGCTATTTCGGCGGCTGGGTCGACCTCTTGTTCCAGCGCTTCATCGAGATCTGGACCTCGATCCCGGTGCTCTATCTGCTGCTCATCATCGCCGCGATCCTGCCACCCGGCTTCTGGATTCTCCTCGGCATCATGCTCCTGTTCTCCTGGGTCGCCTTCGTCGGCGTCGTCCGGGCGGAGTTTTTGCGGGCGCGCAACTTCGAATATGTGACGGCGGCGCGGGCGCTCGGAGTCGGCGACTGGACGATCATGGTCCGCCATTTGCTGCCGAATGCGACGGTGGCGACGCTGACCTTCCTGCCCTTCATCCTCAACGGCTCGATCACCACCCTCACCTCGCTCGACTTCCTCGGCTTCGGCCTCCCCCCCGGCTCGCCCTCGCTCGGCGAACTCCTCGCCCAGGGCAAGAACAACCTGCAGGCACCCTGGCTCGGCATCTCCGGTTTCGTGGTACTCTCCCTGATGCTGTCGCTGCTCGTCTTCGTCGGCGAGGCGGTGCGCGACGCGTTCGATCCGAGGAAGAGTTTTCGGTGAGGGTGGGATGAACGAAGCGAGAAAGTTCATTGTCGACGACGTCGCCGCCGGAGAATTGCCGGAGCGACTGCGGGGCGCCTTCGGGGCAGACGATCTCGTGCGCGTGACCGTCGAGGAGATACCCGCCGACAGAAAGCCGCGATATCTGCGCTATTGGGGCGCGGCGAGCCACCTGGGAACGACGACCGAAGAGGCAGTGGCCCGCATCCGTGCGCTCAGGGACGAGTGGGATTGAGGCCGCCCCGTGTCTACCTCGATACCAACGCAATCATCGCCTTTGTCGAGGAGCAGCATAAGAGTCTCCGCTCCATCTTCGAGATGTCGGAGAAGGGAATGTGCCATCTCGTCACAAGCCAGATCACTCTGGCAGAGGTGCTGGTCCGCCCCATGAAGGAGAAGCAGGACTGGCTCATCGCGCTCTACGAAGAACTCTTGCACGAAGATCGCCTCCTGGACGTCCGGCCAATCGATATGCCGATTCTTCGCGAAAGCGCAAAGTTGCGCGTTGCCCTGAACGGCAAACTTCCTGACAGCATCCATGTGGCGACGGCACTCTCGGAGAAGTGCAGCGTCTTGATTTCATCGGACAAGCGCTTGCGAGTTCCGCCGGGGCTTCGGTGCATTTCGGTCGATGACCCGAATATCGACAAGCTGGAGGGCTGGCCGCATGTTTGACCGCAAGGTGCCCCATGCCGACCACTCCCATGCCCCCGGCTCTTCCCACGCCGATCACGACCACGCCGGCCATGCCAGCGAGAAGCGCCTGATCTGGGCCGCCGCTTTGACCGGCGGGTTCATGCTGGCGGAGATCGCCGGCGGCCTGATCTCGGGCTCGCTGGCGCTGCTCGCCGATGCCGGGCACATGTTCGTCGACTTCGCCGGCCTGTCGCTCGCTCTGTTCGCCATGCGCCTGGCGCGGCGGCCGGCGGATGCCAGGCGCAGCTATGGCTACGACCGGTTCCAGATTCTCGTCGCCTATTCCAACGGGCTCGTCCTCTTCGGCATCGCGCTGTTCATCGGATTCGAGGCGTGGCGACGGCTATCCGAGCCGGTCGAGATCCTCGGCGGGCCGATGCTGGCGGTGGCGGTCGGCGGGCTTTTCGTCAACGTCGCGGCCTTCTTCGTCCTCCACGGCGGCGACAAGGACGACATGAACATGCGCGGCGCCCTGCTGCACGTCGCCGGCGACCTCCTCGGCTCGCTCGCGGCCATCGCCGCCTCGCTGGTGATCCTCTTCACCGGCTGGATGCCGATCGATCCGATCCTGTCGGTTCTGGTCGCCGTTCTGATCCTCGGCAACGCCTATGGCCTCGTGCGCGACTCCGGCCACATCCTCCTCGAGGGCACGCCGAAAGGCATCGACAGCGCCGATGTCGGGCCGCATCTGAGGGCGTCCATCCCCGGTCTCGTCGACATCCACCATGTGCATGTCTGGGCGATCACGCCCAAACGCTGCGCCGCGACTCTGCATGCCCGGATCGCGGATGGCACCGAGGCCGCCGGCACGATTCGCGCGATCAAGCGCGAAATGGCGGCGCGTTTTGGCATCGCGCATGTGACCGTCGAGATCGAGCATGACGCCTGCGCCGACGCCGCGGGAGACGGCACCTCCGACCCCCGTCACGACCATGATAGCGATCACGGTCATGATCATGGTGGGAAGGCCGAGCATGCGGCGACCGGCGTCTCGGTCGCCGATCGCCCGGTCGTCCGTCACGACCATCCAAGCCGACCGCTGGGAGCCACAGCATGAGCCGATCCGCGCCGCCCGCCGCCCCGGCCCCGGCCGTCGCCGCCGCCCGCCCCGTGCCGCCGGCCCGCCCTGAACTGGCGGAGGGGGCACTCCTCTCCGTGCAGGGCCTGAAGGTCGCCTTCCACCAGAATGGGCGCACGAGCCTTGCCGTCGACGACGTCTCCTTCCACATCGACAAAGGCGAGACGCTGGCGCTCGTCGGCGAAAGCGGCTCGGGCAAGTCGGTCTCGGCGCTGTCGATCCTGAAGCTCCTGCCCTATCCGACCGCCAGCCACCCCGGTGGCGCGGTCTACTATCGCGGCGAGAACCTTATCGACGACGACGAGGCGGACCTTCGAAAGGTTCGCGGCAACAAGATCTCGATGATCTTCCAGGAGCCGATGTCCTCGCTGAATCCGCTGCACACGATCGAGCGTCAGGTCGGCGAGGTCCTGAAGATCCACCGCGGCGTCTCCGACAAGGAGGCGAACCGGCGCACGCTCGAGCTTCTCCACCAAGTCGGCATCCGCGATCCGGAAAAGCGCCTCGGCGCCTATCCGCATCAGCTCTCCGGCGGCCAGCGGCAACGCGTGATGATCGCCATGGCGCTCGCGAACGAGCCGGACCTCCTCATCGCCGACGAGCCGACGACGGCGCTCGACGTCACCGTGCAGGCACAGATCCTCGAACTCCTGAAGGTACAGCAGCAGAAGCGCCAGATGGCGATGCTGTTCATCACCCACGACCTCGGCATCGTCAGGAAGATCGCCGACCGGGTCTGCGTGATGTATCGCGGCAAGATCGTCGAGACCGGCCCGACCGAGGAGATCTTCGCCAACCCGCAGCACCATTACACCCGCCATCTCCTGGCGGCCGAGCCGAAGGGATCGCCGCCGCCGGCCAATCTCAACGCACCGGTGGTGATGGAGGCGGAGAACCTGAAGGTGTGGTTTCCGGTGCGGACGGGCTTCCTCAGGCGCACCACCGACTACATCAAGGCAGTGGACGGCATCGACATCACGCTGCGCGCCGGCCAGACCGTCGGGGTCGTCGGCGAGTCCGGCTCGGGCAAGACCACGCTCGGCCTCGCGCTCGCCCGCATGATCTCATCCAAGGGCGCCATCCGCTTCGACGGTGAGCCGATCGACACCCGATCCTTTGCCGCCATGCGGCCGCTGCGCCGAAAGATCCAGATCGTCTTCCAGGACCCGTTCGGCTCGCTGTCGCCGCGCATGACCATCGCCGACATCATCGCCGAGGGGCTCGCCGTGCACGAGCCGACACTGCGAGCCGAGGAGCGCGACGCGCGCGTCGTGGCGGCGCTGAACGAGGTCGGGCTGGATCCCGCGACGCGCTTTCGCTACCCGCACGAGTTCTCCGGCGGCCAGCGCCAGCGCGTCGCCATCGCCCGCGCCATGGTGCTCAATCCGCGCTTCGTGATGCTCGACGAGCCGACCTCGGCGCTCGACATGAGCGTGCAGGCGCAGGTCGTCGACCTCCTGCGCGACCTGCAGAAGAAGCACGACCTCGCCTATCTCTTCATCAGCCACGACCTGAAGGTCGTCAGGGCGCTGGCCAACGAGGTGATCGTCATGCGCAACGGCGTTGTCATGGAGCGCGGGCCCGCCGTGGAGATCTTCGAGCGGCCGCAGACCGACTACACGAAGGCGCTGATGGCCGCCGCCTTCGACATCGCCGCGGCTCCGACGGACATTATCCAGCCATGACCGGCAACCATTACCGCGACGTCCTCGCCGACCAGCCCCTCGATGTCATGCTGACGCGGCGCGAGCGACTCTGCGACGGTTTTCGGCCGTTCGAGGCGGTGACGCTGACGCATGCCTCGCTCGACGGCGAGACGCAGGTGGGGCCGATGCGGCGCGAGCTGATCAGCACGGGGTCGGTGGTCGTCGTCATCCCCTACGACCCCGTCCTCGACAAGATCGTGGTGATCCGGCAGTTCCGCATCGGTGCCGCGCTGAAGACGGCAAACGCGGCCGCGCTCGAACTGCCGGCCGGGCTCGTCGACGACGGCGAGACGCCGGAAGCGGCCGCCATGCGCGAACTGGCCGAGGAGACGGGCCTTTCAGCGCGGGCCGTCGAGCGCTGCTTTAGCATGCTGCCCTCGCCCGGCCTCACCGACGAATATGCCTTTGTCTTCCTCGCCATCGTCGACAGCGCGGCACTGGCTTCGAGCGCCGGCCTGGCCGCCGAGCACGAAGACATCAGGCCGATCGCCGCGCCCGTCGACGCGCTGATCGCGGCAGTGGACGAGGGCCGGGTGGAGAACGGCTTTCTCATCGCCTGCACGCACTGGTTCGCCCGCAAGGGCCGCGCGCGAGCGACGGCGCTTGCGATCGCCGTAGAAAATGCGGACAAGGATGGCGTGCCGGCCTGACCCCGCCGCGCTCCCGCAACCCGGCGGGCGACCATCCCCTGCCGAACGGAGCTTCTCCGCCGCATAAGGAACGACAGCGTGACGATTCTCCTCTCCGTCACCGGCTTCCAGCCGACCGACTGGATCAACGCCTTGCACAGGCTGGCGCCGCGGCGTCCGGTGATCCTCGAGCCGAACAGTGGAAGCGATCCTTCGGTGGACTATGCCATCGTCTGGAAGCAGAGGCCGGGCATCCTCGCCGGCCTGCCGAACCTGAAGGCGATCTTCTCGATCGGCGCCGGCGTCGACCACATCTTGCGCGACACGCACCTGCCGGACGTCCCGATCGTGCGGATCGTGGCCGACGACCTGACGGGGCGGATGAGCGAATACGTGGTATGGCGGGTGCTCGACCATTTTCGCCGTGGCATGGCCTATCGTACCCAGCAGGCGGCCGGAATCTGGCACGACCGCGTGCAGCCGGCGGCGCGCGAGCTGACGGTCGGAATCATGGGCCTCGGCGAGCTTGGCCGCGACGCCGCCGAGAAACTCGGAATGCTGGGCTTTAGAATTGTCGGCTGGTCCCGAACGCAAAAGACCATCGCCGGTGTCGACAGCTTTCACGGGGCCTCGGGACTCGATCCCTTCCTCGCCCGCACCGACATCCTCGTCGTCCTGCTGCCGATCACGCCGGAAACGCATGGGATTCTCGACACCGGCCTGTTCTCGCGGCTGAAGCAGCGCACGCCGATCGGCGGTCCGGTGCTGATCAATGCCGGACGCGGCGGCCTGCAGGTCGAGACGGCGATCCTCAAGGCGCTCGACGACGAGACGCTGATGGAGGCGTCGCTCGACGTGTTCGAGACCGAGCCGCTGCCTGCCTCCAGCCGGCTGTGGAAGCATCCGCGCGTCTTCGTCACGCCGCATGCCGCCGCCACCTCGAACGCCGATGCGCTGGTGCCGCAGATCCTCTCACAGATCGACGCCTTCGAGCGCGGCGAGCCTCTGCAGCACCTCGTCGACCGGAAGGCCGGCTACTGAGCCGTTCCGAATACCGGCCGGTCGTTCAAGGCCGGCCTACGACCCCAGACGCCGAATGCTCGTGACGGCGGAGCCCCGTGCGGCGGTGCGGGCGATCGCTTCGGCGAGCGGCTCGCTCGCGGTCATCATGTGATGGGCATTGGCGTGCAGCAGCATCTGCCCGTCCAGCATGATGCCGACATGCCCCTTCCAGAAGACGAGGTCGCCGCGCCGGAGAGGCTCGATGCCGGCAAGGCGGGTGCCGAGCGCGCGCTCCTGCATGTCGGTGTCGCGCGGCGCATCGATGCCGGCCATCGCGAGGGCCATCTGCACGAGGCCCGAGCAGTCGATGCCGAGCGTCGTCTTGCCGCCCCAGAGGTAGGGGACGCCGAGAAAGCGCTCGGCGACAGCGACGAAGTCCGGCGCATGTTCGCCGGGAGCGCCGAGATGCTGCGCCACCACGGCGCCGGTGGGCGTCGTGAGGTCATAGCGGGCATTGCGATCCTCGGCCTCGCCGCTCACCGTCAGCAGCGCCCCCATGGGCAGGCCCATCAGCGGCGGCAGCTTGATGTCGGGACCGGGGAAGAGCAGCGTGCGCGGCACCGCGACGCGGTGCGTCGGGGAATCAGCCTGCCCGAGGGCCGCCGACGCCATCCAGCCGACATAGCCGTCGGCATCGAGCTGCACCCAGGCCCAGCCCTCCTCCGTCGTCTCGAACACCAGCACGCTTTCGCCGAAGAGCGCTTCGGTCTCCTGCGCTGCGTCCGGGCGTGGTTCGCGCCGGAGGGCGGCCGCCGACACCGTCACGCGCTCCGGCCGACCGTCGACGAAATGGCGGGACTCGACCTTTCCTTCGAGCCGGCGGTCGGCAAGGTCGGGGCGGAAGGCGTTGACGCGGGGGTCGAGGGTCATGGGGCGAGTTCTCCGGCCTTTTCGACCAGCCGGTCGGCCATTTTCGAGACATGCAGGCTGCCCGCGACCGTGCGCTTGATCAGGACGTTGCGCCTGTCGGCGGGATCGCGCCGGCGTTCGACGAGACCATAGCCGCCCATGGTGTCGAGCGCCCGCGTGATGACGGGCTTGGTGACGTTCAATCGCGCGGCAAGGCCGCGCACCGTGTGCGGCGGCGGCTCGAGATAGATGGTGAGGAGGATTGCGGTCTGGCGCAAGGTCAGATCCGGCGCGTCGGCGCGCGCCTCCTCGAGGGCCGTCTGATGCAGCAGCCGGAGCGCCTGTGCGGGTCGGATATCGATGCCCATGGCGCGACGCTAGCAGCACTTCGTTTCGGATCCGTTTCGCTCGCGCGCAGGCGGCGCGACCGGCCGGCAGAGCCCGATCTCCGGTCCTGCGATCGGGCTCTGCTGGCGCATACCCGCATGTCGGGCTAGACCGCCCCGTCAAAGTGGGGGTAGCGTCCCTTCAGCACGTGATGGATGGCGCGAATGGCCTGCGCCTCGCCGCCGACAGGCCCGGTCGGCCCAGACTGCGGGCGCCAGCCATAGATGTCGAAATGCGCCCAGGCCTTGGCCTTCTCGACAAAGCCCTGAAGGAAGAGCGCGGCGGTGATCGCGCCGGCAAAGCCGTCGGGGGTGACGTTGTTGATGTCGGCGACCTTTGACGAGAGCGTCTTCGCATAGGGTTGCCACAGCGGCAGGCGCCAGATCGGATCGGAGACGGCGAGCGAGGCCGCGGCGAGCTCTGCCGCGAGCGTCTCGTCGGCGGTGAAGAAGGGTGGCAGATCCGGGCCGAGGGCGACGCGGGCGGCGCCCGTCAGCGTCGCCATGTCGATCAGGATCTCCGGCGCCTCCTCGTCGGCGAGCGCCAGCGCATCGGCAAGCACCAGGCGCCCCTCCGCGTCGGTATTGCCGATCTCGACCGTCTTGCCCTTGCGGCTCCTCAGGATGTCGCTCGGGCGGAAGGAAGAGCCCGAGATCGCGTTCTCGACGGCCGGCACGAGCACCCGCAGGCGGATATCGAGCTTCAGCGTCATCAGGATCTGCGCCAGGCCGAGAACGTTCGCGGCCCCGCCCATGTCCTTCTTCATCAGCAGCATGCCGGAGGCCGGTTTGATGTCGAGGCCACCGGTGTCGAAGGAAACGCCCTTGCCGACGAGGGTCACCTTCGGCGCGTCGCTGCGCCCATGCGTCAGGTCGATCAGCCGCGGCGCGATGGCGCTGGCCCTGCCGACGGCGTGGATCATCGGGAAATTGCGGGCGAGGAGGTCGTCGCCCGCGACGACCTCGATGCTGGCGCCGAAACGCTCGGCGAGCACCCGGGCCGCCCGCTCGATCGCGTCGGGGCCCATGTCGTTGGCCGGGGTGTTGATGAGATCGCGGGCGAGAAAAGCCCCGGCGCCGATGGCTTCCGCCGAGCCCGTGTCGATGCCCTCGCCGGGCGAGAGCCGGACCGCGGCCGACGGCGCCGGCTTGGAGCGGTATCGATCGAACCGATAGCCGCCGAGGAGGAAGGCGAGTCCCGCCGCGTCAGCGTCGAGGCCATGCCCTTCGGCGAGATGCCAGTCGCCGTCGGGAAGGCTCGACGCCAGCGCTCCGGCCAGAAGCGACAGCCGATCCCGGTCCGCTGCCGGGACAGCCGCGCCGAGCCCGAGGATTGCGCCGGCGATCGTACCGCCATCGCCGGGCACGAGCAGCACCTCGCCGGCACCGGCCTTGAAACGGACGCCGGCGGCCCAGCGCGCCGCTTCCGGCGGCAGTGCGTCGAGGCTGTCCGCGCTGGCTGCCCACACGGGTCGGGAGCCGGCGCCGGCGCTGGAGAGAAGAGTGCTCATGTCGGGGAATCCTCATGCGGACCTTTCCCGGCAAGCTCGGGGAAGGGTTGACAAAATAACCTGCCCTGACGACCCGGCCGCCGCAGCGATGGCGGCGGCAAGATGAGACAGGGGACAGCATGGTTCAAGCGCATAATGGCCGCCAGCCGATCTATCGCAAGGCCTTCGCTGCCGCGGCGATCGCGCTTCTGGTCGGCGTCGGTGGCTGCGCCTCGACATCGAAGATGACGACCGGCTCGATCGGCGCCCCGCGCATGGCAAAACCCCTCGACCGGATGTCCGCGGTCGAGCTGAACGGTGCCGTCGCCACTTACGGCATGGCCTACGACAAGAACCCGAAAGTGAAGGCCGTCGGCCTCGGCTATGCCTCGGCGCTGCAGATGGCCGGCCGCAACGATCAGTCGCTCGCCGTCATGCAGCAGATGGCCATCGCCCACCCGAAGGACCGCGACGTGCTGGCCGCCTACGGCAAGGCGCTGGCCGCCGCCGGCGACCTGCCGAAGGCGCTGGAGACCGTGCGCCGCGCCCAGACGCCCGACTCGCCGGACTGGCGGCTCTATTCGGCGGAGGGCGCGATCCTCGACCAGATGGGCCAGTCGGATGCGGCCCGCACGCTCTACCGCAAGGCGCTGGAGATCCAGCCGGGCGAGCCGTCCATCCTCTCCAATCTCGGCATGTCCTACGTTCTGGCCAACGACCTGAAGTCTGCCGAAAGCTACCTGCGCCAGGCGGCCGGCCGGCCGGGTGCCGACAGCCGCATCCGGCAGAACCTCGCGCTGGTCGTCGGGCTGCAGGGACGGTTTCAGGAAGCCGAGACGATCGCCAGCGCCGAGCTGTCGCCGGAAGATGCCAAGGCGAACGTCGCCTTTCTCCGCGGCATGCTGGCGCAGCAGAACACCTGGTCGATGCTGAAGGACAAGGACGAAAGGAAGGGCTGACGCCGCCTGCGTCGCGGCGACGATAAGGTCTTCCATTAGGCGGCCGGACCCTCGTGGTTCCGGCCGTCTTTCCTTGGGGCTTTCCCCAGTCGGGCCGAACCTTGAGGGCCCCGCCAGCGCGGGCTTGCGGCGCTTCGAGCTGAATTCAGCCTAGCGTTTCAGCTTGCCGCGCCGGGTATTGTGAAAAACCGGAGCCACTTTTTCCCGGCGCTCTACGTCGCCGCCATGATCTGGATGACGGCGGGGCCGATGATGACGGCGAACAGCACCGGCAGGAAGAACACGATCATCGGCACGGTCAGCTTTGGCGGCAGGGCGGCCGCCTTCTTCTCCGCGGCGTTCATGCGCATGTCGCGGCTTTCCTGCGAGAGGGTCCGCAGCGCCTGGCCGAGCGGCGTGCCGTATTTCTCTGCCTGGATGAGGGCGGTCGAGACGGCGCGGACATCCTCGATCCCCGTGCGCGACGCCAGGTTCTGGTAGGCCGTCTTGCGGTCGGTCAGATAGGAGAGTTCGGCGCAGACCAGTACCAGTTCCTCGGCCAGCGGCACCGACTGGATGCCGATCTCGTCCGACACGCGGCGGAACGCGCCCTCGATCGACAGGCCTGATTCCACGCAGATGAGGAGGAGGTCGAGGGCATCGGGCCAGGCCCGGCCGATCGACTGCTTGCGGTTCGCCGCCTTGTTGGAAATGTAGATGTTCGGCATGTAGAAGCCGACATAGGCGATCATCAGGCAGATGCAGACGCGCAGCATCATGGGCTGCTCGGCCATGAGGCCGATGCCGAAGATGTAGATCACCGCGAACGTCAGCATCACCAGCGGCAGCGTGACGCGCGCGAACAGGAACAAAGTCAGCGGCCGCTGGCCGCGAAAGCCGGCGATGCGCAGCTTGCCGACCGTGTTGTCGTCGACGAGCGCCTTGCGAAGATTGAATTTCTCGACGACGGCGGCGGCAAGACCCGAGTTATCCGCCTGCCGGACGGAGCCCTTGCGCCCGCGCTCCTTCTCGATCGACAGGCGTGCCCGCTCTCGCGCGCGAACCTCCTCGCGCTCGAGCGCCACGGCCTTCATGCGCGTCTTCAGATTGTTGCCCGACAGCAGCGGCATGGCGACGGTCACCATCGTCGTGAACACCGCGACGGTGACGAAGATGGCGAGCGCCTGCGAACTGGAAAGGCCGACGACGGCGAGGATGGAGTCCATGACGCTGTTCCGTTGTTGTTCCGGGGCTGCCCCCGCGTCGGGCGACCAATCGCGTTTCGGCCAAGCCTAGAAGTCGAAGTTGATCATCTTCTTCATCACCACGATGCCGATGGTCATCCAGAACCCGGCGACGATGAGGATGATGTTGCCGATCGTGTTGGTGAAGAGGAGGCTGATGTAATCGGGCGTCGTGAGATAGACGAGCGCGGCGACGATGAACGGCAGCGCGCCGATGATGCCGCCCGACGCCTTGGCCTCCATGGCCATCGCCTGAATCTTGGCCTTCATCTTCTTGCGGTCACGCAGGACCCTCGACAAGTTGCCGAGAGCCTCGGACAGGTTTCCGCCCGCCTGGCTCTGGATCATGATGACGATGGCGAAGAAGTTGGTCTCGGCCAAGGGAATGCTCTGGTACAGCCGCTCGACCGATTCCGAGACGGTCATGCCCATCTGCTGGGCCTCGACGATCTTCTGGAACTCCGAGCGTACGGGTTCGGCCGCCTCGCTGGCGATCATGCGGAAGGTGTCGTTCAAAGGCAGGCCGGACTTGACACCGCGCACGATCAGATCGACCGCATTGGGAAACTCCGCGATGAACTTCTTCTGTCGGCGACCGCGGAGATAATTGAGGGTCCAGCGCGGCAGGCCGAGGCCGCCGACGATGGCAATGCCGAGCGCCGCGATCAGCGAGGGCTGGAGAAGGAGACCCAGAAGGCCCAGCACGAGTCCGGCGCAGACGCTCATGATGAGGTACTGCCGTTCCGAGATCTTCAGTCCGGCTTGTTCGAGCCGGCGCTGCAGGCTCGGCTTGGCGTTCTGCTGGGACCGCTCCTTCTGCTTGTCCTCGATCTGCTGCAGCGAGTTCTGGATGGTCTTGCGGCGTTTGGCGACTTCCTGGATTCGGTCGCGTGCGACCCGCTTCGACGTGCTGTCAGTCTCGGCTCTCTTGAACTGGTTCAGCCGTGCCTCGGCGTTCTTCTCCGCGGCAATGCGCGGCTGCAGGAACGCGTAGGCCACCGCGGAGGCGGCCACGGTGGAGAGAAGGACGAAGAGGGTGAGCGCGAGGATCGACATCGGATTCGCCTCAGACGCTCTTGACTTCGGAGCTGTCGAGCGCCCGGGCCAGCCGCTGCTCCTCGTTGTAGTAGCGGGCGCGGTCCCAGAACACCGGCCGGCCGATGCCGGTCGAGCGGTGCTTGCCGACAAGCTTGCCGGACGCGTCCTCGCCCATGATGTCGTAGACGAAGAGGTCCTGGGTGGTGATGACGTCGCCCTCCATGCCGACCACCTCGGTGATGTGCGTGATCCGGCGCGAGCCGTCGCGCAGGCGCGCCGCCTGGACGATGACGTCGACGGAGCCGACGATGATCTCCTTCACCGTCTTTGCCGGCAGCGAGAAGCCGCCCATGGCGATCATCGACTCCATGCGGTTCAGGCATTCGCGCGGGCTGTTGGAGTGGATCGTGCCCATCGAGCCGTCATGGCCGGTGTTCATCGCCTGCAGGAGATCGAAGACCTCCGGTCCGCGGACTTCGCCGACGATGATGCGTTCGGGCCGCATGCGCAGGCAGTTCTTCACCAGGTCGCGCATCGTGATCTCGCCCTCGCCCTCGATGTTGGGCGGCCGGGTTTCGAGACGCACGACGTGCGGCTGTTGCAGCTGCAGTTCCGCCGTGTCCTCGCAGGTGATGATACGCTCGTCCTCGTCGATATAGCGCGTCAGGCAGTTCAGGAGCGTCGTCTTGCCCGAACCGGTACCGCCGGAGATGATGACGTTGCAGCGCACGCGGCCGATGATCTGGAGGATCGTCGCGCCCTCCGGCGAGATCGCGCCGAATTTCACCAGCTGGTCGAGGGTCAGCTTGTCCTTCTTGAATTTTCGGATGGTCAGGACGGCGCCGTCGATGGCGAGCGGCGGCGCGATGACGTTGACGCGGCTGCCGTCAGGCAGGCGCGCGTCGCAGATCGGCGAGGATTCGTCGACGCGCCGGCCGACCTGGCTGACGATGCGCTGGCAGATATTGAGAAGCTGCTGGTTGTCGCGGAAGCGGACGTTCGTCTCGGTCACCTTGCCGGCGACCTCGATGAAGGTGTGGTGGGGACCGTTGACCATGATGTCGGCGATGTCGTCGCGCATCAGGAGCGGCTCGAGCGGGCCGTAGCCGAGGACGTCGTTGCAGATGTCGCCGAGGAGATCCTCCTGCTCGGCGATGGTCATCGCGAAATTCTTGATCGAGATGATGTCGTTGACGATGTCGCGGATTTCCTCGCGCGCGCTCTCGACGTCGAGGCGGGCGAGTTGCGACAGGTCGATGGTGTCGATCAGCGCGGCGAAGACCTGCGTCTTCGTCTCGTAGTAGGAGGCTGTCCGCTCGCGCGGCACGCGGGGCGAAGGCGGCGCCTCGACGACGGCGGCACGGGGCTCCGGGATCTCCGACCGGATGGCCGGCGCAGGTGCCGGCGTCGGCTGCGGGCGCTCGGCGACCCTTGCCGGAACCTCCCTCTCGTTTGCGCGCTTTCCGAACATGGCCAACTCTCTCTAGTTCTTCCGAGCGGCGCGTTCCGCCTGTCGAGGCCGGGGGCGGCCTTGACGGCGGGTCCACGGCGTCACTTGCGCTTCAACAGGCTGAACAGGCCTGACCGCTTCGCCTTCTTCGCTTCCCCCCGCCCCGTCAGGACATGGGCGATGTGCTGGAAAGCCTCGACGGCCGGGTGCTTCACGTCGCCCTCGGCGATCATCCGTCCGTTGTTGGCCGCCGTTCCGAAGGCCGCGGGATCGAAGCCGATCAGGGCGATCGGATCGAGACCGAGCGGCTCGGCGAATTCCTCCGGGCTGATCTCGGGGCGCTTGGGGATGTTGAGCTGGTTCAGCACCAGATGCGGCGGCTTGTCGTTCGGCCGCGCCCGCGTCAGCGTATCGACGAGGTTCTTGGCATTGCGCAGGTTGGCGAGGTCCGGCGTAGCGCAGATGACGATCTCGTCGGCGCGCGAGAGGACGCTTTTCGTCCAGTCGCTCCAGCCGTGCGGTATGTCCAGCGCCACCACCGGCGTCGATCGCTGCGCCGTCTCGATGAGGGCCGTGAAGGCGTCGATGTCGAAGTCGTAGGTCCGGTCGAGGATCGACGGGGCGGCGAGCAGCGACAGGTGGTCGGCGCATTTCGACAGGAGGCGGTCGAGAAAGACGCTGTCCAGCCGGTCGGCCGAGAAGATCGCCTCGGCGATCCCCTGGGCCGGATCCTGGTCGAAGTTGATGTTGGCGGTTCCGAAGGGAAGGTCGAGATCGGCAAGGACGACGTCGCTGGAAAACAGCTGCGAGATCGACCAGGCGACGTTGTGGGCGAGCGTCGAGGAACCGACGCCGCCCTTGGCGCCGACGAAAGCGAGCGTGCGACCGATCGGCGGCGCATCGTCGGCCATGTACAGGCGTCCGATGACCGCCATCAGGTCGGACATGGCGATCGGGGCGACGAGGTATTCCGAGATGCCGCGACCGATCAGCTCGCGGTAGAGCGCGACATCGTTGTAGTGGCCGACGACGACCACCTTGGAACCGGGATCGCAGACCTCGGCAAGACCATCGAGTTCGCCGACCAGCTCGCCGGGCGGGGCCTTGGATTCCAGGATGACGAGGTTGGGCGTCGGCGCGCTGGCATAGTGCTCGGTCGCGGCACGGATGCCGCCCATGTGGACCCGGACATGGGCCTTCGCCATCCGCCGGTCCTCGGCTGCGCGCTCGATCGGCTTGGCGACGCCGTCGGTCTCGCAGAATGCCTGGATCGAGATCCGCGGAACGGGCCGGACGGCGTCCATCGCGGCGGATTGTTCGCCGGCAAAGCTCATTTGGGCATTTTCGGAGTCACTGGACAGTCTGCTCATCACCCTGTCTCCGGCTACCAGTCGTAGGTTGATTCGGTGACGGGCGCCTGAGAGCTCGTCCGGTTGCCTTCGCGATAGTCGCCGAGCATGGTGGTGCGGCGCTCGGCGTCGATCGGGTCGATGCCGCGGGGACCCAGAAGGTCGCGCGGATCGGCGATCTGGGCCGCGAGATTCTGCTGGCTGGCACAGCCGAAGTTGAAATAGTTCTTGTTCTCGTGGGTGTCGCCGAGATCCTCGGGCCAGCGGCCGCAGGGAGCGGTCTTGGCCGTCAGGGTGGCGAAGGAGAGGCGGATCGGCGCCGGCCCCCGGGAACCGCGGGCGCGGTAAGGCTGCACCAGGATCCGGTCGGACCGGATGCCCTCCTTGTGCAGGGCCTTGACCACGTCGCGCGAGGCGAGCTCGGCGGCGGCGGAATTGTCGGAGCCCGATGGCAACAGCACGCGGATGGCGGCCGAGCCGGAGCGCCGGAAGCGCTGGGCAAAGGTGGTGACGCGGTCGCGCGAGGCCGGCGGCAGGCGGACTTCCGAGGAGACGACCGGAATTTCCAGCACCTCCTCGTCCTCGCCGACGACGATCGGGTGGCGCGTGCGGTAGTCGTCGGGGATCGAGCCGACCTCGATCGAGTGACGGTCGGCGCAGCCGCCGAGGATGGCGAGCGAGGCGACGAGGGCAAGGGCGGCACGGCGGCCGGCTCGCGGCGCAGGCGCGCGCCGGGAAAGGCTGGACACGGGTTCTCTCCTCGAAGCGCTCATTTGTAGATGTATCCGACGACGCCGTGGTACCGGCCGGGAGGAAGATCGGTGTCCATCGCGCCATAGACGCGGTTGACGCGGCCGAGGAAGTTGGCGGCGCCATCGGCCGAGAAGTTCAGCCCGTCGTCCGGCCGCGCCAGTGCGTTGCGGGCCACCGGGCGCACCAGATAGGGCGTGACGATGATGACGAGCTCGGTCTCGTAGCGTTGAAAATCGCGGCTGCGGAACAGCGTGCCGAGGATCGGGATCTTCGAGATGCCGGGATAGCCGGAGATGACCTGGCGCGTTTCGTCGCGCACGAGGCCCGCGATGACCATGGAGCCGCCGGAAGGGAGCTCGACGGTGGTGTCGGCGAGGCGCTTGCGGATGCTGACGGAGCCGACGCCGCCATCTCTGCCGCCGGAAACATGGAAAGGCGTCTCGAAGGTCGGCTCGGAAACAGCCGTCCGCACCTTCAGGCTGATGCGTCCGGGAGACAAGACGACCGGCGTGAAGTCGAGCCCGATACCGTAGTCTATGGTCTTGGTCTGGATCTGCCGGGAACTCGGCGTGGCGGGGATGGTCTCGTAGACGGGCTGACCACTGCCATCAAAACCCTTGAATTCGGTCCGCGCCGGCTCGCCGGCAGTGTATTGCTGACCCTCTGGCGCCGTGAACTCGCCGCCCACCTTGAAGCTGGCGCTTTCGCCGGAGATCGCCGTCAGGCTCGGCTCGGCTAGCGTCTTCATCACGCCAGCCTGCTCCATGGCATTGAGCTGCGCATCGATGCTGCCATTGCCAATCGAGCCCGCCAAGCCGATCGCCGACTGCGAAACTGCCTTGCCGAATGCGAAGGGATTGTCTCCGAGCGAACCGACGCTGATGCCGTCGATGACAGACGAGCCGGTGCCGTTGAAGCCCAGCTGCTTGATCACCGAACGCTGCACCTCGGCGACGGTCACCTTCAGCATCACCTGGTCTTCGCCCTGGATCTGCAGGAGGTTGACGATCTGGCTCTGGCGCCGGTCTTCCTGGGCCTGGCTGACGTCGCCGCCCTGGGGGCCCGACCCGCTGGTGGCGCTCTTGATGTAGGCGCCGGTCGTCGCCTCGCCGCCGCTCAGGTAGATATTGGCCAGCTGCACGGCGCGAGAGGCGTCCTGCGGCGTCTGCACCGTTCCGGTCAGGACGATGTTGTCGTTGAGGATCTCGACCTTGACGTCGGCATCCTTGATATATTTGCGGATCGAGCCTTCGAGGCCGGCGACGTCGCGCTCGATGCGCAGGTCGAGGACGGCGATCTCGCGGCCGCTGGCGTCGAAGACGAAGATGTTCGTCTGGCCGACCTGCTTGCCGAAGATGTAGATGCGGCGCGCGGTGCGCGTCACGGCATCGGCGACGGCCGGATTGGCGACGAGGATGTCATGCGCATCCACAGGAAGGTCGATCACCTTGGACTTGTCGAGACCGAGGCTGATCGCCTGGTTGACCCGGCTGACCTGGACGATGGAGGAGGAGGCTGCCTCCGCCGGCAGGGCCGCCAGCAGCGGCGCCATGGCCGTCGTCACGGCGAGCCACGAGGCGACGACCGAGTGCGCGGTCCGCGCGGCGAAGATTTTGGGGAGCGAAGGGAGCTGGATCGCCATGGCGCGCGTCACTTCTTGGTCGTGATGTCGCTCGTCTTGCCGTAGCGGACGATGCGGATCTTGGTGGGGGACTTCTCGCCGGCGAGAAGGAACGCAGCGTAACCGGGCGAGCCGGGCACGGAGTCCTCCAGCGAGCGCAGGGACAGGACCAGGCGTTCGGCCATGGGTTGCGCCGCCGTCAGCGCCTCGGCCTGTGAGGGATCGACCTCGAGCGTGGCGGTGGAGCCGACAACCACCTTGGCACCGTTCTGCTCCTCGATCGTCTGGTCGATGGCCAGGACACGCAGGTTGCGCAGGATCGTCTCGGTGTCGAACTCGGTCGCCTGCTCGCCGTTCTGCTTGCGGCGCGTCATGATGACGTCGACGTGATCGTTGGGCAGGATGAAGCCGCCGGCCGAGGTCTCCGCCGAGATCTGCAGAGCGAGCGCGCGTTTTCCGGCCGGCAGGATCGCCGACATGAAGCCGCGATCGGTCTTGATGAGCTTGCTGTCGCGCACCGGTTCGCCGGCGAAGAAGGACTGCCGGGCGACCGATCCTTTCAGAGCCTCGATGGCATCGGGACGGGCGGATTTCAGGATCAACGTGTCGCTGACGCCGTCCTCCGGCCATTTTTGCCAGGACAGGGCGCCATCGACCGAAGTTCCCATCCCGATGTCCTTGTCGGTGACGAGCACTTCGGTCAGCTTGATCGGCGGCTCGGCCGGCGTGGCGGTGATGATGACCGGCTCGGCAGGCTTCTCCGCCGATATCAGCAGGGCGATAAAGCCGGCGCCGCCTGCGGCCAGGACTGCGACGCCGAGAACGGCCAGGCGAGCTATCTTCATCTCCAACCCTCAAACAGTGCCCGCGATCGCGGACCGGCTTGAAGCTTTATGAAGGATGAATCGTCAATGCATGGTTAACGAACCCCTACTCGGCGTCCGAATTGGTCGTATTCCATTGAGTTTCGCTGGGGCGTTCGTCTTGCGGTCCGACGAGCCCCGCGACGCAAGCATCGCCCGGGCAGCTTGTAGCGTTCGTCTGCTCTCCAACAGCAGGCTCTGATCACACGGCCGACCGCGACGAGACGTTTTCGCGTCGCGAACAACTATCGGGCTCCGGGGCAGAGACAGGCGCAAGGGAGATAAGGGGTTTTGCGTGAGTGACCTGTCCGATCACACATCGGACGGAACGGCAGCTTCAGACGGCACCGATCAATTCGGCGATACTCGTGATGCTCGCGTTCAACTCCGGAGTCAGAAGCGCCAAGGCCGCGATCAGTGCTGTGGCGACAAGTGCCGCGACCAGACTGTATTCTATGGCTGTGGCACCGAAGCGATCGTTTCGAAAGCGCGTGAGGACAGGCCGCATCGTCTTTTCCTTACGGGGTTGGAACCCTTTTTCAGGCAGTCGGCAAAGCTCGACGGGTCCACGGTCTTCCCTGGTCGTTACGGTCGGCGCTTCAGACGACGCCCCGGACCGCCAGAGCGACCCAGTCGGACGAACTGTAGACAAACAGTCCGGCAGCCCCGAGACCGATGCCATAGGGAATGCCGGTATCGCTTTGGAGCAGGTGGTCGAAGAAATCGACCCCGGTGACCGGCGCCATGGTTCCGCGCACGGCCAGAAGTCCGAGGGTCAGGATACCTCCGAAAACCGAACCCCAGAGGAAATATTCAACGAGAGCTGTCGTCGGACCAAACCAGAGAGCCGTCGCCGCGATGAGCTTGGCGTCGCCGCCGCCCATCCAGCCGAGGGCGAAGCAGCCGAAGGTCACGACGAGACAGATCGCGGCAACGCCGAAATGCTGCGCGATATCGGCGAGCGGCATGCCGATCGCGAGGGCGACGGCTGTAAAGGCCAAGACGAGAACCACCGAGACGCGGTTAGCGATCGTCATCGACACGAGGTCGGAGAAGGCCGCATAGGCCATCGCGAAAGGGAAAACCACGAGGATGACGGCAGGTATCATGGGGCAGCCCTGCAAGAGGCGGACAAGACTAGGTCTCGATCGCCGTCCGAGCCGGCGTCGTCGAACGATCGAGAAGGCGCCGGAACGAGGGATAGCCGCCGGACCGACGCGATTGATGACATCGCCCGGAAAACAGCACTGTCCCGCCAGAGACGGCGTTAAGCAGTTTGCACATACAGAAAAAAGAGGGCGTCGGACTGACCGAACGCCCTCTTTAGTTCAGAGTTACTGAACCTGCATCGTCTCGCCGATGGACGTGAAGGCATCGAGCAGGGCAGGCGACAGGACGGTGAAGGCGGCGATCAGGGCGGTGGCCATGATGCCGGCGATGAGAGCGTATTCGATCGCGGTCGCGCCGGACTCGTTGTTGATGAAGCGCTTGAGGGTCTTGGTCATGGAGAACTCCTTGAGATCCGAGAGAGGAGGAAACATCCCGACGACGCAATCCCCGTCGGTCGGATGTCCAGAAGCTACCCGAACCCTGTTTCGACCGGCTTAAGAAACACCGTTAAAATGTTCACATCCGAACGTCCGAGCAACGCAGTGAACGATTAGTGAAAAACATGGCGTCGGTTAAGGATTCATTCACCGAAACGGCCTTAGTTTCGACCTTGCAGAAATCCCACGACGGATCGTTCCCCGATGTTCAGACACCGCGCCATCATCGCAACGATCCTCACCGCCGCAGCCTGCGGAAGCGCCCTCGCCAACGAGCGTCTGCAGGTCTCGGTCGACCATGCACGCATCCTGAAGATCGATCGCCCGGCCGCGAGCGTGATCATCGGCAATCCGTCGATCGTCGACATCACGGTGCATGATTCCCGCACGCTGGTCCTGACCGGCCGGTCCTACGGCATCACCAACCTCGTCGTTCTCGATGGCGACGGGGCCTCCATCCTCGACGAGGAAGTCGCCGTCCACGCTTTCGAAAAAAGCACCGTCCGGATTTACCGCCAGGCCGAGCGCACCACCTTCGCCTGTCTTCCGACCTGCGAGCCGACCGTGACGATCGGCGACACGTCGGAAGCCTTCGCCAATGCCGCCGGCCAGTTCAACACCCGCCAGACCATCTCGGCAGGTCCGGAAAAATAGCGTTCCGCGGCCACGCAACGAATTGTCAACGAATGTTCTCCATGGTTCGAGATTGGATCATCGACCGTGGAGGACCGGCGGCATGCCTCGCTTCGACAGCACGACCGAAGACGGCGGCATACGCCCGTCCGGCGGGCATCGGCGCGGCCGGATTTTCCGGCTTGCCGGCGATCGTCGTGGGTCGGCCGCCGTCGAATTCGCCATCCTCGCCGTCCCTTTCTTCCTGACGATCTTCGCCATCATCGAGACCTCCATCGTGTTCCTGGCCGAGTTGACGCTCGACCAGTCCGTGGACCGCGTGGCGCGCAAGGTCAGGACCGGCGAGTTGCAGAAGGCGAACATGACGGCGGAGGATTTCAAGAAGGAAATCTGCAAGGGCGTCGAATTCCTCCTCGACTGCAGCAAGCTCAACGTCGACATCAAGGTCTATCCGGACTTCGGCGCGCTGAACCAGCCGACGCCGGTCAAGAACGGCGACATCGATCCCAGCGGGTTCGGGTACCAGCTCGGCGGGCCGGAGACGATCAACGCCCTGCGCGTCTACTACAAGTGGCCGATCCACACCGACATGATGCGCGCCTACCTCTCCGACATGGCGGACGGATCGCACCTCCTCTATTCCATGGCAGCCTTCCGGACGGAGCCCTTCTGATGGCCTTGGTCGCGCGCGTCCGCATGCTCCGCTCG
Source organism: Aureimonas sp. SA4125 (assembly GCF_019973775.1). NCBI lineage: Bacteria > Pseudomonadati > Pseudomonadota > Alphaproteobacteria > Hyphomicrobiales > Aurantimonadaceae > Aureimonas > Aureimonas sp. SA4125. Next base: position 190,051 of record NZ_AP025032.1, on the reverse strand, counting down.
CGAATGGGCGATCTCCGGCGCTGCCAGGCCGGCATCGGGGCGGTGGAATTCGCGCTGATCGCCCCCTTCCTGTTCGCCCTTTATCTCGGCGGATCGGAAATCTCGATGGCGGTGACCATCAACCGCAAGGTCGAGCATACCGCGAGCACCATCAACGACCTCGTCGCCCAGGCCCAGACGCTGAGCCAGACCGACTTCGAGGGCATCTATGACATCGCGAAATCCCTGCTGGCGCCGTACAGCTCTACCGGTCTCATGATCCGCGTGACCTCCGTTCACATCGACAACCAGGGCGTCGCCAAGGTGCACTGGTCCTGTCCGACGACCGGTATGGCCAAGCTTGCAGCCAATGCCTCCTTCACCCTTCCGGGGCAATTTGCGGCGCTGCGCGACCGCTACATCATCGTGGCGGAGACGCGCTTTCCCTACACTCCGCTGACGGCCTATGGCCTCTCCAGCCTGACGGAGATGGGTGGGACGAGCTATCTCGATCCGCGCATCGGCGCCAGCGTCACATCGCCCACGAACGGCTGTTCCACCCTGACGCTTTGAAAATCTCTGCCAGCGCCCCATCTGCGAGCCTCGATGCGCCGCCTGAGATGTGGCCACGAGGGGCCCGCGTCGCGCGGCACGCACGGGGGGACAGAGTATGCGCCGCGCCATCTTGATCGTCATGGATTCGTTCGGCATCGGCGGCGCCGTCGACGCGGCAGCGTTTGGCGACACCAGCGCCGACACCTATGGCCACATCGCGGCGGCCTGCGCGGCGGGCAAGGCCGATATCGGCCGCCAGGGACGGCTTGCGCTTCCCCATCTGGAGGCGCTCGGCCTCGGCTCTGCCGCGGGCAAGGCTGGCGCCGCGGCAGAGCCGACAGGGCTCTGGGGCTCGGCCGGCGAGGTATCGCGGGGCAAGGATACGCCGTCCGGGCATTGGGAAATCGCCGGCGTGCCGGTGCGCTTCGAGTGGGGATACTTCCCCGAGACCGTCCCGACCTTCCCCGCCAGCCTGATCGCCGGGATCATGGACGACAGCCAGATTCCGGGCATTCTCGGCGACCGCCACGCCTCGGGCACCGAAATCATCGCCGATCTGGGCGAAGAGAGCATCCGTTCGGGCAGACCGATCTTCTACACCTCGGGCGACAGCGTGCTGCAGATCGCCGCGCACGAGACGCATTTCGGGCTGGAGCGGCTCTATGCCCTGTGCGAGACGGCGCGCCGGCATGTCGACCCGCTGAACATCGGCCGCGTCATCGCCCGGCCCTTTCTCGGCGAGAGCGCCGGGTCCTTCAGGCGTACCGCCAACCGGCGCGACTACTCCGTCCTGCCGCCGGAGGCGACCCTTCTCGACCGCGCCGTTGCGGCCGGGCGGAGGGTCATCGCCATCGGAAAGATCGGCGACATCTTTGCGCACCAGGGTATTTCCGAGGTGCGGAAAGGCGACGGCAACATGGCGCTGTTCGACGCCATGCTCGGCGCGATCCGGGATGCCGGCGACGGTGATCTCGTCTTCGCCAATTTCGTCGACTTCGATTCGTCTTTCGGCCATCGCCGCGACGTCGCCGGCTATGCCGCGGCGCTCGAAGCCTTCGACCGGCGCCTGCCCGAACTCTTCGCGGCCCTGAGGCCGGGCGATCTCGCGCTCATCACCGCCGACCATGGTTGCGATCCGACCTGGCCGGGCACCGACCATACCCGCGAGAACGTGCCGGTGCTGGGCTTTGGACCGGGTATCGCTGCGCGTGGCATCGGCCATCGCGAGACCTTTGCCGACATCGGCGAGAGCGTCGCCGCCCATCTCGGCCTGCCCTCGGGAAAGCACGGCACGAGCTTCCTCTAGACCTTCTCGCGCCGATCCCACGTTCAAGTGCCTGATACGGCCGGCAGAGAAAAACGGGGACTCTTCTCCCGGGCGGCCTTCGCCGCCGCTGCCCTTCTTGGCCTCCCGGCCGACACGATCTAGGGTCGGCAACGATTCGAGCGAAAGGTTCTGCGCATGGACGGCGTCACCGTCATCGATCACCCGCTGGTCCAGCACAAGCTGACCATCATGCGCAACAAGGAGACCTCGACGGCGAGCTTTCGCCGCCTTCTCCGGGAGATTTCAACCCTCCTCTGCTATGAGGTGACGCGCAATCTCGACCTCACCACCATGCGCATCGAGACGCCGCTGGTGGAAATGGATTCGCCTGTTCTCGAGGGCAAGAAGCTCGTCTTCGCCTCGATTTTGCGGGCCGGCAACGGCCTCCTCGAGGGCATGCTCGACCTCGTGCCCGCCGCCCGCGTCGCCCATATCGGCGTCTACCGCGATCACGAGACGCTGATGCCGGTCGAATACTACTTCAAGGCGCCGGAGGATCTCGTCAACCGGCTGGTGATCGTCGTCGACCCGATGCTGGCGACCGGCAATTCGGCCATCGCGGCGATGGACCAGCTCAAGAAGCGCGGTGCGTCCAATATCCGCTTCCTCTGCCTTCTCGCCGCGCCCGAAGGCATCGAGCGCTTTCGCGCCGCCCATCCCGACATCCCGATCTTCACCGCCTCGATCGACAGCCATCTGAACGAGAAGGGCTATATCGTTCCCGGCCTCGGCGACGCGGGCGACCGGATGTACGGGACGAAATAGCTTAACCCCGCATCAACCGTCCCGATCGATTGGCCCCGGCTTTCGGCGCGTCGACGGACCCGCGTTAAGGCTGGCATGCGAGGCTGCGCCGACACGAGGTCCATCGCGCGCGCCGGTGGATCTGCCAACGCGGAGGGCGGTCCTTGATCCAAAAATTCCTGATCCTGGCCGCCGGTGCCTCGGCGATCGCCTTCGCCTTTCCCTCGGCCTTCCAGGAGTACCGGGACAGGGTGGCGAGCGCGCAGAACGCCGAGGCAGTGGATCCCGCGCCCGCCGTGGTCAAGGCGGCAACGACGCCGACCTATGCCGGCCGCGTGGCGCAACTGCAGGCTGACAGCGACGGCCATTTTCGCACGGAAGCCCGGCTGAACGGCCGCCCGATCGCCGTGCTCGTCGATACCGGAGCCACTTATGTGTCGATGAGCGAGACGACGGCCCGTCGGCTCGGCCTGCAGATCCGTTCCGACGCCTTCCGCTTCAAGGCTCAGACGGCCAATGGCGAAACCGCCGTGGCACTGGCGACGCTCGACCGCGTGACCATCGGCCAGGTCGATGTCCGCGATGTCGAGGCGCTGGTCACCAAGGGCGATGTCATGCCGACGACCCTTCTCGGCATGAGCTTTCTGTCCAAGCTGAAACGCTTCGATGTCGAGGACGGACGCCTGAGCCTCGTCGAATAGGGTCGCTCAGCCTCTTCCGAAGCGATCGATGACGGCTGGCCGTGTCTGCGGTGCCGTCTCGCCGAAGGTGTAGGCCGCGCGAACCATCTCCGCCGCCATCTCCGCAGATTGCGCCGATCGGGCGTGAACGAAGCAGAGCGGCTCGCCCTGTGCCATCGCCCGCCCGAGGCCGGCAAGCCCGGTGAGGCCGACGGCATGGTCGACAGGATCCTGCGGCCGTGTCCGCCCGCCGCCGAGGGCGACGACGGCAAGGCCGATGCGGCGGGTGTCGATGGCGGTGACGAACCCGCCCTCGCCGGCCAGGACAGGACGCACGACGTCTGCCGCCGGCAGATAGTGATCCATGCGCGCGACGAAATCCGTGGGGCCACCAAGGGCGGCAACCATGCGGCCGAAGATTTCCGCCGCCCGGCCGTCGTCGAGGGCGGCGTGGGCCTGTCTCAGTCCGTCAGCGGCATCGGTGGCGAGACCGCCCAGCGCCAGCATCTCGGCGGCCAGCGCCAGGGTGACGTCGGCGAGCCGCGCGTCGCGCCGCGTGCCTGTAAGAAAATCGACGGCATTGCGCACCTCGACCGCATTGCCGGCGTCGGACGCCAGCGGCTCGTCCATTCCCGTCAAGAGAGCCGTGGTCTTCAACCCCGCCCCATTGGCGACGGCGACGAGGCTTGCTGCCAGCGCCCGGGCGTCCTCCTCGCGCGCCATGAAGGCGCCAGAGCCGGCCTTGACGTCGAGCACGAGGCCGCCGAGACCGGCGGCGAGCTTCTTCGACAGGATCGAGGCGGTGATCAGCGGGATCGACTCCACCGTCGCGGTGACGTCGCGGATGCCGTAGAAGCGCGCGTCGGCCGGGGCGAGGCGACCGGTCTGGCCGATCACTGCGCAGCCGACCTCGGCGACAGTCTTTCGGAACAAGGCGTTGTCGGGCGTGACGGAATAGCCGGGGATGGATTCCATCTTGTCGAGCGTGCCGCCGGTATGGCCGAGACCCCGGCCGGAGATCATCGGCACCGCCCCGCCACAGGCGGCGACGATCGGGGCCAGCATCAGCGAGACATTGTCGCCGACGCCGCCGGTCGAGTGCTTGTCGAGGATCGGGCGATCGAGGCCGGACCAGTCGAGCGTGTCGCCGGAATCGCGCATCGCCTCGGTCAGCGCCACCGTTTCGGCCGGCGCCATGCCGTTGAAGAACACCGCCATGGCGAAGGCGGCCACCTGACCCTCGGTGACGCGCTCCCCCTCGAATCCGGCGATGAAGGCCTTGATGTCCTCGGCGGCCAGCGTGCCGCCGTCGCGCTTGGCGCGGATGAATTCCTGCGGCAGCATCAGTAGGCGCCCCTTGCGGTGGCGCGGGGCGTGCCGGCGGCGACCGCCAGGAGATCGGCCAGAACGCCCGAGGCGCCGATGCGGAAACGGTTGGGCGTCGCCCAGCCGGCGCCGCAGATCTCTTCGGCGAGGTCGTGGTAGGCGAGAGCGTCCTCGAAGGTCTTGATACCGCCCGAGGCCTTGAAGCCGGCGCTGCCGCCGCCGGCTTCAATCGCCTCCAGCATGATCCTTGCCGCGTCGAGGCTGGCGTGCCGGGCGGTCTTGCCGGTCGAGGTCTTCAGAAAATCCGCGCCGCCGGCCAGTGCCGCCCGCGACGCCTCGGCGATGAGGTCAGCTTGCTGGAGTTCGCCGGTCTCCAGGATCGCCTTCAGGACGGCCGGGCCGACGGCCACCTTCACCGCGCGCACCTGTCTCTCGACATAGGCTGGATCGTCGGCAAGCCTGCGATAGTCGATCACCATGTCGATCTCGTCGGCGCCGCCCGCCAACGCCGCAGCCGCATCGCGCGCGGTCCGTGCCGGATCGTCCGACCCCTGCGGAAAGTTCACGACCGTGGCGATGCGGATGCCGGGCGCGATGCCGGCACGGGCGCCGGCGACGAATCGCGGCCAGATGCAGATCGCCGCGACGGGTCCCGCCGGCGTGTCGGCGCGCTCGCAAAGGGCCGCGACATCGGCCTCGGTGCAGTCCGCGTTCAGGTCGGTCAGGTCGAGGCAGGCGATCAGCGCACGCGCGGCGTCTCTAGGGTCGGTCATCTCAGCACTTTCAACAACGGTAGGCGGGCTCGGGAGGCAGCCGCGCCAGGACTGGCTCAGAAGCGCGGCAGCGCCGCCTTCAGGATACGGGCGAGGATCGCCCCACCTTGGGGCGCGACGTCCTTGGTCTCGGCATGCGAGAGTTCCGCCCCGGTCATTCCCGCACCGTAATTCGTCACCACCGAGGCCGCCACCACCTTCAGGCCGAGAAAGCGGGCCAGGATCGTCTCCGGCACGGTGGACATGCCCAGGGCGTCGGCGCCGAGAAGCCGCGCCATGCGCACCTCGGCCGGCGTCTCGAAGGACGGGCCGGAGAACCACATGTAGACGCCGCCCGGCAGAGGCACGTCCGCTTGCTCAGCTGCCGCGCGCATATGGGCGCGCAGCCCCGCGTCATAAGCTTCGGTCATGCCGGTGAAGCGCGCGTCCGAGGTCTCGCCGATCAGGGGATTCAGGCCGGAATAGTTGATGTGGTCGTCGATCAGCAAGACCGAGCCCGGCGAAAGGTTCTGCCGGGTCGATCCCGCGGCATTGGTCAGGACGAGGATTTCCACGCCGAGCGCCTTCAGCGCCTCCAGCGCCGGGCGCATCGCCGCGGCGTCGCCCTGTTCGTAAAAGTGGATGCGGCCGGAGAGGATGATGACCGGGACGCCGGCGAGCCGGCCCGACACGAACTCGCCCGAATGCCCGCTGACGCCGCTGCGGGGAAAGCCGGGGATATCGCCATAGGGAATGCGAAGGGCATCCTCGACCTCGTCGACGAGACCGCCGAGGCCGGAGCCGAGGATCATCGCGATGCGGGCGCTGCGGCCACCGAGCCGATCTTTCAGAAGATTCAGATCGACGCTCATCCGAGATTTTCCGCCGCAAAGCCACGCGGAAACAGGTCGCCGAGGCGCAGCGTCTCGCGCACGCCGGTCTCGTCGCACAGATGCACCTTCGTCTCGGGCGAGCCGAATTCGGCGATGCGCTGTCGGCAGCCGCCGCAGGGCGTGCAGAGCGCGAGCTTCTCGGCCAGCACCGCGACCTCGGCGATGCGGCCGCCACCGTCCATCACCATGTGGCCGATCGCCGTCGTCTCGGCGCACCAGCCCTCGGGAAAGCTCACAACCTCGATATTGCAGCCGGCATAGATCCGTCCGTCATGGGTGCGGATCGCCGCGCCCACCGGAAATTTCGAATAGGGCGCATGCGCCTTGCGCATCGCCGAGCGCGCCAGCGCGAAAAGGTCGTCAGCCATGGGAAGTTTCCTTGCCGGCGCGCAGTCCCTCGACGCGCACGCTCATCGTTCTTTCACATAGGGCACGCCGCCGGCCTTGGGCGGCACCGCCTTGCCGACGAAGCCGGCAAGGAGCACCACGGTCAGGATATAGGGCAGCGCCTGGACGAACTGCACCGAGACCGTGCCGACGAAGGGCAGTTGGACGCCCTGGATGCGGATCGACACGGTGTCGAGGAAGCCGAAGAGGAGGCAGGCGCCCATCAAGGGCACCGGCCGCCACTTGGCGAAGATCAGCGCGGCGAGCGCGATATAGCCCTTGCCGGCGCTCATGTCCCGGTTGAAGCCGGCCGATTGCGCCAGCGCCAGATAGGTGCCGGCAAAACCGGTGAGAACGCCGCAGATGATCACCGCGCGATAGCGCAGCCAGGCGACGGAGATGCCGGCGGTGTCGACCGCCGCCGGGTTCTCGCCGACGGCGCGCATGCGCAAGCCGAAGCGGGTGCGGAAGAGCACGAACCAGGTCACCGGCACCATCAGGAAGGCGACATAGACGAGGACGTTCTGGCCGGAGACGAGGTCGCGCAGGATCGGTCCGACGAAAAGCACCTCGCCGAGTGCCGATGCGCCCGGCAGCGTCACGTCGCCGAAACGCTCCGCGCCCGTCAAGGCCGGCGTGCGGCCGCCCTGGCCGTACCAGTTCTGCCCGAGCAGCACGGTGAGACCGGCGGCGACGAAGTTCAGCGCGACGCCGGAGACGATCTGGTTGCCGCGATAGGTGATGGAGGCAAGACCGTGCACCAGCGAGAAGAAGACGGCGGCGAGGATGCCGCAGCCGAGCCCGAGGACCGCCGAGCCTGTGATGCTGGCGCCGACGGCCGAGAAGAAGGCCGAGATCAGCATCTTTCCCTCGAGCCCGATGTCGAAGATGCCGGCACGCTCGGAATAAAGGCCGGCGAGCGCGGCGAAAAGCAGCGGCGTCGACAGCCGGATCGCCGAATCGGCGATATTGATGGCCATGGAAAGATCCATCACGGCGTCTCCCTGGCAGCCGGCAGCGCGGCGGGCCTGAGCGCGATGCGGTGGTAGAAGGCGCCGACGCCCGGCCGGATCATGTTCTCCATCGCCCCGGCAAAGAGGATGACGAGGCCCTGGATGATGACGATCATGTCACGCGAGATGCCGGGCATGTCGAAGGCAAGTTCCGCCCCGCCCTGGTAGAGCACGCCGAACAGGAGCGCGGCGGGGATGATGCCGGCGGGATGGCCGCGCCCCATCAGGGCGACGGCGATGCCGACGAAGCCGGCGCCCTCGGGAAAGTCGATCTGCAGGCGGGCCTGGTCGCCCATGACAGGGTTCAGCGCCATCATGCCGGCGAGCGCCCCGGAGATCGCCATGGCGACGACGATCAGCCGGACCTCGTTCATTCCGGCATAGCGCGCCGCCCGCGGCGAGTGCCCGAGCGTGCGCAGCTCGTAGCCGAGGCGGGTGCGCCAGATCAGCACCCAGACTCCGACGGCGGCGAGAAGGGCGACGAAGAAGGTGACGTTCAGCGGCGCGCCGCCGAGGTCGAGGCCGAGCGCTTCGAACAGGGAACCGAGTTTCGGCGCCTGCCCGCCTTCGGCAAAGGTGCGGGTCGCCGGCTGCATCGACCCCTCAAGCTTCAGCGGCCCGACCAGCAGATAGTTCATCAGGCTGGCGGCGATAAAGTTGAACATGATGGTGGTGATGACGATGTGGGCGCCGCGCCGCGCCTGCAGGATCGCCGGAAGGAAGGCCCAGAGCGCGCCGAAGGCGGCAGCCGAGACGACCGCCACCGGCAAGGTCACCCACCAGGGCGCGACGTCGCCGAGCGATAGCGCGACGATCGCGACCCCGAGGCCGCCGAGATAGGCCTGCCCCTCGCCGCCGATGTTGAACAGCCCGGCATGGAAGGCAACGGCGACGGCAAGACCGGTCAGGATGAAGTTGGTGGCATAGTAGAGCGTGAAGCCGATCCCTTCGCCATAGCCGAAGGCTCCGCGCAGCATGAGCGTCGCGGCTTCCACGGGCGACTCCCCGACGATGGCGACGACAATGCCGGCCACCGCAAAGGCGAGGAGGACGTTGAGAAGCGGGATCAGGCCGTAGTCGACGATAGGCGGCAGCTTGGCGTAGGGACGGCTCATGCCGCGCCGTCCTTGGCCGCGGAGCGCAGGAGATCGAGATGGCCCCGCTTCGTCATTTTGACGAAGGGGTTGTAGGCGAGCTCCCAGAGGTGGCCGTCGGGATCGGCGAAATAGCCGGAATAGCCGCCCCAGAAGGCCGGCTCCGGCCGCTTGATCTCCCGCCCGCCGGCCTCCATGGCCATATCGTACAGGCGGTCGACGGCCGTTTCACTCGGCATGTTGATCGCCAGGGTGATGTTCGGATAGGGCGCATTGCCCTCCAGCGAGACCCCGACATCCTTGGCCAGATCCTTGCGGCCGAAGAGCGACAGCGCCATCCGCTCGCCCTGCAGGAAAACGATGTTCGCATTGCCGGCATTGGTGCGTTGCCAGCCGAGCGCGACATAGAAGGCGGCGGCGCGCTCGAGATCGTCGACGGCGAGCGTCACCAGGGAAATTCGCGCGTCCTTCATGCCACCTCCGCTTTCGCATGGCTTTCGACCCCCGCCATCAGCAGGCCGAGCTCGGCCTCGTCGGCGCCGCTCGGCCGCTCGCCGACGATGCGGCCGTCGAACATGACGAGGATCCGGTCCGACAGCGCGCGGATCTCGTCGAGCTCGACCGAGACAAGAAGAATTGCCTTGCCGGCATCGCGCATGGCGACGATGCGGCGGTGGATGAACTCGATCGCCCCGACGTCGACGCCGCGCGTCGGCTGGCCGATCAGCAGCACAGCCGGATCACGCTCCATCTCGCGCGCCAGAACGATCTTCTGCTGGTTGCCGCCGGAAAAATTCGCCGTCTTCAGCCGGCAGTCGGGCGGGCGGATGTCGTAGGCCTCGATCCCGCGTCGCGCGTCGCGCCTCATCGTGCCGATGTCGAGCAGGCCGCCCCGGGCATAGCGTCGGACGCCATGGTAGCCGAGCATGGCGTTCTCGCACTCCTCGAACGCCAGCACGAGCCCCATATGGTGGCGGTCTTCCGGGACGTGGGCAAGGCCAATGCGGCGCATGAAGGCCGGGTCGCCCTCGCCGCTCGCCGGATCCAGCCGGTGGCCGGCGACATCTATGCGGCCGCTTTCGGCACGGCGAATGCCGGATATGGCTTCCAGAAGCTCCGACTGGCCATTGCCGGCGACACCGGCGATGCCGACGATCTCGCCCGCCCTCACCTCGAAGGAGACGTTCTTCGCCATCGCCACGCCGCGGCCGTCGCGCACGGTGAGGTCGCGCACCGCCAGGCGCGCGGCGCCGGGCGCGGCCGGGGGGCGATCGACCGAGAGGAGGACGCGGCGACCAACCATCAGCTCGGCCAGTTCCCCGACACTCGTCTCGGCGGTGGGGCGCGTGGCGACGATCTCGCCGCGCCGCATGACCGAGACGCTGTCGGTGACCGCCATGATCTCGCGCAGCTTGTGGGTGATGAGGATGATCGTGCGCCCCTCGTCGCGCAGCTGCCGCAGCACGGAAAACAGCTGGTCCGCCTCGGCCGGGGTGAGCACGCCCGTCGGCTCGTCCAGGATGAGAATGTCGGCACGGCGGTAGAGGCTCTTCAGGATCTCGACGCGCTGCTGCAGGCCGACCGGCAGTTCGCCGACGATGGCATCGGGATCGACGTCGAGCCCGTGCTCGGTCTCGAGCCGCTTCAGCTCCTTGCGCACCCGGCCGATGCCGGCGGAGAGGAAGCCCGACTGCTCGGCGCCGAGCATGACGTTTTCGACCACGGTGAAATTGTCGATGAGCATGAAGTGCTGGTGCACCATGCCGATGCCGGCGGCGATCGCGGCATTGGTGTCGGTGATCTCGACCCTCTTTCCGTCGACGCGGATCTCGCCGGCATCGGCCTGGTAGAAGCCGTAGAGGATCGACATCAGCGTCGACTTGCCGGCGCCGTTCTCCCCGACAATGCCGTGGATCGTGCCCTTCTCGACCGTCAGTCGGATGTCGTGGTTGGCCCGGACCGCGCCGAAACTCTTCGAGATCCCGATCAGTTCGATCGCCGCCATCAATGCTCTCAACGCTGCCTGCCCGGCCGGACCTTAGTCAGCCACCTCGGCGATGACCAGTGCCCTTGCAGGGCACCGGCGCGAGATCGCCCTCGACAAACCTTGGCGCTTCATGGTTTCAGCGGCGTCTCGGGCGGCCGGAGCCGCCGCCGTCGGGCCGTTCGGCCGGAACGGACAATGAAGGAGACCTTCCATGAGCGACGCCCATCGGCTCGACCAGCTGGAAAGCACGATCGCCCACCAGGGGCGCAGCATCGAGGAGCTCTCCGACATGGTGCGCGAGCAATGGCTGGCGATCGACCGCCTGCAGAAGGCGGTGCGCCAGATGCTCGACCGCGCCGAGGCTTCCGGCGACGGCGCCGCTCCCGAGGTGACGAAGCCGCCGCATTACTGACGCGCGCGTGGAACGAACGCAGCGCCCTGGCGCGATGCGTTGAAGATGAGGCTACGTGCTTCTTCTCCCCACCGGGGAGAAGCGCCCGGCAGGGCGATGAGGGGCGCCGAAGGCGAACACCCTCTCCGGAAAACGCGCTCCTCAGCAAGAGGTCTTCCTCACCCGCAACCCGGCTGCGCCGCCCCTCATTCCGCTGCCGCGACCTTCTCCCCGCCGGGGAGAAGAAGCAGCGTCGGCGTCACGCTTCGCCTCCAACTCAGTAGGGGCAGGCGCTATCCGAATTGTAGTCGTGCACCTTCACGGTGCCCGCGACGATATCGGCCTTGGCCTTCTCGACAGCGGCCTTCATCTCGGGCGTGATCAGCGCCTCGTTGTTGGCGTCGGCGGCGTAGCCGACACCGTCCTCGGCGAGGCCCAGCGTCTCGGCGCCGGCGGTGAACTTGTCCTTGGCCGCGTCGTCGAAGGCCTTGTAGACGGCGTTGTCGACGCGCTTGACCATCGAGGTCAGGACGTGACCGGGATGGAGGGCGTTCTGGTTGGAATCGACGCCGATGCCGAACTTGCCGGCGTCGGCCGCCGCCTGCAGAACGCCGATGCCGGTGCCGCCCGCGGCGTGGAAGATGACGTCCGCGCCCTGGTCGATCTGCGCCTTGGCCAGTTCGCCGCCGCGCACCGGATCATTCCAGGCGGCGCCCGTCGTGCCGGTCATATTCTCCACGATCTTGGCGTCGGGCTTCACCGACTTGACGCCGCCGGCATAGCCGCAGGCAAAGGTGCGAATGAGCGGGATGTCCATGCCGCCGACGAAGCCGACCGTGCCGGTGCCGGACTTCATCGCCGCGAGCACGCCGACGAGATAGGAGCCCTGTTCGGCCGAGAACAGCACCGAGCGCACGTTCGGCAGATCGACCACGGCGTCGATGATGACGAACTTGGTCTCGGGGAATTCGGTGGCGACCTTCTTGATCGCCTCCGCCTGGCTGAAGCCGACGCCGACGATCGGCGAGGCGCCGCGCTGGGCGAAGCGGCGAAGCGCCTGTTCGCGCTGCGAATCGTTCTGGATCTCGAAGTCGCGGTATTCGGCGCCCGCATCCTTCTTGTATCGCTCGGCGCCATCATAGGCGCTCTCGTTGAAGGACTTGTCGAACTTGCCGCCGAGATCGTAGACGACCGCCGGGCTGATTTCGGCGGCGGATGCGGCAAGGCCGGTCAGGAAGGTCGCGGCCAGAAAGGTCGTCGCAAAGGCTTTCATCAGTCTCGGCTCCTTGGTCGTCGGCGGCCGGCGCCCGCTGGTCGCGCGCTGCCTCGCCGGGGTTTGTCGGCCGACAGACCGGCCACGCCGGCAAAGACTGGCACGGCGCACTTGAATCCGCACCTGGAATCTGTGGCCCTGCACAGATTGCGGTCGCCGCGCTCTCCTGCCGCTTTCGCGCTCAGGATGCGGTCACAAGAGTGAGCGGGCAGGCGATGCCGGTGCCGCCCGATCCGCAGTGACCGCCGGGGTGTTTCGCCAGATACTGCTGCTGGTCGGCATCGGCGTAGTAGAAGGGCGCGTTGTCGGCAATCTCGGTCGTGATCCTCCCGCGGTGCCCCGCGGCCGTCAGCGCGGCCTGATAGGCGGATCGGACGGCTTCGGCCACGGCACGCTCGGAAGGGCCCGCGACACCCAGCCAGGAGCGGTATTGCGTGCCCATGTCGTCGCCCTGGCGCATGCCCTGCGTCGGATCGTGGCTCTCGAAAAAAAGCTTCAGAAGCGCGGCATAGCTGATCACCAAGGGATCATAGGCGACGAACACCACCTCGGCATGGCCGGTCTGGCCGGTGCAGACCTCCTGGTAGGTCGGGTTCGGCGTCGTCCCGCCGGCATAGCCGGCCGCGGTGACGGTGACGCCTTTCGTCCTCCAGAACAGGCGCTCGGCGCCCCAGAAACAGCCGAGCCCGAAGAGCGCTGTGGCGCTCCCCTGGGGAAACGGCCCCTTCAGCGAATGGCCGCTGACGAAATGGCGATCCGCCGTCGCCATCGGCTGGTCACGGCCCGGCAGTGTCTCGGCCGAGGACGGCAGCTTCATCTTCCGGTTGAACATGTCGAGAATATACATCGATCGTCCTCGTGGATGGGTGGGCCGTCGCCGGGCGATCAGACTGAGGACCGGATTGCTCCCCGGGACCGCATCACGACGACAGTTTCCCGGCACGCCGCCGTGCCGGGCGCCCGACGGCCAGCAGCAGCAAAGCGAGCACGCCGGAGATGACCGACACGGGCCAGCCGAGAACCCGCGCGATCAGATCGGTCGCGACCGGGGATGGCCCCTCCGGCACGGCGGCCGGCAGGCCGAAGCCCGTGAGCGCCTGCGAGAGCGGCGTCAGCACCACCGCTTCGTCGGCCAATGAGCGTGCGATGTCGGCCACCGCATAGACCAGCGCTGCAGCAAGAAGAATGGCACCGAGGCCGCGCAACACAAAGCGGATCATCACTTTCCCGTCGTCGTTTCTCTGTCCGGCGCACCGCGCGCCCTGTCGCCGCTAGATGGCATCGGCGGGCACCGCCGACAAGCGCACCGGCACTCTGGATCGGCGAACGCAGGGAGATTGCGGGGCCCGGTACCGATCTTTCCGTCCGGATGCTGTTCCCGCGTGATCCGGATGGCCCTCCTGGATGAGCCTGATGCTCGGCAGGCGTCTTTGACATCCGATCCGCGGCCAAACTCCCGGCTTGCGGCAGCCCCCCTTCGCGGCGAGCCGGGAGGCCCGCCGCCGCGCTGGGGCTCAACGCCACACTCCGCCCAGCCACGCACCTGTTTGCCGCTTGACCGCAGCCAGGTTCTGACTATGGTCCGCGCCGACCGACTCGTCTGGGCTTCGATAGCCGGCGAGGCCGCTTGCTCGACGGGTTCAGTCCCATCGGGCCGCCGGATGGAGAGGTGGCCGAGTGGTTGAAGGCGCACGCCTGGAAAGTGTGTTTACGTGAAAGCGTAACGCGGGTTCGAATCCCGCTCTCTCCGCCATTCCGACATCGATCGCTTGATAGCCGTGAAGATCACTTTGTGCCGGCGAGGCATGTGCGCGACAGCTGTATCGGCGTTCTTGCCGGGTCTGTGCGAAGCCCGGCAATCCCGTATTGTTTGTTCGCGTGAAGCCTGAGCCAGCGAATATGTCACGGCGTCGCCGGACGATGACAATCGCCCGCCCTCACGCGCCCTCTTCCGCGCTGCCGAAGCCGCCCGATGTCGGCGTCGTCACGATCACGGCCTCGCCGGAGTGGAGGACCGTCTGGTCGCAGGCCTCCAGGCGTTCGAGCGTGCCGTCGTTGCGGCGGACCTCGGTGCGGCCCATGGCGCCGTCGCCGCCACCGTGGATGCCGCGGGGCGCCAGCGTGCGGTGGGAGGAGAGGATGGCGCAGTCCATCTCCTCCAGGAAACGGATGGTGCGGCGGGTGCCGTCGCCGCCGCGCTGTTCGCCCTCGCCGCCGGTGTCTGTCCGGATGTGGAAATCCTCGAGCACGACGGGATAGCGCATTTCAAGGATTTCGGGATCCGTCAGCCGGGAATTCGTCATGTGCACGTGGACGCCGGAAGTGCCGGCAAAGCTGCGGCCGTCGTTCATGCGCCCTGCGGGCGAGCCGGAGCAGATCGTCTCGTAATACTGATGGCGATTGTTGCCGAAGGTAAGGTTGTTCATCGTCCCCTGCGCGTTCGCCAGCGCACCGAAGGCCCCGAACAGGGCGTTGGTGACGTGCTGGGAGGTCTCGACATTGCCGGCGACGACGGCGGCGGGATAGCGCGGCTTCAGCATCGAGCCCTCGGGCACGACGATCTTGATCGGCCTGAGGCAGCCGGCATTCATCGGAATCGGCTTTTCCACCATGACGCGGAAGACGTAGAGGACGGCCGCCCGCGTCACCGGCTCGGGGGCGTTGAAGTTGTTCTCCATCATCGCCGACGTGCCGGTGAAGTCGACCGTCGCCTCGCGTCTCGCCCGGTCGACGGTGATCGCCACCTTGATCACCTGACCGGTATCGGTCGGGTATTCGTAGGAACAGTCCTCCAGCCCGTCGATGAGCAGGCGCACGGCCTCGGCGGCATTGTCCTGGACAAAACCCATATAGGCCCTCGCCGTGTCGAGGCCGAAGGACCCGACCATGGCGGCGAGTTCGGCCACGCCCTTCTCGTTGGCGGCGATCTGCGCCTTGAGGTCGGCGATGTTCTGCTCGGGATTGCGCGCGGGATAGGGGTGCTCGGTGAGGACGCGGCGCAGTTCCGCCTCCTGGAAGACGCCGTCGTCGACGAGCTTCAGATTGTCGATGAGGACGCCCTCCTCGTCGACCTTCGTCGCCCTCGGCGTCATCGAGCCCGGCGCGATGCCGCCGACATCGGCATGGTGACCGCGCGAGGCGACGTAGAAGAGGAGGTCCTCGCCGGCCGCGTCGAACACCGGGGTGACGACGGTGATGTCGGGCAGGTGCGTGCCGCCATTATAGGGAGCGTTGAGGGCGAAGACGTCGCCGGGGCGGATCCGGCCCTCGTTCTGCGCGATGATCGTCTCGACCGAGCGGTCCATAGAGCCCAGATGCACCGGCATGTGCGGCGCGTTGGCGACGAGCGCCCCGGTCGCGTCGAAGACGGCGCAGGAGAAGTCGAGCCGTTCCTTGATGTTCACCGAGGACGCGGTGTTCTGCAGCGTCACGCCCATCTGCTCGGCGATCGACATGAACAGGTTGTTGAAGACCTCCAGCAGCACCGGATCGGCGCCGCCCTCGCCCGTGCCGGCCTTGCCGGTGCCGAGCGCGGAATGCCGCAGCTTCTTCTCGGTGCGGGTGAGGAGGACGTCGTTCAGCGCGGTGATCGCGGCCGACCAGCCGGGTTCGACGACGATCGTCTGGTTCGGCTCGACGATCAGCGCCGGCCCGGCGATGCGGGCGCCGAGGGCCAGGTTCTCGCGGTGGAAGACGGCAGCGTCGCGCGCCTCGCCGCCGGTGAAGATCGAGACGACATTCTCGCTGACAGTATCATAGGGTTCGACGGCGGTTTCGGCGGCGCCGGTTGGCGCGGCGCGGTGCTCGGCCGCCTCGACCGAGACGTTTTCGACGACGATCGGGCGGTTTTCGTAGACGAAGCCGAACTGCGCCTTGTGACCGGTCTCGAACAGCCGCCTGGCCTCGCCGAGATCGCCGACGAAGGGCACCGGAAGCGTCGTGTCGGTGCCGTCATAGCGCAGCTGCAGGATGACGTCGCAGGCGAGGTTTTCCGCCGCGACGCCCTGGGAGACGAGTTCCGCGGTGACGCCGGCCGACAGGTCGGCCGCCAGCCCTTCGATCGCGCCGCGGGAAACCTCGTCCAGCGGGGCGACGAGCGCCTGGCTGCGCGTCGAGAACAGCGAGGACAGACCGATGCCGTAGGCCGACAGGAGGCCGGACATCGGGTGGATCAGCACGCTCTCCATCGCCAGCGCGTCGGCGACCATGCAGGCATGCTGGCCGCCTGCGCCGCCGAAGGAGTTCAGCAGATAGCGCGAGACGTCGTAGCCGCGCTGCACCGAGATCTTCTTGATGGCGTTGGCCATGTTCTCGACGGCGATGGTGAGGAAGCCCTCGGCCACCTCCCGGCCGTCGCGGCCATCGCCGATCTCGGCGGCCAGCGCTGCGAATTTCTCCTCGACCACGGCAGCGTCGAGCCTCTGGTCGCGCCCAGGTCCGAAAACGGCCGGAAAGAGGCCCGGCCTCAGCTTGCCGACCATGACATTGGCGTCGGTGACGGTGAGCGGACCGCCCTTGCCGTAGGCGGCGGGGCCGGGGTTGGCGCCGGCCGAGTCCGGGCCGACCTGAAAGCGTCCCTGGTCGAGATGCAGGATCGAGCCGCCGCCGGCGGCGACCGTGTGGATGCGCATCATCGGGGCTCGAATGCGCACGCCCGCGACTTCCGAATCCAGCACCCGCTCATAGGCGCCGGCATAGTGGGTGACGTCGGTCGAGGTGCCGCCCATGTCGAAGCCGATGACCTTTGCGTGGCCGGCGAGCTTGGCCGTTTCGGCCATGCCGACGACGCCGCCGGCCGGACCGGACAGGATCGCGTCCTTGCCCTGGAAGAGATCGGCGGCGGTAAGGCCGCCCGACGACATCATGAACTGCAGCGCGGGGGCGTCCGTCTCGCCGGCATTGGCGCCGAGGGCCTTGGCGACGCGCGAGACGTAGCGCGAGAGAATCGGCGTGAGATAGGCGTCGACCACGGTCGTGTCGCCGCGGCCGACGAGCTTGACCAGCGGCGAGACCTCGTGGCTGACGGAAATCTGCCTGAAGCCGGCGACCTCGGCGAGGCGTTTGGCGCGCTGTTCGTGCGCCGGGTAGTGCCAGGCGTGCATGAAGACGATGGCGATGGAATCGATGCCGTCGGCTCTTGCTGCGGCCAGCGCCTCGCGCACGCCGTTGTCGTCGAGGGCAAGCTCCACCGTGCCGTCGGCCAGCACCCGCTCGCTGGCCTCCGCGACGCGCTCGTAGAGCTGCTCGGGAAGGATGATCTCCTTGGCAAAGATGTCGGGACGGGCCTGGTAGGCGATCTTCAGCGCATCGCGAAATCCCCGCGTGATCAGAAGCAGCGTCCGGTCGCCCTTGCGCTCGAGGAGCGCGTTCGTCGCCACCGTCGTGCCCATGCGCACCGTGCCGATGCGGCCGGGCGGGAAGGCCTCGCCGGCCTCAAGGCCGAGCAGTTCGCGGATGCCCTGCAGCGCCGCGTCGTCGTAGACGCCGGGGTTTTCCGACAGCAGCTTCATCGGCGTCAGCGTGCCGTCGGGCGAGCGGCCGATGATGTCGGTGAAGGTGCCGCCGCGATCGATCCAGAAGTCCCACTGGCCGGGCATTGCCCCTGCCGTCATGTTGGTCCCACCGGATGTCTCGCCTGTCGCTGCTGGCTGCATGGTTGGAACTCCGCTCTTCGATTTTTCGTCGATGATTTACCCGCAGATTATCAGCGTATTTGACCCGGTGCAAATTCCATGGGAGTCTTCGCCCGGTGCTGCGCGCGAGACGGACACGCGATCCTCCGGTGGTTTTCCGCCGGGCCGGGGAGCGGTGTCGCCGAGGCGGCCGCGCCCTGCCGACCTGACGCGCTGGCAGGAATGCTTCCGGAGGACAGGATGACGACAGACAACAGCCAGATGCCGACCCCGTCGCCCCTCGGGCCGATCGTCTCCTCGGCGCATCTGGCCGACGGGGCGGTGCCGGCGCTGTCGGAGGTCGAGTTCGGCATGATCCTCGCCAGCCACGCCTTCGCGCGCTGGATGGTGCGCTGCATGACCGCCGCCGGCGAGGCCGGGCTGACGCCGACGGAGATCATGGTCCTGCATACCGTCACCCATCGCGGCAAGCCGAAACGCCTTGCCGACATCTGCCTCGTCCTCGGCATCGAGGACACGCATCTGGCCACCTACGCCATCAGGAAGCTGGAGGCGAAGGGCCTCGTCGAGCGCGAGAAGTCGGGCAAGGAACGGCTGATCCAGGTCACCCCCGAGGGCGAAGCGGTGTGCAAGCGTTACCGGGATCTGCGCGAAGCCATCCTCGTCGCCGGCACGCGCGAGCTCGGCGTTTCGCCGGACGCGATGTCGAACGTCGCGCATCTGCTGCGGGTGCTGTCGGGGCACTACGATCAGGCGGCGCGGACGGCGGCGAGTTTGTGAGGAGCGGGCGGGAGAATTGCGGGTAAGCTCGAGCAAAATGATTCGCTCGCCTGGAACAGGACCCTGCGAACAAGCCACAGTCTCAACCTACGCCTCGAGCAGTATGCGAAAACTAGATTTTTCCGCCCGCCTTCTCAAATACGTCTCCAAGCTGCTTGGCCACTAAGCTTTCCAGCAGCGTCTCCATTTTCGATACGTCAATGCTACCGTCCCTGTATGCGGCATCCGCTGCATCCAGCGCGTCTTCGTAATCACTTCGATGATCTACAATCAGGTCCGGGAAAGTTGGCACGCCGGGAAGCACAAATCCTATGCGATTACATAGAAGGACAAAAGCCAACACACGAGACGTCCGACCATTTCCATCGGCAAACGGATGAATCCAGTTCAAACGCCACATGACGTACGCAGCCAAGTGAAGGGCATTTCGATCATCATTCCAATGATCGTTTACATAATCGCACATTTCTTCGACGAGCTCCGGGACGAGATGTGCCCCAGCAGGCTCGTGCTTGCTCCCACGTATCTCTACGGCTCCTGGCCTGAAATTGCCGGCATAGGCACTTATGCCCTGTAGCGCCTCTCGCTGAAGATTTAATATGAGGGAGACCCGCAATTTGAAGGAGCCGCGCTCAAGCGCTTCATGGATCGCCTGTACAGCATAGTCATACTGGAGAAGGCCATTTCTGGCCTCCGCTTCCGCCTTCTTGATCGGATCTCTGATGATTTCCGGTTCGAGTGCCTGACTGTGCCTTTCAGGACGATTCTCGTCAGCCACGCTGACGCTCGGCCATCTCTTCCGCCTGACGGTCCACCATCTCGCGCGTGATGTTGCCATTCTCGTAGGCGGTGTTTCCGTAGGCGAAACTACGGCGCTGTTGCTCACGATCCTGTGGGCTGGTCTCGACCTTCTTCGCTGCTTCCAGCATGGCTTCAAAATTCCGAGTCATGAGTTCTCCCTCCTTGGATTCGCCCGGTAGGTATCGCACGAGATTGCGGCGCGTGCGTACAACACCGCGACTGCATATGTGGAAGCCAACGCCATTTGCCAGCACTGGCTTGATCAACTCGACGAACAGTCGACCTGACATCAAGGGCTAAAGACGAGCCAGTTTCGGTCAGGTCCGCGCTTCGAGCCCCAGCGCCCCGACGATCACCGCCACCATCTCCTCCACCGGCAGGTGCGCATCCACCCGGATGACCCGCTCGTCGGCGTCCGGCTGTTCCAGCGTCGCCAGCTGGCTGTCGAGGAGGCTCGGCGGCATGTAGTGGCCCTTGCGGCCGGCAAGCCGTCCCTCGATGGTGGCGCGGTCGATCTCCAGCAGCACGGTGACGAGGTCCGGCGCGCCCTGCCGCAGCCGGTCGCGGTAGCGCCGGCGCAGCGCCGAGCAGGCGAGCGCCACCGCCTCGCCTTTCGCCGTCTCCTCGGCGAGGAGATCGGCGAGGCGCGCCAGCCAGGGCGCCCGGTCGGCATCATCCAGCGCTATGCCGGCCGCCATCTTGGCGACGTTCTCTTGCGGGTGAAAACCGTCGGCATCGAAGAAGCGGAAGCCGAGATGGTCGCGCAGCGCCTCGCCGAGCGTCGTCTTGCCGCTGCCGGAAACGCCCATCAGCACCAGCGGCGGCGGCGGGCGCGCGCCGGCGGCATTTGCCGCCCTGCCGGCCTGTCCTGTCTCGCCTTCCGCGTCGCCGGCCCTGTCGGCCCTGTCCGTCCCCGAAGCCACGCTCGCTTCGCCGCGGTCTCCCGCCTCAGAGCGTGGCAAGGACGCCGCCGTCGACATAGAGGATCTGCCCGTTGACGAAGCTCGAGGCGTTCGAGGCGAGGAAGATGGCGGCGCCCTGGAGTTCCTCGACCTTGCCCCAGCGACCGGCGGGCGTACGGGTCTTCAGCCAAGCGTCGAAGGCGGGATCGTCGATCAGCGCCTGGTTCAGCGGCGTCTCGAAATAGCCGGGGGCGATGGCGTTGATCTGGAGGCCATGGCGCGCCCAGTCGGTGCACATGCCCTTGGTGAGGTTCTTCACCGCGCCCTTGCTGGCCGTGTACGGCGCGATCGAATACCGCGCCGCTTCGCTCTGGAGGCTTGCAATGTTGATGATCTTGCCGTGACGGCGCGCGATCATGTGGCGGGCGACGGCCTGGCCGACGAAGAACACCGAATCGACATTCGTTCGCATGACCTCGCGCCAGGTCTCGACGGCAAAATCCTCAAGCGGCGCGCGGCGCTGGATGCCGGCATTGTTGACGAGGATGTCGATCGGCCCGACGCCCGTCTCGATGCCGGCGACGGCGGCATTGACGGCCTCGGGATCGGTGACGTCGAAGACGGCGGTGGAGACCTCGAAGCCCCGCTCCGACAATGTCGCCGCCGCGCGCTCAAGCTTGGCTTCGTCACGGCCGTTGAGGACGACATGCGCCCCGGCGGCGGCAAGGCCCTCGGCGAGAGAGAAGCCGATGCCCTGGCCGGAACCCGTGACGAGCGCGATCTTGCCGCCGAGATCGAAGAGTTTCAGGCCCATGCTAAATTTCCCCCTTTGGATATCGCCCGGACGCGAGCCGGGCCCAGAAATCCGATGCTGCCGTTCGCCGCCGACACGAAGCGCCGGGCGGTCATGCTTGCAAACCATCCCTTTCAAGTTATCGATGGCGAAGCAAGACCTGCGCCCGCCAGACGGAGGCGCGGCGCAAGGGCTCCCGGCGAGAGCCCATCACACGAACAAGTCAGGGTGGAAGAAATGCAGGCGGTGATGATCTACGGCGCCAAGGACCTCCGGCTGGAGGACCGCCCGGCGGGCGAGCCGGGCCCGGGCGAGGTGCTGGTGCGCTTCGGTGCCGGGGGAATCTGCGGCTCTGACATGAGCTACTGGACGAAGGGCCGCGTCGGCGATTTCGCCGTTCGCGAGCCGATGGTGCTCGGCCACGAGATTTCCGGCACGGTCGAACGCGTGACGCCGGGCGTGACGAACGTCGCGCCGGGCGACCGCGTCGCCATCGATCCGAGCCGGCCGTGCCTTTCCTGCGACTATTGCCGCAGCGGCCGCAGCCATCTCTGCCGCAGCATGCGCTTCTTCGGCTCGGCCTCGGTGTTCCCGCATGTGCAGGGCGCCTTCTCCGAAACCTTCGTCTGCCGCGCCGACCAGTGCCACAAGGTCCCGGACACAGTCTCCTTGCGCAAGATCGCCCTGGCCGAGCCGCTGGCGGTGTCGCTGCACGCGGTGCGCCGGGCCGGTGAGATGCTCGGCAAGCATGTGCTGATCACCGGCGCCGGACCGATCGGCATGCTCTGCGCCATCGCCGCCCGGCATGCGGGCGCTGCGACCATCACCATCACCGACCTCGTCGACGAGCCGCTGGCGCTGGCCCTGGCAGCGGGCGTCGACACCGCCATCAATGTCGCAACCGAGCCGGAGCGGCTGACGGCGTTTGAGGCGAACAAGGGGCATTTCGACATCGGCATCGAAGCGACCGGCTCAGCGCAGGCCCTGTCGGGGCTGATCCGCGTGGTCCGCCCGGGCGGCCGCATCGTGCAGCTCGGCATGCTGCCGCCGGGCGAGGTGCCGATCCCGGTGAACCTTCTGATGGCGCGCGAGATCGACTTCGTCGGCGCCTTCCGCTTCGCCGGCGAGTTCTCCCTCGCCGTCGATCTCCTCGTCAACGACCGGATCGACGTCGGCCCGGTGATGTCGGCCGACATGCCGGTCTCCAGGCTGGAGGAAGCGTTTTCGCTCGCCATCGACCGCCGTCGCGCAATCAAGGTGCATCTGCACTTCTAGCCGGACCGCCACCCGGCCAACGGAGGCGTCGGCGGTCCTGCGTCGCAGTTCGATGGCGGCGCAGGGCTCCCGCCCTCTCCGGCCGGGTGTGCCCGGCGTCACTTGCTGCATGGCCAGCGGATGATGCGGCAGCCGTCCTCGCTCTGGCGGCAGGGAACCGCGGCCTCGGGCCGCGCTCTGCGCTTGTCCGTCTCCCACGAGGCACCCAGGCATTGCTGGAACCGGCGCCGATCGCAAGGCAGGCTTAACTTCCGAATCGGGCCGGGCTTGCCGGGGGCCGAGCCCATGATTTATGAGCGGACATGTCCTATCCCGATTTCAGCCCCTGGGCGCCGGTCGTGCTGACCCTTGTCGCCACCGGAGGGCTGGCGGGCCTCCTTGCCGGCCTCTTCGGCGTCGGCGGCGGGGCGATCTTCGTGCCGGTGCTCTACCACACCTTCGTCGGCCTGAAGGTCGACCCGGCGATCGCCATGCACCTGTCGATCGGCACCTCGCTCGCCATCATCGTGCCGACCTCGCTGCGCTCGCTCGCCGCCCACCGCCTGCACGATGCCGTCGACATGAAGCTCCTGCGCGAATGGGTGATCGCGGTGCCGGCGGGCGTCGTCGTCGGGGCGCTCATCGCCGCCGCCGCCTCGGCCAGCGAGTTGAAGGTGATCTTTGCCGGCATCGCCTTTCTCCTCGGCGTGAAGATGCTCGTCGGCAAGCTGCAGCTGCATCTCGGCACCGATCTTCCCGGCCTGTTCGGTCGCTCCGTCGCCGGGCTCGTCATCGGCATCCTGTCCTCGCTGATGGGGATCGGCGGCGGCGTGCTCAACAACACCTTCATGAGCGCCTATGGCCGCTCCATGCACCAGGCGGTGGCGACCTCGTCCGGCGTCGGCGTCCTCATCGCCATCCCCGGCCTGATCGCCTACACCGTCGTCGGCTGGGGCGATCCGCGCCTGCCGCCCTTCAGCCTCGGCTATATCAGCCTGACGGCGGCGCTCGCCTGCGCCCCCTCCTCGCTCCTCGCCGCCCCTTTCGGCGCCCGGCTCGCGCACCGGCTGACGAAGCGCCAGCTCGAACTCTGCTTCGGCCTGTTCCTGATGGCGGTGGCGCTGCAGTTCGTCTGGGGCCTGGTATAGGCGTCGGGGTGGCTGCTGGCGCCGAGGATCACGCGCCGCCAAAACTTTCGGGCCACGTATGCGCGCCATGGACAACGGCCAGGATCTCCACGCGTTCAGCCACCCGGTAGACCACGACGTAAGGCGTTCCCGTTACCGGTAGTTCACGGGTCCCGGGAGTCCGGCCGACCCGGCCACTATAGGGATTTTGTGACAGCATCCCGCTGGACCGCTGAACAACCGCGGTCGCGAGTCTGTAAGCTGCTGCAGGGACTGTCGAGCGCGATGAAGCCTTGGATTTGGTCAATTTGCTCGACGGCCGCGGTCGTCCAGACCACCTCGATCATGCTGGCCGGAATTTGTTCAGCACCCTCTGCACCTCGTCGGGGCTGGCGAAGTCGCCACGGTCAGCCGCCGCTATTCCTTCGGCCACCTTGTCGAGGAAATGCCCCTGCCATTGGAGCGAATGACCGTTCTGCAGCGCGTCTTCGATGACTTCGGCAAAGGATCGTGCCGAACGCGCGGCGATCGCGTCAACGCGGGCACGTAGTTCCGGAGAGATATCGCTGTCCCAGCTCATGGAGTGATCATGCCATGACAAGTGCGCCCTATTCAACGATTGTCGCGGTCGCCTGAACTGGAGCCCCACGGGTCCCCTCAGTCGAAGATCACGCCCTTCTTGAAGATGAAGCAGCCATAGGGCCGGGCCTCGCTGGTCTGCACCACGGCATAGGCGTCGCGGGCGGCGTCGTAGAAGGCGAAGCGCTCGACCGGCTCGATGGTGACGGCCTTGCCCTCGGCCGCGTCGACGACCGCCTGCATCGCGCTGTGAACATCGAGTACCGACTCCGGCTCGCCGACGACGGCCATGCGGCGCACCGGAGCGTCGACGAAACTGTCGAGCGGCAGGAGGGTGAGGATGGCGCGGGCGGCTTCCGTCGTGTCGACGCCGGCAAGATGCACGCACTGGCCGGTGACCGTCGCCGCCGCGACCGATTCGGCGGGAAAATTGCGGTCGGCGATGACGAGATCGTCGCCATGGCCCATTTCGGCGAGGATGGCGAGAAGCTCGCTTCCGATCAGCGGATGGATTGTCTTCAGCATGGCGTGTCTCTCCCAAGGCATCGATCACCGCAAGAGATAGCAGGATGCGTCGCCGCTGCCGAGCCGTCGGCGCCCGATCGTCAGAGCGACGGGAGGCCGTCCTCGGGGGCGAAGCGGAAGACGACAGTCTCGGCGAGCGGCGCGCCATGCACGGTCAGCTTGACGATCGCCTCGCAGACATCGGGCGTGGTCGTGAAGGCGTCGAAGACCACCCGCCAGCCCAGCGCGTCGTCGACCGCACGCTCGACCCTGATCTCGTGCACCGTGCCGTGGCTGAGCGTGATCGCGACATTGTCGCGCGCCAGCCGGAGACCCGCCAGTTCCGGGCCGGAATAGTCGAGGACGATCTTGCGCTCCAGCCGGTCCGGCTGCGGGTTGACGCCGGGGGGAAAGTGGCGGTGCGGGCGTCCCAGGCGATGGGCGACGAGCTTCGCCAGTCGCCGGGGCGGCTCGGCGCCGCTCCAGTGCAGCCGGTAGCGGAAGTCGAGCGTGTCGCCCGCGCGCGCCGGCGCTTCGGGAACATAGAAGGCGACGACATTGTCTGCATATTCGGACTGCGTCGGAAACTCGACGAGCTGCACCGAGCCCTTGCCGAAGCCTTCGATCGGCACGACCCAGAGGTTCGGCCGGCGCTCGAAGCCGACGGCGTCCTCGTAGCTGCCATAGTCGCGGTCGCGCTGCATCAGGCCGAAGCCCGTCGGGCGCTCGGTGAGGAAGGAGGCGAAGCTGAGCTTTGGCGGATTGGTCAGCGGGCGCCAGATCGCGCCGCCGCGGCGGTCGTGGATGAGGAGGCCGTCGGAATCGTGCACCTCGGGCCTGAAATCGCCCTGGGCCCAGCGCGTCTCCTGCGAATACCAGTACATCGAGGTCATCGGCGCGATGCCGAGGCGCTGGATGTCGCGGCGCAGGAAGAGCCGGCACGTGACGCCCATGACGGTCTCGGGAAAATGCGTGACGTCGAAGCGGTAGGCGCCGGTGACGCTCGGTCCCTGCAGCAGCGCATGGATGCGCATCACGCCGCCGCGCATCTCCTCGATCCAGAAATCGGTGAAGTCGGGGAATTCCTCGTCGGCACCGTCGAAAGCGCCGGTCTCCAGCGCAAGGCCCCGGGCGGAGATGCCGTACTGCTTCAGGTCGCCGGAGGAGCGGAAATAGGAGGCGCCGAGAAAGGCCAGCCAGTCGCCCGGCTGGCCCGGGCGGCGCTCCGGCTCGTGCACGCGAAAACCGCCGAAGCCGACGTCGTCCGGCACGGCGGCGGCGGGGCTGCCTTCGGGGAAAGCGAAATAGTCGCGGCGATAGAGGATCTCGCGGGCCTCGCCGCCCTCGACCATGTGGATCCGCACCGGTCGGCGGAACAACTCGCCGAGGTGGAACATGGTCACCACGCCATCGCGTCCGGCGCCTGCGAACAGCCCGGCCGAAACCGGCTGGTGGATCCTTCCGTGCTGCGAATAGCCGATGCGCGCAAGGGCTTCGGGCGCAGGATCGGGCCGCGGTGCATAGGGCGCTGCATGGGCCGCCGCGGCCATCGCCACGAGTGCCTCCCAGGAGAAGGACTGCGGCTCGCCAAACGCCATCGGCGCGCCACCGCGATTGGCCCTGGCGAGATCAGCCTGCGCCGGGCGCAGTGGCAGCGCTGCGGCCCCGAGGACCATCATCAGCGCGCGTCGGTTCAACATCGAGATCTCCATGCGATGGGCCGGCACGACGCGCCGCGACGATGGCCATGTGCCCGCCTGCCGGGTGCAAGCGACGCCACCGGTCCATGCGACGGGCAGATCTAGCCCTGCTTTCGTGAATGAACCCGGAGCGCTTCGTTCATGTCGCATTCACGAAACCGGTGCGCCCATCCGTCCTGTCAGCGGAGATGGAGCGGTGCGCGCGGAAGTCACGGGATGGCGCGGCGCGGCGCGCGCACTATCTCCTGGAAAGGCAACAGGAGAACCAAGATGAGCCGCATTCCCACGGACGAATTCGACAACCAGCAGGACCAGGCCGACAACGAGGACCGCCTGCAGGACCAAGGCTCGCAGCAGGTCCAGCAGGACGAGATCGAGGAGGCGCTGCGCAAGCGCAAGACCTATCCCGAGATCAAGGCGCCCACCGGCAAGTAGGGCGCGCAGCTGCCCACGCCGTGCGTCGGCAGCGCCCGGAACGGGCTTACGATGCCGCCGCCTGCACCGGAACCGGCGGCGGCGCTGCGACCGGCGCGAAGGCGCGATTCCACGCGTCGAGGCTGGCGATCTTGTAGGCCTCGGCCAGCGTCGGATAGTTGAACGTATTGTCCATGAAGTAGTCGATGGTGCCCTTCAGGTTCAGCACGGCCTGGCCGATGTGGATGAGTTCCGTCGCGCCCTCGCCGACGATGTGGACGCCGAGCAGTCGCCGCGTCTTCTTCGAGAAGATCATCTTCATCATCCCGGACTTCAGCCCCATGATATGGCCGCGCGAGGTCTCGCGGAAACGCGCGATGCCGCATTCGTAGGGGATGCCGCGCTTCAGGACCTCCTCCTCGGTCATGCCGACGGTCGAGATTTCCGGTACCGAGTAGATGCCATAGGGAAAGAATTCCGGCGGCGCCGGCGGCTCGAGGCCAAAGGCGTGGCAGGCGGCGAGCCGCCCCTGCTCCATCGACGTCGAGGCAAGGCTCGGGAAGCCGATGACGTCGCCGGCGGCGTAGATGTGCGGAACGACGGTCTGCAGCGTCTTGGCATTGACCGGGATGCGGCCGCGGTGGTCGCAGGTGATGCCGACGGCGGCAAGGTTCAGCTTTTCGGTTTCGCCGACCCGGCCGGCGGCGAAGAGGAGAACGTCGCTCGTCACGCTGCGGCCGCTGGCGATCTCGCAGACCGGACGGCCTGCCGCGTCGAGCTTGACCGAGACGACCTCCGATCCAAGTCGGATCGAGACGTTGTGGTCGCGCAATTCGTGCACGAACTCCTCGATCAACTCCTTGTCGACGAAGTCGAGAAAGGTCGCGCGCGGCTCGACGAGGGTCACGGCGACGTCGAGGGCCGAGAAGATCGTGGCATATTCGACGCCGATGACCCCGGCGCCGATCACCGTCAGGCTGCGCGGCAGCGTCTCGATGGCGAGGATCTCGTCGCTGTCGAAGACATTCCTGTCATTGAACGGGATGTAGTCCGGCCGGAAAGGGCGCGTGCCGCAGGCGATGACGACATGCGCGGCCCGGTGCCGATCGACGTCGCCGTCGTCGCGGCGGATCTGGATGTCGTGCGGCCCGAGGAAACTCGCCTCGCCCGAGACGATCTGGACGTGGTTGCGGCTGAACTGGTGTTCAAGCACGTCGACCTCGTATTCCAGCGTCTTGGCGCCGCGGTTCAAGAGGTCGGCGGCGGAGATGTCCTTCTTGACGCGGTAAGACCGGCCGTAGAAGCCGCGCTCGCGCCAACCGGTGAGGTTCAAGACGGTCTCGCGCATCGTCTTCGACGGGATCGTGCCGGTGTGTACGGAGACGCCGCCGACCTGCCGGTGCTTTTCCGCCACGAGAACGGCCTTGCCAAGCTTGGCCGCCTGGATCGCGGCACGGCGGCCGGCGGGGCCGCTGCCGATGACGATCAGATCGTAGTCTGCCATGGGGGAGAGCGGCCTTTCGAATGGAACGGGCGGTCACGCGACAGGGTGCAGCGCAACAATACAACAGGACGGCAGCAATAGACCACGAAGTTTGCGTCAAACCGTCGGTCTTTCGGCAGGGTTGCCCGCTGCGGTCAGAGGTGCGCCGGGTCGAGGGTGAAGAGTTCCTGCGCCCGGCCCACGCCGCGCAGGGCATAGCGGCCGACGGAGACGAGGTTTTCGCTTTCCGGGGCCGGGGTGGCGGCGCGAAAGTCGGAGGAGACGAGGATGCCGCGGTCGACCGATCGGCACATCGAGGAAATGCGGCTGACCTCGTTGACGGCCGGGCCGACGACGGTGAAGTCGAGCCGGTCGTCGCTGCCGATATTGCCGTAGGAGACCGGACCGATGTGGAGGCCGAGGGTGACGGTCGTCACCGGCCGCCCTTCCGCCGTCCGCCGCGCGTTGAGCGCCGCGACGCGCCCGCGCAGGTCCGCCTCGGCCCGCAGCGCCGAGCGGCAGGCCTCGGCCGGATCCTCGGCCTTGAAGATCGCCAGCACCCCATCGCCGATGAGCTTCATCACGTCGCCGCCGGCCGCATGCACCGCCGAGATCGCCGCGTCGGCATAGTCGTTGAGGAGCGGAATGATCTCGCCGGGCTCGGCCGCGTCGGCGATGGTGGTGAAGTCGCGAAGGTCCGAGAACCACAGCACCGCCTGGATCGTCTCGGTGATACCGCGCGCGATACGGCCCTTGAGGACGAGGCGTCCGGCATCGCGGCCGAGATAGACCTCGACCAAGGTCTCGGCGATCCGCGCGAGCGAGGCGCATTTGACGGCGAGGGCCAGCGGCGGCAAAAGCGCGCGCAAGGCGGCTAGCCCCTCCTCGCCAAAGCCGTCGGGATCGCGGGTCACCCAATAGGAATAGAGGCAGTCCATTTCGCCGATGCTGGATTCGGCGGAAAAGCGGTGGACGAAGGCGACGTAATCGGCGTGACCGGCTTCCTTCAGCTCGGCGAGGTGCTTCCAGGGATGGGGATCCTGCGTCGCGATGCGCACCCGCCGCTCTTCATCGCCCGATGCCAGCATCTGGTAGAAGATGCTGGACTGCCAGTCGGCGGCGGCGGCGCCCGTGTCGGTTCGGCCGTATTCGACCATCGGCTCCTCGGCGACACCGTCGTTGCGCCAGCGAAAGACCCGGCCTTCGTAGATCGGATGCAGCGTGTCGATGACGAGCATGGCGCGCGACAGGGGCAAGCCGGCCGCCGTGCACTCGGCGCAGAAACCGTCCAGGAGTTCCGTCTCGCTGGCACCGGCAAGGCCCTGCCGGGCGATCCAAGCGGCGAGGCGCTGGACATGGGCATGCGTCATGATGGTCGCCTTTCCCAATCGGCCGGGATATGCCGGCGGCCCACCCCATATGGGAAAGACAAGCCACGGATCGACAGGTCGCCTCGCACCCGGATGAGGCGGCAGGACGATTTTGACGGAGCGCATCAGACATGCTTCACATCCCGGCCATGGGGCACAGACGCATCGATTTCATCGAGCCGGCGGAAGCGGCAGGGCGGCTTTTGAGCCTTGGCGGCCTCGCCTTCCTCGACAGCGCCTTGCCGCATTCCGGGCTTGGGCGCTATGCCTATGTGGCGGCGGCGCCCTTTGCCGACTTCACCGTCGATGCCGAAGGCGCCCGCTTTGCCGGCGAACGCCTCGCCGGCCCGCCCTTGGATGCGCTGCGCGCCGTCATGGCGCGCTTCCCCCTGGTGCCCTCGGCAGGCTTGCCGCCGTTCCAGGGCGGAGCCATCGGCGTCGTCGGCTATGACTTCGCCCATCATCTGGAGCGCCTGGCACGGCCCAGCGATTTCGATCCGGCCGAGCCGTCATTGCGGCTGAACTTCTACGACACGATCCTTGCCGTCGATCTCGCCGAGAAGACGGCCATGATTCTGTCGTCGGGGCATCCTGAAACCGGCACCGAGGCAAGGCGAGAACGCGCCGAACGGCAGACCGAGGCCTTTCTCGCCGCCCTCGCAAAGCCGCGGGAGGATACGGGCATCACCATCCCCGCGACCCGCCTCGACTGGTCCTCGAACTTCACAGCCGAAGGTTACGAGGCGGCGATCGGGCGCGTGCGCGAGTACATATTGGCCGGCGACATCTACCAGGCGAATATCGCCCAGCAGTTCACCGCATCGCTGCCCGAGAATTTCGACGCCTTTGCCTTCTACGAGCGGCTGCGCGCCGCCAATCCCGCGCCCTTTGCCGCCTACCTCGAATTTCCCGGCCTTACTGTCGCCTCGTCGTCGCCCGAACGCTTCCTGAAACTCGCGGGGGCCGCCGTCGAGACGCGGCCGATCAAGGGTACGGCGCCGCGCTCGGCCGATCCGGACGAGGACCGCGCACTGGCCGGCGCCCTTCTCGCCTCGGAGAAGGACCGGGCCGAGAACGTCATGATCGTCGATCTCCTGCGCAACGATCTCGCCCGCGTCGCAACCCCCGATTCGGTCGAGGTGCCCGTCCTCTGCGGCCTCGAAACCTATGCCTCGGTGCATCACCTGGTCTCGGTGGTGACGGCGACCCTTCGCGAGGGCATGGACGGGCTCGACCTCATCGCCGCCGCCTTTCCCGGCGGCTCGATCACCGGCGCGCCAAAACTTCGGGCCATGGACATCATCACCGAGATCGAGGACCGCGCCCGCGGCGTCTATTGCGGGTCGATCGGCTATCTCGGCTTCGACGGGTCGCTCGACCTCAACATCGCCATCCGCACCGTGACGCTGCAGAACGGCCGTGCGACGCTCCAGGCCGGCGGCGGCATCACCATCCTGTCGGAGCCCGCGGCCGAATATGCGGAAACCTTCGCCAAGGCGTCGCGCGTCTTCGCCGCCTTCGAGGACACGCCGTGATTCTCGTCATCGACAACTACGATTCCTTCGTCTTCAACGTCGCGCGCTATCTCGAACGCGCCGGCGGGCGCACCCATGTCGTGCGCAACGACGAGATCGATCTGGCCGGCATCGCGGCGCTCGGGCCGGACGCCATCGTCGTCTCGCCCGGCCCCTGCACGCCTGGTGAGGCCGGGATCTCGCTCGACGTGGTCGAAAGGCTGTCCGGGACGGTACCGCTGCTCGGCGTCTGCCTCGGGCATCAGTGCATCGGCGAGGTGTTCGGCGGAACCGTCGAGCGGGCACTCCGGCCCTTGCACGGCCGCGCCTCGACCCTCGAACATGACGGCCTAGCGCTGTTTG
Source organism: Aureimonas sp. SA4125 (assembly GCF_019973775.1). Taxonomy (NCBI): domain Bacteria; kingdom Pseudomonadati; phylum Pseudomonadota; class Alphaproteobacteria; order Hyphomicrobiales; family Aurantimonadaceae; genus Aureimonas; species Aureimonas sp. SA4125. The sequence continues at coordinate 158,433 of NZ_AP025032.1, read as the reverse complement.
CCGGCCTGCCGAACCCGATGCAGGCGGGGCGCTACCACTCGCTGATCGTCACCGAGACGGCGGCGATGGCCGCGGACCTCGTCGTCGACGCCCGCTCGGAAGAGGGCGAGGTCATGGCACTGCGTCATAAGCGGCATCCGACCTACGGCATCCAGTTCCACCCGGAATCGGTGCTGACCGAACACGGCCTGCCGCTGTTCAGGAATTTTCTCGATCTTGCGGAGCGCTGGCATGCAGACCGTCTGGCTTGACGGCGACTTTCGCGACGCGGCGGCCGCCGTCGACGCGGGCGATCGCGGCCTCCTCCTCGGCGACGGCGTCTTCGACACGGCGCTCGTCGTCGGCGGCACCGTGTTCCTCGGCGAAAAGCATGTCGACCGGCTCGTGGCGGCGCTCGCCGTCCTGCAGATCCCGCTCGACCGCTCGGCCATCGAGACGGCGATGACCGCCCTCGCGGAGCGCCAGCAGACCGGGTCGATCCGGCTGACGGTGACGCGCGGGACGGGGCCGCGGGGTCTCGGCCTGCCGCCCGAACCGAAACCGATGCTGCTCGGCACGAGCGCGCCGCTCGCGCCGGCGCTGATGTTCTCGCCGTTGCGCTGCGCGGTGAGCACCGTGCGCCGCAACGAGACCTCGCCGCTGTCGCGCCTGAAGGCGCTCGGCTACCTCGACGCGGTTCTGGCGCTTCAGAAGGCGAAGGAAGAAGGCGCGGACGACGTGCTGTTCCTCAACGCCAGGGGCATGGCGGCCTGCTCGGCGCTCGCCAACCTCTTCGTCGTCGACGGCTTCGAACTCCTGACCCCGCCCCTGAAGGACGGCGTCCTGCCCGGCATCATCCGCGGCTGGATCATCGACAATGCCGAGAATTTCGGCCTGCGCCCGCTCGAACAGTCGATCAGTTCCAAGAAACTCGATGCGGTCGACGGCCTGTTCCTGACGAACAGCCTGCGGCTGATCTCGCCGGCGACCCTTTCCGGCAAGGCCGCAGCCGCCGACAGGCCCGAAACCGTGCGGCGACTGATGGAAGGTCTGTGCGAGGCGATCGGTTCTGCCTGCGGCACCGATCCGCGCGACCTCGGCGCCCGCCTCCTCCTCGACTGATCGGACCCGCTCAGCGGCGTCCGGCGCCGCCGGCCAGCAGCCAGGCCGGATCGAACCAGGTATCGGCCGGCCCGTCATAGGGCATGCGGTTGATGTCCCAGTGCCGGACATAGGGCGCGTAGACATCCCACACCCTCGGCCCGCCGCCGACGAAGACGACGCGATCGGCAAAGCGGGAGAGCACCTCTTCCGGATCCTCGTGCGAGCGGATCTCGACGATCGTGCGATCCCTGGCGACGAAGGCGGGAAACGAGGCGACGGTGCGCGGGCCGGCAATGAGGACGTGGCCGCGCGACACGTCGAAAAAGCGCTCGACATCCTCGACGAAAGGCCGCTCCGGGTTTCCCTCCCAGGGCAGGACCCCGTCCAGCCCGAGCTGGCCGCTCTGCCCGATTGCGCAGATCACCCGTATGTCCGCCATCGCCGTCTCTCCATCCAGGCCCGCATCGCGTCCAGGACTCCTTACCGGCTAGGACGCATAGACGCTACGCTCGCCGCCGTCCGTGGCAGAATTTACGGTCAGGCCGGGATGCCGCGGCGCCGATGTCGACAAGACAGGCAGGGAAACTTAGCTGCCTTAACCTAGTTAATGGAAACGATGTCATTGCCTGAGAGATAAGCTCGGGATGATTGATCGACAAAGCCATTCGGACACGCCAGGCAGCGGCGGACTGCTCACTCTTTCCGGGGACGTCGGGGATCGGATGGTGCCGACCCTTCTGTCGATCGCCAAGTCGACCCGCGCCTTCCTGACGCTGATGCTGACCGAGATCGACCTGCATCCCGGGCAGGACCAGTTGCTGCACCGCCTGGAGCTCGGCGTTCCCGTCAGCGTCTCCGCGCTCGCCGACCTTCTGGCCGTTCGCCCCTCGACGGTGTCGAAGATGCTGGATCGGCTCGTCGAGAAGCGGCTGGTCGAGCGCAGCGCCCACCGCCAGGACGGGCGACGCACGATGGTCGTGCTCACCCCCACCGGCGATGAGGTGAAGGCCCAGGTCAAGCGCATCTGGGGCCGTCTCGAGGCCGACCTCGTCTCGGCGCTCAGCACCCGCGAGTCGGATTCGCTGACGCGGGCCCTGATCCAGGTCGACGCACTCCTGACCACCAAACTGCGCCGGCTTCGGTAAGGAGATGGCGGGGGATGCCTTGGCGTGTCCATGATGTTTTGACTCGGCGCCGCTGGATCGCCTAGGTGCTCCCATCTGCGACGGCACGGAGCACGGCTATGCACAGCGAACCCCAGATCATCACGCTCCGGTCGGACTCGATCTCGGTCGAAATCCTCACCGCCGGCGCTTCCGTCCGCTCCCTCCATATTCCGGGGGTACCCCATTCGCTCGTCGTCGGCGCCGAAGATCGGGCGGTCTACGGTGCGGCCAACCGTCCCTTTCTCGGCGCCACGATCGGCCGCCATGCCAACCGGATCGCCAGCGGGCGCCTGATCGTTGCGGACGAGGTCCACGACCTTTCCATCAACGAGCCGCCACACCATCTCCACGGCGGCGTCGGGGGCTTCTGGTCGCGCGACTGGTCGGTGGTCGAGGCGACCGAGACGCGAGCGGTGCTTTCCCTTTCCGCCGCAGAGGGGGAGGACGGCTATCCCGGACGGGCCGATGTCACCGCGACGTTCGCCCTCGCGGACGGCGGCATCCTCGAGATCGCCTATGAGGGCAGCGTCTCGCGCGAGAGCGTCATGAACCTCACCGCCCATCTCTACTTCAACCTCTCGGGCAAACCGACGACGCAGGATCACCATCTCACCGTCGCCGCCGCGTCCTACCTGCCCGTCGATGCAGGATTGATCCCGACCGGCGAGATCGCCGCGGTCGCCGGCACCCCGTTCGACTTCCGCATGGGCCGCAGGCTGGCCGACGGCCCGTCCATGCTGGATCACAATTTCTGCCTCGACGGAGGGCGACAGACAGTGCCGCGCCCCATTGCCCGCCTGTCTTGCGAGGAGGCCGGCGTCGCGCTCGAGATTTCCAGCGGCGAGGCCGGGCTGCAGGTCTATGACGGCGCGAAATTCGACGCCACGATCCCCGGCCTCGATGGTCGCGGCATCGGCCGCCACGGCGCCATCGCTTTGGAGCCGCAGGGCTGGCCGGACGCGCCGAACCAACCGAACTTTCCCGCCACGCGCCTTCGCCCCGGCGAGACCTACCGGCATGACAGCCACTACCGGTTCACGCGGATCTAGGCCGCGCCCGACCGCTGCAGCCGGCCATATTATGGCTTCAAACAGCGGGTTGAGGTGAGAAAGCGGCATCCCGTTCGTCGTTGTCAACGCTTTGGTCATGAGGCTCGATCATGACATCTGGAAGCGGGACAAATCACCTGACGCTGCTATGCAGTATATGCAATTGTGCATATGCTAAGGCAGTGAGCAGCCGCACAACGCGAAGAACCTGAGACGTGACACAGAGACTCCTGCATTCCCGACGCGCTGCTCTGAAACTCGGTGCCGCTGCCATGGCCGTGGCATCGGCTGGATGGCCCGCGGCCGCGCAGACACCCCCTTCCGAACCTGCGGCGCCCGTCGCGCCCGAAACGGTTCCCGGCGTCGTCGAGAACTTCGATTTCGAGACGTTTTCGAAGATGATGCGCGATCGCGCCGCGACGCCCTACAACGACAGCGCGGTGCAGTTACCCGAGGCCCTCGCCAATCTCAGCTACGACGAGTATCGCGCCATCCGCTTCCGGCCCGATCGCGCGCTCTTTGCCGGCGATCCCTCCGATTTCCAGCTGCAGGCCTTCTATCCCGGCGGGCTGGTGCGGGAGACCACGCGCATCTTCATCGGCGACGGCAAGCGCTTCGAGCTGAAGGGTTTCACCGGCGCCGATTTCGAGTACCGACCGCCGCTCGATCCGACAGCCTTCCAGGGGATCGAGCTTTCCGGCGTCGCGGGCTTTCGCCTGCACTACCCGCTCGAACGACCGGATGTCTTCGACGAACTCGTCACCTTCCTCGGCGCCAGCTATTTCCGGGCGCTTGGAACCGGCAACCGTTACGGTCTGTCGGCACGCGGCCTCGCGATCAACACGGCGACCGCCACCGCCGAGGAGTTTCCGCGCTTCAGTGCCTTCTACATCGTTCGGCCGACGCCCGGCAGCGGCACCATCCGCCTGTTCGCCGAACTCGACAGCCCGAGCCTTACCGGCGCCTACGCCTTCACGGTGACCCCGGGTCCCCAGACGCTGATCGAGGTCACGGCGCGGCTGTCCTTCCGCAATAGCGTCGAACGGCTGGGCGTCGCGCCGCTGACCTCGATGTTCACCTTCGGCGAGAACGACCGGCGCGGCCGCGACGATTTTCGTCCGGAGGTGCACGACAATGACGGGTTGGCGATCCACCGCAAGAACGGCGAGAGACTCTGGCGTCCCCTGCGCAATCCCGAGGAACTCGCCCTCTCCTACTTCAAGGAAGTCTCGCCGACGGCCTTTGGCCTGCTTCAGCGCGATCGCGACTTCTCGCACTACGAGGATGTCGAGTCGCGCTTCGAGCTGCGCCCATCGCTGATGATCGAGCCGCTCGGAGACTGGGGCAACGGCATGATCGAACTGGTCGAGATCCCGACCCGGTCGGAGACGAACGACAACATCGTCGCCTTCTGGGTCCCCGAAATGCAGCCAGCGGCGGGAAGCCAGTACGAGTTCCGCTACCGCATGCGCTGGGGCCAGTCCGTGGAATCGCCGAGCGGTCTCGCCTGGGTGGAAGACACATTCACCGGCGTCGGCGGCAATCCGGCGGACGAAGCGCCAGCCTCGTCCCGGCGGTTTGCCATCAATTTCAGCGGCGGAACCATCAACAACCTGCCTGCCGGTGCCCAGCTCGATTCCATCATCGAGGTTCCTGACAATGCCAGGCTGATCCACAGCGCCCTCGACCGTTTGCCGGATGGCGGCTGGCGATTGTCCATGGAACTGGAGAAGACGAATTCTGCCCCGGCGGAACTTCGGGCGAAACTTTCCATGCTGCAGCGCATTGTAAGCGAAACGTGGCTCTATCAGTGGACGGGTACGATATGATGAGCGAGGCCATTCGAATGGGCGAACGCCCCGGTCTTTCTGCGGATGACGCCATCACGGCGCTCCCACGGACGACCGTATCGCCGAGCACGCCCGGAATGCTTGTCGGCCGGCCGGATCTCGGCAGCAAGGCCATGGTTGAAGCCATTGCGGAGCGGCTGCGCTTCGAGGGCAGAAATCCCGAGCATGCGCCGGGTGTGCTGAAGGCTGCGCTGGACGGGCGGCGCGTGGCCGTCGCCTTCATGCGGCGTCTCGTCCTGCCGGCCCCGAGAGTGCCGCTGACGATGCCGATACAGGCTATTCTTCGTGAGGCGCCCGCGAATGATGTGCAAGGCAGTTCGTCCTGGTTGCGCTTCGTTTCTTTCGGACGGTGATACGAATCGATTTGGTTGACGTTGCGGCGCTCTAGTCCGCCCTTTCCCGGGCGGACCGGAGCGTTTCGTGCAGATTGCAGATTGAGACGACCGAGGGAATGGGCCCGGGGCGGTCGATGATGTTCAGGCGGGTTATCTGATTGGTCGGACTCAAACGCATCGTCTTCAGCCTTGCCGCCCTGCTTCTGGCGCTTCTGGCGGGAGCTCTGTTTGCGATCATCGTAACCGCCAGCGGAACCAGCCGCCTTCAGGTCCTGCAGGTCAGCCTCTTGACGATCTGCTGCCTCTGGCTCGCTTGGGGCTTCAACACCGCCGTCACCGGAATTCTCGCCGGACGCTCGGAGCGGCCGAAGCCGATAACCCTGCTGCCACAGAGCGCGTCGCGGACAGCCATCCTCATCCCCGTCTACAACGAGGATCCTCAAGCCGTCTTTGCCCGAGTCGCGGCAATGATGGAGGGGTTGCGCGCCATCGATCGGTTCGAAACATTCGACTTCCATATCCTCAGCGACTCTACCAAAGCCGAATTCGTCGAGGCGGAACGCCGGGCGACCTTTGTCCTGGCGGCCGAGCTCGAAGTGGCCGGCCATCTCTACTATCGCAACCGCACGAAGAATATCGGCCGCAAGGCCGGCAACGTGGCGGACTTCGTCACCACCAGCGGTGGCGCCTACGATTACATGCTCGTGCTCGACGCCGACAGCCTCATGCGGCCGCAGACCATTCTTGAGATGGTCGCCCGCATGGACGCGGATCCCGAGCTCGGCCTCCTGCAGACCCAGCCCCTCATCATCGGCCGCCGCACCCTGTTCGGCCGCGCGCTGCAGTTTTCCGCCGCGATCTATTCACCCGTCTTCTCGCGCGGCATTGCCGCGCTTCAGGGCCGCGAGGGGCCGTTCTGGGGACACAACGCGATCATCCGCGTCCGCGCCTTCGCCGCGTGCTGCGGCCTTCCGTCCCTGCCGGGCAAGGCACCTTTCGGCGGCCATATCCTCAGCCACGACTTCGTCGAGGCGGCGCTTCTCGCGCGGGGCGGCTATCGCGTGCGCCTCGATCCGGATCTCGAGGGCTCCTACGAGGAGGCGCCCTCGAACCTCATCGAATATGCCAAGCGCGACCGGCGCTGGTGTCAGGGCAACCTTCAGCACGGTCGTCTGATCGCGGCGCCGCAGCTGAACCTCTGGAGCCGCATCGCGCTCGTCTGCGGAATCATGGCTTATGTGGCTTCGCCAATCTGGCTGATGTTCCTGATCGTCAGCCTGCTCGATCCGATCATTGCGGCCGACCCGAACTATTTTCCGGCCGACTCCCTCTTCCCGGTCTTCCCGACGCCGGAAACGGGCAAGGCGCTCCTCCTCCTCCTCGGCATCTTCCTGCTGCTTCTCCTGCCAAAGACGCTGATCGCGTTTTCCACGGCCTTCGGGCGTCGGCGCCGCTCGTTCGGCGGCGCCCTCCAGGTCCTGGCAGGCGCCACGGCGGAACTTGCCATGACGAGCATCCTTGCGCCGATCATGATGATGTTCCAGTCGAAGGCCGTCGCCGAAATCCTCGTCGGCGCCGACAGCGGCTGGCCCGCCACCGAGCGCGAGGACGGCAGCCTGCCGCTCTCCGAGGCGTTCCAATCGAGCTGGTACATGGTCATCGCGGGGACAGCGCTCCTCGTCTCGACCTTCGTCTACTCGCCGAACCTCTTTCTCTGGGTCTGCCCGATCGCCGTGCCGCTGATGCTCTCGCCGATCCTGATCAGCCTCTCAGGGCATCCGAAACTCGGCGACGTCGCGCGGCAGTACGGTCTGTTCGCGACGCCTTTCGAGCTGGCGCCGGAACCTGTCATCAAGGCATCGGAAGCCTGGCGGCGTCGGCTGGAGCCCATCCTCGTCGGCCACGCTCCGGACACCGTACAGGTGCACAGCACGAGCCTCGCCGCGCCGACGGCCTGACCCTTTATTCCGGTAAACCGACCGATGAGCCTGCAAACAACCCAAATTTCCGCTGGCGGACGCGATCACCGCGTCGACTTCTATCGCGGAATCGCGTTGGCGATGATCTTCGTCAACCACGTCCCGGGGACCCTCTGGGAAAATTTCACCAGCCGTAACTTCGGCTTCTCCGACGCGGCCGAGCTCTTCGTGTTCCTGGCGGGCTTTGCCTCGGCCTTCGCCTACGGAAAGCCCTTCCTGGCCGGCGGCCGGCTCGTCGCCAGCCTGAAGTCGGTGCGCCGGGCGGGCGTCCTCTATCTCGTCCACATCACCCTGACGATGGCCGCCATCGGCATCTTCGCCTGGGCAACACTCGCCTTCGGTCATGGCAACCTAATGCAGCAACTCGGCATCGAGATGCTGATGTCGAATCCGATCCAGGCACTTCTCGGCATCGCCACGCTCGGCCTCCAGATCGGCTACGTGAACATCCTGCCGATGTATTCGGTGATCCTGCTGATGATGCCGGTGATGCTGCTCGTTGCGGCTCTTTTCGGTCGCGGCGCGATGCTCGGGCTCTCGGTCGCCTTCTGGATCGTCACAGGCGTCCTGCGTCTCGATCTACCGACCTACCCGCAGGAGGGTGGCTGGTTCTTCAACCCGCTCGCCTGGCAGGTGCTGTTCGCGGCCGGGCTCTACTGTGGGCTGGCGAAGTGGCAGCGGGGCTATGCGGTGGCCTACAATCCGTGGATCTACGGAGCGGCCCTGTTCTATCTCCTCGTGTCGTTCGCCTGCGTCCGATTCGAGTTCTGGGGGTTCGACCAGCCGCTTGGCCTGCCCTTCCTGATAGGCGATTTCGACAAGACCTATGTCACCCTACCCCGCCTCATGCATCTCCTGGCGGTCGTCTACGTGTTCGCGCAGGCTCCCCGCTCTTCGCCGCTGAGCACCATATCGCCGAAAAACCCGCTGGCGGTGATCGGACGGCATTCGCTGCCGATCTTCGCCGTCGGCACTGTGCTTTCGCTGGCCTGCCAGATCATCCGAATCGGCCGGGATCCGTCGCCGTGGTTCGACACTTTGCTGCTCGCTCTGGGTCTGGCGATCCTGTTCGCGCTCGGCAACGCCCTGGACTGGTGGCGCAAGGCCGCCGTCCAAAGGACGTCACCGGCTGCAGGGGTGCTTTCCACGGCGCGCGGCGAGAGATCACCTGCCCTGCCCCCACAGACGGTGCGGTCCGACGTGTAGGCCGCGCCGCGCGATGGTGACGATCGGCCCGACGGCGCGCGACGCTCAGGGCTTGGACTTGCCCTCGAAGGGCGGCAAACCACCTTGTGGGTGAAAACGGGCGCCCTCGCGGGCGCCCGTTTTCACTTCCGGCATGGGACGGGCTACTTCATCACCGGCATCGAGAATTCCGCACCGGCCTTGATGCCGGAAGGCCAACGGCTGGTCACCGTCTTCACCCGCGTCCAGAACCTGATCGAGTCCGGGCCGTGCTGGTTGAGGTCGCCGAAGGAAGAGCGCTTCCAGCCGCCGAAGGAGTGATAGGCGAGCGGCGTCGGGATCGGCACGTTGATGCCGATCATGCCGATGTTGATGCGGCTGGCAAAGTCGCGCGCGGCATCGCCGTCTCGGGTGTAGATGGCGACGCCATTGCCGTATTCATGGCGCATCGGCAGGTCGATCGCCTCCTCGTAGTTTTTCGCGCGCACGACCGAGAGCACCGGGCCGAAGATTTCTTGGCGGTAGATCTCCATGTCGGGGGTGACGTGGTCGAACAGGCAGGAGCCGACGAAGAAGCCGTCTTCATAGCCCTGCATCGAGAAACCGCGGCCATCGACCTTCAACTCGGCGCCTTCCTCGACGCCCTTTTCGATCAGGCCGAGGATCTTCTGCTGCGCCGCCTTGGTGACAACAGGGCCGTAGTCGGCCGAAAGATCCGTCGCCGGACCGATCTTCAGCGATTCGACTTTCGGGATGAGCTTGGCGATCAGCGCGTCGGCGGTCTCTTCACCGACCGGCACCGCCACCGAGATCGCCATGCAGCGCTCGCCGGCCGAGCCGTAGCCAGCGCCGATCAAGGCGTCGACGGCCTGGTCGAGATCGGCGTCGGGCATGATGATCATGTGGTTCTTGGCGCCGCCAAAGGTCTGGGCGCGCTTGCCGTTCTTCGTCGCCTCGGCATAGACGTACGCCGCGATCGGCGTCGAACCGACGAAGGAGATCGCCGAGATGTCCGGATGCTGCAGGATGTTGTCGACGGTCTCCTTGTCGCCGTTGACGACCTGCAGGATGCCCTTCGGCAGCCCCGCCTCCATCATCAGTTCGGCCAGCCGCATCGGCACCGAAGGGTCTCGCTCCGACGGCTTCAGGATGAAGGCGTTGCCGCAGGCGACCGCGGGGGCGAACATCCACATCGGGATCATCGCCGGAAAGTTGAACGGCGTGATGCCGGCGCCGATGCCGACCGGCTGGCGGATCGAATACATGTCGATGCCGGGGCCGGCGCCCTCGGTGAACTCGCTTTTCATCAGATGCGGGATGCCGATGACGAACTCGCAGACCTCCAGACCGCGGACGATGTCACCTTTGGAATCCTCGACCGTCTTGCCATGCTCGGCCGAGAGCATTTCGGCCAGTTCCTGCATGTTCTCGTTGAGGAGCGCGACAAACTTCATGAAGACGCGCGCACGCCGCTGCGGATTGGTCGCGGCCCAGGCCGGCTGCGCCGCCTTGGCGGCATCGACGGCCCGCTGCAGTTGCGACGCGTCGGCCAGCGCGAGCTTCGCCGTCACCTGACCGGTCGCCGGATTGAAGATGTCGGCGGTGCGGCTGGTGGTTCCCGCCACCCGCACGCCGTCGATGAAGTGCCCGATCTCGTCCATGTCACTCTCCCATTCGAATATCCCGCCGCACTGTCAGGGAAACGGACACGAAATCAAGGGAAGAGCCCGCTTCAGGAAGGGAGCGCTCCGCCTCCGGCAAAGGCTTGGCGTGCGGCGACTGCGCTTGGTCGACGCTGGAGAGACGTTTCGCCTGTCGCGGGGACAGGCTGGCCCGCCGGCCATCGAGGCTTTAGATAAATTCCCGACAACACAGAAAGAAGGCGCGCGATGACCAGCAACCAGGATCACCCGTTCTTCCGACCGCTCTGGCGCCGCATCGCGATCGTCGTCGTGACAGGCATCTGGTGCGGTGTGGAATTGTGGCACGGCGATCAGCTCTGGGTGATTCTGACCCTTGCCGTCTTCATCTACTCGCTGTGGACGTTCTTCATCACCTATCCCAAGCAGCCGCGCGAACCCGAAATCTGAACTGCGCCGCGCCGGTAGCAGTGTCGTGGCCCCGGCGGACACGATTGCCGCGACGGGACTGCCGCCACCCCCTTCCCGATGTCAGGGTTACCGGCAGAGTCCGGGAGCGGCGTGGCCCTCGTTGCCGGGCGTCTTGCCCGACGAGACGTGTCGCAGCCTCTCGGCGCAAAGTCGCGCGGCGCATTGGGCCGCCGTCATCGGGCGAGCAAACAGATAGCCCTGGCCATAGCGGCAGCCGGCGGCGCGGACCATGGCCAGTTGCTGCTCTGTCTCGATGCCCTCGGCAACGGTCGACATGCCGAGCTTGTCGGCCAGGTCGCAGATCGCCTCGACGATCGTCCCGCTGTTCCCATGCTGAGGCGAGCCCCGGACGAAGGACTGATCGATCTTGATCGTGTCGAACGGAAACCGCGTGAGGTAGCTCAGCGAGGCATAGCCCGTGCCGAAATCGTCGAGTGAAATCTTGACGCCGATCTCGCGCAGCGCATTCAGGATCCCGACGACCGTGTGGTCGTTCTGGATCAGCGCGGTCTCGGTGATCTCCAGCGTCAGCCGGCTCGGCTCCAGGCCATGCCGGCTCAGGGCATCGACGATCGACGGGCCGAGCTCCGGATCGACGAACTGGCGGGCCGAGAGGTTGACGCCGATGCCGATGGTCTCGGGCCACCCGGATGCCGCCGCACAGGCCTCGCCGATGACCCAGCGACCGATCGGCAGGATCATCGCCGACTCCTCGGCGATCGGGATGAAGTCTGCCGGCGATACCATTCCCCGCACCGGATGGCGCCAGCGGATGAGGGCCTCGAGACTGCAGGTGAGACCGGTCGCCAGCGAGACGACTGGCTGGAAGTTCAGCTCGAATTCGTCCTTGAAGAGCGCCATCTCCAGGTCCTTGGAGAGGTTCTGCCGCGCGAGGTAGGCTTCCTTCATCTGGGGATGGTACATCCGGATGTCGCCGCGGCGGTCGTCCTTGACGGCATAGAGCGCCAGATCGGCGTTCTTCAGGAGGTCCTCGGGCGTGACGTCGTCTTCGCCGCAGACGGCGATGCCGATGCTGGCCGAGCACTGGACGCGGGTCTCGGCGATCTGGAAGGGCGCTGCAAAGGCAAGGCGAAGCTGGCGTGCCGCGACCTGGGAGAGCACCTCGGCCTGTGGCGAGCGGAAGATCGCGGCGAACTCGTCGCCGCTGAGGCGGGCAAACAGGCACGCATCCGTCAGGAGCGGAGACAGCCGCTCGGCGACCAGACGCAGCAGGCTGTCACCGGCCGCATGGCCCAGCGTGTCGTTGACGTTCTTGAAGAGGTCGAGGTCGAACATGACCACGGCCAGCGTGTCCTTCGGCTCACCTTTGTCGAACTCGGCCGACAGCACCGTGTTGAAGCTCATCCGGTTCGGCAGGCCTGTCAGGAAATCGCTGGCGGCACTGTCCTCTGCCTTCTTGCGCGTGCGCTGCAGGAGTACGATGAGGATGACGCCGCAGGTCAGAAGACCGAGGATTTCCGCCAGCAACAGCCAGTAGATGTCGATGAGTTTCTGCTCGCTGTCGGCGATCCGCGTCGCCGCGGCCGACGTGGTGAGCGCCGCCAGCCGTGTCGCATGGACGTTCAGGGGCTCGAAGACCTTCAGGACGGCCACAGCATCGGCCGGGTCCCGCAACGCCGCCATCTGCGGGGCCACGGACGCGACGGCGCTGCGCATCCGCTCGATCAGCACCGACGCCTCGGCGCCGTCCTGGCGCAGCCGGCGCGAGGACTCCGTGCCGAGGACCTGCATGCGATTCTCGACGATGGCAAAACGCAATGCCACATCCTGGTCGGAAACGGTGCTGCCGGGTAGGAAGCGGGTGGCGACCGTCGCCTGCAGACGCGTCAGTTCCGGATAGGTCGTCATCACCTCATAGATGACGTTGTTCTCCGGGGACATCGAGATGCGCTTCATGTACTGGGCGCTGAAGAAGAGCAGCGCCGCTGCGGACAGGCCGAGGACAGCCGTCGTTCCGAGGAGAAGCGGTTCCCAGCGGTATTCGCGTCTTGCCGTGCGCGCCAGCGCCCGCACCCGGTCCATCACAGGATATCGAGCCGCGCGATTTGCCAGGCACAGCGCATGTAGACGGACTGCTGCTGCAGGTCCCGATTGTCGTCGAAGGGATAGAGGATGAAGAGAGGTCCCTTGTTGCTGATGGGCATCGGCCGCCCGTCGCGCCGCATCGCAAGGATGGCACCCTCTTCGCGCAGGCCCCGCATCGGCACGTCGGCGACGTAGTCGTTGAGGGCTGTGGCGCGGATCGTCGTGCCGGACGCGCCGACAGCATCCATCAGGTCGGCGAGGAGAACGCCCTCCCAGGTCGCCACGCCGTCCGTCCAGGGGGTCGAAGTGGCAAAGCTCCGCGTCCCCAGGGCCTCGAGGCCGGCCATGTCGAAGACGGCCTCGTCGCCTTCGTTGTGCTCGGTGATGTGGCCACCGATCCTCAACACGGGCGCGGCCTTCGGGGTCGTCAGTGCGGCCTCTGCCCTGATGGAAGCGGTAAGCACTGTTGCACCGGCGACGAGCGAAAGGACGCGCCGTCTGGAGAAACTGCTAGCCATGGACTCGACCTTCCGCTGTCAGACGCTCCATTTATCGTCAACAATCTGAAGAAACTGTGCCGAAGATCGCTCAGGATCGAGAGAAACGGCCGCCAGTGGTCGAAATGCGACCCCATTTTCAAGGCTTTGCCCTGCGCCCCCGGCACGAGGACGGTTGCCGCCCGCCTATCCCGAGCCCATCTGCCGACCGACGGGACGACGGAGGGCCTGGGGCGCCGACGAAAAATGGGGTCCGGATTCCTCGTGCTATCCGGCGGTCAACCAGGGCCGAGGGTTTTCAGGCGAATTCGGAGAATCGCCCGAAACGCTTGACACCTCAATGCCTGTCGGACACGCCGGCCGCGGCGAAGGTCGCCATATCCGAATGGCAGGCTGCCGCAGCCTTGACGATGCCCGCGGCCAGCGCCGCGCCGGTGCCTTCGCCGAGCCGCATGCCCAGCGCCAAAAGCGGCACCTTGTCCATGGCTTCAAGCGCGGCGAGATGGCCGGGCTCGGCCGAGACATGGCCGAAGAGGCAATGGTCGAGCGCCCGCGCGTCGATCGACCAGAGGATGGCGGCGGCGGCGGTGGCGACATAGCCGTCGACGATCACCGGTACGCGCTGCAGGCGGGCGGCAAGGATCGCCCCGGCCATCGCCGCGATCTCGCGGCCGCCGAGCCGGCGCAGCACCTCCAGCGGATCGCCGAGATGGGCGGCGTGCAGCGCAAGGCCCTGGTCGATGATCCGCGTCTTCAGCGCCATGCCCTCCGGCCCGTGGCCGGTGCCGGGGCCGACCCAGTCGGCCGTCTCGCCCTTGAACAAGGCGGCGAAGATCGCGGCGGCGACCGTGGTGTTGCCGATGCCCATCTCGCCGATGCACAGGAGGTCGGGCTCGCCCATCAGGCATTCCATGCCGAAGGCCATGGTCGCCGCGCAGGTGCGCTCGTCCATCGCCGCCGTTTCCGAGAAATCCTCCGTCGGCACTTCCAGCGCCAGGTCGAAGATCTTCAGGCCGAGATCGTAGGCCGCGCAGATCTGGTTGATCGCGGCCCCGCCGGCGGCGAAGTTCGTCACCATCTGCATCGTCACCTCGGGCGGAAAGGCCGAGACGCCCTTCTGTGCCACGCCGTGATTGCCGGCGAAGATCGCCACCAGCGGCCGCGTCACCGCCGGGGCGCGCCCCTGCCAGGCGGCCAGCCATTCGGAGATCTCCTCGAGCCGGCCGAGCGAGCCGGCGGGCTTGGTCAGCTGCGCCTCGCGCTCGCGCTTGGCGCGCACGGCGGCGACGTCGGGCCCCGGCATCTGCCGGACGAGGGCGCGGATATCGTCGAAGGGAAGGCCGGTAGCGGACATCGGGATCTCTTTCGCCCGGGACGGGCCGGGTTGGCGGACAAGGCCTTTCTCTAGAGAGCGCGTGCGCTCCTGTACAGTTCGCCCGCCGACGCATCGCCGCAGGGGCATTGCGATGCGTCGGCGGGAGACAGCGAGCATTGGCGCGCGTGACGATGGGCCGGCGGCGGGCTATCACAGGCTCATGCCCGACATCCTTGCCGCCACGCTCCGCTCGCTCGCCTTCCTCACCCGGCTGCCGCCGGTCTCGCGCGCCTTTTCCGGCGTTCACCCGCTCGGGAGCGACGCGCACGCCTTTCCCTTGGCGGGCCTCGTCGCGGCCTTGCCATCGGCTCTCGCCGTGCTTCTTTTCGGTGCGTTCGGGCTGTCGCCATCGACCATCGCCATCCTCGCCATCGCGCTTCTCGTCGCCGTCACCGGCGGGCTGCACGAGGATGGCCTGTCCGACGTCGCCGACGGACTTGGCGGGCATCATCCCAAGGACCGAGCGCTGGAGATCATGAAGGACAGCCGCATCGGCGCCTATGGCGCGCTGGCCCTCGTCCTGTCGCTCATGCTGCGCGCATCGCTTCTCGCCGATATCGTCGCCACCGGCACGGGGCAGGCGGCGCTGGCGCTCCTGGCGGCCGCTGCCGCAAGCCGCGGTGCCATGGCCTGGCTGTGGTCGAGCCTGCCCAGTGCAAGGGACAGCGGCGTCGCCGCCCGCGTCGGACAGCCCAGTGCCCGGTCCGGCCGGATCGCCGCCTTCATCGGCGCCACCCTGCTCGTCATTGCCGGCGCGATCATCGCTGGGCTTGCGGGCGCCGTGCTGCCGCTTCTCGCGGGGCTCCTCGTCCTTGGCCAGTTCCGGAAATTTCTCGTCCGCCGGCTCGGCGGCCAGACCGGCGACTGTGTCGGCGCCGCGCAGCAGATCACCGAGATCGCCGCGCTCCTCGGGCTCGCCCTCGCCCTCGGTTGAGGAGCCTGCGATGCCCCTTCGCGGAAAGGTCGGGGGAATCAGGACGCCAGGCTGAGGAGGAAGAGCAGCAGCGCCACGGCGATCAGGAGGTTCGACAGTCGCCGCAGGAGCGTGATCGAACGGACGATGTCGGCGGGCGTCGCCTCGAGGCGTCCTTCGCCATGCAGCAGCGGCGCGTCCACCACCAGCGCGCCGTAGCGCCGCGGGCCACCGAAGGCGAGGCCGAGCGCGGCCGCCGCCGCCGCCTCCGGCCAGCCTGCATTCGGCGAGCGGTGCAGCCCGGCATCGCGGCGGGCGATGGCCCAGGCGTAGGCGAAGCCACGCGAACCCGGCAGCGTCGGGGCGAGTGCCGCAAAGGCGAAAGCGTTCAGCCGTGCCGGTACGAGGTTGGCCAGGTCGTCGAGCCGCGCCGCCGCCCGGCCGAAGGCGCGGTGCCGCTCGCTCATATGGCCGATCATCGAGTCCGCCGTGTTCAGCACCTTGTAGGCGAGAAGGCCCGGCAGGCCGAAGACGAGATAGAATAGCCAGGGCGCGACGATGCCGTCGGAAGCGTTTTCGGCAAGGCTCTCGATCGCCGCCCGGCAGACGCCGGCCTCGTCCAGCTGGTCGGGATCGCGTCCGACGATCATCGAGACCGCGGAGCGGCCCGCCGCGAGCCCGCCGGACGACAGCGCCTCGACCACCCGGCGGACATGCTCGGCCATGCTCTTCTGTGCCAGAAGGATGCCGACGACGACGGCCTCGAGCACTGTTCCCGCCACGCCAAGGCGGGTGAAGAGGGCATGCAGCACGAGGCCGGCCACTACCGCGCCGGCGAGCAGCACCAGCATCGCAACGATGCCGTTGCGGCGCCGCGCGGCGAAGGAGAGGTCTTCGCGGTTGAACCGCCGGTCCATCCAGCCGATCGCCTGGCCGATCCACACGACAGGATGCGGAAAGCGCCGCCAGAGCCAGTCGGGATCGCCGACGATCCGGTCGAGGAGCGTGCCGAGGAGAAGGGCGAGAAAATGGGTGGTCATGGCGACGTCTCTCGGCACGCAAGGCGATCCGCATCCCGCACCGCCAACGACGAACGACGGCCGCCATCCAGCCGATCTCCCTCCTTGAGGGGGAGATGCCCGGCAGGGCAGAGGGGGGTGCGGCGTCCGCATCTGCCGATTCCTGCGCCGTTGCAGCTGTCTCTCGCCAATCCTCCAGAGCGCGAGGGCTGCATCTCCGGGGCAGCCTGCCCACCCTGGCGCTGGCTCACCCCCCTCTGGCCTGCCGGCCATCTCCCCCTCAAGGAGGGAGATCGGAACGTTACCGACATCGCGAAACCGTTCATGCCCGGTCGATCACGTGCAGGAAGGAGCCGCCGACGCGGCCGACCCGAAGCCCCATCAGGCCGAGATCCGTGCCGGCGGCATCCCTGGCGCGCAGCAGCGGTTCGGCAGCGCCTTCGCCGACGATGCTGGCATAGTGGAACTCGTGCGCCGTGATCGCCCCCTCCCAGGGAAAGCCGGCCATCTCGGCCCGGCGGTAGCCGAGATGGCGCCTGCGCGTGGCAAAGCTCGTCGTCAGCGGCAGCAGGCCCAGCATGGCATGGCGCGTCCCATGCGCGTCCTCCAGCGCCTCGCCCAGAACCATGTAGCCGCCGCACTCGCCATAGACCGCGGCGCCACGAACGGCGGCGGCGCGGATGCCCGCGGTAAAGCGCGTCGCGCTGGCGAGCCTGCCGGCATGCAGTTCGGGATAGCCGCCCGGCAGGTAGACCGCATCGGCATCGGCGTCCGGGGCCTCGTCGGCCAGCGGCGAGAAGAAGGAGAGCGACGCCCCGGCCTCGCGCCATCCCCCAACGAGATGCGGATAGGCGAAGGCGAAGGCCGCGTCGCGCGCGATGGCGATGCGCTGGCCGAAAGGCGCGAGCACCGGCACCGACGGGCCCGCCGCGTCCGCCGCGCGGAGACGGGCGAGAGCGCGGATCGCCGAGAGATCGAGACCCGCCGAAACCCAGTCGGCGGCACGGCCGAGAAAGCCCTCGAGATCGGCGTGTTCCATCGCCTGGACGAGGCCGAGATGGCGCTCGGGCAGGCTGAGGCCCGGATCGGCCGGCAGTACGCCGAGTACGGGAAGGCCGAGCGGCGCGATCGCCTGCTCCAGCATGCCCGCGTGCCGGGCGCTGCCGACGCGGTTCAAGATCACGCCGGCGAGCGCCATGTCGGCGCGATGATCGCGAAAGCCGCGCAGCAAGGCGGCGACGGAATGCGACTGCTTGGCGCAGTCGACCACGAGCACGACGGAAAGCCCGAGAAGCGCGGCGAGATCGGCCGAGGATCCGGTGCCGTCGGCGGCGCCATCGAAGAGGCCCATCATGCCCTCGACCACCAGACCCTCCGCACCGGCCACCGCGCCGGCTGCGCCGCAGGCCGCCCCGTCGTCCGCGCTGCCGTCGGGAGCGACCGCCGCCGCCGCCAGGGACCGCAGCAGGTCCGGCCGCATCGCGAAGGGGTCGAGATTGACGCAAGCCCGGCCCCCGGCCGCGGCGTGGAAGGCCGGGTCGATATAGTCGGGGCCGGCCTTGGCCGAGGCCATGGCGACGCCGCGACGGCGAAAGGCCCGGAGCAGGCCGAGGGTCACGCTGGTCTTGCCGGCCCCCGAGGACGGCGCAGCGATCAAGAGGCCCATGCGCGCCTGCATCCTACAATCGGCGCAGGAGGCCCCGCCGGAACGGCCGGCCGAAGCTCTGCCGCCGCCCGCCGGGGCAGCGGCCTTCGCGCCGCCGCCTCCCGGCGCGGGAGGCGTGCTGCCCGCGCCGGCGCCGTCGGCGTTCGTGACGCCCTCGCCCTTGTCGCCCTGCGCGGCGCCATCGCGCACCGCCCCGGCTTTCGCGCGGGGCGGTGCCGCCCTATAGACGAGGCATGGAATCCGACCGCCGCCCGACGAAAGACGACAGCGCCGCGCCCGCCCTGGCGCTGCGCCGCGGCTGGACGACGGGCGCCTGCGCCACCGCCGCGACGAAGGCGGCGCTGACGGCGCTCCTCACCGGCGACTTTCCCGATCCCGTCGAAATCACCCTGCCGAAGGGCGAGACGCCGGCCTTCGCCCTGGCCCGTCAGTCGCTCGGCCTCGAGACGGCGATGGCCTCGATCATCAAGGACGCCGGCGACGATCCCGACGTCACCCATCTCGCCGAGATCGTCGCGACGGTCCGATTTGGTAAGCCGGATTCCGGCATTCGTTTCCAGGCCGGTCAGGGGGTGGGCATGGTCACCCTCGTCGGCCTGCCGATCCCGCCCGGCGAGCCGGCGATCAATCCGGTGCCGCGCGCCCTGATGCGCGCCGTCGTCGAGGCGCTCTGCGCTACCCATGACCGCTCCGCCGATATCGAGATCGAGATCGGCGTGACCGGAGGCGAAGCGCTGGCGCAGAAGACCTGGAATCCGCGGCTCGGCATCGTCGGCGGCCTGTCGATCCTCGGCACGACGGGGATCGTCCACCCCTTCTCCTGCGCGGCCTGGATCCATTCGATCCACCGCGGCATCGACGTCGCGCGCGGCGCCTCGCTCGGCCATGTCGTCGGTGCCACGGGCTCCAGTAGCGAGGACGCGGCGCGGGCACTCTATCCCGGCCTGCCGGAGATCGCCTTCCTCGACATGGGCGACTTCGCCGGCGGCCTGCTCAAATACCTGCGCGTCCATCCGGTGCCACGGCTGACCATTGCCGGCGGCTTTGCCAAGCTGACGAAGCTCGCCGCCGGCTCGCTCGACCTGCATTCCGGCCGCAGCCAGGTGGATTTCGCCTTCCTGCACGGCCTCGCCGCCAGCCTCGACCCGGATCGCGCCAGGACGCTCGGACCTGAAATCCTCGGCGCCAATACGGCGAAGGCCGTGCTCGACCTCTGCGCCGCCGGCGGCATCGATCTCGCCGACGCGGTCGCACGAACCGCGCTGGCAACCATCACGGCAACGCTGCGGGGGGCCGACATCGCCGCCGAGGTGATCGTCGTCGACCGCGCCGGGAGCGTGATCGCCCGTGCCGGCTGAGACCATCCTGGTCCTCGGCGGCACCGCCGAAGCTGCCGCACTCGCCCGGCGCATCGCGCTCGAGCGGCCCGCCGACCGCCTCATCGTTTCGCTCGCCGGGCGCACGAAAGCGCTGGCGCCATCGCCCGGGGAAAGCCGCATCGGCGGTTTTGGCGGGTCGATGGGGCTGGCGGAATATGTCTGCGCCGAAAGCGTCACGCGGCTTGTCGACGCGACGCATCCCTTCGCCGTCGGCATGTCGAGGAACGCGGAAAAAGCCGCCGCGCTGACGGGCGTGCCGCGGATCGCGCTGGTCCGTCCGGCCTGGGAGGCGATTGAGGGCGACCGCTGGATCGCCGCGGACTGCCTCGCCGCCGCCCGCGACGCGCTTCCCGCGGGCGCGCGGCCGTTCCTTGCGCTCGGGCGGCAGCATCTGGCGCCCTTTGCCGCCCGGCCAGACCTTGCGCCCGTCCTTCGCATGGTCGACGCGTCGGACGATCTGCCTTTTCCGGCCGAGGTTATCCTTGGTAAGCCGGATTCCGACTGGCAGGTCGAGGCGGCCCTCCTGACCCGGCTCGGCGTCACCCATCTCGTCTGCCGCAACTCCGGCGGGGCCGCGTCATATGCCAAGGTCGAGGCGGCGCGGCGGCTCGGCCTGCCCGTGGTGATGATCCAGCGCGCCGTGCCGCCCGCGCCGCCGATCGTCGGAGATGTCGCAGCGGTGATGGACTGGCTCGCCGCGTAGCGGGTCACGCCCCGGCCTTCCGCTTCGGCCGGAGAAGGTGCACCTGCGCGGCATCGTAGAGTTTGGAATCGATGAAGTCGGTCGCCCCCAGCGCCCGGCCGACGAAGATCAGCGCCGTCCGCGTCAGCTTGGCGGCGCGTGCCTTGCCATGGATATCGGCGAGCGTGCCGTGAATGAAGGCCTCGTCCGGCCAGCCGACGCGGTAGGCGATGATGGCAGGGCAGTCCGGTCCATATTTATCGAGCGGCTCCAGTTCGCGCTGAATGTGCGGAATGTTGCGGATCGACAGATGGATGGCGAGCGTCGCGCCGCTCTGGCCGAGCGTCGAGAGTTCCTCGCCGGCGGGCATGGACGACGACTTCATCGCCGTGCGCGTGAGGATCACCGTCTGGCAGAGTTCCGGCACGGTCAGCTCGGTCGCGAGCGCCGCCGCGGCCGCCGCGAAGGCCGGAACGCCGGGCGTCACGTCGTAGGGAATGCCGAGGGCTTTGAGCCTTCGCATCTGCTCGGCCGTCGCGCCATAGAGCGAGGGATCGCCGGAATGCACGCGCGCGACATCGAGGCCCTTGTCATGCGCCGCCGCCATCTCGGCGATGATCTCGTCGAGCGTCATCGGCGCGGTGTCGAGCACGCGCGCGCCCTCCGGGGCGGCGGCGACCACCGCTTCGGGCACCAGCGAACCGGCATAGAGACAGACCGGGCAGGCCTCGATCAGCCGGAGGCCGCGCACGGTGATGAGATCGGGTGCGCCGGGGCCGGCGCCGATGAAGTGGACTGTCATGCGGCATCTTCCAATGTCAACTCGGCAGTGATGCGCGACCAGGGCACGCTGACCTTGCCGGCGGCATCGCGCAGGATCAGGCCGAGGTCCAGCAGTGCGGTCACGTCGGCATGGACGCCGCGATAGTCGCGCCCAAGGCTGGCGGCCAGAGCCCGGATCGACCCGGGGCCGGATCTGCGCAACTGGCGCAGCAGAACCCAGCGGTTGGGCGTCAACACTCTCAACAAGGTTTCCGCCCGCTCGAAATGCAGCTGCGGCACGGCGGGCGTCCTCTCGCCGCGATCGAGCGCGGCCGCCAATTCCCGCACCTCGGAGAAAAATCTGTGTCGATCGGTGACGTGCAAGGTAATTTCGCTCATTTCGTCAACTCCTTCTCCACATCGACCTCGAAATCATCGATCAGCCGTTCCAGGGACGTGAACACATAAGCCTCCTCGCGGTCACCATAGTGCCGGTGATCGCCCTTCCCCGTTTCGTTGTCGTACCCGACCAGGCGCTGGCCCGCGCGACCGTAAAACAACGAATACTTCAGCCCATGCGGCCGCTCCGTCGATGGCTGTGGCAGCTGCCAGACCCGGACCTGAATGATGGATCCGTCGGTGCGGACGATCTTGCGATTGATCAAAAGCAACGCTGCCATATGTCAAAAATAGCATATGGCGGTGTTGCCATCAAGAAGTCTGCCGCATCCCCGTCCCCGCTTTGCCGGAATAGCCGCGCGGCGTGAACGCCCAGCGTCGCCCGTCGCCGGTCGTTACAACCCGCGTCTCGGACGAGCCGACGATCACCACGGTCAGCATGTCGACGTCATCCACGTCGAGCGCGGCGAGCTCGACGATGCGCACCGTCTCGCCGGCGCGGCCGAGATTGGTGGCGAGGATCACCGGCGTGTCGGCTGGGCGGTGTTCGAGCAGGCGGTCCCTGGCGAAAGCGAGCTGGGTCCGGCGGCGTTTCGACACGGGGTTGTAGAAGGCGATGACGAAGTCGCCCTCCGCGGCTGCCGTGATGCGGCGCTGGATGTCGGGCCAGGGAGTCAGAAGGTCGGACAGCGAGATGGTGCAGAAATCGTGGCCGAGCGGCGCGCCGGCGCGGGCAGCGGCGGCCTGGAGGGCCGAAATGCCGGGGGAGACGGCGATCTCGATGCGCCGCGCCGCGGGGCCGATGCCGTCCGAATCCAGGAGTTCGAAGACCAGCGTCGCCATGGCGTAGATGCCGGCGTCGCCGGAACAGACGAGGGCAACTGTCCGGCCCTCGCCGGCCAGTTCCATCGCGTGGCGCACCCGCTTTTCCTCGGCGCCGAGGTCGAAATCGTGCCGCGCCTTGCCCTCGGCGAGGGGCCCCAGGAGGTCGAGATAAAGCGAATAGCCGACGAGGTCGGTGGACTCGGCGATCATCCGGCTGACCTCCGGCGAGCGCCACTCCGCCCCGCCCGGCCCGATGCCGACGACGTAGAGCGTGCCGCGCGCCCTGCCCTTGGCCGTTATGCCGATCGGCACCGGCGCCCGCGCCAGCGCCGCGGTGGTGCGGGCGCCCTTGCGCTTGGCGACGAGGAGTTCGCCCGAAGGCCCGGTGGCGGCAAGGGCTGCGCCTTCCGCGACGCCATGACAGCCGGTTTCGGCAAAGACCACGTCCGACGGGTTCTTCAGGCGCGGCGCTTCAGCCTCCAGCCGAGCGGCATCGAAGAAGCGCGCCGGTACGCCGAAATGCGCGGCAACGGCGTGGACGGCCGGCTCGTCCGCCTTGAGGTCGAGCGAGAAGACGCCAGCGAGCGAGAGCGGCGAGACGCCGGCTTCCGCCAGAACGCTCGTCGCCAGCGCAATCGCCTCTTCGGCGGGTGCGTGGCGCTCGGCGCCGAGGCCGAGCGCCAGCGTCGCCGGGCGATAGAGGAGTTCGAGGCTTTCGGGCGCCCGCGCGAGGTCGGTCACGGTCAGCGTTACGGCGGTCGCAGCGGAGTCATCGCCGGCGCCCGACCCGGCGTCCGTACCGGCCGAAGGCAGCGGCAGGCGCGACGTTTCAAGCCACTCTGCCCGGCCGTCGAGCCGCGCGGAGGCGCCAGCGACGAGCTCAGCCATCACCGCCTTGGCATCGCAAGCGGGGTCGAGGCGCCAGCCCGGCGGCGGCGCGTCCAGCGCGACGCCGAAGCGCAGGTCGCCGGCCGTCGTCACCGCCGCCACGGCGCCAAGCGCTCCGGCAAGCCGGCGGGCGAGATCGTTGGCGCCGTGATGGCCGCCGAGCAGCGGCACGACGACCGAGCCGTCGTCCGCGACGGCGAGCACCGGCGGTTCGGCTGATTTGTCGGAGAGAACCGGTGCCAGAAGACGGATCACCGCGCCTGCCGCCATTACCGCGACGACCGGCCGGCCCTCGGTGAAGAGCGCCCTGAGATGCGGGCCGGCCTCGGCGAAGCGCAGGTCTGCGGCCGCGACCCTCGCGCTCGCCCCATGGATCTCGCCGCCGAGAGCGTCGCGGATACGCTCGGCCAGCGGCAAGGCGGCTGGCGAGAGGATGATGATCGCCGGGGTCATGCGGAGCTTTCCGGAAAGGGGACCGACCGGCTCGCGACTGAGCGGCCACGGATCGCCGCCTCCGCGCCGCGATAGCCGAGGATCATGGAAAAGTACGGCGCCTCTCCGCCGGCTTCGGCCAATGGCAGGACGCGCTGTTCGGGTAGCGAGACGCGTTCGCAATAGGCGCAGGCGTCCGTCAGCCCCAGCGTTTCCAGGAGCGCCCTCACGCGCGCAAAATGCCGGCCGAGCTTCATGATCGCAAAGCCTTCCGCGCCGGCGATGCGCGCGGCGATGGCAGCGTCGTCGAGCGGTCCGGGAATAATCGTCAGGACGTCGTTGCGGGCGGCGAGCGGCCGGCCGAGCGCGGCTGCGGCGGCCGTCACCGAGGCGATGCCGGGGACAATCTCGGTGGGATAGAGTGGCGACAGGCGCTCGAACAGATACATGAAGGAGCCGTAGAAAAAGGGATCTCCCTCGCACAGCACCACGACGTCCTGGCCGGCATCGAGGCGCGCGGCGATCTTTGCAGCCGCGTCGTCGTAGATCGCCTGGCCGGGAAAGCGCTCGACCCGCATCGGGATGACGATCGCGATCTCCTCCTGCCCGCCGGGCAGATGGCCGGCGACGATCGCCCGGGCAAAGCTCGGACCGGTATCGGGTGCGGGAAAGGCGATCACCGGCGCGGCGCGCAGGATGCGCCAAGCCTTCAGCGTGATCAGCTCGGGATCGCCGGGGCCGACGCCGAGCCCATACAGCGTGCCGGTCATGGCGCGTCTCCGGGCCCACCGGTCACAGCATGGGGCTTTGTCATCGCGAAATGCACCACGGGCATGGCCGGCCGCCAGCCGCGGAACGGCCCGACCTTCTCGGCCCGGTCGACGGAAAGACGCAGGAGTTCGCCGCCATGGGCGGCATGCAGGTCGATCAGCAGGCGCTCCGATTCCAGCGTCACCGCATGGGCGACGAGGCGCCCGCCGGGTTTCAGCCGGGCGAGCGCCGGCGCGAACACGTCCTCCGACAGGCCGCCGCCGATAAAGACGGCATCCGGCGCGCCCGGAACGGCGTCGAGGCTTTCCGGCGCACGGCCTTCGACGATCTGGAGACCCGGCGTGCCGAGCGTCTCGGCGTTGATCGCGATCAGCGCGCGGCGTTCGGCCAGCGGCTCGAAGGCGACGGACCGGGTTCCATGCGCGGCGCGCATGAACTCGACCGCGACCGAACCGCTGCCGGCGCCGACATCCCAGAGGACGGCGCCGGGAAAAGGCGCGAGCGCGGCGATGGCCAGCGCCCGGGCGACGCGCTTCGTCATCTTGCCGTCGTGGGCAAAAGCCTCGTCCGGAAGGCCGGGGACGGTCGGCAGCAGCCTGGCGCCCGGCGATGCGACGCAGTCGATGGCGACGAGATTCAGCGCGGCGATGTCGTGGAGATCGAAGCTCCCGGCGGTGGTCGCCCGAACGCGCTCGGCCGCACCGCCGAGATGCTCGAGCACGGTCGTTCGGCTTTCGGCATAACCGCGATCGGTCAACAGCGCGGCGAGCGCCGCGGGTGTCGCCGCCCCTTCCGACAAGACCAGCAGCCGCGCGCCTGGCTGGATGAAGGGCTGCACGGCGGCCAGAGGCCGTCCGTGCACGGTCAGGCATTCGACGGATTCCAGCGGCCAGCCGAGGCGGGCGGCGGCGAGCTGGAACGACGAGGGCGACGGCAGAACGCGCATTTCGTCCGGCCCGTAGCTCGCCGATAGCGTGCCGGCGACGCCGAACCAGGACGGGTCGCCGCTGGCAAGGATGGCGACCCGCCGGGCGCGCTCGGCCGCGATATCCGCGAGCGAGTCGCGAAACGGGCTCTTCCAGGCGATAAGGCGCCGAACCGCGGTCGCATCGCCGCCTGTGGCGTCACCCGGCCCGGCCGGGTTTCCTGAGCTGCGGGAGGGCACTTCATCGGAGTCGGCCAGCATCGCCAGATGCCGCGCGCCGCCGAATATCACCTCGGCCGCCTCCAGCGCCCTGCGCGCTTCGGGCGCCAGCGTGGCGAGCCCGCCATCGCCGACGCCGATGACCGTCAGGAAGGGTGTCATGACCCGGTGCCGAGGCCCGCGGCCACGGCATTGACGGCGGCGGCCGCGAGCGCGCTGCCGCCGCGCCGTCCGGTGACGGTGATGAAGGGGATGCCGCGCGAATCGCGGACGAGCTCGGCCTTGGATTCGGCGGCGCCGACGAAGCCGACCGGCATGCCGATGATCAGCGCCGGTTTTGGCGCGCCGGCATCGATCCGCTCCAGGAGGCGGAACAGCGCCGTCGGGGCGTTGCCGATGGCGACGACGGCACCGCGCAGGTCCGCGTCCCAGAGATCGACCTGGGCGGCCGAGCGCGTCGTCCGCTGCCGCTCGGCGAGCGGCGCCACGGCGGGATCGTTCAGCCGGCAGATGATCTCGTTCGTCGCCGGCAGGGTGCGCCGGATGATGCCATGCGCCACCATTTCGGAATCACACAGGATTCTGGCGCCTTGCTGCAGGGCGCGCCGGCCGGCGGCGACGGCGCCGGGAGAGACGACGAGGTCGGCGGCAAGGTCGGTCATGCCGCAGGCGTGGATCAGCCTGATGGCCAGATCGCGCGCTTCCTTGGCGATGGCGGAAAAGTCCGCCTCGGCCTGGATGGCGGCAAAGCTCGCGGCATAGATGGCGGCGGGATCGCGGAGATAATCGAGGCCGGGCAGCCGCGCTACCGCCGGCATCGGCAGCTCCGGCGAGGGGGCCTGCGGGCCGCCGAGGCCGAGGATCCAGCCTTCTTCGGTCAGAACTGTCTCGCGCTCGTCCGCCGTGAGGTCCTCGGGCCCGGCGAGAAAAGCGCCGAGCGTTCCCTCCGCATCCGCGGTGGCAAAACCTTCGGCCAGCGTCTCGACCTGCGCCTGGTCGAGGCAGGTGCGATCGCCGAGCATGACCGGGAAGAGCGAGGGGTAGATCTCGGCGATGACGCAAGGAGCGGAGAGATCGTCGGCAAAGCCGGTCTCGAACGGCCAGACGGCGATCTTGCCGGAGAGCGACTCGTCGCCGCGCAGCGCCTCCAGGCGGGAAAAGCCGAGCAGCGACTGGCTGCCCACGCTGCCGGCGAAGGCGAGCTTCCACACCGGCTGCGATTTCGGCAGCCGTTTCTCGCAGAGGCGCTTTTCCGGCAGGGCTGTCGGATAGGGATCGGGCTTCTTGTCGGAGAGGCCCGCGATGACGAGATGCGGCGGTCGTCCCCAGAACATCGGGTTGTCCGCCAGCGCCTCGCGGTTCAGCTTGCCGCCGACCTCGAAACGGTTGGAAGCATTGTCCGGCCGGTCGCGAACGAGCCCCGAAATCGCCGCCCACAGCGCCTGCCAGTCAGCTCTGCCGCCGATCGCGGCGGCCGCGCCGCGGGGGTAGCCGAAGGGAAAGTCGAAGCCGATGAGAAGCCGCTTGCCCTCCTCGATCGACGCCCGGATCAGGCCCTCGACGATGTGCATCGCCTCGTCGCGGGTGCGCGGATTGACGCTCTCGAGGAGGGTGATGGTCTCGCCATCGCGCTCGGCGCAGCCGATCCAGATCGAATCCTTGCCGGAGACCGGCGAATTGGAGGCCGACCACTCGACCATGGCATAGCGTTCGAACAGGCTCATGGTCTTACCATCGGTTTCACCATCGACTGGGGGCCTAGCGGATGGTCGGCATGGGGATAGGGATGGTGCACGTGGTCGCCATGGGCGTGGCTGTGGCCGGCATGGTCGTGGGAATGCCCGTGGCCCGAATGGGAAGGGTCTCCATGGTCATGCCCATGACTATCATCCCCATGACCGTCGTGCCCGCCCGCCTGTCCATGGGCGTGATCGTGCGAATGGGCGTGACCATGCTCATGGTCGTGCAGATGCGCGTGGTCATGATCATGGGAATGCCCGTGATCGTGGCCGTGATCGTGCGCCGCCTCCACGGGGCGGACGGCCTGGGATTGCTGCGGCGCGCGGACTGACGTCGGCGCCACCTTCACGGCCCGGCAGGCGCCGGTGCAGACCGTGTCGCAGAGCGCGCAGTCGGCCGAGGAGCCGACGCCCTCGACATGGTGATGGTGGCTTTCCTGCGGCAGGCCGACTTCCGCCTCGAAGCCCAGCACCTGCTCGCGGTACTTGCACATCTGGCAGTTCATGTTGTTCGTGCCCTCGAGGATCTCCGTCAGGCGGTCGACGAAGGTTTCGACGACGAGGTCGTGGGCGCCGAGATAGGAAGCCTTGAGAAAGGCGATCTCGGGATGGCGGGCGGCGACGGCGTCCGTCTGGTCGTAGATCCGCCGCACCAAAACGCCGGTGAAGAGAAAATACGGGAAGACGACGATCTTCTTGTAGCCGAGCTTGGCGGCGTGCTCGAGGCCGGGCTCGACCAGCGGAAAGGTGACGCCGGAATAGGCCGTCTCGCCCCAGCCGAAGCCGAGGCCCTCCCAGAGCATGCGCATGACCTTGGAGACGTTGGAATTGGCGTCCGGGTCGGAGGCGCCGCGGCCGACGACGACGAGCATCGTGTCGTGCAGCGGCTCGCCGTCGCGCCAGCCCGTGGTCCGCAATGCCTCGCGGATGCGTGCGCCGGCGGCGCGGATCATCTTCGGATCGATGCCGAGCTCGCGCCCGTAGGTGATGTCGAGACCATTGGCGGCGGCATAGGTGTTGAGGACGGAGGGGATGTCGTTCTTGGCGTGGCCCGCCGCAAACAGCATGCCCGGCAGCGCCAGCACCTGGGTCGCGCCCCGCGCGCGCAGCGCATCGAGCCCCTCGCGGATGATCGGCTTGGCAAATTCGAGATAGCCGTATTCTATCGCCCAGTCCGGCAGGCGGACGCGCATCTTGGCGGCGAGGCCGGAGAATTCTTCCATCGCGCCGGCATCGCGGCTGCCATGGCCGCACATCATCAGAGCCTGCATGTCGTCCTCCGTTTGTCGCACGCCGGAGGAGACGCCAGGACGAAAGCCCGGGGCGTGCCGTTCCGACAGCACCGTCTTGGCCCCCTTCTGGGTCGGCCGCACCGGTATCGCTTTCAGCCCGCTCGTGCGGGCACCGTCAGTTTGGGCGAGGTAAACAGCACGGCGGCGATTTGGTCAAATGCGGCGATAACAATCTGAGACGCCCAACCCAAACGCTGGACACGATGCTCGATCCTCTCAGGTTCGTCATTCCGGGCTTGACCCGGAACCCATGCCGAGGCGCTGTCACTGCCAAATCGGATCAGGACGGGAAGGTCCACCGCCCTCGATCGCGTTCGGCGGTTTGGAATGGGTCCCCGGGGACAAAGCCCCGAGGAATCGGAAAGGACGGTGCTTTGCGCTCAGCAGGCTGTGACACCTCCTCAAGCCTATGAGACTATTCATCCTGGGCTTGACCCGGGCCCAAGCGCCGTCACCGCCAACTCGGATCAGGATCGGGAATGTCCTCCGCCTTCGATCATGTTCGGCGAAGTGGAATGGGTCCCGGGTCAAGCCCGGGATGACTAATTGGAAAGGACGGTGCAAGAGGTGGCGCTGCGAACGGCGTCCCGCCGATAGCTTCACCTCCCGCGAATCGCTTCCCCGAAAGCCCGCAATGCTCGCCTCCACCTTCGCCCTTCTCGTGCTCGCCGCCTTCGCTGCCGGCTTCGTCGACGCCATTGCCGGTGGCGGCGGGTTGATCACCATTCCGGCGCTTCTCCTCGGCGGGGTCGATCCGCTGGCGGCGCTCGGCACGAACAAGCTGCAATCGCTGTTCGGCTCGGGCTCGGCGTCGATCAGCTATGCCGCCAAGGGCCATGTCTACCTGAGGAAACTGGCGCCGACGGCGCTTCTGTCCTTTGCCGGCGCGGTGCTCGGCGCGCTCGGCGCCATGGTGCTGCCGACCGGGGTTCTGCAGACGCTGCTGCCCTTCCTCCTCATCGCCATCGCGCTCTATTTCGCGCTGAAGCCCGGCCTTTCCGACCGGGACGCCGAGCGCCGGATTTCGCCCGTGGTCTTTGCCTGTTTCCTGGTACCGCTGATCGGCGCCTATGACGGGCTGTTCGGACCGGGCACCGGCTCCTTCTTCATGCTCGCCTTCGTCACGCTGGCCGGCTACGGCATCCTCAAGGCGACGGCGCATACGAAACTCCTCAACTTCGCCTCGAATGTCGGCGGCTTCGTCGTCTTCGCCTTTTCCGGCGCGATCGTCTGGAAGCTCGGCCTCGCCATGGGCGCCGCGCAGTTCGCCGGGGCGCGCCTCGGCGCGATGTTCGCCATGCGCTTCGGCGCCAGACTGATCCGCCCGCTCCTCGTCGTCGTGTGCCTCGCGCTCGCCGCCAAGCTGCTGCTCTCCTGACGATGCCCGCCGCCATCATGCTCCAGGGCACGGGCTCGGACGTCGGCAAGACCGTGCTCGTCGCCGGCCTCTGCCGCCTGTTCACCCGGCGCGGCCTCAAGGTGCGGCCCTTCAAGCCGCAGAACATGTCGAACAACGCCGCCGTCGCGGCAATCCCCGGCAGCGATTCCATGGGTGAGATCGGCCGGGCGCAATGGCTGCAGGCGCTGGCCTGCGGCGTCGCGCCGACGGTTCACATGAACCCGGTCCTCCTGAAGCCGCAGTCGGAGACCGGCAGCCAGATTGTCGTCCAGGGCCGCGTTTTCGGCGAGGCCAAGGGGCGCGACTACCAGCGGCTGAAGCCGCAGCTCCTCGCCCGCGTGCTGGAGAGCTTTGCCCATGTCGGCGAGGGCGCCGACCTCGTCATCGTCGAGGGCGCGGGCTCGCCGGCCGAGATCAACCTCAGAGCCGGCGACATCGCCAATATGGGCTTTGCCACCGCCGCGAACGTTCCGGTGATCCTCGTCGGCGACATCGACCGCGGCGGCGTCATCGCCTCGCTGGTCGGCACCCACGCCGTCCTGTCGCCAGAGGACCGGGCGATGATCGCGGGCTTTGTCATCAACAAGTTCCGCGGCGACGTCTCGCTGTTCGACGAGGGGCTCGCCGCCGTGACGCGGTTCACCGGCTGGCCCTCGCTCGGCGTCATTCCCCATCTTGCCGCCGCCGCCCGGCTGCCGGCGGAAGATTCGGTCGCGCTGGAGCGCCTCGCACGGCCGCAAGCTGGTTCCCAGGAGCGCAGTGGTCGGCTCGTCGTGGCCGTGCCGGTGCTCGGCCGCATCGCCAATTTCGACGACCTCGATCCGCTCCGGGCCGAGCCCGGCCTCGACGTCGTCTTCGCCGGGCCGGGAGAGCGCCTGCCGGACGACGCCGCCCTCGTCGTGATCCCCGGCTCCAAGTCGACCATCGCCGATCTCGCAGGCTTTCGCGCCCATGGCTGGGACGCCGATCTCCAGCGCCACGTGGCGCGGGGCGGGCATGTCGTCGGCCTGTGCGGCGGCTACCAGATGCTCGGGCGCCGCGTCAGCGATCCGCTCGGTCTCGAAGGCGAGGCGCGCGAGGCCGAAGGTCTCGGCCTTCTCGACGTCGAGACCGTCATGGCGCCGGAAAAGGTGCTGCGCGCCGTCACCGCGACCACTCCGGACGGCGAGGCGCTCGAGGGCTACGAGATCCATCTCGGCGAGACCTTCGGGCCCGATTGCGCAAGGCCCGTCGTCCTCGTCGACGGCCTTGCCTCGGGCGCGACCAGCGCCGATGGAAGAGTGCTCGGCACCTATCTGCACGGTTTCTTCGGTGCCGACGCCTTTCGCCACAATTTTCTGGCGCGGCTCGGTCACCGGAGCGCGCTGCGCGACGACCGCGGGGAGATCGAGGCGGCGCTGGACCAGATTGCTGCGGATCTGGAGCGGGTGGTGGATGTGGAAAGGCTGCTGGCTATCGCCGCCCGCTAGCCCCTCGCCCACGCCTTGAACTTGTCCGCCCAGTCCGTGTGCCAGCGCGACAGCGGCGGGCGGTTTTCGGTGATGTCGCCGGCGGCCCAGGCGATGCGCTTTTCGTCCATGGCGCGCGTCACCTCGCCGTCCGGGCAGAGGATGTAGAAATCGCCGGCCTCGAGCTTCTCCAGCATGAAGTCGGCGGTCTGTTCCGGCGTCCAGGCGCCCGCGGGTTTTTCGGTGCGGTCGCCGGCGGTGAGGCCGGTGAAGACGAAGCCGGGAATGAGGAGATGGGCCGAGAGAAGGCCGCCATCCATGTTGCGGAACTCGTGCTGCAGCGCCTCCGTCAACACCTTCACCCCGGCCTTGGCGACGTTGTAGGCCGGATCGCCCGGCGGCGTCGTGATGCCCTGCTTGGAGCCGGTGTTGATGACCACGCCGCCCTCTCCGCGCGCGATCATCCGGGGCACGAAGACCTGGACGCCGTTGACGACGCCGCCGAGATTGACCTGAAGCACCGTGTCCCAGGCCTCGCGGGGGCCGAGAATGCCGCTGCCGGGCTGAATGCCGGCATTGTTCATCAGGACGTGGATCGTCCCCCAGCGCTCGAAGATCATGTCAGCGACGGCCTCCATGGCCGCCCGGTCGGCGACGTCGGCGGCCACCGCGATCACGCCGTCCTCCTGCGCCCCGGAGAGCGCCTTCAGCGTGGCGGCAGCGTCCGCCAGCTTTGCCTCGTCACGGTCGACGAGGCAGACCTTCAGCCCGAGTGCGACGAGGCGCGTGGCTGTGGCAAGGCCGATGCCGGCGGCGCCGCCGGTGATGAGGGCGGTGTTGCCGGGGACGAGAAGGGAATGCGTCATGGGGGCCTCCAGGAATCTTGCTCGTGACATAGACGCCGCCGCCGTGAAGTCGAACCTTTTCGCCCGGCAGAATCAAGGGCGACGGAAGGGGTCGGCGGCCTTCCGGTCGTGCGCCTGTCCGCCCGCATCGCCGGCATTTCGATTGACAGGACGCCGCACCCGTCTATCCTTCGCGGCGGATGGTCACGAGGTGCGCGCTGCGCCTCGGGCTAAGAGGGAATGCGAAGGACCGACCCAATCAGGGGATCCGTATCGCAGCCGACCCCGCGACTGTAGAGCGGCGAGGTCTTTCCACCTTTTGCCGGCGGCACGCCGGAAGGGAAACGCCACTGAGGCCCTGGGCCTTGGGAAGGCAGGAAAAGACCGATGACCCGTGAGCCAGGAGACCTGCCATCCCTTGAGAAAAGACTGCATTTCGCGGTCTTCACGGAGGTTGAGTCCATGCATACGTCTTCTGTCGTCGCGCCCGTCGCGATACCCGCCGCCACGCGTCTCGGTGCCGGCCTGTTCGCGCTGGTGCTCGGCGCCTTCTTCGTCTGGGGCGCTGGCTTTGCCAATGCGCAGACGCTGCACGATACCGCACACGACATGCGCCACGCCTTCGGATTTCCCTGCCACTGACGCCTTTCGACCGCTCGCCTCCGGGATCGGGCGGCGGAAGTGTCTGAAGCAACGGGCCTGACGGCAAGCCTCGCGGCGACCGTTCTGCCCTGGTGAAGTCAATCGCTCTCCCGCCGGCCCCATGCCGGTTGCCGCCGTTTGTCCCGATGCGACGCGGCGCGCGGAAGCCATGAAGGTGTCCCATGATCGTTCGCATGTTTCTGGCCGCACTGGCCGCCGGCCTTTTCGCCGGTCTTCTGATCACGCCGGTGCAATATGCCCGGGTCATTCCCCTCATCCTCCATGCCGAGACCTTCGAGGGGGGCGGCGCCCCGGCGCATGACCACGCAGCCAGCCTCAGTTTCACCACCCCGGCCGAGGCGGCGACGCTTTCCCCGGACGATGGTGCGACCGTGCGCCTCGTCCACACGCACGCAACCGCGGCGGGGGACGCCGGCGAAGGCGGGCCCCTCGTCGAAAGCCGGCTCCTCGGCACCGTCCTCGCCAACCTCGTGACCGGTGCAGGGTTCGCGCTGATCCTGGCCGCCGCCAGCCTCGTCCTCGACCGGCCGATCACGGCGGCGACCGGTGCACTCTGGGGACTCATCGGCTTTGCCGTCATCCACCTCGCCCCGGCGATCGGCCTTGCGCCGGAACTGCCGGCCATGCCCGTCGCCGATCTCGGTGCACGGCAGCTCTGGTGGATCGTCACCGCCGTCCTCGCCGCCTTCGCCGCCTATGCCTTGATCCTTCGCCGGGAGGCGTGGATGCAGGCGCTGGGCATCGCCGCGCTGGTGCTGCCGCATTTCGTCGGCGCGCCGCATCCGGCGGACCTCGCCAGCCCGGTTCCGCCGACGCTCGCGGCCGAATTCGCCGTGGCCTCGCTCGTCACGACGGCCGGTTTCTGGCTCCTCCTCGGCCAGTTCTCCGGCCATGCCTTCGACCGCATGCGGCGCACCAGCCTCGCCGATCCGCGCCCCGCATGATCGCCGGCACAACCCTTGCCGACGGCGTGACCCTCGTCCTCGGCGGGGCTCGTTCGGGCAAGAGCCGGTTCGCCGAAGGGCTGATCGAGGCCTCCGGCCGGCCGGCTTTCTATATCGCCACGGCCGAGGCGCATGACGGCGAGATGCGCCGGCGGATCGCGGAACACCGTGACCGCCGCCAAGACATCTGGACGACGGTCGACGCGCCGCTCGCGCTCGGCGCGGCGATCTCGCAGCACGCACGCGAAGGCGGTGCGATCCTCGTCGACTGCCTGACCCTCTGGGTCACCAATCTGATGCTGGCCGGGGCCGACATTCCTGCCGCGTCGGACGACCTTGCCACCCTTCTCGCCGGGCCCCTGCCCTGTCCGGTGGTTCTCGTTTCCAATGAAGTCGGCCTCGGCATCGTGCCGGACAATGCCATGGCGCGGGCGTTTCGCGACCATGCCGGCCGGCTGCACCAGTCCATCGCGGCCGTCGCCACGCGCGTCTCCTTCGTCGCTGCCGGCCTGCCACTGACCCTCAAGGGATAGACATGATCGCTTCCAAGATACCCGCCACCGTCATCACCGGCTTCCTCGGCGCCGGCAAGACGACGCTGATCCGCAACCTTCTCGAAAACGCCGGGGGGCGCCGCATCGCCCTCATCATCAACGAGTTCGGCGACCTCGGCGTCGACGGCGATCTCCTGAAGGGTTGCGGCATCGAGACCTGCAGCGAGGACGACGTCGTCGAGCTGACCAATGGCTGCATCTGCTGCACCGTCGCCGACGACTTTCTTCCCGCCATGGCCAAACTTCTCGCGCGGCCCGGAAAACTCGACCATATCGTCATCGAGACCTCGGGCTTGGCACTGCCGCAGCCGCTCGTCGCCGCGTTCAACTGGCCCGAGGTGAAGGCGCGCGTCACCGTCGACGGCGTCATCACCGTGATCGACGCGGCGGCGGTAGCCGCCGGGCGCTTTGCCGACGACGAGGCCGGAATCGCCGCGCAGCGCGCCGCCGACGAAAGCCTCGACCACGACAATCCGCTGGAAGAGCTGTTCGAGGACCAGATCCGCGCCGCCGACCTCGTCGTCCTCAACAAGTCCGACCTCGTCGACGCCCAGGCGATGGAGGCGGTGCGCGCCGCGGTGGCGGCGGCGGCGGGCGACCGGCCGGTGAAAGCGATCCTGGCCTCGGGCGGCAAGCTGCCCGCCGACGTGCTGCTCGGCCTCGGTTCGGCGACCGAGGATCACATCGCCGCGCGCCGCTCGCATCACGAGATCGAGCATGAAGGCGGCGAGATGCACGATCACGACGACTTCGAGAGCTTTGTCGCGGACGGCGGCGCCGTCGCCGATCCCCTGGCCTTCGCCGAAGCGCTGAAGACGCTGATCGGGCGGCACGACATCCTGCGCCTCAAGGGCTTTGCCGCGGTTCCGGGAAAGCCGATGCGGCTTGTCGTGCAGGCCGTCGGCGGACGCGTCGAGACCTATTTCGACCGCCCCTGGCGCGAGAGCGAGGCGCGGGCGACCCGCCTTGTCGTCATCGGCCTGCATGACGGCCTCGACGAGGTGGCAATCGCCCGCGAGATCGCCGCGCTGACGCTCAAGCCGGAGACGGCGGCGGCCTGATGCATCTTCTCGTCGCCCAGCGCGGGACGGTGGCGGAAGCCGGCGAAGCGATCGATCTCGGCCAGTCGCCGGGCGACATCGTCTTTCTCTCCTCGGCCGATACCGAGCTGGCGGCGCTGGCCGCGGCGAGAGGTCGGCAGGGCGCGGATGCCCCGACCTTGCGCCTCGCCAACGTGCTGCAACTCGCCCACCCGATGTCGGTCGATCTCTACGCGGAAAAGACGCTGGCCCGGGCGAAGCTCGTCGTCGTCCGCCTCCTCGGCGGCGCGGCCTATTGGACCTATGGGCTGGAGGCGCTGCTGGCGCTGGCACAGACCAAGGGGATCGAGATCTGCGCCCTGCCCGGCGATGACCGCCCGGATTCCAGTCTCGACCGCTTCTCGACGATCGCTGCGGAGGCGCGGGCGTTTCTCTGGCGCTGCCTCGTCGAAGGCGGCGCGGAAAATGCGGGAAAGTTTCTCGGCGGCTGCGCGGCGGCGATCGGCGCGGGGAACTGGCCGGCGGAGGCACAGCCGCTGCTGAAGGCGGGGATGTTGGATCGGTCGGGCTGCTCGGATGCGCACCCCCCTCCGCCCTGCCGGGCATCTCCTCCTCAAGGGGGGAGATCGAGGGGGACGAACGGCAGCGGCTGGCCGATCTCCCCCCTTGAGGGGGAGATGGCTGGCAAGCCAGAAGGGGGTATGGCCTCGCCCTTTCCCGAGGCTCACGCCCGCCCCCTCGCCGCCGTCGTCTTCTACCGCGCCCTCGTCCAGAGCGGCCAGACGGAACCTGTCGAGGCTCTGTGCGAGGCGCTGGAGAAGGCCGGGCTCGACGCCCTCCCCGTCTACGTCTCCAGCCTCAAGGATCCCGTCTCGATCGAGACCGTCCGGGCGGTCTTCGCGCGGCGGCAGCCGGCGGTGGTGATCAACCTCACCGGCTTTGCTGTCTCGTCCCCGACCGGCGCCCGCAAGCCGACGGTGCTGGAGGAGCACGGCGCCGTGGTGCTGCAGGCGATCCTGTCGAGCGGACGACGGGAGGCCTGGGAGATCTCGAGCCAGGGCTTGTCCGGGCGCGACCTCGCGATGCAGGTGGCGCTGCCGGAAGTCGACGGCCGGGTGCTGTCGCGCGCCATCGCCTTCAAGGCGGCGGGCGAGTGGGACGCGGCATGCGAAATCGACATCGTGGCGCACCGCGCCGTGCCGGACCGGGTCCGGTTCGTGGCGGACCTCGCCGCCGCCTGGGCCACGCTGCGGGCGACCCCCGCGCCGGAACGCCGCGTGGCGCTGCTGCTCGCCAACTATCCCAACCGCGACGGCCGCCTCGGCAACGGCGTCGGCCTGGACACCCCGGCCGGCACGATCGAGGTGATGCGCGCGATGCTTGCCGCCGGTTACCGCGTCGACGCCATTCCCGAGGACGGCAATGCGCTGATCGAGCACCTGATGGCCGGCCCGACGAATGCCGGCACGCGCGCCCGAAAAATCCGGGAGACGCTGTCGCTGACAGCCTACCGCGCCTTTTTCGCCGGCCTGCCCGCCGCAGTCCAGGCCGCCGTGACCGACCGCTGGGGCGCGCCCGAAGACGACCCCTTCGTCGACCCCGCTTATGGCTTCGCCTTGCCGGTCATGCGCTTCGGCCATCTCGTCGTCGGCGTGCAGCCGGCGCGCGGCTACAACATCGATCCGAAGGAGACCTACCACTCCCCCGACCTCGTGCCGCCGCACAACTATCTCGCACTCTACGCCTTCCTGCGCCGGGAGTTCGGCATGCAGGCGGTGATCCACATGGGCAAGCACGGCAACCTCGAATGGCTGCCGGGCAAGGCGCTGGCGCTGTCGGAGGAATGTTTTCCCGAGGCCGTACTTGGGCCGGTGCCGCATCTCTACCCCTTTATCGTCAACGATCCCGGCGAGGGCAGCCAGGCCAAGCGCCGGGCGAGCGCCGTCATCATCGATCATCTGACGCCGCCGCTGACACGCGCCGAGACCTACGGCCCCTTGCGCGATCTCGAAGCCCTCGTCGACGAATACTACCAGGCCGCCGGCAGCGACCCGCGCCGGGTGGCGCTGCTGACGCGTGAGATTCTCGACCTCATGGCCGATATCGGCCTCGACGCCGATGCCGGGATTTCGCCCGGCGAGGGAGACGACACGGCCCTGGAAAAGCTCGACGCCTATCTCTGCGACCTCAAGGAAATGCAGATCCGAGACGGGCTGCACGTCTTTGGCGTCGCGCCCGAGGGGCGGCTGCTGACCGATCTCGTCGTGGCGCTGGCGCGGCTGCCGCGCGGGATGGCGCCGCGCGACGCTTCGCTGCACCGGGCGCTCGCGGCGGATCTGGGGTTGGCGGGCAGGTCTTCGCTGGGCGGTGTTCGAGCTGCGAAGGCGTCACAGCCGGACATCCACCCCTTCGACCCCCTCGACTGCGACATGTCTTTGCCCTGGATCGGCCCGCGTCCACAGCTTCTCCACAGCCTGTCCTCGGATCCCTGGCGCAGTACCGGCGACACCGTCGAGCGGCTGGAGCTCCTCGCCACCGGGCTCGTTTCGGGGGCGATGCAGGGAGATATCCACTGGTTGTCCACAGCCCCGGTGCTGGCCGAGATCGACGCGCGGCTGCGGCCGTCGGTCGAAGCCTGCGGTGCGTCGGAACTGACTGGTCTCCTTGCTGGACTGGACGGCCGCTTCGTCGCGCCCGGTCCCTCCGGTGCGCCGACGCGCGGGCGGCCGGAAGTGCTGCCGACGGGGCGCAACTTCTTTTCCGTCGACACGCGCGCCGTGCCGACCCCGGCGGCCTGGACGCTCGGGCAGAAATCAGCCGAGCTTCTGGTGCTGCGCCACCTGCAGGATCATGGCGACTGGCCTGGCGCGATCGGCCTCACCGCCTGGGGCACCGCCAACATGCGCACCGGCGGCGACGACATCGCGCAGGCGCTCGCGCTGATCGGCGTCAGGCCCACCTGGGACGTCGCCCGCGTCACCGGCTTCGAGATCATGTCCACCGCCCTCCTCGGCCGTCCCCGGGTCGACGTCACCTTGCGCATTTCCGGCTTCTTCCGCGACGCCTTCCCCGACCAGATCGCGCTGTTCGACCGCGCCATCCGCGCCGTGGGGGCGCTCGACGAGGACGAAGACGACAATCCGATCGCGGCGCGGATGCGGTCGGAGGAAGCCGCTCTCCTTGCGGCTGGCACCAGCCCGGCGGACGCTTCACGGCGCGCTGGCTTTCGCATCTTCGGCTCGAAGCCCGGTGCCTACGGGGCCGGCCTGCAGGCGCTGATCGACGAAAAGGGCTGGGCCGAGCGCGCCGATCTCGCCGAGGCCTTTCTCGTCTGGGGCGCCTATGCCTATGGCGCCGATGTGGAAGGCGAGGCCGACCGGCCGGGCCTCGAAACCCGTCTGTCCGGCATCGAGGCCGTGGTGCAGAATCAGGACAACCGCGAGCACGATCTCCTCGACAGCGACGACTACTACCAGTTCGAGGGCGGCATGACGGCGGCGGCGGAGCATCTCTCGGGTGTGCGTCCCGCGGTCTACCACAACGACCATTCGCGCCCCGAGCGGCCGGTGATCCGCACCCTCGAGGAGGAGATCGGCCGGGTCGTCCGGGCCCGCGTCGTCAACCCGAAATGGATCGCCGGCGTCATGCGCCACGGCTACAAGGGCGGCTTCGAGATCGCCGCCACGGTCGACTATCTCTTCGCCTTCGCTGCCACCACCGGGGCGGTGCGCGACCATCATTTCGACGCGGTCTACCAGGCCTTCGTCGCCGATGCGGCGGTCAGCGCCTTCATGGCGGAAAACAATCCTGCCGCCTTCGGCGAGATGCAGGACAAGCTCGCCGAGGCGGTGACGCGCGGCCTGTGGTCGCCGCGCTCGAATTCGGCGAGAATCGCCCTCGACGTCGCTTTGGAAAGGACACCCGCCTGATGGCCGAAAAATCCGCCGCGCTGACCGGCCTCACCGAGGCCGAACTCGACGCCCGCCACGCCGACAAGATGAAGAAGAAGAAGGCCGCGCGCGACAAGATCCTGGCGACCAAGACCGAGGTCAAAGGCCTCGTCATCGTCCACACCGGCAAGGGCAAGGGCAAGTCGACCGCCGCCTTCGGCCTCGTCTTCCGGGCCCTCGGCAACGGCATGAAGGTCGGCGTCGTGCAGTTCGTGAAGGGCAAATGGGAGACCGGGGAGCGCAAGATCCTCGAGCATTTTCCCGACCAGGTCTCGATGTCGGCCATGGGGGACGGCTTCACCTGGGAGACGCAGGACCGTCAGCGCGACATCGCCGCCGCCAAGGCCGCCTGGGAACGCGCCACGGCGCTGATCCTCGACGAGGAGCACGATCTCGTCCTCCTCGACGAGCTCAACATCGTCCTGCGCTACGACTATCTCGACGTCGCCGACATCATCGCGGTCCTGAAGCAAAAGCCGGCGATGAAGCATGTCGTCATCACCGGTCGCAACGCCAAGGACGAGCTGATCGACTTCGCCGATCTCGTCACCGAGATGGAAGCCATCAAGCACCCGTTCCGCTCCGGCGTGAAGGCGCAGCGCGGGATCGAATTCTGAAGCGTCGCCGGCCGCGGCGCGGGGAAGGTGAGGTCGGGGCAACGGCACTGCGACCGACAGCAGCCTCGGCCTGGCTGTATCTTCAGAGCTTCGTCATCACGGGCTTGACCCGGAGCCCATTCCAAATCGCCTAACGCGATCGAGGGCGGTGGACCGTCCCGCCATGCACCGATTTGACCGCGACGGCGTCTCGGCATGGGTTCCCGGCCTGCGGCCGAGAAGGACGAGCCTTACGAGAATGCGGCGGTTTCAGGCGGCACCAACGGACGCGGGATGCCTCGCCAGATCATCGTCATCCTCCGGGCCTTGGCCCCGGGGATCCATGCCGAGGCGCCATTTTCGGCCAGATCGGTTCAGGACGACAGCATCGGTCCTCATCCTTCAACGGTTTGGAACGGATCCCGGGTTCAAGCCAGGGATGACGAAGCTGTTGTCTGGGTGCCCGTAAAGAGAGGGAGGCGGCGGAGACACTCGCCCCGGCAGCACCCCCGGGGTCGCGCCCCCCGGCGACCGCCACGCCACACGCCCCGCGTCATGCTTTGCAGACCCAGATGCGCTTTTCCGTTGAACCCTTCGTGCTGCACCTGCGTTCTCGCAATCTGGAACAGTTCAAAGGAGACCGGTCTTGCCGAGACTGACGATCAACGGAAAAGAACACGATCTCGATCTTGACGTGCGCACGTCGCTGCTGGACGCCCTGCGCGAGCATCTGGCGATGAACGGGACGAAGAAGGGCTGCGACCACGGCCAGTGCGGCGCCTGCACCGTTCTCGTCAACGGGCGCCGGGTGAATTCCTGCCTGACGCTGGCGGTGATGCACGAGGGCGACGAGATCACGACGATCGAGGGTCTCGGGGAGCCCGGCAACCTGCATCCGATGCAGCAGAGCTTTCTCGCCCATGACGGCTTCCAGTGCGGCTACTGCACGCCCGGACAGATCATGTCGGCGGTCGGCATGCTCGGCGAAGTCGGTGACAACTGGCCGAGCAACGTCACGGCGGACCTCGAGGGCGGCGCCGCCCTGTCGGATGCCGAGATTTCCGAGCGGATGAGCGGGAACATCTGCCGCTGCTCCGCCTATCCCAACATCGTCGACGCCATTCGCGAGGTCGGCCAGCAGAACACCACAAAGGACGCGGCATGAGATCCTTCGACTACGCCCGCGCCAGCGAGCCGCAGGCAGCGGCCGCGGCCGCCGCGATCGCCGGGACAAAGTTCATCGCCGGTGGCACCAACCTCCTCGACCTGATGAAGCTGCAGATCGAGACGCCGCAAAAGCTCGTCGACATCAGCCGGCTCGACCTTCGCGACATCACGCCGACCGAGACGGGCCTGCGCATCGGCGCCATGGTGACGAACAGCGATCTTGCCGCCGACGCCACCATCCGCCGCGACTATGCCGTGCTCAGCCGCGCGCTGCTCGCCGGTGCCAGCGGACAGCTGCGCAACAAGGCGACCACCGGCGGCAATTTTCTCCAGCGCACGCGCTGCGGCTATTTCTACGAGACGAACGCCGCCTGCAACAAGCGCGAGCCCGGCTCGGGCTGCGACGCCATCGGCGGCTTCAACCGCATCCACGCCATTCTGGGCGCCAGCGAGCACTGCATCGCGACGCACCCGTCCGACATGGCGGTGGCCATGCGCGCTCTCGGCGCCGAAGTCGAGACGGTGAAGGCCGACGGTTCCTCGCGCCGGCTTGGCCTTGCCGATCTCTACCGCCTGCCGGGCGATACGCCGGATGTCGAGACCAATCTCGAGGCGGGCGAGTTGATCGTCGCGGTGCATCTGCCGAAGCCGGCGGGCGGCAGGCATGTCTACCGCAAGGTCCGCGACCGCGCGTCCTACGCTTTCGCGCTGATTTCCGTCGCCGCCGTGGTGACGATGCAGGACGGCAGGATCGCCGCGGCAAACCTTGCCTTCGGCGGCGTCGCGCACATGCCGTGGCGCGACCCGGCGGTCGAGAACCTCCTGATCGGCCAGGCGCCGTCCGACGCGCTTTTCGCGCGGGCCGCCGACACGCTGCTCGCGGACGCCCGCGGTCAGGGCCAGAACGATTTCAAGATCGAGCTGATGCGCCGCACTTTGCCGGCGGTTCTTGCCGAAGCGACGGGAGCACAGGCATGAGATCCGAACACACCATCCAGATGGACACGCCGATCGGCGAGACCCGGCTCGACCGCAACGTCCAGGCGGTCATCGGCAAGGGCGTCGACCGCATGGAGGGGCCGCTGAAGGTCTCCGGCCGCGCGACCTATGCCTACGAGAACCTGCACGGCAAGGACGTGGCCTATGGCTATGTCGTGACGTCGGGCATCGGCGCAGGCAAGATCTCCCGCATCGAGACGATGAAGGCGCTCGGGATGGCCGGGGTCCTGACGGTCATCACCGACGACACCGGCCCGCGCGCCGCCGCCGATCCCGGCGACAAGAAGCCGGCCTCGATCAAGGGCGAGGTCACCCATTTCGGCCAGCCGATCGCGCTGGTCGTCGCCGAAAGCTACGAGATCGCCCGCGCTGCGGCGAAGCTCGTCGAGGTCGAATACGCGCCGACGGAAGGCGTCTATTCGCTGGAGAGCGACAAGGCGACGCCCTACGATCCGGGCGAGGGCACGATGCCCTCGATCGTCAAGAAGGGCGACTTCGCCGGGGCGTTCGCGAAGGCGCCGGTCAAGCTCGATTTGACCTATACGACGCCGAGCCAGAGCCATTCGGCGATGGAGCCGCACGCCGCGGTCGCGGTCTGGGACGGCGACGACCTGACGCTCTATGGCTGCTATCAGCTGGTGCAGACGAATGTCGGCCAGCTCGCCGCCGCCCTCGGCATCGACAAGGCCCGCATCCGCATGCTGAATCCCTATATCGGCGGCGGTTTCGGCGGCAAGCTCGGCATCGGCCCGGAGGCCGTCTACGCCGCGCTCGGCGCGAAGGAAACCGGCCGCGCCGTGAAGATCGCCCTGACCCGCCAGCAGGTCTACCAGGCGACGTCGCGGCGCACCGACACCATCCAGCGCATCCAGATCGGCGCCGACGAGAACGGCGTCATCTCCGCCATCGCGCACGACACCCTCGGCGGCAACACCCCGGGCGACAAGGTGTTCGAACCGGCCGGCATTTCCACGGTCTTCCTCTATGGCGGCGAAAACCGGCTGATCACCCACCGCATCGCGGACGTCAACATCGTCCTGTCCTCGTCGATGCGGGCACCGGGCGAGGCGGTCGGCATGCTGGCGCTGGAGAACGCCATGGACGAGCTTGCGGAGAAGCTCGACATCGATCCGATCGAGCTGCGCAAGCGCAACGAACCCCAGATCGATCCCCAGGAAGGACTGCCCTTCTCCTCGCGCATGCTGGTCGAATGCATGGACGAGGGCGCCCGCCGTTTCGCCTGGGCCGACCGCTCGAGCGTGCCGGGATCGCGCCGCGAGGGCGAATGGCTGATCGGCATGGGCATGTCGGCGGCGTCGCGCAAGAACCTCCTGCAGAAGGCTTCCGCCCGCGTCACGCTGGCCGCCGACGGCAGCGCGCTCGTCGAAACGGACATGACCGATATCGGCACTGGCACCTATACGATCCTGCAGCAGATCGCCGCGGAAATGCTCGGCCTGCCGCTGGCCAGGGTCAGCGTCAGGCTCGGCGACTCCAGCCTTCCGCCGGCGCCGGGTTCGGGTGGCTCCTGGGGTGCCAGTTCTTCGGGCTCCTCGGTCTACGCCGCCTGCGAGGGCATCATCGGCACGCTCGCCGAGAAAATGGGCGTCCAGGCCCAGCATTTGACGCTGAAGGACGGTACCGCCATCGGCGACAATCGTCAGACGTCGCTGGTCGACCTCCTCGCGGGGGAGCCGATCGAGGTGATCGGCAACTTCAAGCCGGGCAAGGCCTTCGAGGAGACGCACCAGGCAAGCTACGGGGCACATTTCTGCGAGGTCGCGGTCAATGCGGTGACGGGCGAGACCCGCATCAGGCGCCTGCTGACGGTCGCGGCGGCGGGCCGCATCCTCAACGAGAAGACGGCGATGTCACAGTGCTATGGTGGCCAGATCTTCGGCATCGGCTCGGCTCTGACCGAGGAATTGGTGATCGACCCGAGGAGCGGCCTCATCGTCAACCATGACCTGGCGGAGTACCACGTACCGGTGAATGCCGACGTGCCGCAGCTCGAAGTCGTCTTCCTGCCGGAGCGCGATCTCGCGGCGAGCCCGCTCGCCTCCAAGGGCATCGGCGAGCTCGCCTTGTCGGGCGTCGGCGCGGCGATCAGCAATGCCATCTACAACGCCACCGGCGTGCGCCTGCGCGACTATCCGATGACGCTGGACAAG
This sequence comes from Aureimonas sp. SA4125, assembly GCF_019973775.1. NCBI lineage: Bacteria > Pseudomonadati > Pseudomonadota > Alphaproteobacteria > Hyphomicrobiales > Aurantimonadaceae > Aureimonas > Aureimonas sp. SA4125. Next base: position 114,070 of record NZ_AP025032.1, on the reverse strand, counting down.
GTCCTGGCCGGCTGGGCGGAGAAGAAGCAGGCCGCCTGAGTGCTGGCCATCTAAGCTGATCGCCAGAAAGGGCGGTGGGGACATCCCGCCGCCCTTTTTCGTGCGATGCGGCCGGCCGTGTCGCGGCCGAGCTCAGCCGTGCAGCTTCAGGGCCGGGCCCCTGGTCGGCGAGATCACGTCGGCAAGGATGGCGACGGAGCCACGCAGCGGCCCCAGCACCTGCCATTGATGACGACGCTGCAAGGCGTGATAGGCGGCCTTGGCGAACTGGCCGTCGACGAAGAAATCATTGCGGTGGAAGCCGACGAGCCCGACGGTCCCGGCTCCGCCGAGCGAGACGAGCTTGCCCTTGTCCTTGAAGCGAAAAGGCTTTGCGGCGACGGGGTCGGCGAGACTGGAGGCGAGATAGGCCGCCTGCTGGCTGGCGATCTGGGCGGTGGGCGGCAGCGGTTGCGCCGCGCCATCCGGCGTCAGGCTGGCGGCATCGCCAAGGGCATAGACCGCCGGGTCGACCGTACTGCGCAGGAAGGCGTCGACGACGATGCGCCCTTTGCGATCCATCTCGAAATCGGCGAGCATCGACAGCACGGGGAGGCCGACAAGCCCCGCTGCCCAGACCGTCAGGTCGGCGGGCCAATGCCCGCCCGATGCCGCCCGCACGGCGCCCGGCTCGACAGCGGTGATCCTGGCGCTGGTGACCACGGTGACGCCGAGCTCGGCGAGCCGCTGCACGACGCCGGCGCGCAACTCGGCATCGGCCCCCGGCATCACCTCCGGGGCCGCCTCCAAAAGGGTGAGATCGAGAAGCCGCGGCTGCTCGGTCGTCTCCGGCCGGTCGAAGAACGCCGTCTCGGCAAGACGCAGATGCGCGGCGAGTTCCGTGCCTGTGGCGCCGGAGCCGACGATCACGACGCGGGCCGGAACGCGCGTCTGCCGGGCATTGATCAGGAGGGCGACGAAACGGTCGCGAAAAGCGTCGGCGTCGAGCTTGGCATCGAGGCGGATGGCATGCTCGCGCACGCCCGGAATGCCGAAGTCGGCCGTGATGCCGCCGAGGGCGACGACGCATCGGTCATAGCCGATCCGCCGCTCGGAGCCGACCGTGCCGGGAAGGTCGGGCGCCGCCAGGCGCACCTCGCTTGCGGCCCGGTCGATGCCGACGACACTTCCCTGCTCGAAGCGGAAGCCGCGCATTTGCGCCAGCATGTAGAAGCTGATTTCCGAGAGCGTCGATGTGACGGTGCCCGCGGCGAATTCGTGCAGCCGCGGTTTCCAGATATGGGCGCCGACCCGGTCGACGAGGGTGACGTCGAGTTCCGGCCGGCTCGACAGCGCGCTGGCGAGTTCGAGCCCGCCGGCCCCGCCGCCGAGAATGACGATCCGGGTCGCCGCCATGGTCTGCCCTCCAAACGCGCTCCGATCTCGGTCTGTCCTAGCCGATCGTGTTCAGGAAGTCCGATCCCATCAGGCCGGTGATGCCGATGAAGATGAGGTAGATCGCGACGACGATATTGAGAAGCCGTGGCATCACCAGGATCAGAATGCCGGCGATCAGGGCCACGATCGGCTGGATGGTAATGATTTCCATGGAAGAACTCCTGAGGGGCGGGTTACGCCATATGCCAGCCGTGGCTGACGAGGATCGACTGTCCGGTGAGGGCATTGGAGCCGAAGCCGGCGAGGAACACCGCCACGTCGGCGACGTCCTTGATGGTGGTGAACTCCTGGTCGACGGTATCGCCCAGCATGATCCGGGAGACGACCTCGTCCTCGGAAATGCCAAGGCTCCTGGCTTGTTCCGGGATCTGCTTCTCGACCAGCGGCGTCTTGACGAAACCGGGACAGATCAGATTGGAGCGCACGCCGTGCCGGGCGCCCTCCTTGGCCATCACGCGACCGAGCCCGAGCAGCGCATGCTTGGCCGCGACATAGGCGCTCTTCAGCGGCGAGGCCTCGTGGCTGTGGGCCGAGCCCATGTAGATCAGCGCGCCGGATTTCTGCGGGTACATGTACCGGACGCAGGCCTTGGTCAGGAGAAAGCCGCCACCGACATGGATGTCCATGACCTTGCGGAAATCGGCATAGGGGAATTTTTCGATCGGATGGACGATCTGGATCCCGGCGTTCGAGATCATCGTGTCGATCCGCCCGAAACGGGCGAAGGCCTTGTCGACGCCGGCATCGACCGCCGCCTCGTCGGTGACATCCATGGCGATGGCCATCGCCGCGCCGCCCGCCGCCTCGATCTCGGCCACAGTGGCGTTCGCGCCGTCCATGTTGATGTCGCAGACCGCGACCTTGGCGCCCTCGCGGCAGAAGGCCAGCGCGATCTCGCGGCCGATGCCGGAGCCGGCGCCGGTGATGACGGCGACATTGTCCTGTAGTTTCATGGCGTGTGTCCCGAAGTCCTGGAAATCATGGCAGCGCCGGATGGCGCGGGGCGCTGCGCACTATCGTTCGGGAAGGCGGTCGGCGGCAAGCCGCCGGTCTGGCGGGAAGGACCTGGCGGGATTGGCAGGCGGGATCGGGCAAGCCTGAAGGATCGGTGGGACGGCCGGCGTGTCGGCCGGCCGTCCCTTTGCGAGCAACGAGGAGATCAGAACTCCTCCCAGCCCTCGGCCGCCGGGGCGGCGCCGCCTTGGCCGGTGGTGCGCATCTGCGTCACCGGACGGGCGGACGGGCGGGCGGCGGCCGGCCGGGACGGCTGGCTGCGCGCCGGGGCGGCCTTGCCGCCGTGGCCGGTCCGGGTGGTGAAGCGCTCGACCATGGCGGCGAGCTCGTCGGTCTCGTCCGACAGCGTCTGCGCCGCGGCCGTCGCCTCCTCGACCATTGCGGCGTTCTGCTGCGTGACCTTGTCCATCTGGTCGGCCGCGCCCGAGACCTCGCGCAGCGAGATCGCCTGTTCCTTGGCGCTGCGGGCGATCTCGGCGACCACCGCCGACATCTCCGCGACCTGCGTGACGATGGCATCCAGCGACTTGCCCGACGCCGTCACCAGCTCGACGCCCTCGCCGACCTGTTTCGACGAGGTCGAGATCAGCGCCTTGATCTCCTTGGCCGCTTCCGCCGAGCGCTGGGCGAGCCCGCGCACTTCCTGCGCGACGACGGCAAAGCCGCGGCCCGCCTCGCCCGCCCGCGCCGCCTCGACGCCGGCGTTGAGGGCCAGAAGGTTGGTCTGGAAGGCGATCTCGTCGATGACGCCGATGATCTTGCCGATTTCCTCCGAGGAATGCTCGATCTGGCTCATCGCCGCGACCGCCTTGGCGACGATCTCGCCGCCCTTCTCGGCATTCTTCTGCGCCGCCGTCGCGCCGACCTGGGCCTGGGCTGCGCCCTCCGCCGTCTGGTTGACGCCCGTCGTCACTTCCGACAGCGCCGCGACCGTCTCCTCGAGGCTCGCCGCCTGCTGCTCGGTGCGCTGGGCGAGGTCGTTGGAGGCGACGGAGATTTCGGCAAGACCGGTGCGCAGCGTCGCCACGCCCCCGGCGACGCCGCCGATGGCGGCTTCCAGCTCGGCGACGCTGGCATTGAACTTCTCCCGGATCGGCTCGAACTCCGGCGCCACGGCCTGATCCATGCGCACCGTCAGATCGCCCGCCGACAGAGCGTCGAAGCTGTTCTCGACCGCGTGCACGAAGGTGCGCAGGTCCTCTTCCTTGGACTGATCGATGGCCGACTGCCGCTCGCGCTGGCTCGCCTGCGCCGCCCGCGCCGATGCAGCTTCCGCTTCCAGGCGCTTGTTCTCGAGCGCCGCGGTCTTGAACACCTGAACGGCCCGGGCCATCGCCCCGATCTCGTCCGGCCGGTCCTGGCCGACGACCTCGACGGTCAGCGACCCCGCCGCCAGGCTTCCCATGGTCTTGGTGAGGCGCTGGATCAGGCCCCCGAGCGAGCGGGCGAAGAGCAGGAAGCCGACGAGCGAGATGAGGCAAACGGCGATCATGCCGATGATCGCTTCCAGTCGGGCCGCCTGCTGCTCCTCGACCAGCGCGGTGATGTCCGAGGCCAGCTCCATGACGCCGACCTTGGTGCCGGAGAAGTCGGCGAACGGCAGGGCGGTGACGGCATAGGTTCCCGTCGCGGTGGTGACGGTGTGCTGGATCACCGTGCCCTCGAGGGTCGCCTTCAGCTCTTCGGGCGTCAGCAGCGGCTTGTCCGCAAAGGTGGAGGCCTGGCTGACCAGGCCCTCGGCTCCGTTGATGTAGACGGCGACATCGGCCTGAACCTCGTCGGCGAGGCGGGCGAAGTAATCATTGGTGAGCTTGGTGCCGATATCGACGGCACCGACGGCGACGCCGTTCTGCATCACCGGGGCGGAAGCGAACATGCTGACCGCGGTGCGACCGGGCTCGGTGCCGGCCATCAGCTTTCCCTCGGCGATCGCCTTGACCACCATCTTGCGGCGTCCGGTCATGTTGTCGCCGAACTTGTCGGGCTCGTGGATGCGGGCGACGACCTCCGCCTTGGCGTCGACGAAGGTGATCAGCTGCAGCGCGCCGTTGGCGACGATCGCCGGGTAGGCGTCGGCGTAGCGCCGGATGATGTCCTCGCGGGCGTATGACTGAATGAGATAGCCGGTTTCGGGTTCGCCGGCGAGGGCAAGAGCGAGGGCCGAGGCGACACGCTTCTGCGCGTCCATGTCGGCCTGGATATGGGCCATGTCGTCGGTCAGTTCGGAGGCGATGAACTGGCTGCTCATGATCGACTGGCGATACCAGGCGAGGCCTCCGATCGCGGCACTGGCGAACAGCACCGCGGCAAAGCCATAGGCGGTGATCCGGATCCATAGGGGTCGCTTGATTGGCGCGTCGCTCATCAGTATCTCGCTTTCGGTCGCCTGTTTCAGGACTTTCGGCAGGCCTTGTCGTCGAATGGGTGACGGTGCCAAGGCGCCGCCAATCGTTTCCATCAGTGAACAAAAGTGATTGAAACTTGGATAAGACCGCCCCCCCCATTGTTCGGGGAGTGGCGTGGCATGAAGCCCGGACAGCCCGAAAGGCGGGGGAGGACCGACGGGCAGGGGATCGAGCCCGGCCCTTGCCGAGGCACCGACCCCGGCGTCCTGCGCCGCCCCCCGTCTTAATGGCGTGCCCGGCTTGCAAAACTGCGCCGATGGCGGGATAGGATGCCCACCAGACGCCCCTGCCCGAACCGACGCACGCTCGGCCAACTGGATGACCTCGGATGACCGGTAAGCGGCTTCTCATCTACAGTCATGATTCCTATGGTCTCGGCCATCTCCGGCGTTGCCAGACAATCGCCAACCACCTCTCCTCGCGGCATGACGACCTGTCGGTGCTGATCATTTCCGGCTCGCCGGTGGTCGGATCCTTCGACCTGCATCCGCGCGTCGACTTCATCCGCGTGCCCGGAATCGTCAAGGTCGACAACAACACCTATGCGCCGACGGCGCTGGGGGTGACGACCGAGGAGCTGATGGAAATCCGCTCGGTGATCATCCTGGAGACGGCGCGACGCTACAAGCCGGACGTCTTCCTCGTCGACAAGGAGCCGCTTGGCCTGCGCGGCGAGGTGAACGACACGCTGATCCATCTGAAGCAGGCGGGTACGCGCAACATTCTCGGCATCCGCGAGGTCATGGACGATCCGGCGCGGCTGCGCGAAGAGTGGGAGCGCAAGGGCGCCATCGACGCGGTGGATCAGCTCTACGACGAGATCTGGGTCTATGGGCCGCAGGCGGTCTTCGAGCCGCTGGAGGGCGTCGGCCTGGCCGACAGAACCATGCAGCGCATCCGCTACACCGGCTATCTCCGCCGCGCCGTCGGCGCGTTTTCCGAAGAGACGCCGGACGAGGAAGAGCCGTACATCCTCGTCACCGCCGGCGGCGGCAATGACGGGGCGGTCATGCTCGACTGGCTCATCGGCGCCTACGAGGCGGATCCGAGCCTGCCGCACCGGGCCAAGATCGTCTTCGGGCCCTTCCTGTCCGGCGACGAGCGCCAGGTCTTTCGCGACCGGGTGGCGCGGCTCGACCGCATCCAGGCGATCAACTTCCACACCAACATGGAGGCCATGGTCGAGGGCGCCGCCGGTCTCGTCACCATGGGCGGCTACAACACGTTCTGCGAGATCATTTCCTTCGACAAGCCGGCGCTGATCGTGCCGCGCACGCATCCGCGGCTGGAGCAGTACATCCGGGCGTCGCGGGCGCAGGAACTCGGCCTTGCCCGGATGATGCTGCCCGAGGGCGACACCAACGACGCCGGGCGCATGGCCGAGGCCCTGCACGGCCTTCCCTTCCAGCCGAAGCCCTCGGTGGCACAGCTGCCGGGGCTCCTGTCGGGGCTGGAGCAGATCGAGACTCTCTTCAGTGCCGCCGTGGGCGAGCGCAGTCGGCGTCCCGCCCTGATCAGCGACTGACGCAAGACATGGAGCACGGCATCGCGCGGCCGCGGGTCGCCATCGTCCTCAAAGGCTATCCGCGCCTTTCGGAGACCTTCATCGCCCAGGAGATCCTCGGCCTGAAGCAACTCGGGCTGCCGATGGCGCTGGTCTCTCTGCGCCTGCCGACGGACGAGCGCGAGCACCCCGTGCATGGCGAGATTGCCGAGGTGCCCAACTACCTGCCGGAATATCTCTACACCGACCCCCTCCGGGTCTTCCGCTCCTGGCGGATCGCCCGCAAGCTGCCTTTCTATGCCGAGGCGAGACGGCAGTTCCTGAAGGACTGGCGGCGCGACCCGACGCACAATCGCGGCCGCCGTTTCGGGCAGGCCCTCGTGCTCGCGGCGGAAATGCCCGGAGATGTCGGGCTGATCTATGTGCACTTCCTGCACACGCCGGGCTCGGTCGCGCGCTATGCCGGGCGCATGCTGGGCCTCCCCTTCGCCGTCTCGGCCCATGCCAAGGACATCTGGACGCTTCAAGACTGGGAAAAGCGCGAGAAGCTTGCCGACTGCGCCTTCCTCGTCACCTGTACCGAGGCCAATGCCGTGCACCTCAAGGGCCTGGCGCCCGACCCGGCGCGCGTCGGCCTCGTCTATCACGGACTCGATTTCGGGCGGTTTCCGCCGCCGGCGGCGGATGCGCCCGACGTCGATAGCAGGGACGGCAGCGATCCCACCCGCCCCGTCCGCCTCCTGACCGTCGGTCGCCTCGTCGACAAGAAGGGCTATCGCGGCCTGTTCGACGCCCTCGCGCTTCTTCCCGCCGACTGTCACTGGCGCCTCGACATCATCGGCGGCGGTCCCTTGAAGTCCGAGCTGAAATCGCGCGCGAAGACCCTTGGCATCGCCGATCGCGTGGCCTTTCTCGGCGCGATGGCGCAGGCGGAGGTCCTCGGGCGCTACCGGGCCGCCGACATCTTTGCGCTGAACTGCCGCGTCTCCGACGATGGCGACCGCGACGGCCTGCCGAACGTCCTGATGGAGGCGCAGAGCCAGCGGCTCCTCTGCGTCTCGACACGGGTGTCGGCGGTGCCCGAGCTCGTCGTCGATGGCGAGACGGGTCTTCTCGTGCCACCGAACGATCCGCGGGCGCTCGCCGAGGCGCTCGCGCGCGCCATCGCCGATCCGCCGCTGCGCCGACGCCTCGCCGCCGCGGGGCTCGACCGCGTCACCCGGCATTTCGGCTACGCCGCCGGCGTCAAGACGATCTTCCGGCGGATCGGGGAGACGCTCGGGCGAGGCCGATGAGGGTCACCTTCTACGCCCCGATGAAGCCGCCGGGCGATCCCGTGCCCTCGGGTGACCGCCGCGTCGCGCGCCTCCTCGTCGCGGCACTGGAGCGGGGCGGCGCCACGGTGACGGTGGCTTCGTCCTTTCGCGCCTATGACCGCGGCGATCCCGTGCGCCAGGAACGGTTGGCAGGGCTCGGCAGGCGGCTCGCCCAGCGTCTGCTTGCGCGTTGGCGGGCGCGGCCGGCGGAAAAGCCCGACCTCTGGTTCACCTACCATCTCTACCACAAGGCGCCCGACCATCTCGGCCCCGTCGTCGCCGCGGCCCTCGGCATTCCCTATGTCGTCGCCGAGGCCTCGCATGCGCCAAAGCAGGCCGGCGGGCCCTGGGATCAGGGTTTTCGCGCGGCGGAAGCTGCCATCCGGGCGGCCGACCGCATCTACTGCCTGAACCCCGTCGATGCCGCCTGCCTCGCGCCCGTGGTGGCGGGGCCGGACGTCCTCGCCGACCTGCCGCCCTTCGTCGACACCGCGCCCTACCGCCGTCCGGAAGGCGCAAGGGTTCTGGCGCGGGACGAACTGGAACGCACCTGCGGGCTTCTCCCCGAGGTTCCGCTGCTGCTCACCGTCGCGATGATGCGCGACGACCAGAAGCTGCGCTCCTACGCCGTCCTGGCGAAGGCCCTGGCGCTTCTCGGCAGCCGCCCCTGGCAGCTCCTCGTCGTCGGCGACGGCCCGGCGGCTCCGGCGGTGCGGGATCTGATGGCGCCTTTCGGCGCCCGTGTCGTCTTCGCCGGCCTGTGCGAGGGAGAAAGGCTTCTCGACGCCTATGCCGGGGCGGACCTCTTCGTCTGGCCGGCGGTGAAGGAGGCGGTCGGGCTCGTCTTCCTGGAGGCGGCCGCATCAGGCCTTGCGGTCGTCGCCGGTCGCTCCGGCGGCATCGACCACGTCGTCGCCGCCGGCGCGACCGGGCTCGTGGTTCCCGCCGGCGATGCCTCTGCGCTGGCCAAGGCGGTTGCGAGCCTGCTCGACGACCCGTCATCACGGGCCGCGATGGGCGTCGCGGGCGCGCGCCGGGCTGCCGAAGTCAACGACATCTCGGCGGCAGCCGGGCTTTTCGCCTCCGATCTCGCAGATTTGATAAGCCGGCGTACAGAAAGCAGGCGGCCATGATCGAGCTCCTGCTGCTACGGCATGCGCCGACGCCGTGGAACGCCGACAGGCGAATCCAGGGCCGGTCGGACATCGCGCTGTCCGGAGACGGCGCCGCAGAGGCGGCGACCTGGAGGCTTCCGCCTTTCGCCAAGGGCTGGCACTGCCTGTCGAGCCCGCTGCAGCGGGCGGTGCAGACGGCCGCGGCGATGGGGCTCGTGCCGCGGGTCTCTGCCGCCCTGATCGAGATGGACTGGGGCCGCTACGAGGGCCGACGTCTCGCCGACCTCAGACAGGAATTCGGCGAGGCCTTCGCCGCGGAGGAGGCGAAGGGCCTCGACTTTCGCCCGCCGGACGGCGAGAGCCCGCGCGAGGTCGGGCGTCGGGCTCTCTCGGGCCTTGCGGCCTTGCAGGAGGACAGCGTGGTCGTCACCCACAAGGGCGTGCTGCGGCCGCTCTTTGCCCTCGCGACGGGCTGGGACATGCGGGCGGCGCCGAGTATCAAGATCCGCGATGGCTGCTGCCACCGCTTCACCCTGGAGGCCGGCACGCTGGCGCTGGCCGAACCGAACATCCCGCTCCGGCGTTGCGCAGGCGCTGCCGCTCTTCCCGCCGGGCCGGAAGCGCCAGACAAGCCAGACAGGCCAGACAGGCCAGACAAGGAAGTCCTGCCGTGAGTGACCGCGTCCTCTTCTATGTCCAGCATCTCCTCGGCATCGGCCATCTCAAGCGCGCCGCCGCGATCGCCGCGGCGATGGCCGATGCCGGGCTCGCCGTCACGGTCGCGCATGGCGGCGCCGCGGTGGCGGACGTCGCCTATCCCGGCGCGACCGTCCACCAGCTGCCGCCCGCCGGCATCCGCGGCAACGACTTCTCAAACCTCGTCGACGCGGACGGCAACGATGCCGACGACGCGTGGCGCGCCCGGCGCCGCGACGATCTTCTGGGCCTTGCCCGGACGCTCCGGCCCCAGGTCGTCCTGTTCGAGCTGTTTCCCTTCGGCCGCCGGCAGTTCCGTTTCGAGCTGCTGCCGCTGATCGAGGAGGTGCGCACCTGGTCGCCGCGTCCGGCGATCCTCTCCTCGGTGCGCGACATCCTGGTCCGGCCGGTGAAGGCCGAGCGCGAGACCGAGGCGGCCGACCTCATCGCCCGCGCCTTCGACGAGATCCTCGTCCATGGCGACCCCGCCTTCGTCTCCTTCGGCGACAGTTTTGGACCCGCCGAGCGGATCGCCGACAGGCTGCGCTATACCGGCTATGTCAGCTCCGAGATCCGCACCGGTGGCGAGCCGCCGCCGGCCGAGGGGCCCGGCGAGGTGATCGTCTCGGCCGGCGGCGGTGCGGCCGGGCTGCCGCTGATGCAGGCGGCGCTCGCCGCCCGCCCCCAGACGAAGGCCGCCGCGCTCGACTGGCGCCTCCTGACCGGGCCTCGTCTGCCGGAAGCGTCTTTCCAGGCCGTCGTTGCGCAGGCCGCGGCAGCCGAGGCCATGGGCGGCGGTACGGTGACCGTCGAGCGGTTTCGTCCCGATTTTCCCCAATTGCTCCGGACGGCGGCGCTGTCGGTGTCGCAAGGCGGCTACAACACCACGATCGACCTCCTGCGCGCGGGCGTGCCGGCCATCGTCGTGCCCTTCGGCGCCGAGGAGGAAACCGAGCAGGAGGACCGCGCGCGGCGTCTTGCCGAGCGGGGATATCTCCAGGTGCTGGAGGAATCCGCGCTCGGCACGCTCGCCCAGGCGATCGACGCCGCACTGGCCGACGCACCGCGCCGCCGCGCCATGGCGCCGGTCGATTTTGCCCTCGACGGGGCCGCCCGGACGGCAGAGATCGTCGCCCTGCACGCACGGCGACGCTCGCTATGATGCCGAGAGGGCCTCGGGGGCAGCATTGGGATGCCCTCGACGCGGCTCTCACATCTCTTGCCGCCGACGGGCGACCGGTCGATTTCTGGCTGCGGGACGACGATGCCGTGGCGCCGGGACCGGCCCTCGAGCGGCTGATCGACCTTGCCGCAGAATACGACGCACCGCTGGCACTCGCCGTCATCCCGGCCGGCGCGACGCCGGCGCTGGCCGAGCGGCTGTGTCCGCTTGCCGCAGTCACGGTCCTGCAGCACGGCTTTTCCCATGCCGACCATAGCGCCCCCGGCGCCAAGAAATGCGAGCTTGGGTCCGAACGGCCGGCTGACGTCGTCCTCAGGGAATTGGCCAGGGGCCACGACCAGTTGTCGATGTTCGCCCTGACGGCGCCGATCCTCGTGCCGCCCTGGAACCGGATCGACGACAGCATCGTCACCCGCCTGCCGGGGCTCGGATTCGAGGCGCTGTCGGTCTATGGCGACCGGCCGGTGCCCTCCGACGCCTTCCCGCGCGGCCAGGGGCTGGCGCGCATCAACACCCATGTCGATCCGGTCGACTGGCACGGGGGCCGCGGCTTTCTCGGCGAAGAGCGGGTGCTCGGGCGGCTTTGCGAGCGGCTTCGACGCCTGTCGACCGGCGAGGCCGACAGGCGGGAGGCGACGGGAATTCTCACCCACCATCTCGTGCAGGACGACGAAACCTTCGGTTTCGTCAGAAATCTCTTGCAGGCAACGACGAGGCACGACTTCTGCCGCTGGCTTTCAGCCGCAACGCTGCTAGGTCTTGAGGCAGAAGGCAAAGGAGCCACCGCCCGATGAGCGATCTGTTGCGTGTCGAGGACCTGACCGTCGAGTTCCAGACGATGGCCGGTCGCACGCGGGCGGTCAGCGGCCTGAGCTTTCGCGTCGAGGCGGGCAAGACCGTCGCCATCGTCGGGGAATCGGGCTCCGGCAAGTCGGTGACGGCACAGGCGATCATGGGCATCCTGCCGCCGATCGCACGGCGCCTGGGCGGCAGCATTTTGTTCAAGGACGCCGGCCGCGAGGCGATCGATCTTGCCGCCCTCGACACGCGGTCGCCCCAGTATGCCGCCATCCGCGGCGGCCGCATCTCGATGATCTTCCAGGAACCGACGACCTCCTTCTCGGCGCTGCACACGATCGGCGACCAGATCGGCGAGGTGCTGAAGATCCACGAGGGCGCCGACGCCAAGACAGCGCGCGCCACGACCATCGAGGCGCTGGCCGCCGTCGGTTTTCCCGATCCCGAGAAGAAGGTCGACGCCTATCCCTTCGAGCTTTCCGGCGGCCTCTGCCAGCGTGCGATGATCGCCATGGCGATGATCTGCAAGCCGGCACTCCTCATCGCCGACGAGCCGACGACGGCGCTCGACGTGACGGTTCAGGCCGAGATCCTGAAGCTGATGCGCGCGCTGCAGGACAAGCACGGGACGGCCATCCTCTTGATCGCCCACGATCTCGGCGTCGTCGCCAACATGGCCGACGAGATGGTCGTCGTGCATCACGGCAAGATCATGGAAAGCGGCACGGCGAACGAACTCTTCGCCGAGCCGCGCCACCCCTATCTCAAGGCGCTGCTCAATGCCGTGCCGCGCTTCGACATGAAGCCGGGCGAGCGGCTGACGCCGATCCGCGAGATCAAGGTCGACATGGCGAGCGCCGCCGGGCGGCGCAAGCATGCCGCGCCCGAAGCCGGCACGCACGACGTCCTTTTGAAGGTGCGCGGCGTCTCGAAGGGCTTCGTCAACCGCAGCGAGACGCGCTGGTTCGGTGGCAAGGCCGAGGCGTCGGCGCTCGCCGTCAACGAGGTCAGCCTCGACATCCGCCGCGGCGAGTGTCTCGGCCTCGTCGGCGAGAGCGGCTGCGGCAAGACCACCTTGTCGAAGATCATCGTGCGCTCGGAGACTGCCGATGCCGGCACCGTCGAGATGGTCGAGGGCACGTCGGTGATCGACGTCCTCGCGCTCGAAGGCGTGCCGCTCCGGCAATGGCGCACGCGCGTGCAATACGTCTTCCAGAACCCGTTCTCGGCGCTGAACCCGCGGATGACGGTTCTCAGCATCCTGTCCGAGCCGCTGGTGATCCACGGCATCGGCGATGCCGCCGCGCGCCGGAAAAGAGTAAGCGAACTTCTGAGGCTCGTCGGCCTCGACGACACGCACATGAACCGCTATCCGCACTCCTTCTCCGGCGGGCAAAGGCAGCGCCTCGGCATTGCCCGGGCGCTGGCGCTGGAGCCCGAACTCATCATCTTCGACGAACCGGTCTCGGCGCTCGACGTCTCGATCCAGGCGCAGATCCTGAATCTGCTGCGGGATCTCAAATCAGCTCTGGGCCTCACCTACCTCTTCATCTCGCACAATCTCGCCGTCGTCGACTATCTCGCCGACCGCATCGCCGTGATGGCCGCGGGGCGCATCGTCGAACTGGCGAGCCGGGAGGCGCTGTTCCGCGAGCCGCTGCATCCCTACACCAGGGCGCTGATTTCCGCCGTGCCGCAGCCCGATCCGCATCGCCGGCTCGACTTCGACAAGATCAGCCTAGAGCGGCAGTCGGATCCGAAAGCCTGGGGCGTGCCCTTTGCCGCCGACGCCACCGGCGAGCCGCATCTGATCGAGGTCGAGGACGACCACTATGTCCGCGCCCACGAGATCCCGCCGCGCATGGACCGGGGTGGGCGCAGCGAGTCCGAGCATGCCGAGATCGCAGCGGCCCTGTGGACCGACCCGAAGGGCGAGCCGAGCGTCCATCTCGACTTCGAGGCCGGCACGCTCGACGGGTGGAGCGTCCGGCGCCTGGCCGGCCCGCATTCGGCCATGGTCCAGTCGGACGTGTTTCGCGCGGGGTCGAAGGCCTGCCGCTTCGAGCTTCGGCCGGGCGACCATGTCAGCCAGGGGCTCCGGGCCGAGCTGCGCGACTGGTACAATCCGCCGCACGAGACGCCCGTCTGGTACGGCTTCTCGACATTGCTGCCCGAAAACTTCGCGCCGCCCTTCGATACCGGCGTGGTGCTGGCGCAATGGCACGACCAGGCGGCGCTGGGCGATCCCTCCGGCAAGCCGCCGCTGGCGATCCGCTATCTCGATGGCGGCCTGCGCTTCACCGGCGCCTTCGACGCGGTCGCCTCGTCGGATCCGGCCGAGCGTTACGTCTTCCACCGCATGCCGGCGCCGCCGCTCGGCACGTGGATGGACTTCGTCTTCAAGATCGTCTGGTCGCGCCACGGCACCTCGGCAATCGAAGCCTTTCTCGGTGGCAGGCCGCTCTTTTCCTTCAGCGGACCGCTCGGCTACCGCAACGAGGTGAAGCAGCCCTATTTCAAGCTCGGCCTCTATGCCAGCGGGCCGATCAAAAACCCGCTCGTCGCCTTCCATGACAACTACAGCCGCGGCGACAGTTTCGACGCGGTCGATCCGAGCCGGCTGCATGCAGTCGTGCGAACGCCCGAGGTCGCGTGACGTCTCGGTCGGCTTCGCCGCACCTCGCCATCGTCGCCGAGACGCCGCCGACGCGCCTTGCGCCCGGCGGCTTCGATAGCGTGGTCGGCATTCTCCGGACAGCACCGGAGGGCGAGAGCGCGCTTGATCGTCTCGCCGCCGCCGCGCTGCTGGCGGCCGAGGCCGGATGCGGCTGGCTGGTGGCCCCCGGCTCCGGCGAGAGCCTGCGGGCCGACGCGCTCGCCCTCCTCGCGCCGGCGATCGGCCCGTATGACGCGGTCTTCGGCGCGGTGCATGTCAGGGGCAGCGGTGACGCCGTCCATCGTCCGTCGCGCCTCGCCTTCGACGAGGCGGAGCGGCTGCCGCATGCGATCCTCAACTGGTGGATCGGCGAGACACCCTTCGTGCGCACGGACGTCGCGCTGGCGCTCACCGGCGATCGGAAGCCGGCCGACGACTGGATCGGCGCCCTTTTCCGCCTCTGGTCGGCGCACCGCTGCATCAAATTCGCCGCGCCCCTGACGGATATGGCGACAGTTCCCCCGCCCCTGCCTGCGGCCGAGCGGGACAAGGTGCTGGCGCGGCTGGCGGCAAATCCCGCCTTTCTGCCCGTCGCCTTCGGGGAAACGGTCTACCGGCTGCCCTATACCGGTCGCAATGCCGGCATCGAGCGCGACCAGACGCGCGGAGACTTCTTCGAGGCGGCAGAGCTCGGCGCGCTCCGGATCCGGCTCGGACCGGGCCGCCGGATCGTCGACATCGGCGCCAATACCGGGAACCACACGGTCTATTTCGCCGGACCGATGCAGGCGGTCTCGGTTCTGCCCTTCGAGCCCTTGCCTGAAATCGCGTCGGTGCTGGAGCGGGCGGTTGCGGAGAACCGGCTCGGCAATGTCGACCTGTCCCGGCTTCGCCTTGGCCTTTCCGACCGTTGCGGCCGGATGGGGATCGTGCGCTCCGAGCGCGGCGGCCTCGGCGCGTCGCGCCTCGTCGAGGACCCGGAGGGCGAGATCGCCGTCACGACGCTCGACGAGACCTTGACGACGCCCGTGGACTTTCTGAAGATCGATGTAGAATCAATGGAGTTGCAAGTTTTGGCCGGTGCGCGGAGAACCATCGCGCGGAACCGTCCTGTCATCTTCATCGAAATTGCCGGTGATAACACCCTTCTGTTCCGGGACTGGCTGAAGGAACATCGATACCGTGTCGAGCGGATCTTCTCGGACAAGGGCCATGCCAATTATCTGATCGCGCCGGACGGCGACTGACGAGGAGGACGACGATGATCCGCGCAACCGACACCGGCAGGCATGCGGGCGCGGCTCACCGAACCCGCACGCGTCTCGCTCTCCTGATCACGCTTGCTCTCGGCATCACCGGCTCTGCCGGCGCCGCGGACATGCTGGAGCCGCCGGTGCTCGCCCCGAAAGTGCTCGCCGGCGAACTGCCGCCGGTCGCCGAACGCATCCCGGCCGAGCCGCTCGTGTCGGACCTTGCCACCGAAGGCAAGCAGGTCGGCGACTATGGCGGCACGCTGCGCATCGTCGAGGCGCAGGCCAAGGATACGAGGCGCATGGTCGTCTACGGCTATGCCCGGCTCGTCGGCTACACGCCCGATCAGAAGATCGTGCCGGACATCGCGCGCGCCGTCGACGTCGTCGAGGGCCGCATCTTCACCATCCATCTCCGGCGCGGCCATCGCTGGTCGGACGGCAAGCCCTTCACCACCGACGACTTCCGCTATTACTGGGAAGACATCGTCGGCGACGCGGAGATGACGCCGCACGGCGCCCCGCGTGAGCTCATCGTCGACGGCGAGCCGCCGATCGTCACCTTCGTCGACGACGTTACCGTGCGCTACGAATGGTCGAAGCCGAACCCCTTCTTCCTGCCCGCGCTGGCCGGCGCGCAGCCGCTCGACATCTATCGCCCGGCCCACTACCTCAAGAAATTCCACAAGAAATATGCCAATCCGGAAAAACTTGCCGCGCTGATCGAAAAGAAGGGCCAGCGCAACTGGGTGGCGCTGCATTTCAAATACGACCAGTCCTACAAGAACTCCAATATCGACATGCCCTCGCTGCAGCCCTGGGTACTGGCGACCGAGCCCCCATCGGACCGCTTCATCTTCGCCCGCAACCCCTATTTCCACCGCGTCGACACCGCCGGGCACCAGCTTCCCTATATCGACGAAGTGGCGATGACGATCTCGAGCTCCCGTCTGATCCCGGCCAAGGTCGGCGCCGGCGAGGCGGATCTCCAGGCGAACTATCTCTCCTTCGGCAACTACGCCTTCCTGAAGCGCGCGGCCAAGGACAAAGGCTACGCGGTCCGCCGCTGGACGAACGGCAAGGGCGCCAAGATCGCCATCTTTCCCAATCTCAACTCCGCCGACGAGACTTGGCGCAAGCTCTTTCACCAGGCCGATTTCCGTCGTGCCTTGTCGCTCGGCATCAACCGCGAGGACATCAACCAGGCGATCTACTATGGCCTCGCCGTTCCGATGACGGACACGGTGATGCCGGGATCGCCGCTCTACGACGCAAGGCTCGCCGGGCGCTGGGCATCCTATGATCCGGACCAGGCAAATGCCTTGCTCGACGGCCTCGGCCTCACCGAAAAGGACGGCGGCGGCATCCGGCTCCTGCCGGACGGGCGGCCGATGATGATCGTCGTCGAGACCGCCGGCGAGGACATCGAGCAGATCGACGTCCTCGGCCTCATCGCCGAGGACTATCGCAAGATCGGCATCAAGATTCTCGCCAAGCCGACGGAGCGCGACATGCTGTCCCGGCGCCTCGCCTCGGGTGCCACCCTGATGTCGGTCTGGACGGGCCTCGGAAACGCCTATCCGACGCCGGAATCGAGCCCGGCCGAGCTGGCGCCGACGAATTCCGAGCAGAACGAATGGCCGGTCTGGGGCATGCACTACGAGACCAAGGGCAAGATGGGCACCGCCCCGGAACTTCCCGCCGCGCAGAAACTCCTGGAGCTGAACCAGGCCTGGCGCGTGACCACCGATGTGGCGGCCAAGGCGGATATCTGGCGGGAAATGCTGACCATCGACGCCGACGAGGCTTTCCGCATCGGGATCGTGTCGGGCGTCGACCAGATCGTCATCGTCTCGGACCGGCTGCAGAACGTGCCGGAGACGGCCGTCTTCAACTACAATCCCGGCGCCTTCTTCGGCGTCTACCGTCCCGACACCTTCTTCTTCGGCGAGCCGCAGCAGCAACAGGCTTCAGTGCCGCAATAAAAAGAGGCCTTCATGCTCGGCTACCTTACCGGTCGCGTCCTGACCATGCTGGGCACGCTCGCCGTCATTTCCGTGCTCGTCTTCATCATCATTCAGCTGCCGCCGGGCGACTATCTCTCGACCTACATCGCCGAGCTCCGTGCCGGGGGCGAGTCCGTCACCGACGATAAGATCGCTTTCCTTCGCGAGCAGTACGGCTTGGATAAGCCGATGCCGCTGCAATATCTCGAATGGGTCACCGGCCTTCTCCAGGGCGATCTCGGCTATTCCTTCGAATATGCCATGCCGGTATCCGAGGTCGTCGGCGACCGGCTGTTCCTGACGCTGGTCCTGAACTTCGTCACCATCCTCTTCATCTATGCCGTGTCGTTTCCGATCGGCGTCTACATCGCCACGCACCAGTATTCCGTCGCCGATCACAGCCTGTCCTTCCTGGGCTATCTCGGCCTCGCCACCCCGAACTTTCTCCTGGCGCTGATCCTCCTCTATGCCTCGAACAGCTTCTTCGGCATCTCGGTCGGCGGGCTGATGGATCCGATCTATACCGACGCGCCCTGGACCGGCGCCAAGATCGCCTCGCTTCTCGGCCATCTCGTCGTGCCCGTCCTGGTCATCGGCACGTCCGGCACGGCCGGCATGATCCGGCGCCTGCGCGCCAATCTCCTCGACGAGCTGCAAAAGCCCTATGTCGTGACGGCGAGGGCCAAGGGCCTGTCGGAGGGCAAGATCCTGCGCAAGTATCCGCTGCGTGCGGTGCTGAACCCCTTCGTCGCCGATATCGGCACGCTGCTGCCGCAGGTCGTCTCCGGCTCGGTCATCGTCTCCGCCGTGATGTCGTTGCCGACGACGGGCCCGATGCTGCTCTCCTCCCTCAGAAGCCAGGACATGTACCTGGCCGGATCCTTCCTGATGTTTCTCGCCGTCCTCACCGTGATCGGCATGCTCGTCTCCGACGTCATGCTCGCCATCATCGACCCGAGGGTCCGGCTGACCGGGACGCGCAAGGCATGAGCGCGCTCCCGCACACCGTTTCGACCGAGCCCTTCGATCCCGAGCGCACGATGGCGGAGGGGTCGTACTATTCCGAAAAATACATGCAGGCCTCGCAGCGCCAGCTGATCTGGTGGCGTTTCCGGCGGCACCGCATCGCGCTGATCGCGTTGGCCTTCCTTGTGCCGGCCTATCTCAGCGTCCTCTTCACCGAGATCATCGCGCCCTACGGGCTGGAGACGCGCAACACCACGCATATCTTCATGCCGCCGCAGGCGATCCACCTCTTCCACGAGGGCAGCTTCGTCGGCCCCTTCGTCTACGACATGGTGGGCAGACTCGATCTCGATACGCTGCAGCGCCATTACACGGCCGGCACCGAGCCGCGGCCGATCCGCTTCTTCTGCCGCGGCGACTCCTACAATTTCTGGGGCCTCGTGCCCGGCGACTTCCACCTCGTCTGTCCGCCGGAAGGGAGCACGCTGTTCCCGCTTGGCACCGACCGGCTCGGCCACGACATGCTGTCGCGTCTGATCTACGGCGCGCGCATCTCGCTGACGGTCGGCCTCGTCGGCGTCGCCATGTCGTTTGCCCTCGGTCTCTTCTTCGGCGGCATCGCCGGCTATTTCGGCGGCAGGATCGACTACTGGGTGCAGCGGACCACCGAGACGCTGCGCTCCATCCCGGAACTGCCGCTGTGGCTGGCCCTCTCGGCCTCGCTGCCGGTCACCTGGAGCCCGATCCTCGTCTATTTCGGCATCACGCTGATCCTCGCCCTCCTCGACTGGCCGGGGCTGGCCCGCGCCGTGCGCTCCAAGCTCCTGTCCCTTCGCGAGGAGGATTTCACCGCCGCCGCCGTCGTGATGGGAGCCACCCCCGGCCGCATCATCTCGCGCCATCTCCTGCCGAACTTCATGAGCCACCTCATCGCCTCGGCCTCGCTATCAATCCCCTCCATGATCCTCGCGGAAACCGCCCTCAGCTTCCTCGGCCTCGGCCTGCGCCCCCCGATCACCTCGTGGGGCGTCCTCCTGTCGGAAGCGCAGAACATCGAGGCGGTGGCGCTCTATCCCTGGCTGCTGATGCCGATGCTCCCGGTCATGCTCACCGTGCTGGCCTTCTCCTTCCTCGGCGACGGGCTGCGCGACGCGGTGGATCCGCATTCGTCGAACTGAGAGGGAAGCTCGGGCGGCAGTAGCAACCCGGAGAGCTGAAACGCCAAACGCATGAGGATAGTCATTCTCGGGCTGGAGAACCCATGCCGCGTGGCTTCGCCTTCGCGACCGGGTTCAGTGCAGTCGGCTTTTTGCCATCAAGATTGGGAAAGGCATGACGAAGACCTGGAGTGAGGCCGTGAGAAGGTCTGCTGGAGCCATTTCGCGGGCTCGCAGACCGACCTTGGAGCCTCAGCGAAACCCTTCCGCCGCGGGTGCCGCGAGCCGGAGCGGGTCGACGGCCGCCGCTTCCAGCAGCGCGTAGAGCTCCACCGGGTGCTCCAGGCCGGCAAGCAAATGGGCGCCGACGGAGGTCCAGGCCGACGGGTCGGTCGCGGCGACGGCGTGCGTGGCGAGGACGCCGGTGCCGAGCGTCTTCGTCATCTTCTCGATCCGCGCGGCCTCGTTGACCGTCGGGCCGACGATCGAGAAGGAGAGCCGCCGGGGGATGCCGACATTGCCGAACATCACCTCGCCGATGTTCATGGCGATGCCGAAGCCGATCGGCCTCTCGCCATCGGCTTGCCGCGTCGCGTTCAGCGCCGCCACGGCCGCCCGCGCCTGGTGCGCCGCTTCCGTCGCGGCCCGCACGACGTCGTCGAGCGTCTCGCCGACCTCGCAGCCCTCGCCCTTGATCGGAAAGATCGCGAGCACCGCATCGCCGATGAAGGCCAGCACCTCGCCGCCCGCCTCGATGGCAGCCGTCGCGACGCAGCCAAAATAGGCGTTGAGGAGGGCGAGATAGCGCGTCTCGTCGAGGGTCTCCGAGAAACGGGTGGAATCGCGCAGGTCCGAGTACCAGACCAGAGCCAGCGTATGGCTGCCGCTGCCAAGCTGGATCTGGCCCGAAAGCACCTGCCGCGCCACCGTCGGCCCGAGATAGGCATCGGTGATGTTGGCCGTCATCCTCGGCTGGATCGCGGTCTTGCAGGCCACCGCGAAATAGGGCTGGAGGCGCTGAAGCGCGCCGATGTCCGCGTCCGAGAAGCCCGACCGGCGCTCCGTCACCCAGGTGACGTGGAGGCCGAAATCGGCCCGGCCGTCGGGCCGCAGCGCCGGGCGGCTGCCGGTGAAGGAGGTGCGGATGCCCAGAAAATCCGTATAGCCTTCCCCCGCCAGTTCCTCGAGGAGAGCGAAATCGAGCTGCGGATCGGGGCCCGTCAGCCGGCGCCGCATGACCGTGACGTCCTCTTCCAGCATCCAGCGGATCGGGCTCTGTTTCCAGGCCTCGCTTTCCCTGTCCTGATGGTTGAACTGCTGGAATTCGAGCGGCTCGTCCAGATGCCAGAGCAGCGTCTCGGCGCGGAAGAGCGGGTGGAGCGTCGGCCAGATGACGCGGGCGCGCACCACGGGGATGCCGATCGACCGCAAGCGCAGGCAGAACTGGCGAAAGGTGCCCGGGAAGGGGCTGTCGGCCAGCGCCTGTTCGATCAGCCAGTCGCCGATCCGCTCGACGAGCGTGTCCTCGCTCATCGCTCTCGGCCGCCCGCCATCCCTCCCGGACGGCGCAGGACGACGATCTCGACGGGGTCGACGATGCCGGGAATGGCGACGATCTCGGAGGAAAGGTCAGGCTCGGCGGCATAGCCCTGCCCTGTTGCCAGAGCGAGCGTCGTCGCCGTCGTCATCCCCTGCGAGCCCAGCACCTTGTTGTGCTTCTCGAGCTTGGCGCAGAGATTGACGGCGCTGCCGATGACGGTGAATTCGAGGCGGCCCTCGACGCCGACCAGTCCCGAAATGACCGGCCCCGTCACCGCGGCGACGCCGAGCCCTTCCGCCGCGAACCAGGATCCGTCCTCGGCCCGCGCGAAGTCGGCAAAGCCGTCGAGAACCGCGATCGCGCAGCGCAGCGCGTCGGCGGCGTGCCCCACGCTCGGCCTGACGGCGCCGAAGGTGACCATGATGCCGTCGCCCATGAACTTGTCGATCGTGCCACCATGCTCGCGCACGATCGGCACCAGCACCGCCTGGGCGGCCGCCAGCGCCCCGATGACGGCCGCCGGCGGGCGGCTTGCGGCGATCGTGGTGAAATTGCGCAGGTCGATGAAGAGGATGGTAGCGTTGCGAAGCTCGCCGTCGCCGGGGGCGGTGTCGCCATCCTGGTCGCGGATGTCGCTGGCGACAGCCGGATCGAAGAAGCGCGACAGGTTGCCGGCCGCCTGCGCCTCGCTGATCGAGGAGACGAGCAGCCGCTTGGCGAGGGTCAGCGACAGCGCCAGCACGGCGGTCACCATGGTGATGAGGAGGATCTTGTCGATCTCGGCGCCGATTAGAACGGTGTTGCTGGTCAGATAGGTCACGTAGTTGCGGGTGATGATCGCATGCTCGGGGTCGACGAGGATGACCCAGGCGAGGATCACGACCCAGCCGAGCGCCGCCATCACGCCCGCCGCGACGACGAAGCGGACCTCGAAGCGCAGCGTCCTGATGGCGATGAACAGGAAGACGTAAAGGAGCGTCGGCGACTTCAAGACGAAGCTCGGCGGCTGCCCGTATTGCCGGTGGAAACTCCAGATCAGGGTGTAGAGCAGGATGAAATCGAGCGCGATCGAGGCGTAGATGGCAAAGGCCGGCACCGGCGGATGCAGGGCCCAGAGGAGCCCGGCAAAGGTCAGGACGAGATAGGCGGAGAGAAAATAGGGCGTCGGCGACCACAGCGTGCCGATGTCGGTCGGCCGCGGCGCCAGCACGTAGAGGAGCGCCACGAAGGAGACGATGAAGATCTGGATGATCTTCACCAGAACCTCGCCGACATCGTCCTTGCGCACCACCTGCTCCCTGATGCTGGGAGACAGCGTCTGGGCGAGATCGGCGCCGCGAAGCTGGGCCAGGATCTCCGATGGGCGGATCCAACCCGTCACGCGCTGCGCATCGTCCTCTTCAGTCGTGACCGCCATCCACGTCCTCCCGGCGATCGACCGGCTCGGCAAGGCGGAAGGCGAGCCCGGTGCGGCCGACGACCACGTTCGGGAAGACGGCGCGCGCCTCCGCCTCGATGCGCGCCAGGGCGGCGTCGTCGCGGTAATGGGCGTGATGGAAAAGCACGAGCTGGCGGGCGCCGGCCGCCTCGGCCAGGCGAACGCCCTCCTGCCAGGAAGAGTGGCCGTAGCCCCGGTACTTTTCCATCTCCTCATCGGTGTAGGTGGTATCGTAGAAGACGATGTCCGCCCCCTCGAACAGGCCGAGCACCGCTGCGTCCGTCTCGCCCGGCTCGTGCTCGGTATCGGTGACATAGGCGGCCACGCGACCCCGATGACTGACGCGGTAACCGACGGCGCCGTTCGGATGGCGCAGCCGCGCCGTCGCGATCTCGATTCCGGCCTGCGGGGTCAGCCCGTCCCCCGGCTGAAAGCTGCGATAGTCCACGTCGGCGGAGAAGACCTTCGGCGTGATCGGCAGGAAGGGCGCGCGCATATAGTCGGTGACGATGTCGGCGCAGGATCGCCCGTCCAGCATGTGCCCGGCCGAGACGGAAATCCTGCATCCCGGCTTGTAGAGCGGGAGGAAGAAGGGCAGGCCCATGATGTGGTCGTAGTGGACATGGCTGAAGAAGAGATCGGCACCGCCGGCGCCTTCGGCCGCCATCTCACGGCCCAGCGCGACGATGCCGGTTCCCGCATCGAAGATCAGCCGGTGGCCGTCGATCTGCATCTCGACGCAGCAGGTTTCCGTGCCGAAGGCGGTCTGCCCCTCGCCGCAGCCTGGCAAGGTACCGCGGGCACCCCAGACCTTGATGGTGAAAGCACCGCCGTCCGCCCCGTCCACCGCCATCAGCCCCTGCGGGCGGGAAAGGACGCCGCGCGCCTTCCCGACCTTACCTCTGCGGCATCACCCACGGGCGTTCCGGCTTTCGGCCGCGACGAGGTCCGCCGTCGTCCGGCTGAGTCGAAAACCGAGTTCCCGAAGCATCGCGATGCCCATGGAGGGGAAAGTGGTCAGGAGTTCGCCGAAACACTCCTTGTTGACCTTCAACGCCGTCAGATCCGACGTCGCCTCGACGGTCGCCGTGCGCGGAACGTCGCAGAGGATGGCGATCTCGCCGACGAAATCGGTCTCGCCGACCTCGGCAAGGTCGATCCGGCCCTGGGGCGTGGTCGCAAAGACCCGGGCATTGCCGCTGAGAATGACATAGGCGCTGTCGCCGACATCGCCTTCCCGGAAGAGCGTCTCGTCCTTGCGGTAGCGGACCACCTGCGAGGTGAAGGCGAGGAGCTTCAGTTTCGGCGAATCGACGCCCGAAAACAGCGGCACCCGCCGCAGGATATCGACCTCGTTCTTCAACTGGCTCATGTCGTCAACGATCTCCGCAAGAGATGAAACGCCTTGCTCTACTGAAGTCTTTGATCCGCTTGATGACAGATCACGTTTTATATGGTGCCTGCGTGACTGTCCGTCATCCCAAAGCAGGTGACAAGCCCCGTCGCGTGCCAAGTTCACAGCCGGAACGGAGCGAAGACGGGCCCATCAGCGAACCGTCGCAGCGCTTCCGGCTTCAGGCGGGGGCGGCAAAGGGGTCTCCCCCGGCACTTCCGCCTCGTCCTCGGTGGGCGATCCTGCCATCTCCGGGCGGGTCTTGCCGGCCTGTGGACCGGCGGATCCGTTGCTCGCCTGCCCCGCTTCGGCTTCCTCGATCTCCTCGACCTCCTCGACGAAGGCCGGCACCTTGCCCTCGATCGGAGCATCGGCGACGACGCGGCCAGCCTTGAACTCGATCGCCCTGTCGAAAAGCTCGGCGTGCTGCGCCGAGGCGAGAACCCAGAAGGTGCCGAAGGGCGCTTCGGCACGCTTCCCATAGGCCAGCGTCGCCTCGATGATGCGGGACTGGCTGTCGGCATCGAGCGCCGAAAGACCGCGGTTGACGATGAGGTAGTCCGGCGCCTTCATCAGTGCGCGGGCGAGCGCGAGCTTCTGCTGCTGGCCGACCGACAGGCGCTTGGCCCCGGCGCCGACGTCGTAGTAGAGGCCGGCCGCCTGGACGATGTCGGACAGACCGAGTTCGTCGAAGGTGCGCAGGAGAAGGCCCTCCACCGCCGCGGTCGCATTGGCGAGGTCGTAGGCGATGCGGCCGAAGAGGATGTTGTCCTGGATCGAGGCGGCCGGGTTGAAGGCGTCCGCATCGTGGAAGACCAGCATGCCGGCCAGTTCCTCGGGGATCTTCTCGCGGAAGATGCGGCGGGTCTCGACGACGCGCTGCCTGAAGGCATCGTCGATGATCCCCAGGCGATGGCTCGGCTCGATATAGCTGAGGGCGAGCCGCACGAGGGCCGCACGCTCGGCATCGCCCGCCTGCTCGTAGGTGCGCCCGGCGGCGCGCGAGAGGACCTGGCGGTAGTCGCCGAGTTCCTCCGGCGTCATCACCGAGATGCGCTGCAGCAGCGGATTTCCCGGCTCGAGCTCGCCGAACAGTTCGATCATCGTCGCGGCGATGTTGCGGCCGATCTCGAAGAGGTCGGACGAAAGCCCCGTGGCGCGCAGGGTGTCGCGGGCGAACGGGTGGACATAGAACTGCGACAGGCCGAGGCGCTGGTCGACGGGCGCGCCGAAGACGATGTTCTCCATGATCGAGGCATTGGCGATGTAGCGATCGGAATCGAAGGGCTCGACATAGGCCTCCATGTCCTCGGCCGCGAGCAGGTCGCGGAAGGCATGCCGCGACTGGAGCACCGTCGCGGCGACCTCTTCCTGGAATTCGGCCGGCACGCGCGTTCGCAGGCCGAAGAGGTGGACGTCGCGATCGAGGATCACGAGCTTCAGAATCTCCGCGAGGCGGTGGCCGAGCTCTTCAGGCGAGGCAAGCCCCAGCGCCTCGTAGTCGATCCAGTCGTCGCGCACGTCGAGCAGCGTATTGCCCGAGCGTTTCGTCTCGTGGCGGATTTTCGCCTCCTCGGCGTTCTTGCCGCGGGGGCCCTGTTTCACGGGATAATGGCGCAGGCTATAGAGGAGCGTATCGCGCAGCGTCGCCCTTGGAAAATACGGCGAGGCATCGACATAGGCCACGCGCCGGCCCGTCACGGCCTCCGGCAGCTTGTCGAGCGCTTCGCCGGCCAGGATGATCTGGCCGACATCAGCCGGCCGCAGCCGCCCCAGCACCTCGGCGACATGCTCGGCCCCCTCGCCGATGCCCGAGACCACGGCGACCCGCTCGCCGAGCGGCAGGTCGAGCGTCACCTGCTCGAACAGGCGCCCGTCGGAATCGTCCTTGGCTCCGACGCTGGTCAGGGCGAAGCCGCTGGCGAGCGCCGGGATG
Source organism: Aureimonas sp. SA4125 (assembly GCF_019973775.1). NCBI lineage: Bacteria > Pseudomonadati > Pseudomonadota > Alphaproteobacteria > Hyphomicrobiales > Aurantimonadaceae > Aureimonas > Aureimonas sp. SA4125. Next base: position 88,260 of record NZ_AP025032.1, on the reverse strand, counting down.
CGCTCCATCACCGGCTTCTGCAGCGCGGCATCAGCGATGTTGTCGACGTCGAACTGCTCGACCACCTGCTCGTACTTAACCGTCACGTCGAGCCGGCTCTGGTCCCAGTCGATCAGGTCCTTCAGCGGCGAGGGCAGGTCCTTGTAGGCGGCGATCACCGCGACCAGCTGGCCGATGTCGAGCTGGCCGCGGATCGCGAAATAGCCGCCGAAGAGATAGAAGATGAAGGGTGTCACCTGGCTGAGGAAATTGTTCAGAAATTTGACCAGGAACTTCCACTGGTAGATGTCGAAGCGGATCAGGTAGATGCGGCCGAGTTCTTCGGCGACCCCGGCGCGCTCGTAGTTGGACGTGTCGTTGGTGTGGACGCTGGCGATGCCCTCCACGATCTCGCCGACCCGGCCGGCGAACATGCGCGCCGTCAGCTGGCGCTGGCGGCCGAGAACGAGCAGGCGCCGCCGCATGCGCGGGATCAGCACGATCTGGATGACCATCACCGCCATCGCCACCATGCCGAGCTGGACGCTCTGGACGAAGATGAAGACGATCGCCGTCAGCACCTGGCTGATCAGGTAGACGGGGGTGACGAAGGCTTCGCCGATGAAGCCGCCGATCGGCTCCAACTCGTCCTTGATCATCGAGGCGACCTCGGGCGAGCGGAGCTGGCGGAAGCGCAGGATGGGAAAGCGCAGGACGAGATCGACGAACTCGAAGCGCATGCGGCGCAGCATGCGCTCGCCGAGCCGGCCCTTGTAGGTGTTGAGGTAGTATTTGAACCAGCCGTTGACGATGACCATCAAGAGGAAGAGGCCGCTGAGGACGTAGAGCGCCATCAGGCGGTCGAGCGTGAAGCCGTCGAACAAGGAGAGGCCGCCGCCGAGCGGCAGCCAATCGGGCAGCGAGATCCCGAGATAGGTCTGGGTGCTCATCCCGCGCTCGAAACCTTGGCCCTGGATCGGGCCGTTGACGATGAGTTTGGGGAGGTTCAGCGAGAAGAAAAGCGCCGGGATCGACAGGGCCACGACGACCAGCATCCAGATCTGGTCGCGCTTTGTGTGCTTCCAGGCGTATTTGTACAGCGATGCCATCGGCTGCGATCAGTCCATTGCGGTGGGAAAAGGCTAGCAGCCGCGCCGTGTCCGCGCCAGAAGCATCGCGCTCACATAGCGTGGACGCAGCCGGGATCAATCGGCCGGGCGGTCGATTTCGCCCGCTCCGTCGACGGGCGCTACCAGTGCAGCGCCAGGCGCCCGAAAAGTGCGCCGAGGCCGGCGCTGGCAAGCGTTCCCAGCGTGTACCAGCTGGCGAGAAAGGCGATGCCGGTCTCGCCGCAGGAAAACGAGTAGATCAGCGCAGACGCGGCGCCGGCGCAAAAGCCGGCGACGGCACCGGCAAGCGTCAGCCGTGTCGGCGCCAGTCCCCGCAGCGCCCAGACCGCACCGAGGAAGATCGGCACCGACAGCGCCAGGATGGCGACGGGGCAGACGTTGGCGGAATGCCCGAACAGCACGCCATTGCGGGCCGGCGGCGACGTCGTCAGATACTGCACCGTGCCCATGACCGCGACGATCGCCAGCACGACGAGGGCGAGCCATGCACCGCGTCGCGCCGACCCCGCTGGCCGGGCCACGTCGCCGAGCGACAGAAAGCCGGCCAGCAGCAGCAGCGCCGTATAGACCAGCTTGATCCAGAAGCTCGGCAGGGCGAGCGCGGGGACGAAATCGGCCCGTGGACCGATGCCCACGAGCATCGCCACCACGGCCACGAGCGCACCGGTAAGAAGCCCCATGCCAAGCCGCCGCGCCAGCGCATGTCGGCTCACGGGCGCGAGATCGGCGCTCAGCCGGTCGATGAGTTCATTCGTCGCGCCGCGCAACCTGCCCTCGCATTCTCATGGCCAGTGCTTTCACGCCGCGATGGATCCCGACTTTCACCGCCGATTCCGACATGCCGGTGACGGCGGCGGTCTCGGCGATGGTATCGCCGTTCAACTTGACGCTGCGGATCAGGGCACGCGAGCGCGGCGGAATCGATTCGAGCAGGCGGTCGACGTCGAGGCGAGCCATGGCCGCCTCCGCTGCATCGGCGGCGAACAAGCCGTCGACATCGTCGATCGGTACGGCGGCACGAACCTTATGATGTCGGAAATAGTCGATCAGCTTGTAGCGCGCCACCGCATGCAGCCAGACGGTGAAGGGCCTCTCGATATCGTAGGTACCCCGCCGGTCATGGACGGCGATGAGCGTCTCCTGCACGAGATCCTCCGCGTCGTCCACGCGGCCCGGCCCCAGACGGCGGACGAAATAGCGCCTGAGATAACGGCCGAGTTCCTCGAGGAGAGCGCGATAGGAGACCGCGTCGCCCCCGAGGCCGGCAATCATCAGCGCCTTCATCCGTGTTTCGATGGGGATCACGCCATGTCCGTTCGGCCTCCACACCACGATGAGTTCGTGGGAACGGGCCCTCCGGTTACACGATAGCACGAAAATATAACACGAGAATGCCGGGTGCCGGGGCACAGCGGGGCGGCCTGTGAGGCGAGCGCCCATCACGAAGGGGTGAGAGCGTAACCGATCCCGTTGCTTCTGCGAATTCTCCTTTGACGAAGCCGGCGGCTTCAGTCGCATCGCAAGACGCGACGATCGGAGGAGAGTCCGCCGGTTCCGGCGCCGATTTTGGCGCCGATTTTGGCAATGGCAGCGACCGGCCCGTCCCCGCGGGTCGGCAGGCCGCTGCAACAGGCGCGTCGCGCCGCATTCGCGGCGACGCAAAGCGCGACCCGGGACGGGCGCGATTCCCGCAATGAAGGAAACTGTCATGACCATGCTCCTGCGTACCATCGCTTTGACGCTCCTCGTCCTGAGCGGCTCCGCCGCGCTTTCGGGCGGGGCTTTGGCCATGGATGCGATGGCCGACTGCGCCAAGCCGCACGACGCCATGTCGGCCGATGCGATGAAAGCCGCCGACGCGATGGCGCCTGCCGATGCCATGAAAGCCGAGGATGCGATGCAAGCCGACGATGCCATGAAAGCCGGCGATGCGATGAAAACCGCCGACGCCATGAAGCCCGGCGACGCCATGGCGTCGACCGATGCGATGGCGACCGCCGCGACGGCATCCGATCCCGCGAAGACCGACTGCCCGAGCTGACCTGCGACCCCGCCCCGATCCCGCGCGGGGTCGGGGCGGCCGGCCACCCTTCGATCCTGTCATCGTCATTGCCGCAGCTGTGATTTGCACGGGATGCGCGGCATGCGCATTTATCGATGGGCGGAGTTCTTCACCAAAGCCGGAATGCGGCGGGTCACCGCTCATCAGTGGCAGGCGTGGCCGGTATGGCCGCCGCATCGCGCCAGAGGGCGCCCCGCCGTTTGCCAGACGCCGACCAGACGCTCACCAGATAAGGGAAACATCGATGTCCTCGACTTCAGCCAGCCGCTCCCGGCGCTTGCGTTTCGCCGCCTCTGCCGCGGTCGTCACGCTGGTCGTCGCCGGCGGGGCGACCCTCATGGGCCGGCTTCCGGCTCAGGCGGCGGATGCCGCCTTCGTCATTCCCGCCCCGGCCGTCGACGAGAGCGCCGGCAAGACCCAGGAGACCGCGATCCTCGCCGGCGGTTGCTTCTGGGGCGTCCAAGGCGTGTTCCAGCATGTCGAGGGCGTCAGCAATGCCGTCTCCGGCTATGCCGGCGGCACGCCCGAAACAGCCACCTACGAGACCGTTTCGGGCGGACGGAGCGCCCATGCCGAAGCCGTCGCGATCACCTACGATCCCCGGGAAGTGACCTATGGCGAACTTCTCCAGATCTATTTCTCGGTCGCGCACGATCCGACCCAGCTGAACCGGCAGGGCCCGGACAGCGGCACGCAGTACCGCTCGGCGATCTTTCCGACGACGCCCGAGCAGGCCAAGGTCGCGGCGGCCTATATCGCCCAGCTCGACAAGACCGGCGTCTATCCCGGCAAGATCGTCACGACGCTCGAGGACGGGGCGCGCTTCTTCCCGGCCGAGGCCTATCACCAGGACTTCCTCGTGCAGAATCCGACCTATCCCTACATCGTCATCCACGACCAGCCGAAGATCGACAATCTGAAAGAGATGTTCCCCGAGCAGTTTCGCAACACGCCGGTGCTCGTCGCCAGCGCCAAGAGCTGATTCCACGCAGTCGCCAGCGGATAGGAAGGCCGGCGCGTATCGGCCGGCCGCTCCTTCGGCGGAAGCCGCTCCTCCCGGAATGCCACGTGTGGGCCCGGACCGCTTGCCAGCGGCGCCGGGCCCAGCCATGTCTGGAACAACCGCCAGCGAGGATCGACATGCCCGGACCCCGGATCACCATCACCTATTGCACCCAGTGCCAGTGGCTGCTGCGCGCGGGCTGGATGGCGCAGGAGCTTCTGTCGACCTTCGGACCGGATCTTGGGGAAGTGGCGCTGATCCCGGGAACGGGCGGCATCTTCGAGATCAGTTGCGACGGTGCGCTGATCTGGGAGCGCAAGCGCGACGGCGGCTTTCCCGAGGCGAAGGTGTTGAAGCAGAGGGTGCGCGACGTCATGGATCCCGGCCGCGACCTCGGGCACAGCGACCGCTAAAGCGGGATGGCTTTTCTTCGACTCGCCGTCCCGCTTTCGTCCTTTGTTTCCGCATGATCTCTTTCCGAAAGCCGGAAGCCACCTTTCCGGATCATGCTCTAGCGCAAACGCGAAACGCCGCCCGGAGGCGGCGTTTCCTAAGGTCTGTTTGACGCTTCAGCGCGGGTAGTAGACGACGCGCCGGCTCGTCTGGTCGACCACGTAGGGCTGACCGTTGTGATAGAAGTAGCTGTAGCCCTTGTAGCCGTCGACCGGCTGCAGCCGGGCATCGACCGGCACCTCGTAGCCGACGGCGATGTCACCCTCGAGCACCAGGGGATCGACCGGGTTGTCGCGGACATAGCCGATCAGCTCGTCCGGGATGCCGTCGTCGACCACCGTGTCGGCGTCGACATAGACGACCGACCGATCCTCAGCGCGAACGATCACCGGGCGGTTGTCGCCGGCGTAGAAGTAGACATAGTCGGGGTTATCCGGCACCGGCACGAGTTCGACATCGCCGGGCACGACATAGCCCTGCACGATCTCGCCCTCGAGGCGAACGGCCGGCCGCGGATTGGCGACGACGTAGCTGCGAACACTGTCCGGCGCGGGAACGACGGCGACGACAGGCCCGGCCATCGGCCCGCTGTCCTTGACGACGATCTGGTCAGCCATGGCGGAACCGGCACCGAGCGCGGCGAGCGCTGCGGTGGCGAGAAGAAGCTTGCGCATTGGAATTTCCTTGCAGTGAGACGTCCCTGGCAGCCCTAACCCGTTGCACCCCCAACGGTTCCGCCCGGCCTGTCGCCCTGTGGCCTTGCGGTCAGCCCACCTGAATGCGGACCTTGTCGGGATAGAAGGCGACATGGCCTGCGATTGCCAGCACGCCGTCCTTCGGCGTGTCGTAGCCCCAGACCGCGTTTTCGGCCGACGCATTACCGGCCGAGATCGTCCAATAGCTGGCCTCGCCCTTATGGGGACAGGTCGTACGCCGATCGGTTGGCAGAAGGAATTCCATCGCGACATGCTCCTTCGGGATGTAGAGCACCGGTTGGGCGTTTCCCTCCTGCAGGACCAGCGCCTGCTTTGTCGAGGCGATGACATTGTCGTTCAGGAAGACGTTCACCGGCCGCGTCTCGGGCGTGACGGTGATATGCGGCGTCGGTTGCAGCGTGCTCATCTCTGGTCTCCTCGTTGACGGGTTGCCTGTCGTCAAACCGAGCTTTCGCCGGAGAGTTCCGAAGCCTGGCTTGCAGGGTACCTGTCGCAAATGGGGTAGCCTCGGCGCCGCGTCGCTGTAGAAGTGCCGCGACGACGGAAGAAAAGGGCGATCCGATGCGCGCACAGCCGACACACTCCCACTTCATCGACGGCGCCTATGTCGAGGACGCAGCGGGCGCAGGCTTCGACAGCCTCTATCCCGCCACCGGCGAGGTCATCGCGCGCCTGCATGCGGCGACGCCGGCGCTGATCGAGGCGGCGGTCGCCGCCGCCGCGCGCGGACAGGCCGAATGGGCTGCCCGCACCGGCGCCGAGCGCGGCCGGGTGCTGCGCCGTGCGGCCGACATCCTGCGGGCCCGCAACCGCAAGATCTCCGAACTCGAGACGCTCGATACCGGCAAGGCGCTGGCGGAAACGCTCGTCGCCGACGCGGCCTCCGGTGCCGACTGCCTCGAATTCTTCGGCGCGCTCGCTGCCGACATCAAGGGCGAATACATCGATCTCGGCGGCTCCTTCGCCTACACCCGCCGCGAGCCGCTCGGCGTCTGCGTCGGCATCGGCGCCTGGAACTATCCGGTCCAGATCGCCTGCTGGAAGGCCGCGCCGGCGCTCGCCTGCGGCAATGCGATGATCTTCAAGCCCTCTGAAGTGACTCCCCTCTCGGCGCTGAAGCTCGCCGAGGTTCTTGTCGAGGCCGGCCTGCCCGCCGGTGTCTTCAACGTCGTCCAGGGCGGCGGCGAGGTCGGCGCGGCGCTTGTCGGCCATCCCAAGGTGGCGAAGGTGTCCGTCACCGGCTCGATCGCCACCGGCGTGCGCGTGATGCAGGCGGCGAGCGAGGGCCTCAAGCCCGTCACGCTCGAACTCGGCGGCAAGTCGCCGATCATCGTCTTTGCCGACGCCGATCTCGACGCGGCCGTCTCCGGCGCGATTCTCGGCAATTTCTACTCGACCGGGCAGATCTGCTCGAACGGCACGCGCGTCTTCGTCGAGCGCTCGGTGCGCACAGCCTTCGTGGAAAAGCTCGTCGCCCGCACGGAAAAGATCCGCCTCGGCGATCCGCTGGACGAAGCGACCGAAATGGGCCCGCTGGTCTCGCGCGCCCAGTACGACCGCGTCCTCGCCTATCTCGACCTCGGCAAGGCCGAGGGTGCGACGCTCGCCGCCGGTGGCCGGGCGGCGCGGCCGGAGAACTTCGCCGACGGCCTGTTCGTCGAGCCGACGGTGTTCACCGATGTCACCGACACGATGCGGATCGGCCGCGAGGAAATCTTTGGCCCGGTGATGTGCGTCTTCGACTTCGACGGGGAGGAGGAGGTGATCGCCCGCGCCAACGACAGCGAGATGGGACTTGCCGCCGGCGTCTTCACCCGCGACATCGCCCGCGGCCACCGCGTCGTGGCCCGGCTGAAGGCCGGCACCTGCTGGATCAACGCCTACAATCTGACGCCGGTCGAGATGCCGTTCGGCGGCATGAAGCGCTCGGGCTTCGGCCGCGAGAACGGACGGGCGGCGATCGAACATTATACCCAGTTGAAATCGGTCTATGTCGAGATGGGGACGGCCGAGGCGCCCTATTGAGGCCCGACGCCGCGGCCGGCGGTTGACTTTCGTCGGACGGGGCTGTTCGGCTGTGGCCGGGATGGAGACAGGTGAGTTTTGACGCGGTGACACCGGACGAGGGGCGGCAGTATCTGGTGGAACGGCTCGAAGCCGTGGCAGGGGGCGACCGCGCCGCCTTGCGCGACATCTATGAGCGGACGTCCGCGAAGCTATTTGGCGTCTGCCTGCGTATCTTGCCCGACAGGGAAGAGGCGGAAGACGTGCTGCAGGATGTCTACCTTACGGTGTGGAACAAGGCGGAGCGGTTCGATCCCTCGCGCGCCAGCCCGATCACCTGGCTGGCCACCATTGCCCGCAACCGCGCGATCGACCGCCAGCGCGCCCTCGGCCCGCGGGCCTTCCACCGCGCCATCGACGATGCTCTCGACGTCGCCGAGGATGCGCCCGACGTCCTCACGCAGATGGAGCGCGTCGAGGAGAACCGGCAGCTCACGGCCTGCCTCGAGACACTCGACGCCAGGACACGCGGCGCGATCGTTTCGGCCTTCTTCGGCGGGCGGACCTACGAGACCCTTGCCGCCGACGAGAGCCTGCCCCTCGGCACGATGAAGAGCCTCATCCGCCGCGGCCTGCAGCGCCTGAAGAACTGCCTGCAGCCATGAGCGAATTCACCGATCCTCCCGAAGACGACATGCTCGCCGCGGAATATGCTCTGGGCGTGCTCGATAGTGCCGGGCGCATCAAGGCCGAGCGGCGGATGCGCCACGACGCCGTCTTCGCTCGCGCCGTCGACGACTGGCAGAACCGCCTCGGTCCGATGGTTGCTGCTGCGCAGTCCGTGGCACCCCCCGCCGGCCTTTGGGAGTCGATCGACGGCGATCTCGGCCGCATCCTGCGGGTGCGGGCAGCCTTTCCCCCAAGGGCGGAGGCACGCGCCACAACGGGCCGCCGCGTCTCCGGCGCCTGGCAGTGGCTCGGGCTCGGCTCGCTTGGCGTCGCCGCCGCGAGCCTTGCCGCACTCCTCGTCGCCGCCAGCCCCGGTCCGCCGGTCGAACCGCTGACGGCCTCGCTCGCCGGCGAAAGCGGCCCGCCGCTCTACGCGGCGGTGGTCTATCCCGGCTCGGCGAGCGCGACGCTCGTCCCCATCGCCGTCGGCGCCGACCCGGCGCATGCGCATGAGCTCTGGCTGATCGAACCCGGCAAGGCGCCGCTCTCGCTCGGCGTCCTGGCACAGCAGGGAACACTGCGCATCGAGATTCCGCCGGCGCTGGTCGCCAAGGGCGGCGTTCTCGCCATCACGCTCGAACCCCTCGGCGGATCGCCGACCGGCAATCCGACGGGTCCCGTCGTCGCCCAGGGCGAACTGCAGGCGATCTAAAGCCCTACATCGAGGCGCGGACCTTGGCGGCAGTGTTCACCCTTTCCGCATCCCCGAGAGGGTCTGGCGCGGTTCCTTCGCGAAAATCGCGAAAACACCAGACAGGGGTTTCGGCCGCGTCCCGGACTGCCGCTCCGTCCGGCGACTGGCTAAGCCTCGTGCGCTTCGCTAAGACGGTCACCCGATGACCAAGTTCTTCTCCGCCCTCTTCATTCTCCTGATGCTGGTCCAGCTGATCCGGCCGCTCGGCCTGCCGGGCCTGCGCAAGCGCGGCGATTTCTGGAAGCTGGCGGTCGTCGCCTTCGTCGTCTTCGGGCTCACCATCCTCGTGCGGCCCTGATCCGCCGGAGGTTCCCGGCCGAAGTTTCCGTCGATGGGCAACGCATTTGAATGTAAGGCGGCACTGGTGTAGATCGGGCCATCATAGGGGCTGTGCGCGCGGCCGCGACGGACGGGGCTCTGCCCCACGTCCTGCATCCGCCGGCCCCCCATCCCTGTGCAGATCGCTACCAGTGGCGGCACTTCTGGCACTCTCGGCAAGCTTGGACCCGACTTCATGGACCGTATTCGCATCAGGGGCGGTAACACGCTGAACGGGGTGATCCCGATTTCCGGCGCCAAGAACGCGGCCCTGCCGCTGATGATCGCCTCGCTCCTGACGGACGACACGCTGACGCTCGAGAACGTGCCGCATCTGGCCGATGTCGAGCAGCTGATCCGCATCCTCGGCAATCACGGCGTCGACTATTCGGTTTCCGGCAAGCGTCTCAGCCAGACGCCGGCGAACGGGCGCACCATCCATTTCACCGCCCGCACCATCGTCGATACCACCGCGCCCTACGAGCTGGTGTCGAAAATGCGCGCGAGCTTCTGGGTGATCGGTCCGCTGCTGGCCCGCATGCACAAGGCCAAGGTCTCGCTTCCCGGCGGCTGCGCCATCGGCACGCGTCCGGTCGATCTCTTCATCGACGGCCTGCGTGCGCTCGGCGCCACGATCGACATCGACCGCGGCTACATCAACGCCGAGGCCAAGGGCGGCCTCGTCGGCAACCGCTTCGTCTTCCCGAAGGTCTCGGTCGGCGCGACGCATGTGATGATGATGGCGGCCTCGCTTGCCAAGGGCGAGACCGTCATCGAGAACGCCGCGCGCGAGCCGGAAGTCGTCGACCTTGCGACCTGCCTCAATGCCATGGGCGCGAAGATTTCGGGCGCCGGCACGCCGACCATCACCATCCAGGGCGTGACCTCCCTGTCCGGTGCCCGCCACCGCGTCCTGCCCGACCGCATCGAGACCGGCACCTATGCCATGGCCGTCGCGATGACCGGCGGCGACGTCGTTCTCGAAGGCACCGATGCCGCCCTCCTGCAGAGCGCCTTCACCGCCCTTCGCCAGGCCGGCGCCGAGATCAGCCAGGCGCCGAACGGCATCCGGGTAACGCGCAACGGCGGCGGGGTGCACCCCGTCGACGTCATCACCGACCCCTTCCCCGGATTTCCGACCGATCTTCAGGCGCAGTTCATGGCGCTGATGACGCGCTCGTCCGGCATCTCGCACATCACCGAGACGATCTTCGAGAACCGCTTCATGCATGTCCAGGAACTCGCCCGGCTCGGCGCGAAGATTTCGCTTTCCGGCCAGGTGGCGCGCATTGAGGGCGTGGAGCGGCTGGCCGGTGCCCCGGTGATGGCGACGGATCTGCGCGCCTCGGTGTCGCTGGTCATCGCCGGACTCGTCGCGGAAGGCGAGACGACGGTCAACCGCGTCTACCATCTCGACCGCGGCTTCGAGCGGCTGGAGGAGAAGCTCGTGGCTTGCGGCGCCGACGTGGAGCGTATCTCCGGCTAGCGACGGGCCGGGACCGCTTCCACCCAGGGCGATCCGACAGATCGCAGGGAAGCTGATTTCGCTGGCACGATGGTGTATTAGCGCCATCTCGCCTTGCTTTTTCGGCCAATCCATCTGATCTAGGGCCAATTCTGAAATGCATGGCCGCCGCAGGATGCGGCGATTCCCTGCCGTACGGGCCTGCCCGATCGCGGCCCCTTTGAGGTTAAGACGCTTATGGCGAAAGAAGAAGTTCTCGAATTCCCGGGTCTGGTGACCGAACTCCTCCCGAATGCGACCTTCCGCATCAAGCTCGAGAACGACCACGAGATCATCGCTCATACGGCCGGTCGGATGCGCAAGAACCGCATCCGCGTGCTGACCGGCGACAAGGTGCTGGTCGAGATGACCCCCTACGACCTGTCCAAGGGTCGCATCACCTACCGCTTCAAGTAGTCGGCGGGCCACCCTGCCGATGGCACAGCGGCTTTACCTCGTCCTGGCCTCCGGCTCGCCGCGGCGCGTGGAACTTCTGCAGCAGGCCGGCATCGAGCCGGAGCGCCTGCTGCCGGCCGATATCGACGAGACGCCGCAGAAGAGCGAACATCCGCGATCCCTGGCCAAACGGCTCGCCAAGACCAAGGCGGAAGCAGCTTTCGACGTTTTGAACGAGCGCGGCGAGAGGGAGGGACGTATGGTACTTGCCGCCGACACCGTCGTCTCCGTCGGACGACAGATCCTGCCGAAGGCAGAACTTGCCGAGGAAGCCGTCGCCAATCTGCGCATCCTTTCCGGCCGCACCCACCGCGTTCATACCGGGGTCTGCCTGATTGGCCCGGACGGCACGCAGCGTCAGCGGCTGGTGGAAACGCGCGTGCGTTTCAAGCGGCTGTCGCGCGACGACATCGACTCCTACATCGCTTCCGGCGAATGGCGCGGCAAGGCCGGTGGCTATGCCATCCAGGGCCTGGCGGGCAGCTTCGTCGTGCGCCTCGTCGGCTCATACACCAATGTCGTCGGATTGCCGCTCTACGAGACGATCGCTCTGATCGGCGGCGAGGGATTTGACATCCACGCGCCGTGGCGCGAGGCCGGCCAGGCGGCCGCTGCGACATGAGCGACGGCGTCGTCACGCCGCTCCGGCCGAAGCGCAAATGCCCTGAATGCGGACGACCTTCCGATCGCGAGGCCTATCCGTTCTGCTCCGCCCGCTGCAAGGACGTGGACCTGAACCGATGGCTGTCAGGCCGCTATGTAATTCCCGGACCGTCGGACGAAATGTCCGGCGACGACGAGACCTGAATTCTACCCGGCTTGCAATGCCGGCTCAGGCGGGATCTCGACGATCGGCCCTCGCCGATTCGGCGCAAAACGGCTGGATCTGCGTTTCCGCGTAAGGATTGTCGGCGAGTTTCGGGGCGGCGAGGCGCGGCGTCTTCTTGCTGCCGAGTTCGTCGACGGCCGAGCGCAACCGTGCCTCGTCCGATCCGACAGCGACGATCCGCAGTCGGCGCAGGGCCGCTTCCACCGCTCTCGCCAGCGCCGCGTCGCTCAACGCGTCATCCTGAAAACGATCGTCGATCATCGGGCTTGGGTCATCGGGCTTGGGTCCTCGACGTCTGCCATCCTCATCGATGGAAAGTCGAGGTTATAAGCCTCCTAGCGAAGCCGTCCCTTAACTGGTTTATAAAGCGCGGCTGATCGGCGAAAAGTTTGGGGGCGCCTCCCGCCGGCAGCGCGGCAACGCCCGTCGAAGCGCAATGGCCCATGCGTGGCCATTCGCGACAGGCCTGCCGGAAGGTCGGCCGGCGTCAGCGCGCGACGGCGCTGACGAGGACGTCGGTATCGGCGGTGATGGTCTGCCACTTCTCCGGATCGTCGCTGCTCTGCCGCTTCAAGTAGGTATAGGGGGCCTCCCGCCATGGCCTCACCCGCCAGTCCAGATTGTCGAGCACATAGTCGCCGGAGGTGGTGGTCAAGGTCAGGATCGCGTGGCCTTCGCCATTGGCCTTTCGGACCACGGTGATGAGGAGATCCGACAGGGCGATCCCGGCAGCGTGGAGCTTGCGACGCTTCAAGAGGGCATAGTCTTCGCAGTCGCCGCTGTTGTCGGGATAGGTCCAGTGTTCCTCGACGCCGAACTGGATTTGGTCCGATACCGGACGGATCATCTGATTGACCGCCGTGTTGATCTCCGCGATCGTTTTCATGATCTCCGGTTCGAGTTCTAGCCGTTCTGCCGGAGCCGGCGTATCCGTGCGGCACTCATTCGGCTGCGCCTTGCAGAACAAGCGATGACCAAGTGGCGCAACGGCGCTCGATCCTATCGACATGAAGTCCGGCGCTACCGTTTCTGCTTGAGACGGCAGTACAAGGCAAAGAACAAGCGCTAACCCGGCGCCATATGCGCGGATTTTATGCATTCTATATCCTCCGGTGAGCGGATGGATGCGAAAGTTGATCTAGGGATGGTGAGTGCGTTGCAGAAAACTGTCAACGCCTGCAATCTGGGGGCCGCGGTGGTGACACAGGGTTCACACAAGTAGAGCGGGTGCGAACGGGTTGGACGGCCGGGTGCACAATGTCCGCGCGCGGGTGCTGGAAACAAGGCTTCAGCGAAAATCCCCTGCCCATCAATGGACTGCGGATCCATCGCCACTCCGGCGCGGGCCGGTGTGACAAAATTATCTCAATTGCAAGACGAATTGAAACGGCCACGCCGGCAGCGGGAACCTATCGCGACAGGGTGATCTGCGCCTCGGCTCTGAGGGCCCTCACCGCGCTCTCCATCCTGGCCAAATCCTCCGCGCGCGACAGCCTGTGATCGCCGTCCTTCACGAGAGTGAGCGTCACGCCGTCGGCCGGCAGCAGGCTGACGAGATCGAGGGCGTGGGAATAGGGCACGTCCGGGTCCTGCATGCCCTGGATGATGTGGACGGGGCAGCCGGTCTCGATCAGCCCTTCCATCACGAGGTTTCTCTCGCCGTCCTCGATCAGGGCGCGACTGTAGATCATCGGCGGACCATACGGGGAGGGTTCGGTGCAGTATCCCTTTGCCGCGAGATCGGCGCATTGGGCCGCGGAGAGGTTCGGCACCACGAGCCGGCGGGTGAAATCGGGTGCCGGGGCAAGAAGCAGAAGCGCGGCCGGGCCGCCGCCCCGGGCCCGCATCCCGGCGGCGAGGCGAAGCGCGATCCAGGCGCCCATCGACGAGCCGACGAGGATCACGGGGCCGGAAAGCGTCGCTGCGAGCACGGACTCGGCTTCTTCGCACCACCGGCTGATCGTGCCGTCGACGAACGGGCCGGCCGACTCGCCGTGGCCGGAATAGTCGAACCGGCAGAAGCCCCAGCCCTCGCGTGCCGCCAGTGCCGCCAGCCGCGCAGCCTTGGTGCCCTTCATGTCGGACGCGTAGCCGCCGAGCCACAGCAGCGACGGCGTCGCTCCCGACTGGACGCGGTAGGCGACGGCGCGGCGATCGGTTCCCGTGCCGACATCCAGATACTCAGGTGGGAGATCGATCGGTTGCAGGGGGGACATCACGGGAACCTCGGCGGGGGCCTCGAAGCAGCGGAGTGCCAATTCTTGGCTTGACGAGGTGAAAACCTCGATCGAACGTGCTATATCATGGGAGATATGGGCTCGGCGCGCGTAAACCAACGGTTTGTGCCGCGTAGGTGACGACGAATTCGGCGGGATCAGGCGCCGGCATGTCGGCGCCGATCTTGTCCCGTCCACCAGCCTCGGGCGCCCGGCGAATGCCGGCGATCCGGAACTGGGACCAGAAGCCAGGACGTACCGTAAACAGCCAGGAGACGACGACCATTCGCAGACCATTTCGCGCGCCGCCCGCCCAGAAGGAGGGGCCGCGCTCCAACAAGGACATCCGGATTCCCTTTGTCCAGTTGATCGATACCGACGGACAGAACCGGGGGCCGACACCGACCGCCGAGGCTCTTGCCATGGCCGAAGAGGCCGGCCTCGATCTCGTCGAGATCGTGCCGACCGCCAATCCGCCCGTCTGCAAGATCCTCGATCTCGGCAAGCTGAAATACGAAGGCCAGAAGAAGGCCGCCGAGCAGCGCAAGCGCCAGAAGACCGTCGAGGTCAAAGAGATCAAGATGCGTCCGAACATCGACGATCACGACTACGAGACCAAGATGAAGGCGGTCCGCCGCTTCTTCGAGGAGGGCGACAAGGTCAAGCTGACGCTGCGGTTCCGTGGCCGCGAAATGGCGCATCAGGACCTCGGAATGGTCTTGCTGAACCGGGTTCGCGAGGAGACGGCCGAGATCGCCAAGGTCGAAGCCGAGCCCAAGCTCGAGGGCCGGCAGATGATGATGGTTCTGGCTCCCCGCGCCTGAGCCGCCGCGCCCTGTCCACCGGCCCCTGCCGGCAGCCTGCGAGAGCCGGCCTGCCGGTGGCGCGCCAAGTGGACATGTCGCACGATCCCGGTCTTGCCTTGGCAGGCACAAACCGGTTATAGCAGCGCCGTCTAGCGAGCGGGCCGGCAGGGCATGCCGTGTTCGCTCCCAACGCTATGCGCGTCAATCCGAAGTCCTTCGTATTGCAGGCACCCTCCACCGCGGCGCGGTGGGTGCCGTCGCGCTTCCCATCAAGGAGAGCAAAATGCCCAAGATGAAGACCAAGGCCAGCGCCAAGAAGCGGTTCCGGTTCACCGCCAACGGCCACGTCAAGGCCGGTGCCGCCGGCAAGCGCCATGGCATGATCAAACGCTCCAACGACTTTCTTCGCAATGCGCGCGGGACGATGATTCTGTCCAAGCCCGACGAGCGGATCGTCAAGATTTACATGCCGTACAACCGCTGAGCGGTCCGGCAGACATAAAGATCAAGGAGCAAGATCATGGCACGCGTTAAAAGAGGCGTCACCTCGCACGCCAAGCACAAGAAGGTTCTCGAGCAGGCCAAGGGTTTCCGAGGCCGCCGCAAGAACACCATCCGCACGGCGCTCGCCGCCGTCGACCGGTCGAAGCAGTACGCGACGCGCGATCGTCGCACCAAGAAGCGCAATTTCCGCGCCCTCTGGATCCAGCGCATCAACGCCGCGGTCCGCGAGCACGGCCTGACCTATGCCCGCTTCATCGACGGCCTGTCGAAGACCGGCATCGAGGTCGACCGCAAGGTCATGTCCGACCTCGCCATCCACGAGCCCGAGGCTTTCGCCGCGCTCTGCGATTCGGCCAAGGCCGCCCTGGAATACCTGAAGGGCCAGAACCCCGGCTCGTTCGAGCGCGCCGTTCGCGAGCCGGTCACGACCGTCGCCGCCTGACAGCTGCGCCTCGGCGCCTGACGTTCAAAGGCCCGCCTGGCATCGCCGGCGGGCCTTTTGCTTGTCTGCGTTTCCGTCTCGCGGCTTTCGGCCCAGAGCGCGTCGCGGCGGTCTGCCGGTCAGAACTGTGTCGTCAGGCGCGTCAGCCAGGCCGGCGACACGCCGACGAGGATCGCCTCCAGCTGCTTGTCGAGACCGGTGACGATGGCCAGGCCGACCGTCACCAGCAGGCCGCCGAGGACCTGCTTGCCGCCCTTGCCGGCACCCATCATCCGATGGCGCCAGCGCAGCATGGTCTCGCGCGAGAGCATGCCGAGGACGAGCAGCGGCAGTGCCGCGCCGAGGCCGAACACGCCCATCACCAGCGCCACCTCGCCGAGATTCTCGCCCCTGGCCGCCAGCACGGAGGCGGCGCCGAGCGTCGGTCCGACGCAGGGGCTCCAGATGGCGCCGAGCAGAAGCCCGAGGCCGAACTGGCCTTGCAGCCCCGCGGTGTCGAAGCCGCCCAGATGCTGTTCCGTCCAGTTGCCGAAAGGCCCGGCGGCGGCGGCGATTTGCACTTGCAGCACCGGCAGCAGGAGGATGATGCCGACACCCATCAGCATCAGGCCGCCGATGCTGCGGAAGAGCCCGGCGTCGAGGCCGACGGCAAAGCCGATCGTTGCGACGAACAGGCCGATCGCGACGAAGGAAAGCGCCAGGCCGCCGGACAGCGCCGCCGGTCCGAAGCGGTGTTGCGACACCGCCGTGCCGAGGACGATCGGCAGGAGCGGCAAGACGCAGGGCGACAGCACCGACAGGACACCCGCGAGGAAGGCGAAAAGCGCGCTGCTGGCCATCGTCTATTGCGCGATGGCGCTCTGGAACAACGCCGCGATCGAGTCCGGCTTGGTGTCGCCGACCGAACGGGCGGTCTCCTTGTCGCCGTCGAAGGCGATCAGCGTCGACTGCATCCGGGCGTCCAGGCTGCGCACGGCGTCCTTCTGGCTGTCGAAATCGACCTCGAAGATGACGAGGTCCTTGTAGGCATCGCTTTTCGCCAGGTTCTCGATGATCGGCTTCTGCGCCTTGCAGGTCGGGCACCAGGGGGCGCTGATCTCGACGACGATCGGCGAACCGGCCGCTTGCGCCGCGGCGAAGCTCTGGGCGTCATAGGGGCGGGTCTCGGCGGCGAAGGCGGTGACGGCGGTGACGGCGAAACTCGCTGCGGCGATGGCGCCGGCGAGACGGGACAGCGGGATCATGGCGGGGTTCCTCCGAAGAAGCGGGACGGCGGAACGATTCCATGGCCTGCGGTCGCGCCGCAACGCATGTCTGTCTCTCTCCCGACAACGTGTCGCGCGTGCTCTCGGGCGTCAAATCTCCGCTGGCCCGTAACCTTTTGGACAGGGCCCGAAGGATGGCCGCCCGGGCTCGGCTTTTCTTCGGCGCCCCCCCGCGTTAGAAGGCGGCCAGACGCAACGGCGGGGCGCCCCCGCCGCGACTGCCATGGAGTGCGATGTGACCGATCTGACGGCGCTTGAGACGAGATTGACGCAGGCGATCGAGGCCGCCGGCGACGAGGCCGGGCTCGAGGCGGTGCGCCTCGGCGCGCTCGGCAAGAAGGGCGAGATCTCCGAGCTCCTGAAGGGCCTCGGCAAGATGAGTCCGGACGAGCGCCGCGAGGAAGGGCCGAAGCTGAACGGCCTGCGCGATCGCGTCCAGGCGGCACTGGCCGGGCGCCGCGAGGCGCTGGCGGACGTCGCCATCACAGCCCGGCTGAAGGCCGAGACGGTCGACGTTTCGCTGCCGGTGCGCGCCTCGCCCGCTTCGCGCGGCCGCATCCATCCGATCAGCCAGGTCATCGACGAGATCACCGCCATCTTCGCCGACATGGGTTTCGCCATCGCCGAGGGGCCCGACATCGAGACCGACCACTACAACTTCACGGCGCTGAACTTTCCCGAAGGCCATCCCGCCCGCGAGATGCACGACACCTTCTTCCTCGCGCCGGACGAAAACGGCGAGCGCAAGCTTCTGCGCACTCACACCTCGCCGGTGCAGATCCACACCATGGAGAAGCAGAAGCCGCCGATCCGCATCGTCATCCCCGGCAAGACCTACCGGCAGGATTCCGACGCGACGCATACGCCGATGTTCCACCAGGTCGAGGGCCTCGTCATCGACAGGACGGCCAATGTCGCCAACATGAAATGGGTGCTGACCGAGTTCTGCAAGACCTTCTTCGAGGTCGATAGCCTCGCCATGCGCTTCCGCCCCTCCTTCTTCCCCTTCACCGAGCCGAGCCTCGAGGTCGACATCCAGTGCGACCGCTCGGGCTCGGAAATTCGCTTCGGCGAGGGCACGGACTGGCTCGAGATCCTGGGCTGCGGCATGGTGCACCCGAATGTCCTCCGGGGCGTCGGGCTCGATCCGGCGGAATATCAGGGCTTTGCCTGGGGCATGGGCATCGACCGCATCGCCATGCTGAAATACGGCATGCCGGACCTGCGCGACTTCTTCGAGGCCGACGTGCGCTGGATCGAACACTACGGGTTTCGCCCGCTCGACGTGCCGACGCTGTTCGGCGGCTTGAGCAACTGACATGCCAACGCTTCTGCGGTGGAAGGGATATCGCTTCTTCTTCTATTCTGCAGATGACGGGTAACCGCCCCATATCCATGTCGTGAAGAACGGGCGCGAAGCGAAGATCTGGCTGCGGGACATTCGTCTTGCGGCCAATGCCGGCTTTTCCGAGCGGACCTCAACCAGATTATGAGTGTCGCCCGGGAGCGTCAGGGAGTTTTCTGGAGGTCTGGCGTGACGATTTTGGAAGTTGAGATCGAGACCATCAGGCCGGTCGAAGCAGTGTGCCGTGACGGTGCGCTGCGCGTGCGGCTGCTGGATGGCCGCGAACTGCAGGCGCCGCTATGGTGGTACCCGCGTCTGGCGGGCGCCGACCCTGCCGCGTTGGTCGCGGTAGAGCTGTCGCCGATGGGCCTGCACTGTCCGACGCTGGACGAGGACATCTCGATCGCCAGCATCCTGCGAGGCCAGAAGGCGCCCGGTGCGGTTCCGCCACTGCCGGCTCCACCAACACCATCGACGGGGTCCTGATGAACATCCGACTGATCTTTCTGGAAGCGATCGGCGTCATCTGCGGTGCTGTGATCGGCGTCCTGGTGTTCCTGATCCTCGCCTGGCTGTTCGCCGGCGACTATCTCGCTCTGGTCGACGGGTTCGGCGGCATGGCGGTCGCGGTGGTGGCGAGCGTGATCTTTGCCGTCTTCTACCACTATCTGTCGCAGACTCCCGCGGCGCTCGCCTCCTTCTTCGTCGGCTTTGTGCTGCCGGTTCTGGCGGGAGCGGTGCTGATCGGCAATGCCGCGACGACGATCGGGCCGCTGCTGGCAGTCTTCGGCTTCGCGCTGTCGTCGCTCCTGGTCTATCGCTTCGTGTTCACCCGGGTTGCCGGCCTCGGCACCGACCGCGATCAGGCGCCGCAAGCGCCCCTGCCGCGCGACCCGCCGCCCCGCGCGCCGCTCTGAACTACCATTCGCGGCGGCCCTTCCGGGCGCCACGGCGGCATGGCCGCCAACACCTGTTCCGCCGCGGCGACGTCCCGGCCGATAATTCGAGGTCGACGAAACATGAAGTTCACCCTGTCCTGGTTGAAGGACCATCTCGAGACCGAGGCGCCGCTGGCCGCGATCGCCGACAAGCTGACCGCGCTCGGCCTCGAAGTCGACGGCATCGACGACAAGGCGGCGATGCGGCCCTTCACGATCGCCCGCGTCATCAGCGCCGAGCGCCATCCCGATGCCGACAAGCTGCAGGTGCTGATGGTCGATGCCGGGCCCGCAGTGAACGGCGGCAAGCCGCTGCAGATCGTCTGCGGCGCGCCGAATGCCCGCGCCGGCCTCGTCGGCGTGCTCGGTCTCCCCGGCACCTACGTCCCCGGCCTCGACACGACGCTCGGCGTCGGCAAGATCCGCGGCGTCGAATCCAACGGCATGATGTGCTCGGAGCGCGAGCTCGAACTCTCCGACGAGCACAATGGCATCATCGACCTGCCGGCGGATGCGCCGGTCGGCGCCGCGTTCGCCGACTATGCCAACCTTGCCGATCCGGTGATCGAGATCGGCCTGACGCCGAACCGCCCGGACGCGACGGGCGTGCACGGCATCGCCCGCGATCTCGCCGCCGCCGGCCTCGGCACGCTGAAGACGCCGGCCGTCTCCGCCATCCCTGCCGCCGCCCCCTGTCCCGTCAGCGTGACGCTCGACTTCCCGGAGGGCGCAAGCCTCTGCCGCGGCTTTGCCCTGCGCAAGGTGACGGGGGTTACCAACGGCAAGTCGCCGGACTGGATGCAGAAGCGGCTGATCGCCATTGGCCTGCGCCCGATCAGCGCTCTCGTCGACATCACCAACTATCTCACCTTCGATTGCGGACGCCCGCTGCACGTCTTCGACGCCAGGAAGGTCGCCGGCAATCTCGTCGTCCGGTCGGCCCGGGCCGGCGAGGAGATCCTCGCCCTCGACGGCAAGACCTATGCGCTCGCGCCCGGCATGTGCGTCATCGCCGACGACAAGGGTGTGGAATCCATTGCCGGCATCATGGGCGGCGAGGCTTCCGGCTGCGACGAGACGACGACCGAGGTGCTGATCGAATCGGCACTGTGGGAGCCCTTGAACATCGCCCGCACCGGCCGCGCGCTCGGCATCATCACCGATGCGCGTTACCGCTTCGAACGCGGCGTCGACCCCGACTTCATGCAGCCGGGTCTCGACCGGGCGACGCAGCTGGTGCTGGAGATCTGCGGCGGCACGGCGTCGGAAGCGACGGTGATCGCGCCGCCTGCGCGGGCAACGCCGACGATCCGCCTTCCCTTCACCGAGGTCGAGCGGCTGACGGGCCTCGCCTCCTCCGCCGACGAGCAGGTGGGCCTCCTGCGCCGCCTCGGCTTTGCCGTGACGACCGACGATGCCGGCGCCGACGTCGTCGCGCCGAGCTGGCGGCCGGACATCGAGGGCAGCGCCGATCTCGTCGAGGAGGTGATGCGCCTCAAGGGCGTCGACCTGATCGAACCGCAGCCGCTGGCGCGCCTTGGCGCGGTGTCGCGTCGCATTCTGACCACGGCGCAGATCCGCGACAAGGCTTCGCGCCGCGCGCTGGCGGCCCGCGGCATGGTCGAGACCGTGACCTATTCCTTCATCGCCGAAGCGCCGGCAAAGGCGTTCGGCGGCGGGTCGGCGGCGCTGAGGCTTGCCAACCCGATCTCTGCCGACCTTTCCGACATGCGCCCCTCGCTGCTGCCGAGCCTGATCGCGGCGGCGACGCGCAATGCCGCGCGCGGCCATCCGGACGTCGCCTTGTTCGAGGTCAGCCACGTCTATGCCTCGCCGGAGCCGGAAGGCCAGCGCCGCGTCGCCGCCGGCATCCGCCGCGGCACGGCAGGAAGTGCCGGAGCCGGGCGCTCGTGGAACGGCCATGCCGAGCCGGTCGGCGTCTTCGACGCCAAGGCCGACGCGCTGGCCGCGCTCGAGGCCGCCGGCGCGCCGGTCGCGAACCTGCAGATCGAGCGGGGGGCGAGCGACTGGTATCATCCCGGCCGTTCCGGCCGCATCAAGCTCGGGCCGAAGGTCGTGCTCGCCGAGTTCGGCGAGTTTCACCCGCGTGCCCTGAAGACGCTGGACGCTGCGGGCGCCTTTGCCGGGTTCGAGGTCTTCCTCGGCGAGATCCCCGAGCCGAAGAAGAAGGCGACGCGCACCAAGCCCGTGCTGTCCCTCTCCAGCTTCCAGCCGGTCCGTCGCGATTTCGCCTTCGTCGTCGATGCCGGCACCGAGGCGCAGAAGATCGTGCGCGCCGCGGAAGGGGCCGACCGCAAGCTCGTTTCCGAGGTCCGGGTCTTCGATCTCTTCACCGGCCCCTCGCTCGGCGAGGGAAAACTGTCGGTGGCGATCGAGGTCACGCTGCGGCCGAGCGAGGGGACGCTGACCGAGGAGGAACTGGAGGCGGTCTCGGCAAGGATCGTCGCACAGGTCGCCAAGGCGACGGGTGGCGTGCTGCGCGGCTGAGCGGCCTCCTCTCATCGCGCGGTACGCGACAGGCTGGCGCAGGGCTGACGGCGTCCTTTGGGCGGTCACGAAACGGCCGCATGCGCTGTGCCAGGGTCGGGTGACGGTTTCGCGGGGATTGGATTCGATGAAGCTTGCATATGTCGCGGGATGGGCCGCGCTGCTGGGCATGGGACTTCTCCCCCTTCCCGCCGCCGCCCAGAGCGTTCCGGCCAAGGAGCTCTTCGGCGCCGTGGAAAGACCGGCGGCGCTCCGTACCCAGAGCCTCGGCTCCTACGCCAAGGGCTGCATCGCGGGCGCGGTGGAACTGCCGGCCGACGGGCCGCACTGGCAGTCCATGCGGCTGTCGCGCAACCGCCATTGGGGCCATCCGAACCTTGTCGCCTTCCTCGATAGGTTCGCGCAGCGGGCGGTCGCCGAGACCGGCTGGCCGGGTCTTCTCGTCGGCGACCTCAGCCAGCCGCGCGGCGGACCCATGCCCTCCGGCCACGCATCGCACCAGATCGGCCTCGACGTGGACATCTGGGCCCAGCCCATGCCGGCCCAGCGCCTGACCGCGGGCCAGCGCGAGGACTTTCCCTTCCGCTCGGTCCTGCGCAAGGGCACGCTCCAGGTCGACGAGCGGACCTGGGACGACCGCTATGGCCGGCTGATCCGGCTCGCCGCCGAGAGCCCCGAGGTGCAGCGTATCTTCGTCCATCCCGGGGTGAAGCGGAAGCTCTGCCAGGTCGCCGGCCGCGACCGTTCCTGGCTCGCCAAGGTGCGGCCGATGTACGGGCATGACGAGCATTTCCACATCCGCCTGTTCTGTCAGGCCGGCTCGCCCGGCTGCCAGCCACAGGAGCCCGTGGTGGCGAAGGACGGCTGCGACGATCTCGACTACTGGTTCAATGTCGCGCTGAAGCCGCCGAAGCCCGGCGCCAAGCCTTGGAAGCGACCGGCGCCGATGACGATGGCGGCGCTGCCGAAGGCGTGCCAGACCGTGCTGGCGGCAGCCGATGGCGGCCCGCGCCAGGTTGCGCCGGCGGCCCCCACGCTCGCCGCCATGGCGCCCGACGGCGGAACCAGTTTCCCGCCTCTACCCGGTGCCGTGCCGATCCCCGCGCCGCGGCCGCTGCCGTGAGAGTCGGGATACGGACGCTCTCAGGCGTCTGGCCGACCTTTGCTTTCGCTGCCGGAATGCGGTAACCGCCGGTATACACTTAATCGATTGAACCCAGGTGGTGCATGTCCCTGACCCTCGACAGCGGCCAAGCCTTGAAGTTTCCGATCCTGATCGGGGATATCGGCGGCACCAATGCGCGTTTCGCCATTCTCGTCGACGCCTTCGCCGATCCGAAGACCTTTCCGATCGCGCAGACGGCCGACTACCCGACGCTAGACGACGCCATCCAGGCCTGCGTCCTCGACAAGACGTCGCTGCAGCCGAAATCGGCGGTCCTCGCCGTCGCCGGCCCGATCGACGGCAACGAGATCGACCTCACCAATTGTCCCTGGGTGGTGCGCCCGCGCGCCATGCTCGAGACCCTCGGCCTCAGCGAGATCATCGTCCTCAACGATTTCGAGGCGCAGGCGCTGGCCGTCTCCTCGCTGCCGGAGACATCACGCCAGAAGATCGGCGGCGGCGTTCCGCATGAGGGTGCGAGCCGCGTCGTCGTCGGGCCCGGCACCGGCCTCGGCGTCGCCGGTCTCGTCAGGGCGCGCAAGATGTGGATCCCGGTCGCCGGCGAAGGCGGTCATGTCGACCTCGGACCGCGGAGCGAGCGGGATCGGGCCATCTGGCCGCATCTGAAGACGATCGAAGGCCGCGTCTCGGCCGAGCAGATCCTGTGCGGCCGCGGCCTCGTCAACCTCTACGAGGCGATCTGCCGGGCCGACGGGATCGAGCCGGTGCGCGTCGACCCGGCCGAGATCACCGAAGCCGCGATGACCTCGAGCGACCCGCAGTCGTCGGAGGCGGTGCAGCTGTTTGCGACCTATCTCGGCCGCGTCGCGGGCGACCTTGCCCTGATCTTCATGGCGCGCGGCGGCGTCTACATCGCCGGTGGCATCTTCCAGCGCCTCCTGCCGATCGTGAAGGCCGAGGTGCTCCGGCAGGCTTTCGAGGACAAGGCACCCCACGGCGCGCTCCTGCAGGGTATCCCGCTCTACGTCATCACCGAGCCGTTGGCGGCGCTGACGGGGCTTGCCACCTTCGCCCGCTCCCCGCGCTTCTTCGGCATCGAAACGACGGGCCGCCGCTGGACGGTCTCGGCCTGAGCACCGCCTGCTGCCATAGGCAGGGGCGGCTCGACGGTCTATAGACGCCGGAACGACAGTCCCGATCGGCGAAGCCCAGCGTGAAAAAGCAGAAGATTTCCCTGTCCGATCCCCAGGAACGCGGCCTCGTGCTGCGTCTTCTGAAGCGGGTCTTCGCCGAGAACGGGCGAGACTATATCGGCCAGTACGCCATTGCCGTGGCCTGCCTCGTCGTGGTGTCGGCCGCGACGGCATTTCTCGCCTGGATCATGCGCGACGTCATCGACGAGATTTTTGTCGAGCAGAACCGTGCCGTCCTCTTCACCCTGCCGCTGGCCGTCTTCGCATCCTTTCTCCTGCGCGGCATCGCCACCTATTTCCAGGGCGTGATCCTCTCGCGAATCGGCAACAACATCGTCGCCCGCTACCAGCGCCGGCTGTTTGCTCATCTCACCGAGCTCTCCGTCGACTTCTTCGGAGAGAACCGGTCGGCGCATCTGGCCGCCCGCATCAACCAGAACGTCTCGGGCATCCGCGACACGCTGAACCTCACCGTCACCTCGATTGCCCGCGATCTCTTGACGCTCGTCTTCCTGATCGGCGTGATGATCGTCCAGGACCCGGTCCTGTCGGCGATCGCGCTTCTGGCCGGCCCGCCCATCGCCTTCATGATCGCGAGCCTGGCCCGCAAGCTGCGCGTCGCCACGCGCCAGTCGATCGACCTCAATGCCCGCGTCCTCGCCTCGATGCAGGAGACCGCCCAGGGCATTACCGTGGTCAAGGCCTTCACCATGGAGGAGACGCTGCGGGGCCGGATCGAAAAGCTGATCCTGGCCGCCGAGGAGCGCTCGAACCGGATCGCGGCGATCACCGAGCGCTCGGGACCGGTGACCGAGACCGTCGCCGGCATCGCGATCGCCGCCGTCATCGGCTATTCCGGCTACCGCGCCATCGCCTACGGCTATTCGCCCGGCTCGATGTTCGCCTTCATCACCGCCCTCCTCCTCGCCTACGATCCGGCACGGCGGCTGGCAAAGCTCCAGGTCCAGCTCGAGCGGGCGCTGGTCAACGCGCAGATGATCTACGAAATTCTCGACCTGAAGCCGCGCCAGCCGGACGCGCCGGGTGCCCCCGCGCTGTCGGTCGCGAGCGGCGAAGTGGTCTTCGAGAATGTCGTCTTCGGCTACCATCCGGGCGAACCGGTGCTGAAGGGGCTGAGTTTCACCGCCCCGGCCGGCGCGACGACGGCACTCATCGGGGCCTCGGGCGGCGGCAAGTCGACCGTCATCGCCCTCCTGCAGCGCTTCTACGACAGCTGGGAAGGCCGCATCCTCGTCGACGGACAGGACATCGCCGGCGTCACCAAGGCCTCGCTGCGCGGCAATATCGCCTATGTCTCGCAACAGCCCTACCTGTTCGAAGGCACGATCCGCGACAATATACGTTATGGCCGGCCCGATGCGACGGACGCCGAGATCGAGGAAGCCGCAGCGCTCGCCCAGGCGACGGAGTTCATCGTGACCCAGCCCAAGGGCTTCGACACGCCGCTCGGCGAGAACGGCACCAGCCTGTCCGGCGGCCAGCGCCAGCGCCTGTCGATCGCCCGCGCTCTGGTGCGACAGGCGCCCATCCTTCTCCTCGACGAGGCGACCTCGGCCCTCGATACGCGCTCGGAGACGCTGGTTCAGGCGGCGCTGGAGACGGTGATGAAGGGGCGCACGACGATCGTCGTCGCGCACCGCCTGTCGACCATCGTCGGCGCCGACCAGATTCTCGTCGTCGACGGCGGCGAGGTGGTCGAGCAGGGGACGCACCGCGAGCTTCTCGGCCGCACCGAGGGGCTCTATTCGTCCTTTCACGGCATGCAGGGCGCCGCCCGGTCGGCAGCCGGCTAGGCGCCGAGGTCCTACACCGCTTGGTCAGGGTTTTGCGCCGGCGGAGATTGCTTGAACCGGAGCACGAAACAGACGGCAACGACATGCGGCCCGCCCGGTCTGGACGGCCGCCACGGCAGGGAGACGCCGAGATGGACGAAATGAGGCTGGTGGTCGTCGGGGCGGCAGGACGCATGGGCCGGACGCTGGTTGCCCTGATCGGGGAGACCAAGGGTGTGACTCTGCACGCAGCCGTCGAGCGGCCGGGCGCAGAGGCGGTCGGGGTCGATGCCGGGATCCTCGCCGGCGCGGGGTCTCTCGGCCTCGCGGTGACCGCCGACCTCGATGCGGCACTCTCCGGGGCCGACGGCATCATCGACTTCACCGCACCCGCGACGAGCGTCGCGCTGGCGGCGCGGGCCTCCGCGGCGGGCCTCGTGCATGTCATCGGGACCACCGGCTGCTCGGCCGCGGACGATGCCGCGATCGCGCGGTTCGCCGCCGACGGGGCGCGCATCGTCAAATCCGGCAATATGAGCCTCGGCGTCAATCTTCTGGCGGGGCTCGTCGAACTCGCCGCGCGGGCGCTGCCGGCCGGGAGCGTCGACATCGAGATCGCCGAGATGCACCATCGCCACAAGGTCGACGCTCCTTCCGGCACGGCGCTGCTGCTCGGCAAGGCCGCCGCAGCCGGGCGCGGTGTCGATCTCGCCTCGGTGGAGGTGCTCTCGCGCGAAGGCCAGACCGGCGCGCGGGTTCCCGGCGCGATCGGCTTTGCCGCCTTGCGCGGCGGCTCGGTGATCGGCGAGCACAGCGTCATCTTCGCCGCCGACGGCGAGCGGCTGGAACTCGTCCACCGTGCGGAGGATCGCTCGATCTTCGCCCGCGGCGCCCTCAGCGCGGCGCTCTGGGCGCAGGGTCGCCCGGCCGGCCTCTACACCATGCAGGACGTCCTCGGACTTGCCGCGCCGCGGCCCGCCTGAGGCTCGAGGGCGGCCGGCGGGAGCGCGTGCACTGCACCCGTTGCCCGCCTTATCATCCTGATTCTACCGGACATCTTGCCCGGGGCTGACGTCGAACCGGAAGCCTGGGTACCGCGCTCTTCCATCTTGGCCCGGCATGCGGCAAAACCCGTTGGCGACTGCCGCAACGGATCGATCGAGAGTACGACGGCCGCGACAACCGACACCATTCCCGGGAGCACCGCATGACCCGTACCCTTGTCCTCGTCCGCCACGGCCAGAGCGAGTGGAATCTGAAGAACCTCTTCACCGGCTGGAAAGACCCCGACCTCACGGAGAAGGGCGTCGAGGAGGCGCGCGTCGCCGGCTATCGCCTGAAGGAATACGGGCTGCATTTCGGCACCGCCTTCACCAGCGAGCTGTTCCGCGCCCAGCGCACGCTCAGCATCCTCCTCGAGGAACTCGGCCAGCCGCACATCCCGACGATCCGCGACGCCGCCCTGAACGAGCGCGATTATGGCGACCTGTCGGGCCTCAACAAGGACGACGCCCGGGCGAAATGGGGCGAGGAGCAGGTGCTGATCTGGCGCCGCTCCTACGACACCGCCCCTCCCGGCGGCGAGAGCCTTCGCGATACCGGCGCGCGCGTCTGGCCCTTCTACATCCACCGCATCCTGCCGAAGGTCCTGTCGGGCGACAACGTCGTCGTCGCCGCGCACGGCAACTCGCTGCGCTCGCTGGTGATGGCGCTGGAAGGCATGTCGCCGGCCGACATCGTCGCCGAGGAGATCTCGACCGGCATTCCCATCGTCTACCGCCTGAACGCCGATTCGACCGTCGCCGAAAAAACCGTCCTCAGCCACTGAGGCCGGAGGCTGGTTCGCCACCGCCTCGGGTGGCGGCGAACCAGCGGCAGAGACCGCAAGGATAACAGGTCGCGAACTGCTGCCGCGGCGCCGTGCCTTCGCTCACTCCCGCGCCAGGAGGCCGGCCTCCCAGCCGAGCATGGCGCGCTTGCGGGCGATGCCCCAGTGATAGCCCGTCAGCGCCCCCGACTTGCCGACCACCCGGTGGCAGGGGACGACGAAGGAGATCGGGTTGCGGCCGACCGCCGCTCCCACCGCCCGCGCCGCCTTGGGCAGGCCGACCTCGCCGGCGACCGACGAATAGGTTTTCGCACGGCCGACGGGGATCGCCAGCAGCGCCTGCCAGACGCGGATCTCGAAATCGGTCCCGATCAGCACGATCCGGAGCGGCCGGTCTTCCGCCCATTCGTCCGGCCGGAAGACGCGCCCTGCCATTGGCCCGATGCGGGCGTCGTCGCGGGTGAAGCGCGCCATCGGCCAGCGCCGCCGCATATCCTCGAAGGCGATCGCGTCGCCGTCCTCGCCGCCTTCGGAGAAGCCGATACCCGCCAGGCCCCTGTCGGTCGCCACGACCAGCGCCCGGCCGAAGGGCGATTCGTCGAAACCATAGGCAAATTCGATCCCGGCACCGCGTGCCTTGTAGAGGCCGGGCGACATCGACTCGTGCTTGACGAAGAGATCGTGCAGCCGGGATGGGCCGGACATGCCGACATCGTAGGCGGCGTCGAAGAGCGATGCACCCTCGCCGAGGAGCCGGCGCGCGTGATCGATCGTCACCGCCTGCAGAAACGCCTTTGGCGACAGGCCGGCCCAACGCTGGAAAAGCGCCTGGACCGCTTCCGGCTCGAGGCCGACGGCTTCGCCGATCGCCGCGAGCGACGGCTGGTCGCGGTATTCCACGGAAATGAACTCGATCGCCCGCCTGACCAGGCCGTAGTCCGAACTGTCGGCATTGGCGCCATCGGCATGAAGGGTCGGCAGCCGGCGGGGCTGGACAGAGGCAATGGCGGATAGGCTGGACATCAGGGAATCCTCGTCTGTTGCCGGCATCACAGCAGCTGGCGTCCCGATCCGCCACCCGTTTTCCTGAGTGCCCCCGGGAGGGTCGGCCTAGCCTCTCCGCGCCTGGGACAGAGCGCGGCCAAACGCATCGGCAAAGCTCTCCCGGTCGTCCGGATTGAGGAACCCGCCGATCTCGGTCGACCGTCCCTGACCGGAGACGGCCATGCGGGTGATGCCGATTTCCGTATGCCGGGCCACATGGAAACGCGCCCAGAACGGGTTGTAGTGGCTTTCCAGAACCGTCCCCTTCGGCGAGGTCTTGCGCACGCAGAGATCTGTGCGCGAGACCGACACCTCCTCGCGCGCCAGCGCCGCCCGGTAGCTCGCCTTGAACGCGAGGAAGACGAGGAGGACGTCGAGGCCGAAGAAGCCGACCACGGGCCAGGCCCCCTTCAGGAGAAAGCCGATGCCGGTGGCGAGGCTCACCGCGCCGACGAAGAGCATCAGAGTGTGGAAGCCGCGCCGCCCGAGCGAGCGGTGCGGCATCAGCAGCGCCCGGAACAGCGGGGCGTCGGCCGGAGCTCCGGTTTCGTCGGAAAGGGCGTTCGAGGCGTTGTCAGTCATGGGCCCTGCTCGCTATGTCGTCAGCATGGCAGAAAACATTCCCCCCGCCAAACCTTCGACCACCCCCGGCGGCCGCGACCGATCGCCCCGCCGCGCTTCGGAAGGGGACGGCATCGCCGCCCCGCCGCGCCGCCGCATCTCCTATACCAAGGCCGCGGTCACCGAGATCTTTCGGCGGTTCTCGGTGCAGCGGCCCGAACCGCGGCCGGAACTCGACTTCTCCAATCCTTTCACCCTCCTCGTCGCCGTCGTCCTGTCGGCCCAGGCGACGGATGTCGGCGTCAACAAGGCGACGCGCGGCCTCTTCGCCGCCGCCGACACGCCGGCCGGGATGCTGGCGCTCGGGGAGGATGCGGTGCGCGAGCACATCCGCACCATCGGGCTCTACCGCAACAAGGCGAAGGCCGTCGTGGCGCTGTCGCGCCTTCTCGTCGAGCACCATGGCGGCGCGGTGCCAGCGGACCGCGCCGCGCTGGAGGCGCTGCCGGGCGTCGGCCGCAAGACCGCCAATGTCGTCCTCAACACCGCCTTCGGAGAGCATACGCTTGCCGTCGACACCCACATCTTCCGGATCGGCAACCGGCTGAAGCTCGCGCCGGGCACGACGCCGGAAGCGGTGGAGCGCGGCTTCCTGAGGATCATCCCGCCGCAGTATCTCCGCCATGCCCATCACTGGCTGATCCTGCACGGCCGCTATGTCTGCAAGGCGCGCAAGCCCGAATGCGCCATCTGCGTCATCGCCGACCTCTGCAGGGCCGAGATCAAGACGACGGACGTTCCGGCGCTGCTGGTGCCGATGGCCGACGAGCCGGCTCCAGCGACGCAGAGCCTGCCGCCGATGGCGTGAGGCCAGCCTCAATCACGCCAGCCCCGATCCGGGCCGCGGGCAGCCCACCGTCCCGCGCGGCAACCCGCTGGTGGAGGTGCACCATCATCGCCGCGGCAAAGAGCGGCGTCAGAAGGTTGAGGAAGGGCACGGCGAGGAAGGCGGCGATGACGAGGCCGGCGAGAAACACCGTTCCGGCATGGCGCCGACGCAGCGCTTTCGCCTCGACTTCCGGCCGGTATCGCAGCGCCGCGAACTCGAAATATTCCCGCCCGAGGAGGTAGCCGTTGACGAGGAAGAAGGCGGCGAGATTGATCCCGGGAATGAGCAGCAGGAACAGCGCGGCGAGATTGCCGAGGATCACGATGCCGAAGAATTTTACCGACATCACCAGTCCCGCGACGAAGGGCATCGCCTCGCCTGGCCGCACCGCAGGATAGCTCTCGCGCTCCACCACCTCGGCTACGTCGTCGAGGAAGAGACTCGCGATGACGGCCGAGATCGGTCCGATGAGGAAAGCGAGGAGAACCGCCAGCGCCAAGCCCGCGACCCAGCCAGCAAGGCTGCCGAGGCTGTCGATCCAGGCCGGCATGTCGGGAAAGAACCCCGTCAGCATCGGCAGCAGCCAGGTCTCGAAACCGGCGCTGAGGGCGAACCAGAGGGCGACGAGGACCGCGAGAGTCAGGCCGAGGGATTTCCACAGGGCGGCGCGGAAGGGCGCCGTGAAGATGTCGGCGATGGCACGGCTGGCGGAAACGAGGATCATGGACGGGCTCCGGTTGTGCTTCCGAGATAAGCGGCCCCGTCGCTCCCAGCAATCCCGGGGCCAGAAATCCGAGAGCAGGCGAGCGACCGGCCGACGGCGAAGCCTCGCCATTTCCGGCCAATCCGGCTATGGGGCAGGGCGATCAAACCCTGGAGTTTCCATGACCGATTACGACGTCCTGACGATCGGCAATGCCATCGTCGATATCATCGCGCAGGCCGACGACGCCTTCCTCGCCACGCACGACGTCCAGAAGGGCGGCATGACGCTGATCGACACGGCCCGCGCGCACCAGCTTTACGATGCCATGGGACCGGCGGTGGAGACGTCGGGCGGCTCGGCCGCCAACACGGTCGCCGGCGTCGTCAGCCTCGGCGGTACCGGCGCCTATATCGGCAAGGTTTCGAGCGACGCGCTCGGCACCATCTTCACCCACGACATCCGTGCCCAGAAGGTGCGCTTCGAGACCGCGCCGCTCGCCGGCAACCCGCCGACGGCGCGCTCGATGATCCTCGTCACCCCGGACGGCGAGCGCTCGATGTCGACTTTTCTCGGCGCCTGCGTCGAGCTCGGCCCCGACGACATCGACGAGGCGCTCGTCGCCGCGGCGAAAGTCACCTATTTCGAAGGATATCTCTGGGACCCGCCGCGCGCCAAGGATGCCATCCGCAAGGCCGCCAGGATCGCCCGTGAAAACGGCCGCAAGGTCGCCATGACGCTGTCGGATTCGTTCTGCGTCCATCGCTACCGCGACGAGTTCCTCGAACTCATGCGTTCGGGCACGGTCGACATCGTCTTCGCCAATGAGAGCGAGGCGCTGGCGCTTTATGAGACCGATGATTTCGACCTGGCGCTCGCCAAATTGGGCGAGGATGCAAGCCTCGTCGCGGTGACCCGCAGCGAAAAGGGCTGCGTCATCGTCGAGGGCAGCGCCCACACGACCGTCCCGGCCGTCCCGCTCGCGCGCCTTCTCGACACCACCGGCGCCGGCGATCTCTTCGCCGCGGGCTTCCTGCGCGGCTATACTGCCGGTCTGGCCCATGCCGACAGTGCCGCCCTCGGCGCCATCGCCGCCGGCCACATCATCGAGCAGATCGGCCCCCGCCCGCAGCAGGCACTGAAGTTGCTGCCGGCAGCAGCCTCGATCCTCGCCGGCATCCCGGCCTGACAGGGCCGCAATACCGGCGCGGCTTTGCGGCGCTCGGGGCACGCGGCCATCACGTTGGCTTGAGAAGGCTTGGTCTCGCGGTCGTCCGTTCCGAGGTAAGGGGCGGACGACACCCCAGAGGAGACCCACGATGACACCGACGCGCCTATTCGCCGCCCTTGCCGCCGCCAGTCTTCCCACGAACGCATGGGCGGTCGACACGGTCGTGTCCAGCCAGATCGGCGATCTGCAGGTCACCACGATCGCCGACGGCCTGGATTCGGCATGGGGCATGGAATTTCTTCCCGACAGCTCCCTCATTGTCACGGAGAAGGGCGGCACACTGCGGCTCGTCGCGGCCGACGGCACCGTCGGACCGGCCCTGGAGGGCCTTCCCGACATCGACGCCGGTGGCCAGGGCGGCCTGCTTGATGTCGCGCTCGACCCGGACTTCGCCACCAACCGCCTCGTCTATCTCACCTATTCCGAGGCCGGCAACGGCGGCAATTCCACTGCGGCCGGGCGCGGTCGCCTGGCCGACGACGGCACCCGCCTCGAGGGCTTCGAAAAGATCTTCACGCAGCTGCCGAAACATGCCGGCAACAAGCATTTTGGCTCGCGCATCGTCTTCGATCGCGAGGGTCATCTCTTCATCGGCCTCGGCGAACGCTCCGACACGCCGATCCGCGAGGGCGCGCAAAAGCTCGACAACCACCTCGGCAAGGTCGTCAGGCTGAACCGCGACGGGTCGGTGCCGGCAGACAACCCCTTCATCGGCCAGGCGGGCGCGCTGCCGGAGATCTGGTCCTACGGTCAGCGCAACATCCAGGGCGGCGCGCTGCACCCGGCGACGGGCGAGGTCTGGTTCTCCGAACATGGCCCGAAGGGCGGAGACGAAGTGAACGTCGTGGAGGCGGGGAAGAACTACGGCTGGCCGCTCGTCTCCTTCGGCGTCAACTACAACGGCACACCCGTCGGCACCGGCAAGTCCGAGGGCGAAGGCCTGACGCAGCCGCTCCACCAGTGGACCCCGGTCATCGGCGCCTCCGGCATGGCGTTCTACACGGGCGACGGCGTGCCGGACTGGCAGGGCAGCGCCTTCTTCGGCGGGCTTGCCAGCCGCGATCTGGTCCGGGTGGCCTTCGACGGGCGGACGGTGAAAGGCGAGGAGCGCCTCCTCGGCGATCTCGGCAAGCGCATCCGGGACGTGAAGCAGGGTCCGGACGGCGCCCTTTATGTCCTCACCGACGGTTCCGGCGGCGAGATCATGCGCGTCGCGCCGGTGGACTGACGTTTCGCACTATCCCCTCAAGCCGGCGGGGCACAGCTTCGCCGGTCGACTTTCAAGGCATTCGCTGTGTCGACAGCATCCGTATGGCTCCTTTCAGCGACATGCCGCCCTCGCGTCTTTTGATAGAGACGTCAGGTGAACATGCGACCGGCGCGGTACCGTTGAAACATCCTCCAGCAACCCGCTCGTGGTGATCCCGGGCCGGGGTTCGCGGCGGGAAGTCGTTTCAGCCGCTAAAGCGGGATGGCTTTTCCTCCAATCGCCGACCCGCTTTAGGTTATCGTCCTCGCATGGTCTTTTCCGAAAGCCGGAACCCAGCTTTCGGGATCATGCTCTAGGCCGCCGCCTGCGTGCGCTCTCCCGCAATCCGGTAGGAAATCGCCTCGGCGAGATGAATGCGCCGCACCGTCTCTTCGCCTTCGAGGTCGGCGAGCGTCCGCGCAACTTTGAGGATGCGGTGATAGGCCCGGGCCGAGAACTTCATCTGCTCGGCGGCATCGCGCAGGAGCCGCGCGCCGGCTTCGTCCGGAGCGGCCACCGTCTCGATCAGCGCTGCGGAACACTGCGCGTTCAGCGTCGGCGCGGGAAGGCCGAGGCTCTCGTAGCGCTCGCTCTGCAGGGCACCGGCGGCGGAAACTCGCGCCTTCACCGTCACGGAACTTTCCGCCGGGGCGGGACGGATCAGGTCGAAGGCGGTAACGGCCGGCACGTCGACGCGCAGGTCGATGCGGTCGAGCAATGGTCCGGAAATGCGCGCCTGGTAATCGCCGGCGCAACGCGGCCCGCGGGGGCAACTGTGGCCGGGCTCGCCGGCCATGCCGCAGCGACAGGGATTCATGGCGGCGATCAATTGGAACTGTGCGGGATAGGTGACGCGGTGATTGGCCCGGGCGATCACGCTCTCCCCGCCCTCCAGCGGCTGGCGCAGGGAGTCGAGAACGGCCGGGTTGAACTCGGGAAATTCGTCGAGAAACAGCACGCCGCGGTGAGCCATCGAGACCTCTCCCGGTCGGGCTCGGAGCCCGCCGCCGACCATGGCGGCCATCGAGGCGGAATGGTGGGGGGCGCGAAACGGCCGCCGGTCCGACAGCTTGCCGCCGGCCAGTTCGCCGGCGATCGAGGCGATCATCGAGACTTCCAGAAGCTCGCGCGGGCTGAGGTTCGGCAGGATCGACGGCAGGCGTTGCGCCAGCATCGACTTGCCCGATCCTGGCGGGCCGATCATCAGCATAGTGTGATACATTAAATGCGAAGGTAGGATCGACACGTTTCTGCACCTCCGTTCAACGGTCGTTCAATGCCCAGTCGTAGGCGATGAAGCCGACCTTTGCGCCCTTCGGCAAGGCGACGGGAGCGTTGGCACGGATCCAGCCCGCGACGTCGCCAGTGTCAAAGTCCTCCGCATACCAGTCCATGACTTTGCTCACACGGACGGCGGAGCCGTCGGTCGAGTAACCTTTGGAAGGGTTGGCGAAGGTACGCGCGACCTGGTCGCCGAGCTGCGCGTCGAGGATTCCGGCGGCATACGGTTCGGCGCGAAGGTCCGGACATGAGATCGAAGCGCAGTTGACCGCGAAGTGAATCCTTGGATCGCCGAGCTTGCGGATGATGCCGTGCTCGATGTCGTCGAGGCTGCGTTCCTTCCCGCCGATCGGCCAGCGGAACCTTTTCCATGGACTGGAGAGGACGCCGCCGAGGTTCTTGATCGAGCGCGTCTCGCCCTCCCTGACGATGAGGTCGACCGTCAGGAAGTTATACGCGTTGATCCAGTAGGCGAGCTTCTGCGGACGCGACGAGGCCTCTGCCGGGTCGGAGGCCAGCAGGGCTGACAGCGCCTTGGCGTGCCTTGGATCCTTACGCCACGAGGCGTAGTCGACGCCGGCGTAAGCGATGGCGTTCTTACGAGCCGGACGGACATGGTCGCGCAGGAGGCCGTCATAGGTCGCGACGAATGCCTCGTAACGGGCGTCTGCCGCCAACGCCGTGCGCGAGCCGGTCCCGCCTGCAACCGCGAGACCCAAGGCGATCAGCGTCAGCAGAAGGGCAGGACCCGATCGAGCCGACTTCCAACGGCGATAGCCGACTGGAAGAAGGGCGACGAGGCCGAGCAGGATAAAGGCCACGAGAACATCCATCGACATGAGGTCCGACAGGCTGGAGATTGTCCCCAGCTCTCGTCCGAGATGCGCATAGACGAATGTTCCGGGAATGATGCCGATGAGCGTCGCCACGGCGAACGTCCGCAGCCCGACGCCGATGAGAGCCGGCACGATGTTCACCGCAAAGAAGGGGAACAGCGGCACGATGCGCATGAACAGGAGGTATTCGAAGGCGTTTCGCCGGAGGTTCTCCGACACACGCTCGGCCAGCGGCCCGGCCCGCTCGCGCAGGGCTCCGCCCAACGACGAACGCGCCACCAGGAAAAGGACGGTAGACCCGACCGTTGCGGCGATCACCGCCAAGGTGCCCCCGACCAGCGTGCCGAAAAGGAAGCCGCCGAGCAACGTCATGACGGATGCGGCTGGCAGGGACATGGCGACGACGACGACGTAGACGACGAGGAAGGCCGCTCCCGACACAAGGGGACGGGCCTCCACCAGGGCGAGAAGATCACCCCGACACGCCTTGACTGTCTCGATGCTGAGAAGGTCGGACACGCCCATGGCATAGGCGCCAATCGTGAGCACGGCGAGAACGAGGATAAGAAGCCACCCGCGACGGGACATGCACCGTACCTTTCAATGGGCGAGCCGCAAGGAGGCGCCCTGCGCCGCTGTCCCGCTACCAGTTCGGAAGCTTGCGCAGGATTGTTACCAGGCCGCCGGATCCAGCTCCCACGACGCAGACGTCGCAGCGGATTTCGTTGCTCACCCCAGTGTCCGGGCCGGAACGTCCACAAGCCGCCGCATCAGAAGCGAGTGGTGAGGTTGGTGAGCCATTGCGGCGACGCCGCTACGAGGGCCGCCTCGGCCCGCTTGTCGAGACCCGACACCACGAGGATGCCGACCGTCACGAGAACGGCACCTAGGATCATCTTGCCGCCCTTGCCCGCTCCGAGCAGGCGACCTCGCCAGCGAAGCAGCGCCTCGCGCGACAGGGCGCCAAGCACGAGAAGCGGCAGGGCAGCACCGACGCCGAAAGCGAACATGGTCATCGCGACCTGCCAGAGGTTCTCGCCGTTCGCAGCCATCATCGATGCTGCGCCGAGGGTGGGTCCGACACAGGGGCTCCAAACCGCTCCCAAGAGCAGGCCGACCAGGAACTGACCCTTGAGACCGCCTCCCTCGATTCCGCCGAACCGACGCTCCGTCCATGACCCGACGGGACTTGCAGCGGTTGCCAGCCGCATCTGAAGCTGGGGCACCATCAGGACCGCGCCGATGCCGATGAGGACGAAGCCGCCGATCGTGCGGAACACGCCGAGATCGAGGCCGATCGAGAACCCCACGAGAGCGACGAACAGCCCGATCGTCACGAAGGATATGGCGAGACCCGCGGCGAGCGCGGCGGGTCCCATGCGGTGTTGCGAAACCGCGGTGCCCAGCACGACAGGCAAGAGCGGCAAGACGCATGGCGACAACGTCGAGAGCACGCCCGCCAGGAGTGCGAACAGCGCGGTCACGGTCACTCTCCCTTAGTGGAGGCAAACAGGGCGGCAATGGAGTCCGCGTTCGTGTCCCCGACGGAGCGCCCGGTTTCCTTGGTCCCGTCGAAGGCGATCAGCGTCGACTGCCTCTGCGCGTTGAGGGCCCGCACGACTTCTTTCTGGTCGTCGAAGGACACCTGGAAGATCTGCATGTCGGCGTGGGCAGGATCGGCCGCCAGCTTTTCGATGATCGGCTTCTGCGCCGCGCAGGTCGGGCACCACGGTGCCGCGACGTCGACGACGATCGGCTTGCCGTCCGCCTGCGCCTTCTCGAAGGCGGCCGTCTCGAAGGGCAGGATCTCTGCGGCAAGGGCAAGCCCGGGTTCGAAAGCCACGACCGAAAGAAGGATGGCCGCTGTCGCGGTCCTGAATGTGGTGACGCTCATGTGTTGTCCTCGCAAGTGATTGGGGCTTCTTTTTTGGAGCGGTCGTTCTTAAATGACAAGCACTCGACGGTGGCATGCCGCTGTCGTGATCGATCGAGGATTTTGAGTGATGGGACGAAACAGAAGCTTCGACGAGACCGAAGTACTGGACAGGGCGGTATCGCTGTTCTGGTCACATGGCTACGGCGCGACCTCCGTGCGTGACCTGGAAAGGGCCATGGGCATGAGTTCGGCAAGCTTCTACAATGCGTTCGGCGACAAGCGCTCGCTCTTCAAGCGGTCGCTCCAACATTACCTCGACCGATCGAGCCGCCAGCGTGTGGCACTACTCGATGCCAGCCCCTCTCCCCGCGAGGCGATCGAGGCATTCCTCGATGCGATCGTCGAGGCGTCCTCGCAGAGCCGGGACGGCTGCCTCCTCGTCAACTCGGCAGCAGAGGTTGCCGCCCACGACGTGGAACTCGGCGAAGACGTCGCGGCAGGCCTGCGCGAGGTGGAGGAGGCCCTTCACCGCGCCGTGGTTCGCGGCCAGTCCGACGGATCCATCTCGGACCGCCTGGATGCTCCGGCCTTCGCAAAGGCCATCCTCGGCACGATCGTGTCCATCCGCGTGATGTCGCGAACCGCCTCCGGGACGGCCTATCTCCGCGCCCTAGCCGACAGCCAGATCGCGATGCTCGCGCCCGCTACGCCGAGCGGCGGCCGATCCGGGGGTTCCTCGGGCGAGGGCTGAGACGCTCACTTCGCCAGCCCGCCCATTTGAATTCGTAAGGACAAGACCATGAACCATACGACCCCGCTTCCCGGCGACCGCGCCCCCACGCTCAGGTTCCAGGTCCTCGGAGGGGCGGCGTTCGACCTTTCGGATGCCAAGCCCGAAGCCTTCACCGCCATCTTCTTCTATCGCGGCGTGCACTGCCCGATCTGCAAGAGCCAGTTGGAAGAGCTCTCCGGCAAGCTCGAGGCGTTCCGAGTGCTCGGCGTCGAGGTCTACGCGATCTCGATGGGCTCCCCCGAACGTGCCGAGCGACAGGCGAACGAGTGGAATGTCGGCGCACTCCCGATCGGATACGGCTTGTCCGAGGAGAGCGCACGAGACTGGGGCCTCTTCATCTCTGCCAAGGCGAAGGATACCGAGCCCGATCGCTTCGCCGAGCCCGGTTTCGCCGTCGTATATCCCGACGGACGCATCTACGCGCTGCACCTCCAGAACGTCCCCTTCGCGCGGCCTTGCCTGGACGACCTCCTGGAGGGACTGAAGTTCGTCATCGCGAACGACTACCCAGTCCGCGGCTCGGTTCCCGCCACCGACTGATTGCTCTTGCGAAGCGACGCTTCGGCATCGCCTCCCGCACCTCGCGACTCGAACGAAAGTCCCACTTTGACTGTACGCACCACTGACCGTTGGGCGCTGTCGCGCCGCCACGTCGTCATTGGCTTGGCCGGACTCGCGCTGACGGGATGCGTCGGCACTTCACGCTCGCCGGAACGCGCGCCCGCCCCCTCGGCACCTCCACCCCCACCCATGCGCCCTCTCATGTATGATGCGATGCCGAACGAAGCGTTCTTCGTGCCGGCCGTCGATGTCTCGAAGGTGGATCCGAGCTTCTGGCGCACGGAAGTCAGGAACACGACGAACGAGCCGCCCGGCACCCTCGTTGTCGATACGGACGGCAAATACCTCCACTTCACGCAAGCCGACGGTTCGGCCATGCGCTACGGGATCGGCGTCGGGCGGGAGGGCTTTTCATGGTCCGGTCGCGCCAAGGTCCAGTACAAGCGCAAATGGCCACGTTGGACGCCGCCGGACGAGATGGTGGCTCGCCAGCCCGAGCTCGAACGCTACTCGATCGCCAACGGCGGGATGCCCCCGGGCCTTACGAATCCGCTGAGCGCGCGTGCCCTCTATATCTTCCAGGACGGGCGCGACACGCTCTATCGCCTGCATGGCACCCATCAGGAATGGTCCATCGGTCGGGCGGTGTCCTCCGGATGCATCCGTCTCCTGAACCAGGACGTTGCCGATCTCTACGAGCGAGTGCCCGACGGGACGCCGATCGTGGTGTTGGCATCCGCCGAGGCACCGGTAGCCTCTTGATCGAGGGTCAGCGAGAGGCCGCCGCGATGGCCAGGCGGTCCATCGCGGCCTTCATCGCTGTCACGGGCCCGAATTGCGGAGCGATGCCGTAGCGGTTCGCCATGGCTTCCGGTTCAAGATATCCAACCTTGGTGGTGCCCTCGTCGCGCCAGACGAGCATCTTCTGGGGCAGGTCGAGCGCAACGAGCGGGTTTTCCATGATCAGCGGCGTGCCGAGCTTGGGATTGCCAAAGATGACGAGCTTCGTCTCCGGTAGTGTCTCGCCGATCGACTGCGCATTCGCCGCGTGGTCGACGACGGCGACGACCTTCGCTCCTGCACTCTCGATCGCAGTCGTGAGGCGCGAGACGGTTTCGTCGACCGATCCCGCCGCATCGCGGACGTTCAAGCCTTCCGCTCCATGTGCCGCGACCACGTATCCGAGAATGGCGAGCGAAAGAACGGCGGGTCGAAAAGCACGGCGCATCATGGTCATCTCCATTCAAGTAGGGTTCCGATGGAACGGCTGGTTACCAGCGAAGGATCCTTCGGCCGAGTAACATCCCGATCGCGACAAGGACGCCCCCCGCGAGCGGATACCAGGCGGCTACGAAGAGCGGGGAGTCGTCGATGCATTGGGCGGCGTAGAAAAAGCCCGAGACGGCAGCGGCGGCTAGGCCGCAGAGGGCGCCAGCCAGAGTGGGCCGGGTCGTCGCGCCCTTGCGGACCGACCAGAGGAGGATCGCCAGCGGGATGCCACCCATCGCCGGAATGGCGACGAGGCAGGCGAGGCCGTTCGATCCGACGAGCCGCAGCTCCCACAGGCTCGCGGGCACCA
Source organism: Aureimonas sp. SA4125 (assembly GCF_019973775.1). Taxonomy (NCBI): domain Bacteria; kingdom Pseudomonadati; phylum Pseudomonadota; class Alphaproteobacteria; order Hyphomicrobiales; family Aurantimonadaceae; genus Aureimonas; species Aureimonas sp. SA4125. The sequence goes on along the minus strand of NZ_AP025032.1, from coordinate 47,816 downwards.
CCATCAGTTCACCGATGACGGCAGCGGCGAGAAGGACCGCTGGCAGGACCAGCCATGCCAGCCCGCGTCCTCCTGAGGATCCTGGGTGGCGAAGGTCACGGACGGAAATCAGCGCGCCCAGCGCCGTCAGGCCCGTCAGGACGAACTTGAGGTCAAACCGCATCGAGCCGAGCGCTTCGATGAAGTCGGGGCGAAAACCCCTCGTTAAGAACTGCATGAGGGCTGCCGCTCCGACGCAAAGGAGAACCGCAGCCGCCCACGACGGCAGGCTACGGACGGGTGCTCGGCGCGCATCGGCTTCGAGCGTCTCGATCAGCGTGTCGGTTTTCATCCTAATGGCTCCCGAAGCGGGCGGCGATGGCCGCCAGACCCCGGTGAAAGGCGATCCTGACGGCACCCTCTGTGATCTTCAGCTTTTCCGCCGTCTCGCCAATGGATTGTCCCTCGACCGAGATCGATGTGACGACCGCGCGCTGACGCCCGTCGAGGCTGTCCACCGCACGGCTGACGTCCCGCGGTGTCGGGACAGCCTCTGCCCCCGGACAGGTGAGGATCTCGGCGAAGTCCTCAATGTCGATCTCAAGCTTGCGGCCGTGCTTGCGGTAGGCATCAACGGCCTTGTGCCTGGCGATGGCGAAGAGCCAAGGCGCAAGCGGCTCGTCCTGCCTCCATGTGTGGCGCTTGGCATGCACGGCCATCAGGATCTCCTGCACGAGGTCTTCCGGGTCATAACCGGGTGCCGCCGGGGCGCGGCGGAACGCGAACGCCCGCAGGGCCGCCGCCGCCTCCCTCAGGAACGCGCCATAGGCCCTGTCGTCTCCCTGAAGGGCCGCCCGCAGAAGTGCGTCGAGACCTTCGAACCGAGGCGGGAACGCAGGCATCATGTCCCCTCTTCGTCGCGCCCAGGCCGTTCGTTACACGGCGCGATGCGGATTTTGCTCCTGCATTGCCGGATGGGCTGTCGAGCATTTTTCCGAGCACAGACGTAACAGACTTTCGTGGCGCTATGAGCGGAGGATAGCGCCGCATCTTTACGAAGTGGGGGGGCGCCCTTCGCTTAAATCGCCGCTGCCTGTCGCCTTTGCACCCCAAGTCGTAATGGCTTCCTCCGGTACGTCGGGGCTGCACGGGCGGCTCAGCACTAGCATGATGTGCTACATAAACGTCGGCACAATGAGCGACCGATCTCGACTTCGGCGGCGACTTGGCCGCCGGATGGTGGTTCGTCCGGTCGTGAGTCGATCTGGCACCATCGGACGAGGACGAGGGAATGCGGGCCGCGCGCGACAGGCATGCGTCTCGTTGATGGATCGGGGCTTGCCGGAGCATGGTCTCCACTCCCAGCGCGAAACTTGTCGGCGCGGATCGTGGCAGGGTCAAGGTCGCGGAGACCGTGCTTGACATCCTTGGGTACTCGGGCTGAATGCGGCCATGGGGACGGCGATCTCCCCACGAGGCCACGGCCGAAGAATCGCGTCCACATCTCCATCCTGGAAGGGCGCGTCATGGCTTCGACGATCACCATCTCTTGCGACAAGCTCCTCCGCCTCGTCGGCACCCCGAAGGCTCCGCTCGTTGTCGACGTGCGCACAGAAGAGGACTTCGCCGCCGATCCGCGTTTCGTCCCCGGCGCAGTGCGCAGGGACTATGCGACCGTGGCGTCATGGGGCGCCGACCTTCAAACACGCCCGGTCGTCGTCGTCTGCCAGGCCGGAGCCAAGCTCAGCCACGGCGTCGCGGCATGGCTGCGGCACGAGGGAGTCGCCGCCGAGGTGCTGGAGGGAGGCCACGAGGCGTGGACTGCCGCCGGTCATCCGACGGTTCCGGAAGCGAAGCTCCCCCAACGTGACGGGCGCGGCAGGACGGTCTGGGTCACCCGTGCCCGGCCGAAGGTCGACCGGATCGCATGCCCGTGGCTGATCCGCCGCTTCGTCGACCCCTTCGCCGTGTTCCTCTTCGTCCAGCCGTCCGAGGTCGAGGCGGTGGGCCAACGGTTCGAGGCGGCGCCGTTCGACGTCGAGAACGTCTTCTGGAGCCACCGCGGGGAACGCTGCACCTTCGATACGATGGTCGAGGAGTTGGGCCTTGGCACCCCGGCGCTGCTTCGGCTGGCGACGCTCGTCCGCGGGGCCGACACCGCACGGCCCGATCTCGCGCCTGAAGCACCGGGACTTTTGGCCGCGTCTCTCGGCCTGTCGCGCATGTTCGCCGACGACCTCGAGCAACTGGAGGCGGGCCTCCTCCTCTACGACGCATTCTACCGCTGGTGCCGGGACGCCACTGACGAGACGCACAACTGGCCAGTCAGGAAGGGAGGAACCTGAGATGACGGATGTCACCACTTCCAGCAAGCCAGCGGCCGTCGCTTCCGTCCGCGCTCCGGAGCACGGCATCCCCTTCGGCGAGGCTGTCCGCGTCTGGGCGAAGATCGCCTGCCTGTCCTTCGGCGGCCCGGCGGGGCAGATCGCTCTCATGCATCGCATCCTCGTCGACGAGAAGCGATGGATCGGCGAGGAGCGGTTCCTCCACGCCCTGAACTATTGCATGCTCCTACCGGGACCTGAGGCACAGCAGCTTGCCACCTACATCGGCTGGCTCTTGCACCGGACGAAGGGTGGCCTTGTCGCCGGCGCCCTGTTCGTCCTGCCGGGGCTTCTCGCGATCATGGCCTTGAGCTGGGTCTATGTCGCTTTCGGGAACGTCGGCATCGTCGCCGGGCTGTTCTTCGGCTTGAAGGCGGCCGTCCTCGCGATCGTGCTGGAGGCCGTTCACCGGATCGGAAAGCGGGCCATTCGCAACAGGACCATGTTGGCCATCGCGGCCAGCGCCTTCGCCGCGATCTTCCTGTTGGACGTACCGTTCCCCGCCATCATACTCGTCGCCGGGATCGTCGGCTTCCTCGGAGCGCGCGCGGGTTTGCCCGCCTTCTCCGGAGGTGGCGGCCACGGCCCGTCCAAGGGGGCGGTTCTCGCAGATGCCGACTCCGCCCTCGGCGAGGGTGTGCCGGACCATGCCCGGCCGAACGTCGGCTGGGCACTTCGCATCTCGGCTGTGTTCCTGACACTCTGGCTTGTGCCCGTCGCGCTCCTCGTCCTCGCCCTTGGGTCGGGTAACGTCTTTGCCGACATCGCGGTGTTCTTCAGCCAGATGGCAGTGGTCACCTTCGGCGGCGCCTATGCGGTCCTCGCCTATGTCGCGCAGCAGGCCGTCGACCATTATGGCTGGCTGTCCCCGGGCGAGATGCTGAACGGACTCGGCCTTGCCGAGACGACACCAGGGCCGTTGATCATGGTCACCCAGTTCGTTGGCTTCCTCGCCGCGTTCCGCGATCCGGGCTCGATGAACCCCTACGTCGCCGGGACGCTCGGCGGGCTGCTCACGACCTGGGTGACCTTCACCCCGTGCTTCCTGTGGATATTCCTTGGCGCTCCTTTCATCGAGCGCCTGCGCGGGAACCGGGCGTTGTCAGGAGCGCTCGCGGCGATCACCGCAGCGGTGGTCGGGGTGATCCTGAACCTTGCGGTCTGGTTCGGTCTGCACGTCCTCTTCAGACAGGTGGATGACAGATCATCGGGACCGATTTCGTTAGATGTTCCCGTTCTCTCGACCGTTGACGTTCCCGCGTTCATCCTTGCCGTCGCTGCCGCCGTCGCGCTGTTCCGCTTCAGGATCGGCGTTGTGCCGACCCTTCTCGGGTGCGCGACGGCGGGTGCGTTGTGGCAACTGGTACAGGGCTTGGTTTAAGCCAGATCACGCGACCGAACCGATGTCTGGCGTTCTATGGTCCATGCGTTCGCGGAATAGACGGTTTCCGTCCAATACCGTCATGGACTTCTTCGGTACGTTAGGGATGTCCGGGCGGCTCAGCATTAAGATGGTGTGATACATAACCGCCCGCGATGGTGGGCGGGTTCAGCGCAGTCGAGTCGAAACGTACGCCCGATAATTGCAAAAACAGTCTCGGCCAACTCAAGGCTACTGCGACAAGCTAGTTCGTCGGGTTTGTGATGAAGCCTGCCGCCCGCACGAAGACGAGCGGATCAGCTCGCCTTCGGCAGCGTAGTTTCTTCTCGTTCGAATTGGATGACACAGTTCCGTCCGCTGCCCTTCGCACGGTACAGCGCACTGTCAGCCGACCCGATTACGTCTAACGGCCTCGTCATTCTGGGATCCGGCACAAGCGTCACAATCCCGACACTGATCGTGACGACGCCGAAGCCGCTGCGCACATGCTCGAGCGAAGCCGCGGCAACGGCCGTACGGAAAGACTGCGCGAGCGCAAGTGCACCTGCGGCGTCGGTCTCAGGGAGGATCGCGGCGAACTCCTCGCCGCCGTATCGTGCCGCCACGTCTCCCGGGCGTCTGGTCGTCTGAGCTAGGATATCGGCGACCGAACGTAGGCAGGCATCGCCGGCAGGATGGCCATAGGTATCGTTGTAAGCCTTAAAATGATCGACGTCGGCCAGCAGGAGGGAGATGGGCGCGCCGCTCCTTGCCGCACGCGAGATTTCCCGCTCTAGGCTCTCGTCGAAGCAGCGGCGGTTCGCCAGTCCCGTCAGGCCGTCGGAGTTCGCAAGTTCGTTGAGCCGCAGCACGGCCGCTCCCAGCTCGTCCTCCGCCTGCTTGCGGCGCTCGATGTCGCGCAGGGCGAGGATGTATCCGCGCTCCGGGCCGAGGGGCCGCCCCGTCGCCTCGATCCAGCGGTAGATGCCGTCCTTGCGCCGGGCGCGGTACTGGACGGGTTCGGAGGCTTGCCCCTCCGCAAGGGCGGTGAGCATAGCGCCAAGCACGGCACGATCGTCTGGGTAGGCGAGGTCTATGGGCCGGCCGCCGACCAGCTCCTCTGGTTCATACCCGAGAAGGTCGCGGGCGGCGGGAGAGGCGAAGATGCGCTTGCCCGTCGCGTCGACGTGCGTGACGAGATCGGCGGTGTTCTCTGCAAGCAAGCGGAACCGCGCTTCGCTTTCGGCCACGAGTTCCTCCGCCCGCTTGCGGTCAGAGACATCGCGGAGCGCACCGAGGATGCCCGTGACGGCGTTCGTGACGGGGTCCCGCAACGCGCGAAGTTCCACCTCGACCCAGATCCAGCGTCCGTCCCTGTGCCGTATGCGGCTTGTGACGTCGGTACGCTCGAGGCCATCCAGGACGTCCGCGTAGGTCTGCGCGACCAACGCGACTTCGTCGGGATGGCTCATCGTCGCGGCGGTACGGCCTACGAGCTCCTCCGGCGCGTACCCGATGATCTCGGTCGAGGCGGGCGAGACGTAGGTTCGTACCAGTTCGCGGTCGAGGCGGAAGATCATGTCCGAGGCGTTCTCGACGAGCATGCGATAGCGCAGCTCGCTTTCCCTCATGCCCCTCTCGGCCGCCCGCCGGTCGCTGATATCGGTGTAGGTACGCACGATGCCGTCGTTATTCGGCAGGCCGATCGTCCGCACCTCGAGAACGCGCCCGTTCGGCCGCCGACGCTCGTAAGTCCCCAGCGTGAAGGGAGCTCCGCGCGTGCGCACATGCTGGCGGAAGTCCGGATCGACGTCGGCGTACTCGCCTCGGGCGTCCAGAAAGGCAAGGATGTCGTCGAAGTCGGGGCGATCCTCCCGAAGCAACTCATCGGGCAGGTCGAGGAGTTCGGCGAACCGTCGGTTGCCGATGTCGAGCCGTCCGTCCGTCCCGACCATAATTAGGCCCTGATCCATCGTGTCGAGCGTCGTCTCGAGGAGCGTCGACTTCGCCCGCAGTTCGCGTTCGGCAACCTTGGCGGCCGTCACGTCCATGATGACGCCGAAGATCGCCACGACGCTTCCGGACATGGGATCGACCTCGCAGCGCCCGCGCGAGATCACCTCGCGGACCTCACCGTCTGGTCGCACGATTCGCTTCTGGAACTCGAATGACCCGTTGCTCTCCACGGCCGACGACACCGACATGGAGACGGACTCCCGGTCGTGCGGATGATAGGCATCGATGGCCGAATCCAGCAGGGGAACGTATGTCCCGGGATCGCGGCCGTGGATCCTGTAGATCTGCTCCGACCACACGAGCGAGCCCGAGCGCAGGTCGAGACGCCAGTGGCCGACCTCCGAAACCTCCTCGGCCATCAGGAGCATGGCGTTCGCTGCCTGGGTCTTCAGTTCCGCCTGCTTGAGGTCCGTGATGTCGAGGAGCGCGCCATAAACCAACGACACCTTTCCTGCCTCGTCCACCTCGACGCAAGCCCGGTTCAGCGTGTGCCGGACTTCCCCTGTCGAACGGATGACGCGAACCTGGATCTCGAACTCCGTTCCCGCGGTCACTGCTGCTGAGAACGAGGACCCTACGAGCTGGCGTTCGTCGGCATGGCAGGCCGCGACGCAGTCTTCGAAGGACGGCGGTTGCGATCCGATGGGCAAGCCATAGATGCGAAAGACCTCGTCCGACCACGTGCTCCGGTCGGTGCGCGGATCGTACTGCCAGTATCCGACCTGCGCGAGGCGCTCGGCGATCATCAGGTAGCGGTGGCTTTCGGCCACGGCCAGCTCGGCTTCACGTCCGGCGGCAAGCTTCGTCGCCATTTCGTCGAGGCGTTTGCCGAAGAGCTGGAACTCAGGTGCCTGCCATGGCTCCAGCGTCGCCCGGGCCGCATGGTCACCATCGCCCACAAGCTCGGCCGTCTTCCGCAAACGATTGATCGGTCGCAAGTGTGTCCAATAGCCCAGCCACCAAGTGCTGGCGAAGGCCAGGACGAAGATGGCGGCGAGGATGGAGACGGAAACGACAAGGTGCGTCCGCACGGGTGACAGCAGCGGGTCGCGGGGCTCGCCGATGGAGAGCATGATCCCCGTCTTCTCGATGCCGCGCATCGGGGAGAAGCCAAAGATCCGTTCGACACCGTCGAGACTTTTGGCTTCGACGACGCCGCCATTGGGCATGGCTCGCATCGCGCGGGCCAGCGGATGGTCGGGAAACGCCGTTCCGAACGGGACGGGAAGCGGTGGATAGCGCGTGAGCATCCGCCCGGTATCGGACTCCACCATCGTGACGACTCGGCTGCCGCCGTTCGATAACGCTTCGGCGGCCGCCGACATGTGCTCGAGGCTGAGGCTGACGAATACGGCTCCCGCGAAGGAGCCGTCCGTGGCAACGAGCGGCATCAACGTGATCAGGGTCGGCTTGCCGCTCGCGCGCTCGATGGTGAAGCGCCCGACAAGGAAGTCGGAGGCCAAGGCGGTCCTGGCTTGCTCTAGGAGATCGAGGCCGCCGAACCTCTGGCTCTGCGTCAACTTGCTGTGGCACGTGATCATGCCCTCGGCATCCACCGCACCCACGGTGTTGAAGTTCGGGTTCGCGGCATGCAGGTTCGCGGCGATCGCGGAGCAGGCCGCGAAGCTCACGGGCACCCTCACCTGCGGCAGCGCCTGCAACACTTTCAAGGTTGACCGAGCCTCGTCGAAAACGCTGGACTGGCTGGAGGCGGCGAGGCGGGCCGCCTCGCTTACGCCGTCCCTTGCCCGTTGCAGCGTCTGCTGCTGTTCGGACCACAGAACATAGCCGACGAGGGCCGTGAGGGGCACGATCGCGAGGAAGAGCAGGAAGAGGAGACGGGGGCGCAGGCCGACCTTGCCCAGAACGGTTGCTATGCGTGTGTCCAATCGCATTCGGGCTCTGCGAAACTCAACGTCACGCGGCGGCGCCGATGCGTCCGCAAGCATTTCCTGCGCACCTCGCGGACGATCGTCACGATCCAAGTGCCTCTCCCGATCCCTCGACACTACCGCGACATAGACGGACGCGCAGTGAGGAAGTCAGACAATGCCTTGTTCCCCTTAAGGCATCTTCAATGACGTATTGGATTCGCCGCACGCATCTTTGATAGCGCTTTCAGTCGTGGAGTTGTTCACGACTGGGCGAAGGCAACTCGAGACAGGTTGGAAGATAACTGTCCTCACGCCTTAGATCGTCATGGACTTATCCGTTACGCTCAGCGGTTTCCGGGCGGCCTGCTGGTCAGCAAGGTGTGCTACATAAACCGAATCGACGAAAAGGAGACCGGACGTTGAAGAAGGCATATTCATACATCCGCTTCTCGACCCCGGAGCAAGCACAAGGGGACTCCCTTCGTCGCCAGCTTGCCGCGGTCGTGTCCGTCAACGTGGTGGAAATTGGGGTGTAACTGAAGCGGCTCGGTTTCAGGCGGCTGCGGTGGAAATACGTACGGTTTCGGGCTTGGTGCTGTTGGACATGAGTTCGGCCATGGGTTCGGTCTGCATGTAGCGGTTTTGCGTCTGCCATTCGTCGTTGGCCTCGAGGAGGACGGCGCCGATGAGGCGGATGATGGAGCCCTCGTTCGGGAAGATGCCGACGACATCGGCGCGCCGCTTCACCTCCTTGTTCAGGCGCTCCAGGGAATTGGTCGAATGGATCCGGGTCCGATGCTGACCGGGAAAGTCCAGATGCGCCAGCACGTCGGTCTCGCTGTCGTCGATGAAGCTGCCGAGCTTGGGACACTTTCCCCGGAGCTGGTCGGCGACGTGGCGCAGCGCCTGGGCCGCGCCGGCGCGATCGGGTTGGATGAAGGCCTGGCGCAGGGCCGCAGCCGCCATGCTTTGCTGCGCCTTCGGGACATAGGACAGGGCGTTGCGCATCCAGTGGACGCGGCAGCGCTGCCAGGAGGCGCTGAACACCCGGCGGATGGCGGCCTTCAGCCCTTCATGGGCATCCGATATCACGAGCTTCACGCCGGAAAGGCCGCGGCGCACGAGGCTCTTGAGGAAGGTCGACCAGAAGGTCTCCGCTTCCGAGGGCCCGATGTGAAGGCCGACGATCTCGCGCTTGCCGTCGGTGTTGACGGCGACAGCGATTATTGCCGCCACCGAGACGATACGGCCGCCTTCGCGCTGCTTCAGGTAGGTCGCGTCGAGCCAGAGATAGGGCCAGTCGCCGGTGAGCGGGCGATCGAGAAAGCCGCCGACGCGGTCGTCGATATCTTTGCACAGCTTCGACACCGTGCTCTTGCCGATCCCCGACAGTCCCATGGCCTGCACCAGATCGTCGACGCGACGCGTGGACACGCCGCTGATCCAGGCCTCCTGGATGACCGCGACAAGCGCCTTCTCCGAGAGCTTTCTCGGTTCCAGGAACGGCGGAAAGTAGCTGCCTTGTCGAAGCTTGGGGATGCGAAGCTGCAAGGAGCCAAGCCGGGTATCGAACGAGCGGTCCCGGTAGCCGTTGCGATAGGTCGCCCGTTCCAGGGTGCGTTCATGGCGCCCGGCGCCGATCATGCCCTCCACGTCGGCCTCCATGAGAAGCTGCATCACGCTCTCGGCTATCGTCCTCAGGAAATCGCCGTCTCCGGCTTTTGCCAGAAGCTCGGCAAGCGGTAATCTGTCCTCGGTCATCGGGTGCTCCGGTCAGGTTGAAGTCTCGCAACTCCACCTTAGCCGGCCAATCCGGTGGCCACCTCCGTCGCACCATCTGAGATCCGAGTTTCCACCACCAGCGCGGACACTACCCTTGCCGCGGCCCGAGCTTGGTGTGTCGAGAACAGCGTAGAACTCGACGACAGCCTGCGGGACATGGGCATCTCGGCGTTTAAGGGAGCCAACAGGGACATCGGCGCCCTCAGACGATTCCACGGCTTGGTTGCAGAGGGAAGGGTTCCGAGCGGTTCTTTCCTGATCGTTGAGTCCTTGGATCGCCTGTCGCGCGAGGCTGTAGTCGATGCGGTGTACCAACTGACTGACCTGATCCGCGAAGGTATCGTTGTGGTGACGCTATCTGACGGGCAGGTGTACTCCGAAGCGAGCCTGCGGACGAATTGGATGCCGCTACTCATCTCGATTACGGTTATGGCGCGCGCCCATGAGGAGTCCCGGCTCAAAAGCGAACGGGTGGGGGCAGCTTGGGCGCGAAAGAAGGAGGCTGCACGCACGGACAAGAGACCGCTGACGTCGCGCTGCCCAGAATGGATTGCAATCGAAGACGGGCAGTTCGTTGTTCGCGAGGACCGTGCGGAGATAGTGCGAACGATTTTCCAGTGGGCCATTGAGGGCTACGGCCGACGGCAGATCGTTGCCAAGTTGAACCACGCGGGCACGCCGACATGGCGCGGCGGCGTCGGCTGGCAAACCTCAACAGTCGGGAAGATCCTGACCGGCCGTCTTGTTCTCGGCGAGTACCAGCCTCATTCGGGTAGCGCCCGGGCTGGAACCCGTCAGCCGGAAGGGACCCCGATCGCCAACTTTTACCCCCCGATCATCGACGAACGTGTTCACGGCCGGGCGCAAGTCGCCTCGAAAGGACGCCTTGTGGCGGGTGGGCGAAAGGGGAAGGGAGTTGCGCATCTTCTCCTTGGTCGCGGAAAATGTGCGCGCTGCGGCGGCGCGATGCACATTTTGAACAAGGGGGCCAAGCCGAAGGGCGGGACCTACTTCGCGTGTTCCAGTGCCAGCCGGAAGGCCGGGTGCGAAAACTCCAGCCGCTGGCGCGTTGACCACATCGAAGCCCGGCTTCTGCGAGGCCTCGCCTACCTGGATGCCGGCGCCGTCTTGCATGGCGCTCAGTCGACCGCGGAGGCAGACCGCATGGCGATCCTCGTCGCCCGACTGGCAAAGATCGATGTCGGCCGCGAAAACCTTCTCGACCTTGTCCAAGACGGCCGCGCCGATGCCAAGTCTCGATACCTTGCGCTCTGCGAGGAAGCTGATGTGGTCAAGAAGGAACTCGCCGAAGCGGCGAAGGCCGCAGCGTCGGCTGCCGCCGACCCCGGCTTGAATGTTCGGCTTGCCGAAGCGGTAAACCTAGGTCGGGCCATGAACGAGGCCGACGGAGACGACCGCCATGCTATCCGCACGCGGCTTGCCGAGCAGCTTCGACAGCTTGTTGTCGAAGTCAGTTTCGACCCCGGCATCGGAGTGTTGGCGCTCCTGACACCGCGCCCAGGCATCCCGGCCGATCAGGTTCCAGCAATCGTCGGCGCGAGCCGCATGCAGCCATGGCGCCTTTGGCTCAACGACGACTCGGACCCGTCCGGACTTGCCGGAGTCGAGGAAAGGCCCCGCCCAGACGAGGAGGCCAAGGCTCTCCGTGTCCTGCAAAGGATTCGCGGACGGCGAGCGTCGGCGTAGCCGACGCGAACCGTCCGAACCCGGCAACGCCCCCGCGAGAGGCGTGAGACCCTCCCCTGGGGGAGGGGCGGATGCGAGCGGGTCTACGAGGAGGTCGCGTCGGGCGGACGCTGGGATCGTCCGGAGCTTCAACGGCTGCTCGAACACCTTCGGCCGGGCGATACCTTGGTCGTGTGGAAATTGGACCGCCTGTCGAGGTCCCTCCGCGACGCCCTGACGATCATAGAGCGTGTCGAAGCTGTTGGGGCCAGGTTCCGGTCGCTGACGGAGGCCGTCGATACTACGACCCCAGCCGGGCGCATGATGGCACACATGATCGGCGCATTCGCCGAGTTCGAGCGATCGATGATCCGAGAGAGAACCGCGGTCGGTCTCCGACAAGCCCGAATCGAAGGCCGGGTCGGTGAGCGTCGACCGAAGCTGACCGCTCGCCAGCGCGAGGAGGTTGCGGAAAGCGTCCTAACCGGGAGGAAGACCGCAGCCGACATGGCGCGGCTTTATGGCGTGAGCCAACCGACCGTCAGCCGCATCGTGGCGGAGGCGCGGTTCTCGGCTGGGGCGGACATTCCGCCAAACGCATGATACATCCTCAGAATGATGCGCCTCCTGATCGACACTTGCATATGGCTGGAACTAGCCACATCCCATGTCGAGGAGACGACGGACTCCCTGAAGATCAAGGCTGCCACTAGGGCGATCGAGAAGCGGGCACCCTTTCACAAGTCGAAGAACAGCGTTGATGATGCCATCCTGATCGAGACCTTCGCAGATGTCGTCAAGGCTGAACGAGGGGCGGGTGTCACCTTCGCCTTCGTCACCGACAACCACCATGATTTTAGCGGAACTGACCGCCGCCATCCCCACCCAGACATTGAGGACATATTCAAGGAGGAAGACGTCGCATTCTCGGTGAATCTCCAGGAGGTCCTGACTGGTCACGCACCAGACTGGTTCGTCGATTTTCCCGATGTAGACATGGAGTCGTTCGAAGAGCCTAAGCGCCTTTCGGAGATCTTAGCTGCCATCGATGAGCTCTTCGACAAAGTTTGGTACAATCGACATTGGGGCTTGAGGAACGGTGTCGAGTCCGGTCGGATCAAGATCGTCGAGAAGGTCGATTGGAAGCCCGGGAGTCGCTACCCTCAGGACGTGGTCGTTCGCGATATTTGGGAAGGCGCTTTGAAAGCCGCCGAACGTGTAGAGGCCAAGTATCCCGACGACCTCGGCCCTTGGGACGATTTCGAGTGGGGCATGATCAATGGCAAGTTGAGCGCCTTGCGATGGGTTTTGGGCGACGACTGGGACATGCTCGATACTTAACTCGCGCCCTTTCGGTCTCATGCCGAACCTCTGGTTTGAATTGCGAAACCAAAGTCGGCCCCCATCTCGTAGTGGAGATGTTCGTTACGTCGGACGTGGGATGGATCGTTGCCGAAAGCGCTAACACCATAACGGGCCTCGCCTCAGAACGGGATGTCATCCGTCGTCTCCATGTCGTCGTCGAAATCGATCGCATCGGGTGCCTCGATGTCGCCGAACAGGTAGTCGCTCTCCCAATCCGCCATCCTCTGCGGCTCGTCCTCGGCCAAGGCAGGGGACGGAGCGATTTTCCTCTTGATCGACGTAACGGGCGTCGCCGGCAGCAGGCGCGGATCGGCGACGTAGTGGGCGGTCCACGCCGTCCGGTCGTCCCCGGTAAGGAACGCCTCGACATCGTCGAGCGTCGCCGGGACGCCGCCGACCTCATGCATAACGAACTCTGGCCCGACACTGTACCGGATGCGTAGCAGCCGCAGCGTGTCGCCGGACCAGCGGTGTCGCCGGAGCCTTGCCACCTCGCGATCAGGATCGTCCGGTCGGGACATTTCGAGATAGATCACGTTCGCCTCGGGCCAGCGACGCCGCCTCTCGGCAGCCCGCTCCTCGCGAGCTCGCTTCGCCCGATCGGCCTGAACCTCCAGCGTCCGTCGTTCCGGACGGTGCCTCTTCTTGCGGTCGACACCGAACCGTCTGTCGTTGACCCGCTCGAACCGCGCGCGCTTGGCTTCCCGGGTGAGTTCGGCCGCGCGGTCGGACCCGACCGCCTCCGACAAGAGGATGAGGTCGGGGTTGCGCAGTTCCTCGACCGCCCAGCGATAGGCGGCCTCGTCCGCAGTGAGCTTGCGGATGGCCTCCATCAGGGCGTGGCCGCGGTACTCCCGCTTGCCGAAGTCGTTGGTGACGGGCGTGCCGACCAGCGCCTCCTGAAGAGCGACGAACCAAGCGTCCGGGACGTAGGCGTGATGGGCGAAGACGCGCTGCCTCCGCGCCAATGCGTCGATCTTGCGCCACACGACGTCGGACACCTGGTATTCCGGCACGTCCATGCCCCCGACGACAGGCACGATCGCACGGTCCACGAACACGGGCTGCACCTCGTGGCGCCCCGGCGGGCGGAGGGTGACGCTCAGCGCGTATCGGGCGACCGGCGCCCCGCGCCCCGGCTTGGTCACGGGGTCGCACCATTCGACCTGGAACCGCCGCACCGATCCCATGTCCTGCACCGCACGCTTCAACGTCGTCGTCAGGCGGCTCGCCACGATCGGCCGGGCCTCGTACCCGATCCAGCTCGCGGCATCCTCGGGCGTGAGCTCGATCCGGAGAGGTGTCTCGTCGAGTGTCCACTTCTCCAGGTTCGTGCGCAGCGCGAGGCGGCGGTAGAGGTAGATGCCGTACCGTGTCCCCATCCCGGCGAGCGCGGCGAGTTCGAGATAGGCGTAGCGTGGTTGGACGGCCATGAGGTGCCAGACAGGACTCGGCAAGCTGTAGGCCACGACATCGGACCCGGCGCTCGCGTCCTCCTCAGCCCAGCCGACGAGCATTGGAACGTCGGTGTACCGTCGTCCGCCGGACAGGCCATAGGAGACCGTCGTGGAGCGAAGGGCAGCGAGGGACTTCAGGACATGCGTCCGCCGCACGGACGGCCCGAGGAACCGCAGAATCCACCGCATCGGGATGCGCATCTCCCGCCCGACGATGCGGAAGGCGTCGCCCGCTTCGGAAGCGGCGAGAGCGGCCTCGTAGGCCGAGGCGACGAGGAACTCGTGCAGCGCGAGGTCCTGGGCCGTCAACGAGGCGCCGCCGGACACCGTGACGGTTTCCAGCATCTCGGCGGGACGCGGGGTCTCGGGGGCAACGCGGTCGAAGGAGCCGCCATCGGCGAACGCTTCGACGAGTGCGCCGCGCGATGCAGGAGCGAACAGCCCCTCAACCAACTTCGGCTCGTCGTACCCGTCAGCGACGAGGGCAACGGATGCCGCCTCGGCCAGTACCGCGGCCGGCAGACGCGCCCTTCGGCGGCGGTGCCCTACACTCATCTCATTCCCTTCCCGATCGCGCCTTCTCGTCGCGTCGATCGAGTTGGCCTACGATCAAATGCTGAAGCAGATCGGAGGCAGGCGCAAGGGCGTTAGATGTGCGATCAAACGCACGGCGAGTCGTTAGATGTGTGACGATAAACCGTTGACGCGGCTTTGCTGGACAAGGCTTTTCGCGCCCAGCCCGACACCCGATACAGAAAGCATGCAAGCCCAGGCTCGTTTCAGCGGCGCGGACGGTTCTGCGGCCGTGGCGGTGCCGTTGGACGAGGGAAGAGCGGAGACGTTAGATATGCGATTAAACGTCGGATGGTTCGTTAGATGTGTGACAATAAACCGTTGACGTGGCGTTGCTGAGCAAGGCTTTTCGCGCCAAGCCCGACCCCCGACACAGAAAGCGGGTAAGCGCCTTCGGCGCTGTGCGCCTGCGGCGCACGGGAAGTAGGCCAGGTCCGGCCTTCGGCCGGACGGGGACACATCGCTCATTGCCGCGAGGCTAGTCCGGGGATGGGCAGGTCGGCGGGCCTGCGGCCCTTGTCCAGTCCATCCCCGGTTGCGAAAGCTTGGAAGCGCTCCGCCCTTGTCAAGCCGCTCCGCGGCGGGACCGTGGCTCGGGCCTGCGGCCCTGCGCCCGCACCACTCCCGCCACTACGGGCCTGACAAGGCCTCCACGCCCCGACACCCTCTCCCGCCCGGCCCAAGCTTCAGTGCCGATTTTTGAAATCGTGTTTGACATGTCAAACACAGATTGCATCTGGCTCATCCGGCCCGCACCATTCTTCGACACGATCGAGGAATCCGCCCATGATCTCCCCGCCGACCGACCCTCTCCACGCCCTCTACGAGGCCGTTGCCGCCCGGCAGGCAGCGCGACCGACCGCCGTCCGCGACCTGCCCGCCGACGAGCGCCGCGCGTACATGCGCGAGGCCAAGCGCACGTCCCGGGAACGGCAGCGCGCGGCATCCGCGGACGGTTCGCCGCTGGCGACGGACGACGCGATCCGCGCTGCCCTTGCCGATGCCGCCCTCATGATCCTTGCGACCGACGCGCCCGGCGCCGCGCAGATCATGTCCGCCCTCGCCGCCGCCTTCACTGGACGGGGCGGGGTGCCGGGGACCGTCCGCGCTCGCTGCCGTTCCGGATCCCTGCGGCCGACCCTCATCAAGCCAAAGCGGATGGCGGGCGAGGCCTGATCGAAAAAAAGTTCACGCGCTCGGGAACACTCTCGGTTCTGGCGACCTCGTACCACTGAGACCGTCCGGCCGCGTCAGTCGGGATGCCGTCTGTCGG
The DNA here is from genome assembly GCF_019973775.1 of Aureimonas sp. SA4125. NCBI lineage: Bacteria > Pseudomonadati > Pseudomonadota > Alphaproteobacteria > Hyphomicrobiales > Aurantimonadaceae > Aureimonas > Aureimonas sp. SA4125. The sequence continues at coordinate 32,067 of NZ_AP025032.1, read as the reverse complement.
CAAGATCGTCACGCAGTCCGCCGCGACGAATCCTTGCCGCGGCCAGGACCGTCGCGGCTCGAACCCCTGCGAATCCTTCGAGGGACCTGATTTGAATCCTTGTATTCGGTTCATGCAAAGGATTCGGGTGAAGTATTCGCCATGCTTACTCCGCCGACATAACGCTCATCTCGATGCAATGCCTCAGAATGAGGACCGCTCATGTCAACAATGTAGTCTTACCTCTGCCTTGGATTTGGGAGACAGGATGGCCGTTAACCATATTGAAACTGATCCCATATTTCTCATTTTTGGCCTGGACGAAGGATGTTCTGATGTGCATCTTGAAAGGACGGAGCCGCTTGGTCGCAGGCAAGTCCGTCGATCGATGGATCAGAAAGGAGTTTTGCGATGTCCGACGTGGACGACATGCAGGCCGCGGGCGACGCGGCGCAGACGACGGGGCGGGGCGAAGTGATCGCCCTGGACGGCGGTGCTCTCGAAAACCCCGCGTACGAGCGGCACAAACGCGGGAGAAATTGGGCTGCCGTCCTCACTGGTCCGAACGCGGCTCGCATGGAGCGGCGCTTCCTTGCCGCCCGCGGAGCGACGGTGGACCTCACCGACGTGCAGCCGGGACAGGTGCTGGAGTTCGGCGGCGACTACATGACGGGTCGTGGACGCCGCATTCCCGACCGCCGCTTCTACCTCATCCTCGCCAAGGACGGCATCGACGAGATGACCGTCGAGTGGCACGGCACCGCCGCCCAGGCGCTACGCGCCGCCCGTGATTTCGCGAAGGCCGCTCCAACGGAAGAGGTGGCCTGATGCGCGTTTCGACTCAGAACGACGGCTGCGAAGTCGGCGACACCCGCTACATGACGGAGGGATGCGGCCGCGTCGGCGGACGGCCTTTCGTCGATGTCGGCATCTACGTTCGTCGCGAGGAAGATGCCGACTTCGCCGCCGTGGACTCCGTGCGCCTCTACCTCGGCGGACGCTTGGTCCCGGAGGACCTGGATGCCGACGACCTCGTACGCCGGGTCCAGCACCAGCAGGCCGCACGCGATCGCGCCGCCGACGACGGCTCGTTCTAGCGTTCCCGGCGGGCTACGGCCCGCCGCCTTTCACCAAGCCGCCGGGCTGACCGGCGCCGCAGCGGGACGCGGAGTTCCAGAGAGACACCCCATGGACATCGAGAAAGATCTGACGCCCTCGCGCGAGGGCGATCGGCCGCCCTATGCCGACAGGTGGCACACCCTGTCCGACTGGATGCGCGTCAACCTGCGCTCCAAGGATCAGCGTTTCTGGTCGGACGCATACCCCCACACGATGACCGGCATCGCCGTCGATCACGTTGCCGGCGTCCCGCGCGGTTGGACCGTCCACCTCTGCGTGGACGACGGCGAGGCGATCGCCATGTTCTACCCGCCCGCCGAGAAGCCAGGCACGGTTTCGGTCGTGAGCCGGCCCGACGACATCGCGGCGAGGATGGACCTCTACCGCCGTTACATCTGGGAGCCGAAAGACCTCGCCGCCGAGATGTGGGAGCAGCGCGAGGCTGCCTGACGACGACCCCGGCGGGCTGCGGCCCGCCGCCCTCCACCAAGCTGCCGGGGACTACCGGCGCCGCATCGGGGAGCGGTTCCCCCCCCCCCCGGAGAGAGACCCATGGACATCGAGACTGCAATGCGCCCGCGCGTCCGCGAGGGTGCGATCCGCCACGCTTTGGACCTCCAGACCGTAGCCCGGACATCCGGTACGGTCGCCGACCAGATTCTGGCCTTTGCGACGGGCGGGACGGCGGGCTGCTCCTCCGGTCGCGCGATGGCCAGGTTTTACCTCGTCCTGACCCACGGCGCGGCGATCCCGTTGGGCCACACCGACATCGCGCTCGACGGCACGCGCCAGGCTTGGTGGCGGGTGGCGATGGACGAGTACGGCCGCGGCATGTGGGGCGGCACGGGCGACGGGGCCGACCGCGTTCGCGCGCGGCATCCCGAGATCGCCCGCGAGGCGGACGCGGCGACGAACGCCTACCGCGCCGCGAAGGGCTGACGAGGCGGCGGGCATCCTGCCCGCCCCTGTCCCGGCCGTCGCGCTGCGCGACGGCTCGGCGAGGGGCTGTTCCCTCTGGAGACTGCATCATGCGTATGGAGACCAAGGCGCTCGCCGCGATCAAGGCGGGCGACAGGACGATCGAAGACTACGGCACGGCATCGTGCTCGGAATGGCTCACGCTCTGCCTCGCCCTCGATCGGCACGATCAGCTCGTCGGCACGGGCTATGAAACGCCCTCGGTTGCGTGGGGGCGGCTCGACGACCGCCAGCGCGCCATCGTGCGCGCCGCGGACCCGTCCTACGCCCCGGCGGGGCGGTAGCATGGCCGAGGTCACTCACATCGCGAAGGCCCGCTGGAAGCGCGCGAGCGTCGGATACGAACGCGTCGATCCCAAGAAATCCGCGCTCGCGGTCGGCGTCCCCGTCCGGCGCGACGTTCGAGTCGGGGTCTGGATGGAGGACCGGGGCGACTGGAGCGCCGCCGTCCACGGCGCCGACACGCCTTACGAGGACGAGGAGGCCGACGAGCGGCTGACCCTCCACGCAACCGTTGTCGCCGGGGTTTGGAGCGCTCTGGTAATCGGCCGGAGCGGCACGGTCCTCATGGACCTCCCGGCCAGGACCTCCGGCCATGCCATGTCCCTCGCCGAGGCGGCGGCATGGCATGTGCTCCACCTGCACCCCACGATCGCCTATCAGGAGAAAGAGAAATGCTGATCACCGCTCGAGACAAGGTCCTTTTCTTTCTGTTCTTTGGGTTCTCGATTCCCTGGCTCTTTTACCATGCGTGGAAAGAAAACAGCGGAACACTATTGGTTGCGAGATTCTTATTTGTGGCGCTTGCCGCTCGGATCCTTTGGCTCTATTGGACAGTTGTCCGGTCGTTTGAACGCAAGTCCTGACGGCACGGCAGACCCGGCTCAACGGCGCGTAACAATTTGATTCAAATGATTTTTCGATCAATCCTGTTGACGCCTATCGAGCCATATGGGACAAAGAATGCGTTGACGGGGTTAGCCCCTGAGACACCGTTTCAGTCCCCCTCGTGGGGTTAGAAAATCAAGGCTTCGGCCGCGACGATCTACCGTTCCGGTTCCCTTCAAAGGGCATGTGATTGATCCCGTCAGGGGTCAGGAGAGAGAAAGGCCGCAAGGCCGATCGACCCAGATGATTGGTCCCCTCTGGGGGTTGTATCCGCCGAACAGGCGGCTCTATTTCTCCCCATCTGCGGGAGGGCAAACCCCATCGGCCCATGTGCAGCAGGGTTTCGTAAGCGATCTCCCCATCTGCGGGAGGGTAACAAAACGGGTGCCCCAAGCGGGTGCCCTTTTGTCGGTCTAGGACCGGACGGATAGCCGAATCCGCTGCCAGCAAGCCCGATCCGATCGAATCCTGAACGTCCGGGATGCCGTTCCTCAACAACTCTACGGCACCATGCTGGCTGACGTTCATGCCCAAGCGCGGGGCGTCGACCGCTACGCGGACGAGGCAGCTACCCCGGCCCGATGCCGATGGACGAGGTCGGAACGGCCGCCAGGGCGGCGGACAAACGAACAGGAGACGACCATGAACCCCAGCATCGGAAACCGCCTCGGCCGCGCTCTCCTGATCATCCTCGCCAAGGCCGCACCGGCTTTCCTGATCCTCGGTGTCCTGCCCGCCGTCTTCGCCGTCTGGAAGGTCCTGTACGCCTGACCCGGCAACCGAAAAGGGGCACCCTGCGGCGTCCCTTCGTCGTTCTGGCGTAGGCCATTCCTCCGCTACACCTTCTCGGCTGCCGCCCCTGCCGGCGCGCCCGCTCTGGGACCGCCTGCCGCACTGGCGCCGAGCTTCGCCGCACCCTTCGCCGCGCGCTTGGTGCCGTCGTCGGACCCGCCTTCGCCTCCCTTGGACGACGAGCCGCTACTAGGCTTCGGCAGGTGTCGCGCACCGCCTGCCACGCTCCCGACGACCGTGTTTCCGGCATCGTCGTCGCCCCACGACGAGGCCGTGTACCCGATGAACTCGGCAACCTTTTGCGGCATCTGCGTCGTCATCCTGTAGCTCCATAGAATGATCGTCCATTCGACGTAGAGCATGACAGCGACCGAGATCAGAACGCCCGTCCCGCCGATCGTGTAGCCGATCTGCGAGCCTTTGAAGGCCGCGTTGTAGCCCGCGAGGAAAGCGTTGAGGATCACCGCATTGATCATATGCATGGCGATGAATGCCGCGACGGTGATGATCGGGCGGAGCAGCACCCCGACGAGGAGCGAGATGTACCCCTGCCGCTGTGCTTGGCCGACGATCTCGGGGTCGTCGATTCGGACGTGCAAGAAGGCCCAGATCGGAACGGCGATCGCGGCCTTGACGATCTCCCATGCCCAAGCCGCAAGGGCGAAGGTCATGAAAATGAAAGGGATAAGCGGCACGAGATAGGCGAAGATCGCGCCCACGGTCCAAAGCAGGGCGATGAGGGGCCAGCCCGCGAGCATGATGAAATCGATAACGCCTCGGCCGGCGCCCATGAAAAACTCGGACGTCCCGTAGGCCGCAAGCGAGACCGCCCATGCGCCTTGGCCGGACACCATAAGAACCGATCCGAGCGACATGAGATCGCCGATCGGGTCCGCCCGGGGGCCGTCGTATCCCGTGAGAAAGTCGGTCACTGGCACGGTTGCCGACTGCATTAGCGTCGCGAAGAGATTCCCGCCTTCCGTGGCCTCGCCCGTCAGCGCCTCGCCCGTCGAGAGTGCGGCAAGGGCTGTTCCTCGCCGTAGCTGGCCGTCGACCAGTGCGAGCGCGGTGCCGACCGGCCCGGCCAGCGACTCCCAGGCAGCCGAGTCCGGCTTGGTCCGCTCCGGCCGTTCCGCGACGGCTTCGGCCGACACCAGGGACGCATGCGCCATGACCCGGTAGTACGAGCCGAGGGCGTACCAGCCCCGCTCATCAATGTCGCGGAGGACGAGCGCGCGCATGTCGCCGTTGTCGCCCGTCGAAAGCCGCGCGGCGACGGCCGAGAGCGCCCGGTCGTACCGATCGCCCGCCTCGCGCAGCGCGGCGTCGATGCCGTCGCGCAGGATGCCGAGGCCGGCGAATGCTGCCTCGGCATCGGGTCCGGCCACATGCGTCGCCGATGCCGTCCTGACCGCGCCCGCGAGACGATCGACCCATGCCATCGCCTGGACCTCGCGCACGACCGCGGCGACGGCCTCGCGCCGAGCGGTCCCGAATTCGCCGTCGCCGAATCCTTCTGCCGTCGAGAGCGACACGGACCCGCAGGCCCGCCCCCAATCCCACACGTAACCCGTCGTTCGCGCAGGCTGATCCTCGCTCCACGGGAACCAGCTTTCCCGCGCCGGGCTCACGACCTCCGCTCCTGACGGGGATGGCTGCGCAGCCGCCCCCATCCCCCCGATCACCTGGTTCGCGCGCGCGGCGGCATATGCCCTCGCGCAGACCTCGGACTCTACGACGGCGAGAACCAGATCGCGCCCGCCCGCGCTCACAGGGGACAGCGGATGACCGTCGCGCAGCACGAACTCCGCCGCGGATGCCGCCGCCGCGTTTGCCATGTTGATGCCCGGACGGGCGAAACCGTCGCGCAGAATGTAGTGGACCACGGACAACCCGCCCGCGACCGGCACGAGGCACCCGAGGCCGATCACGACGCGAAGCATGGCGACCGCTCCGGACTGGCGGTCGGACAACGCCTCGCCGCGCTCCGCCGCTCGCAGGACGGCGGACAGGATCGCGTACCCAAGATAGCCACAGGCGACGACGAGTAGGCCCGCCGACAGGTATCGGATGACGGTGGCGAAGGCTGTCGCGTCCGACGAGAGCGGCAGGATCGTGGTGACGATTCCCCATGCGACATCGGTCGCGGGCGGCTCGCGGAGAAGATCAGCGGGACTCACTGGCTCGGCTCCCCGTCGCGCTGCGCGACCGATACCACGTCGGCGAACAACGCGGCATCGCGAGGCTGCATCCGTGAGACGAGAGTCGCCAGCACGTCAGCCGAGATCGCTCCATCCCGGATCGCATTCAGAAGCGACGCGCCTGCGACGACCTTCCTGCGGGTGTCGTCGCGCCGCTGGGCATCGCGCAACGTCGTCGTCGCCGCGGCGAGGCTCGCTTCCAGTCGTGCCCGCCGCTGCAAGAGTTTCGACAAGTCAACCATCTGGACCGTCCTCCCCGTCGCGCCGGTCGACCAAAGCCGCCGGCGGAATCACATCGCGCAGAACGGCCGAATCCGTTCCCGTCGATCAGGCCGCCGCCCCGTTTTTCGAGGTTTCGCGCGGCCCGGGGGGCGCCCAACGCGGAGCGCCCGACATCAAGCGTGAGTGCGGAGGTTGCACCGAGCAAATCGGCGCCCGCACCATCGAGAGGGGAAACCAGTTCCTGGCAAAGGCGCGTTACAACATCGGTCTTCGACCGACGCACGCGCCCCTTCGGGGCAGGCCTCCCCGCCGCCGGCAGGGAGAAGATCATGGACGTCCATCGCGAGATCGCAGCGGCCACGCGCACAGCCTGGGACCACGCCTCAGCTCTCCTCGTCTCGGCCCGGCTCGCTGGCGTCCGCGGCGCCGATCATGACGCGCTCGCCGACTACGCCGATGCGGCGCGCGACCGCTGGCACCGTGCGGACTCCTGCGCACGGCGTGAGGAGGACCGGCGGTGCCGCTCGACCTCGGTTCTCGCGGCTCTCGACTACGGGGCGGACGACTCCTTCGTCATGCCGGACTCCTACGACCGCGAGGTCGATTTCGCGACCTTCGACGGACCCGACATCCGTACGTGACCTCGCTCCCCGCCCACGAAGCTCACCTCTGCACGAGGTTCACCGTCGTTCAGCGAAGCCGCGGCAGGTCCGCCGTCGCAGCAGCCGCCTACCGCGCCGGCACGCGGTTGACGGACGCGCGGACGGGGCAGACTTGGGACTACGGCCGGAAGAAGGGTGTCCTTGATTCCTTCATTACGGCGCCCGCCGATGCGCCCGCCTGGGCCCACGACCGAGAGGCCCTATGGAGCCGCGCGGAACTGGCCGAGAAACGCCGCGACGCGCATACGGCGCGGGAGACCCAAGTGGCCATCCCGCGCGACCTCCCGCCTGACCGCTGGCGGGCCTTCCTCGCCGACGTCGCCGCGCCTTATGTCGCGGCCGGCGCGATCGTCGACACGTCGATCCACGTCCCGATGGCGAGCGACAACGAGGTGCAGCCCCACGCGCATCTCCTCATCTCGCTTCGCACGCTCGACCCCGGCACCGAGACCGGCTTCGCCGCAAGCCGGAACGCAGCCGTCGTCGCGATCTTCCAAAGCGGCGGACGCTTCGGCGACGGCAAGCTCGCCGACGCCATGACCGCCGAGCGCGGACGCATCGCGTCGATCATTAACGACCACCTTTGTGCCGCTGGTTCCAGGCGCCGGGCCGATCCACGCTCCTACGCGGCCCGTGGTGACCTTCGCGAGCCAGAACCGAAGCTCGGAGAAGATCGCGTCGCGGCGATCCGGAGACGCCGCTCGCACGATCGCCGATCCGCCCTCGTCACCGGGATGCGTCAGACGCGAATCCTTGAAAACCAACTCGTGGAAACGGAAAAACAGATGGCACTCTCAGCACGCGGATTCGCCCGCGCCCCCGCCCGCCGGACGAAGGCGCCGCATCGGCAAGACTACAAGCTCGGCTTGCTCCGCGATCGCTTTCCGGACGCAGTTCTCCCGCCCGGCACCGCCGACTCCCTGTACCTCGTGGATGCCAAGGACCCGCGGAAGGTCCGCGTCCTCATGCGCGACGGCGCCTGGGTGGAGTCCGACGACGAGTCCGGCACTGTCTCGATGTGGGGACCGCGCAGCGCGAATGCCGCCGCCCTCGCGAACGCGATCGCAGAGTCCACCGGCTACGGCATCGATCACCTCGCACGCACCGCCACGGCCGCTAAGCCGGGCAAGACCCGAAGGAAATCAGCCGTTTCCGAGGACGAGGCGATCTCGCTGGCTGACAAATGGCGCCGCCGAGGTTTCAATGATGTCACCGAAAGTCCCGCCGGGGTCCGCGTCGGCCTCAGCGGCCGATCCAAGCTCCTCGACAGCGGCGACCATGTCGATTTGTTTGGCCCCGTCAGCGACGAAACCTTGCGCGCCCTCGCGAGCAAATCCGCCGAAGATTGGGGCGGCAGCCTCTCGCTGGACGGCCCGTGGCCGGCTGAGGCGCAGGCCCGCCTTTGGCTGGAGTGCCAGAGGCAGGGCATCGACCTCGCGGGCTACACGCCGCCGCCCGCCGTGGCCGCAGCCTGGGCGGCCGAGTCGGGTTCCGTTGCCGACACGGCAACGAAACTACGGGCCGTGCGTTCGGAGACCCGCGAGGCCGACCTCCTCCTTTCGGCAGCCGCGGGAGATGTCGCCGCGTTGCGTAAGCTCGACCCGCCGCTCCGGGCATTCGTCGCGTCGCACCTGGACGACGACCAGCGCCGCGACCTCGTGCGGGCCGACCGCGAGGAGGTCACGGCGAGCCTGCCCGCCTTCCGTAAACTCGGGAAAGCCGAAATCGAGCGCGACCCGAATGCCGCGACCGTCGTCGCGCAGTCCGAAGCTCCGGCCCGGGTGGACGACTACGAACGGCGTCCGACGTGACCGGCATCGCCGACGTTCTCGAATCCCGCCGGGAAGCCACGGCGCTCCGGCAATACACTCGCGAACGCGCCGCCGGCCGCAGCGCGACCGAATGGATCGTCCTCGACGAATCCTTGGGCGCTTGGCTCTCCGCCGACGAGGTCACGGCGACGTCGTCCGGACGCGAGTGGCGCCGCGTCCGCCAGCCCGGCGAGCCTTGGTGCAGCACCCTCGGCCGCGACCTCAGCATCGCGACCGACGACACCCTCCAGGCCGTCTTTGCGACCCTCGCCGACGACGACCTCAGCGGATGGCGACACCTTTTCATCGCCGCCGACCGCGCCCCGTCGCGCTGCCTGTCGGACTGGCGCGCTCGCGGCCGGCGCCTCCTCGCCGCGGTGTCGGGAGAACCCGGCCCGGCGAGCGGCCCCCTCGCCGGGAAGTTCGCGGCGCGAGGGACGGGCAAGCGGAGCTTAGCGGCCGTCTGACGGCGTTGGCATGCCTGCCACGTCGCAAGGATTCGCCGGGGTAGGAAAGTGCCACCCGCCTCAAACTTGTCGCTCAGGCGGCTCGCAGGAAGGCCGTTTTAAGCGCTTCGCCTCCTTGGGTGGGCTTGGACACCACCCGAACCGTCTTTGCCGCTCCTGTCGAACGCCGACGCGCAGGAAGAGGCCAGCAAGGACGGAAGACCCTGCCGGGGGCGTGGTGTGCTCGTCGGGGGTGGTCGGTCCCGCCCCGCCTGCGGCGCCGCTCCTGCGGCTACCCCGGGAACCGATCTCGCACCCGAGAACTCCCGCGTCGTCCGCCAAGGGGCGGTCGCGATGCTCGCCGCTCCGGTACTCTGAGTCCGCGTTCAAGCCGACGAGAGCGACGGCTCACGTCGGCGGGGTGCTGCGCGTCAGCAGGTACGCGGCGAAGCCGACGAACCCGGCGAGGGCAGCCAGCCGGAACCACTCGCCAGCCAGGACCCGCAGACGATCTTGCCGGGACAACGACGCGAGCCAGGCCGCATGGTCGGCCTGCCGCGTCTTCTCGTATGCGTCATCCGTGCGCCAGCCCATCATTCCCACCCCTCTTCGCGCCAGATCGGGCGCCGGATCGTGACGACCCATTGAAGTCGTCGGACCACTAGGCCCGCTCGCTCCTCCGGCAGAACCGGCGACCATACGCGGATACGCAGGTAGTCCCGTCGACCGCATGCCTCGCAGGTCGATCGACGCGGGATCGTATCGATGTCGATGTCGCCGAGCAACGTCCGCAGATCCGCAGGTAGGTAGTGGTGGCTCGTCCTGCACAAGTTGCAGCCGATCGTCACGACCTGACCGTTGTCGTGTGCCATCGTGAGCAGGAATCCAGTCGTGTATAGGCTACGCCCATGGAGAACACTCCACTGAGTCGTCAAGACCCGCGATCCTGCTGTTTATGTATCACACCATGAGGAGATTGTGGCCACCGGCGGCCGCGATCTCGAGCGCGCGCTTGGCGACGATCTGACCCTTGATCTCGCTGAGGTCGGCGCCGCCCTCGGGCGCGCTGCGGATCGCCGGCTCGGGCCGGCCGAGAACCTGCGTGCCGCGAAAATGGTTGGCAAGCTGGATGAGACTGCGCGGCGCGACGATCGGCATGTCGGCGCTGGCCCAGGCCGCTTCCGATCCACAGGCTGCCGGGCAGATCAGGCCGACGCCGATCGCGTTCGCTCCCATGGCGGCGGGCAGGACGCCGGCGACGGCGGCGATCATGCCGTCGACGAGAGCTCGCCGAGAACGAGAAAGCCGGCAAGAGCGTCGGACGGAATGGCGCCCAGCGCCGCCATCAGTCCGAGGGCAATCGGCAGGTCGTAATGGCTTCCCTCCTTCGGGAGGTCGGCCGGGGCGAGATTGACCGTCACCTTCTTCGGCGGCATCGACAGGCCGGAAGCATGCAGGGCCGCCTGGACCCGCTCGCGGCTCTCGGCCACGGCCTTGTCGGCCAGGCCGACGATCTGCATCCCCATCTTGCCCGGCGCGATCATCACCTGGACATCGATGGGGATCGCCTCGACCCCCTGGAATGCCACCGTCCTCACCCGCGACACCATCCGGCGCCCTCCCACCGCAGGCGCCGTCCGGCGCCCGCAACCCGTGGATGTTCTCCTAAGATAAACCTATCTTACTTATCTGGATAAAGCAAGAACGAGAAGTGAACAAAACCAGCCGAATCGGTTTTGCCGACGCGCTCGAAAATTTGCTTAAAATCAAATTAACTTTGCATGTCAGCGGCCGGTGCCCGTCCTTGCCTCGATGGCATCCCACAAAAGGCTGGCGATATCGGCGCCGCCAAAGCGCTTGACCTCGCGGATGCCGGTCGGGGACGTGACGTTGATCTCGGTCAGATAGTCGCCGATGACGTCGATGCCGACGAAGAGAAGGCCGCGCTCCTTCAGCGCGGGGCCGATCCGCGCGCAGATCTCGCGCTCGCGCTCCGTCAGTTCCGTCGCCTCGGCCCTTCCGCCGACATGCATGTTCGAGCGGGCATCGGTCTCCGACGGCACGCGGTTGATCGCGCCGGCGAACTCGCCGTCGACGAGGATGATGCGCTTGTCGCCCTTGCGCACGTCGCTGAGATAGCGCTGGACGATGAAAGGCTCGCGGAAGAGCAGCGCAAAGGTCTCCATGAAGGAGGTGAGGTTGCGGTCCTCTTTCGTGATGTGGAAGACGCCGGCCCCGCCATTGCCGTAGAGCGGCTTCATGACGATCTCGCCGAACTCGGCGCGGAAGGCGGCGACCTCCAGCGGATCCTTGGTGATCAGCGTGTCCGGCATCAGGTCGGGAAATTCGGTGACGAAGATCTTCTCCGGCGCGTTGCGTACCGCGGCCGGGTCGTTGACGACGAGCGTCTTCGGGTGAACCCGCTCGAGGATGTGCGTCGAGGTGATGTAGGCCATGTCGAAAGGCGGGTCCTGGCGCAGCAGCACCACGTCGGTATCGGCAAGGTCGATGCGCTCCTGCGGCCCGAGCGTGAAGTGGTTGCCCTCTTCCTCGCGCAGCACCATCGGCTCGGCCCGCGCCGTGGCCCGGCCATCGCGCATCGACAGGCGCTCGGGCGTGTAGTGGTAGAGGCTGTGTCCGCGGCGCTGGGCTTCCAGCGACAGGGCGAAGGTGCTGTCGCCCTTGATCGAGATCGACGAGACATGGTCCATCTGGACCGCGACGGTAAGGGCCATGGGGCGCTCCTTCGGGCATTGGTTGCCGGGGAGGTATCGGGGAAACGCGCCGCTGGCAATCGCGCCGTCGGTGAACGGTGGCGGTGGACGTGCTAAGCATGGCGCCGCGACGACCAAGCAGGCGATGAGACGATCCGAGGAGGCGATCATGGACTGGCGCATGAAGGATGCCGAGACCCGGATCGGCGAGATCATCGACCGCGCCCTCAGCGAGGGACCGCAGACGATTCTGCGCGAGGGCGAGGCGGTGGTGGTCGTCAAGGCGGCGGATTATTCACGGCTTGTCCCACAGCCGAGCTTCAAAGAGCACCTCTTGAACGGTCCCTCATTCGAAGGGCTTGATCTGGAGCGCGACAAAAGCTCTCCCCGCGAAGTGGACTTTGAATTCTAGATGCCGTTTCTCGTCGACACCTGTGTCATCTCTGAGCTTTACAAGCCGGCGCCCGACGTCAACGTTCGTCGGGTCGTCGAAAGCCAGAGGTCCGAGGACCTCTTTGTGAGCGTGACGACGCTCGCGGAGATCCGTCGGGGTCTCCTGATCCTTCCGCAGGGGCGAAGAAGAAGTGAATTGGCTGCGTGGGCGAAACGAACCGAAGAATGGTATGCCGACCGGATCATCGGCATCGACCATCAGGTGGCAAGGACATGGGCCGAAAGGGCTGCCCACGCACGTCTTCGTGGCCGCCATTTCGGACTTGCCGACGGACCGATCGCGGCCACCGCCATCTGTCATGGCTTGACCGTACTCACCCGAAACACGGCTGATTTTCAACAGACCGGGGTGGCACTCAGCAATCCGTGGATCGCGTCGGCAAACTAGCTAGCTCTATCTCCCCCGCCAGGCATCCGTCACATGCACCGGCCAGCGCCGCGGCAGCACGGCGACGATGTCGAAGCGCAGCGAGAGCCTGGCATGGTCGCGCTGCCGGGCCAGCCAGAGGTCGGCGGCGCGCTCGATGCGGCGCTGCGCTGCCGGGCCGACGGCGTCCATCGCCTCTTCCAAACTCGCGCGGGCCTTGACCTCGACGATGGCGACGAGGTCGCCGCGGCGGGCGATGAGGTCGATCTCGCCGAGTTTCGTGCGGTGCCGCGTGGCGAGGATGCGATACCCCTTGAGGCGCAGCGCCCAGGCGGCGAGCCATTCGCCGCGGTGGCCGCGGGCGAAGCGCCGGCGGCGTTCCTCGGGTCCGCGCGGGGCCGCCGGCCGCGCCATGGCGCTAGCGCGGCGCCTTCAGCGCCAGGGCGCGGGCATAGAGGTCGCGGCGCGGCAGGCCGGTGAGGCGTGCGGCCTCCTGCGCCGCCTGCGTCGGCTTCATCTCCTGGAGCAACCCGGCAAGGATCGCATCCGTGTCCTCGAAGCTCGCGGCGGCCTCCGCCGGCGGCGGCGCGATGCAGACGACGATCTCGCCGCGCACCCGCTCCATCGCCGCGAACTCAGCCGCCAGCGTCGAGAGAGTGCCGCGGTAGATCGTCTCGTAGGCCTTGGTCAGCTCGCGGCAGACGGCGGCGGGGCGATCGGCGCCGAAGACGGCGGCCATGTCGGCGAGGGCGTCGGCGATGCGGTGCGGCGCCTCGAAGAGGACGAGGGTGCCGGGGATGCGCGTCAGTTCCGTCAGCCGCGCCCGCCGCGCGCCTTGCTTTTGCGGGGTGAAGCCGGCGAAGAAGAAGGCGTCCGACGGCAGGCCGGAGGCGAGGAGCGCCGCCATCACCGCCGAGGCGCCGGGGATCGGGATCACCGCAATGCCGGCTTCGATAGCGAGACCGACGAGGCGGAAGCCGGGATCGGAGACGAGCGGCGTGCCGGCATCCGAGACCAGCGCGACGCTTTTGCCCGCGACGAGCTCGGCGAGGAGGCCCGCGCCGGACTCCTCCGCATTGTGCTCGTGATAGGGCGTCATCCGCCGCTTGATGCCGTAGCGCGCGAGCAGCGTCGCGGTGACGCGCGTGTCCTCGCAGGCCAGCCGGTCGGCACCGGCGATGACCTCCAGCGCCCGGAGCGTGATGTCGGAGAGATGGCCGATGGGCGTCGCCACGAGATAGAGCCCGGGCTCCGGCCGGTGCCCGAGAAACGCCTTGTCGCGGACGCGAAAGCCGAGTGTCGCGTCCGCGCCGCCGGCAGCACCGCGGTCGTCGACACGGGACGGCTCGGCGGGCTCCAGGGCCTCGGGAAGGTCGTCTTCACTTCGCTCGGGGGTCATGCCGCCAGCCTAGCAGAGATCGGCGACGACGGCGTCGAGGACCAGCATGCCGGCCGGCGTCGCGCGGATGCGGTCGGGGCCGAGGCGCTCGACCATGCCGTGCGCCTTGAGATCGGCCTCGCTGACGGGGTCGATGTCGCGGCCGGTCAGCCGGCGCCAGCGGGCGAGGTCGATGCCTTCGGTCAGCCTGAGGCCCATCAGCAGCAACTCGTCCGCCTCCTCCGACGGCGACAGCGTGTCGTCGGTCACGATGCCATTGTCCCAGTCCTCGACCATCTTCAGCCAGGTCTCGGGATGGCGCTCGGTGGCGATCGCCTGGCGCCCATCGGGACCCATCAGCCGCCCATGCGCGCCGGGACCGACGCCGGCATAGAGGCCGTAGCGCCAGTAGCTGAGGTTGTGGCGCGATTCGGCGCCCGGCACGGCATGGTTGGAGATCTCGTAGGCCGGCAGGCCGCGGGCCGCCGTCAGGGTCTGCGTCGCCTCGTAGAGTGCCGCCGACAGCTCGCCGTCCGGCACCGGCAGCTTGCCGGCCTTGCGCAAGGCATAGAACGGCGTGCCCTCCTCGATGGTCAACTGATAGAGCGACAGATGGTCGGCGGCGAGGTCGATCGCCTGGGTGAGTTCGGCCTGCCAGCCCTCGACGGTCTGGCCAGGCCGGGCATAGATCAGGTCGAAGGACAGGCGCGGAAAGATCTCGCGGGCGAGGCCAATCGCCTGCAGCGCCTGGCCGACATTGTGCAACCGGCCGAGAAACTTCAGATCCCGATCGTTCAGCGCCTGGACGCCGAGCGAGACGCGGTTGACGCCGGCCGCGCGGTAGCCGCGGAAGCGCTCGGCCTCGACGCTGGACGGATTGGCCTCGAGCGTGATCTCGGCATCCGCATCGACCGGCCAGGCGCGCCCGATGGCGTCGAGGATCGCCCCGACGGTGCGCGGCTGCATCAGCGACGGCGTTCCGCCGCCGAGAAAGATCGAGGTCACCCGCTCGCCGGCCGAGCGCCGCGCCATCTCGCCGATCTCGCGGGTGAAGGCCGCGGTGTAGCGTTCCTGGTCGATCGCCTGGTGGCGGACATGGCTGTTGAAGTCGCAATAGGGGCACTTCGCCGCGCAGAACGGCCAGTGCACGTAGACGCCAAAACCCGGTTCGCGCGCCACGGGCGGAAAGCTGCGGACCGTCGCAGACGGGGCAGAAGCGTCCGGGGGCAAAGCGGGCGTCTCGGTCATCCCGCGCTCATCCGACGGCGTCCGGCCGGGCGGCGGGTCGGATGCCCTCCGGAAAGGCCTCGGCGACGAGCTTCTGCACCGAGCGGGCGCGGTGCGACAGCGGGCCGGGCGCGGTCCAGATCGAGCCGTGCTTCTCCTCGGCGCTCATTTCGCCATAGGTGCGCGTCTCGCCATCCGGCATGAAGACCGGATCATAGCCATAGGCCATGTCGCCGTGCCGCCCCGGCCAGACCAGCGTTCCCCGGCGCTCGCCGAGATATTCCTGGGTGTGGCCGTCGGGCCAGGCGAGGCAGAGCAGCGAGACGAAGGTCGCGCCGCGCCGTGCGGGCTCGGTGGCGCCGGCCTGGTGCAGCTTCTCCTCGACGAGGCGCATGGCCATCGACCAGTCGCGGTCGGGGCCGGCCCAGTCGGCCGTGTAGACGCCGGGCGCGCCGTCCAGGGCGTCGACGCAGAGGCCGGAATCGTCGGCAAGCGCCACTTCTCCCGCCGCCGTCGCGGAAGCGAGCGCCTTGATCCGGGCGTTCTCGACGAAGGTCGTGCCGGTCTCGTCGGGTTCGGGCAGGCCGAGCTCGCCGGCGGTGACGAGGTCGATCGCAAGACCGCCGAACAGGAAGTCGAGTTCGCGGATCTTGCCCTTGTTGTGGCTGGCGACGAGGAGCCTCTTGCCGTCGATCCTGCGGTTCATCTCGAAATCCCTCAGGCGATCGCCTGGCGCTGCAGTTCGACGAGCGTGCCGATGCCGCCCTTGGCGAGGGCAAGCAGGCTCGCCAGCTCCGCCTCGCTGAACGGCTCCTTTTCGGCCGTGCCCTGGATCTCGACGATGCCGCCGCGGCCGGTCATGACGAAATTGGCGTCGGTGTCGGCGGCCGAATCCTCGAGATAGTCGAGGTCGAGCACCGGCTCGCCCTTGTAGATGCCGCAGGAGATCGCCGCGATGTGGTCCTTCAGGACCTTCGAGCGCGTGACCATGCCGCGCCCTTCCATCCAGGCGAGGCAGTCGTTGAGGGCGACGAAGGCGCCGGTGATGCCGGCCGTGCGGGTGCCGCCATCGGCCTGGATGACATCGCAGTCGATGGTGATCTGGCGCTCGCCGAGGGCTTCCAGATCGACCACGGCGCGCATCGAGCGGCCGATCAGGCGCTGGATTTCCTGGGTGCGCCCGGACTGCTTGCCGCTCGACGCCTCGCGCCGCATGCGATCGCCCGTGGCGCGCGGCAGCATGCCGTATTCGGCGGTGACCCAGCCCTTGCCGGAATTCTTCAGGAAGGGCGGCACGCGCTCCTCGAGGCTCGCCATGCACAGGACATGCGTATTGCCGAACTTGACGAGGCACGAGCCCTCGGCATGGAGGGACACGCCGCGTTCGAGCGAGACGGCGCGCAATTCGTCATTGGCGCGTTTGGAAGGCCGCATGGTTCAGATCCCTGGTCGCTACTGTGTGAGGGCGCATGCTCATGCGATTCCCGTCGAACCGGCGTTTAACCACGAGCCGGGGGCCATGGGCAAAATAAATCCGGCCAAAGCGGTTCGAAACGCGCTGCCATGGGTTGTTGGCGAACCGGCCACCGTCCGACTCGGCGTCGCCCATCCTTGCCACTTGGACAGTTTCTTCAAGCACCGTATAGTGATGGCCGATGCTGAGAGAACGCCCGATGAACGAGTTCAGACTGCCCGCACCGGATTTTCCCGCGATGCTGGACGAGCGGTCGCGGGACATCTTTCGCCTGATCGTCGAATCCTATCTCGACCTCGGCGAACCCGTGGGATCGCGTGCTCTGTCCAAGCTGCTGACGACGGCGCTCTCGCCGGCCTCGGTGCGCAACGTGATGAGCGATCTCGAGACACTCGGCCTCATCTATTCGCCCCATATCAGCGCCGGACGCATGCCGACCGAGCTTGGCCTGCGCTTCTTCGTCGACGCCTTCCTCGAAATCGGCGACCTGCCGCAGGGCGAGCGGGAGGCGATCGAGGAAAAGGTCAAGGCGACGGGGGATCTCCGGCCGTTCGATTCGCTCCTGACGGAGGCGAGCCAACTCCTGTCGGGCCTCTCGCGCGGCGCAGGTCTCGTGCTGACGGCGAAGACGGACATGCGCCTGAAGCACATCGAGTTCATCCGGCTGGAGCCGACGAAGGCGCTCGCCGTCCTCGTCGGCGAAAAGGGCGACGTCGAGAACCGGGTGATCGACCTCCCGGCCGGCGTCACGGCCGCGCAGATCGTCGAGGCCTCCAACTTCCTCAACGCCCATGTCGTCGGCCGCACTCTCGGCGAGGCGCGCGACCGCGTGCAGGCCTTGAAGGACGAGGCCGCGACGGCGCTCGACATCCTCAGCCAGGGCCTTGTCGAAAAAGGCCTTGCCGTCTGGTCGGGAGCGGCCTCCGGCCAGCCGTCACGGCTGATCGTCCGCGGCAGGGCCAACCTCCTCGAAAACGTCACGGCGTCGGACGACCTCGACCGGCTGCGGCTCCTCTTCGACGAGCTGGAGACCAAGAGCGGCATCATCGAACTGCTCGACCTTGCCGAGACGGGCAATGGCGTCAGGATCTTCATCGGCTCGGAGAACAAGCTGTTCTCGCTGTCGGGCTCCTCGCTCGTCGTCGCGCCCTACAGCGACGGCGACCAGAAGGTCATCGGCGCCGTCGGCGTGATCGGTCCGACACGGCTCAACTATCGCCGCATCGTGCCGATGGTCGACTACACCGCCCGCCTCGTCTCGCGGCTCCTGGCGCAGGTCGCGGCGGCGCGGCGGTCCTGATCGCCGAAGGCCCCGGACGGGTGGCGCCAGCCAGCCGTCCGGGCCGATCGGATTGCCGAAAGCCTTGATTTTCCGCTCGCCGCATTCGATATCCCGGGCACAGCACATTTCAACGATCCACCCCTTCCGATCCTCCTGCGAGAGTCGGCAGCGAGGGTGCGAAACGCGAGGATTTTGACCATCATGACGAGCGACACCGAAGACCGCGGCAACGAGACCCACGTCGACCCGGCGCCGGAGGCCGCATCGCAGGGTGCCCGCGAGCGCTCGCCATTCGAGCGCGGCGACTATTCCGAGGATGAGGCCGAGGCCTTCATCGCCAGCATCGCCGCCGAGCGGATCGAGGGGCTCGAGACCGAGAACGCCGATCTGAAGGACCGCATGCTCCGGCTCGCCGCCGACATGGAGAATCTGCGCCGGCGCACCGAGCGCGAGGTCAAGGACGCCCGTACCTACGCGGTCACCGGCTTTGCCCGCGAGATGCTGTCGGTCATGGACAATCTCCGCCGCACCATCGCCGCCGTGCCGGAAGGCGCCCGCGAGGGTGGCGAGACCGGCCTTGCGACGCTTCTCGACGGCGTCGAACTGACCGAGCGCGGCATGCTGGCGACGCTGGAGAAGTTCGGCGTCAAGAAGCTCGAGCCCGAAGGCGAACGCTTCGACCCGAATTTCCACCAGGCGATGTTCGAGGTTCCGAACGCCGAGGTTGCCAACAACACCGTCGTCCAGGTCGTTCAGGACGGCTACGCCATCGGCGACCGGGTCCTGCGCCCCGCCATGGTCGGTGTCGCCAAGGGCGGCCCGAAGGTGATGGCGGAGCCGAAGCCTGTGGACGGGACGAGCGACGACGCAGCCTGAGGAGCGACGGCGGCAGCCAGTTCAGGCTGCGGCTGAAGCCCGTTCAGGCTGGGCCGCCGTCCATTCAAGCTGGGATCGCGGCCCCTTCAACCGAGAGCCGCGGCCCGATCACGTTAGTCATCCTGGCCTTGAGCCGGGATGACGCATCTAATGGTGCCGCACGATAGGCGGCCCCCAATCGGACCATACGACCGACGGCTGTTCAGAACCGCGGCGCCACCTTGCCCGCCGCGCGATAGGCGGCCGTCACCGTGTTCGCCATCAGCATCGCGATGGTCATCGGGCCGACGCCGCCGGGCACCGGCGTGATCGCGGCGGCCCGTTCGGACGCTTCGGCGAAGGCGACGTCGCCGACGAGGCGCGTCTTGGCGGCGCCACGCTCTGGCGCGTCGACGCGGTTGATGCCGACGTCGATGACGACGGCCCCCTCCTTCACCCAGTCGCCGCGGATCATTTCCGGGCGGCCGACGGCGGCGACGAGGATGTCCGCGGCGCGGCAGACCGCGGCCAGGTCCTTCGTGCGCGAATGGGCGATCGTCACCGTGGCGTTGGCGGCCAGGAGCAGCTGCGCCATCGGCTTTCCCACGATGTTGGAGCGCCCGACGACCACCGCCGTCTTGCCCGAGAGGTCGTCGCCGAGAACTTTTCTCAGCATCACCATGGATCCGGCCGGCGTACAGGGCACGAAAGCCTCTTCGATCGCGCCGGTGCCGAGCCGGCCGACATTGAGGAGATGGAAACCGTCGACGTCCTTGTCGGCATTGATGGTCTGGATGACGCGGTTGGCGTCGATCTGCGGCGGCAGCGGCAATTGAACGAGGATGCCGTGGATCGCCGCATCGGCGTTGAGGTCGGCAATGACGGCAAGAAGCGCCGCCTCGGCTGTTTCCGCCGGAAGGACGCGCTTGACCGAGTGGAAGCCGCAGTCCTCGGCCATCCTCGCCTTGGCGCCGACATAGACCTGGCTGGCCGGATCCTCGCCGACGATCACGACGGCAAGGCCCGGCACGGTCTCGGGCGCGAGTGCCGCCGTCGCCGTCTTCACCTCGTCGATGATAGCGGCCGCCATGGCCTTGCCGTCGATTCGCGTCGCTGCCGTCATGTTGGTCTCCACATTCGCTCGCCGTTTATAGCGGGATGTCCGGGAAAAGCGCGAGAGGCGGCGGTCGATCCGCCGCGCGGACGTTGGCATGTCTGCCGACCGTCGATTGCCGGGATTGCCTGGTACGGACCATGGAAGAACCATCCGCTGGACAGCGGCAGTATTTTAAGTTCTTGCGGCCATCAATGGGGAAAGAGCAGCCGTGCCCGGACAGAGCGCCGGATCATCCGCTGACAGACATCGACCTTGCCAAGCCCCTGATCTGGCGGCGACGGCGTAGTCCCGGGGGCCCTTCCATGCTCAGCAAAGTCTCATTGTCAGCCAGGGTTTCGCTGATGGTCGTCGGGTCGCTGGCGATCCTGACGCTGCTTTTCGGCATCGCCGGTAGCCTTCTCCTGCGCGGCGAAGGCGTCGAACGGGCTGCCGCCCGGCAGATGACGAACATGGGTGTCGCCTGGCAGGTGCTGACGACCTATGGCAAGGAGTTTCGCGTCGAGAGCGATAGCCTCTATGCCGGCGCGCAGAAGCTGAACGGTTTCTTCGAGCCGGTGGACAGGGTGACGGAACTGGTCGGCGGCACCGCGACGGTCTTCATGGGCGACACGCGCATCGCCACGAACGTCAAGAAGCCGGATGGCAGCCGCGCCGTCGGAACCAAGCTCGCACCCGGCCCGGTGCACGACGCGCTGTTCGTCGCAGGCCAGCCTTTTCGTGGTGAGGCCGACATTCTCGGCACGCCCTTCTACACCGCCTATGATCCGATCAAGGATGCTGCCGGCAAGACCATCGGCGTCCTGTACGTCGGCATTCCGAAAGCCGAATTCGTTTCCGGGATCACCGCATTGCAGTGGCGCCTCGGTTTGATCTCCGTGGTGGCGGCCCTTGTCATCGGTCTTGTCGCGCTCTGGCTCGCCCGTCGCATGTTTGCGCCGCTCAAAAGCCTTGCCGAGACCGTCGCGGCCGTTGCCGACGGCAGGACCGATGTCGTCGTCGTCGGACAACAGCGCGGCGACGAGATCGGCCGCATGGCCGGATCCGTGGAGCATCTGCGCCATGCGGTGCTCGATCAGAAGCGGTTGAAAGCGGAGGCCGCCGCAACCGTTGCCGCCCAGGAGGCCGAGCGCATCGAGCAGGAGGCGCTGGGCGAGGGCTATGTCAAGGCGCACGCCTTCTTCATGAGCGAGGTCGAGACGGGCTTCCAGCGTCTGGCGGCCGGTGACCTTCTGGCCCGCTTGGACAAGCCTTTCTCGTCCGACTACGAGCCCATGCGCGGCCTGTTCAACGACAGCGTCGGCAAGCTGGAGGAGGCGATGGGATCGGTGGTTCATTCGATCACCGCCATCCGCACCGGCCTGACCGAGATCACCGTCGCCTCGAACGACCTCGCCCAGCGCACCGAGCAGCAGGCGGCGAGCCTCGAGGAGACGGTCGCGGCGCTGTCGGAAGTGACGACGGGCGTGAACCAGACGGCGGATGGCGCAGCCCGTGCCCAGGTCGGCGCGACGGCGGCGCAGAAGAATGCCGAGAAGGGTGGCGAGATCGTCGCCAAGGCGGTCGCGGCGATGAGCCAGATCGAGCATTCCTCGGAGGAAATCGGCAAGATCATCGGCGTCATCGACGAGATCGCCTTCCAGACCAACCTTCTGGCCCTCAACGCCGGCGTCGAGGCGGCGCGGGCGGGCGAGGCGGGCCGCGGCTTTGCCGTCGTCGCGCAGGAAGTGCGCGGGCTCGCCCAGCGCTCGGCGGAAGCGGCCAAGGAGATCAAGGCGCTGATCTCGACCTCGTCGAAACAGGTCGGCGAGGGCGTCGAGCTGGTGACGGCGTCGGGCAAGTCGCTGGATGCCATCGTCACGCAGGTCGCGGAGATGTCGGCGGTCGTCGCCGAGATCGCCCGCAGCGCCAAGGAGCAGGCGATCTCGCTGCGCGAGGTCTCGGGCGCCGCCGACCAGATGGACAAGGTCACGCAGCAGAACGCCGCGATGGTGGAAGAGACGACGGCCGCCGCGCAGAACCTCTCGGACGAGACCGAGGACCTGGCAGGGTTGATCGGCCGCTTCCAGACCCGGGCCACCCTGTCGTCCGGCATGAGGCCGACACGGGCAAGCCCGCCAAGACCAGCGCAACCCGTCGCGCAGCTGCGCAACAACGGCCGAGACGGCGTCGCACCGCAGTCCCGGCTGAGCGAGGAAAGTTGGGCGGAGTTCTAGAGCGTCGGGCGAAAAAGTGGGAACCGGTTTTTCGCAGTATCCGGCGCGGCAACTTGAAAGCCAGCTCTGCGGGCACGATCCGGCACGGCAACCTCCCGGCTCTCCGGTGTCCTGCCGGAACATGGAATCGCGGCAACGGAAGAGAAGCCATCGCGCTCGGGACTCGGAGCCGGCAACATCGCGGCGGCCGGCCTGCGGTTCCCGGGCCGGACGCAGCCGCGACGTCTCTCCGTGCCGGCAGAGACGCACCCGCGTCGTCAACAATAGTCGGCAGAAAACCGACTCTTAAGCTGATCATCAGGCCCGGATCTGGCCCCGATCGGCAACAGAACCTTAGACTCTTTGCCGTAAAGCGGTCTGATCGGTGCCCGCTTCGTCAGTGCGGGACATGTGCGAGGTGGGAAGAACGATGTTTTTGGCCAATTTGAAGATTTCGCAAAAGATCTCGGCGGCGTTCGTCTGCCTCGTTGTGGCGGCGGCCGGCATGGGCGGGACCGTCTACACGCAGCTCGGCGAAATGAGTGCCGCCACCGACAACATCAAGCACCACACGGAAGTCACGACGATCAGCACCGCGACGCGGCTCGGCCTGTCGCGCATGGAGGCCGGACTGCGGGCTTTCATGCTGACACGCAACGACCGCTATACCCTGGCGATGGACAAGCGCGCCGCCGCGATCGCCGCCGATGTCGACAAGATCCGGGCCCTTGACCCGGATCGCGCCAAAGACCTCGACGCGATCACGGCTGCCGTCGCTGCGTGGCGCAGCAATGTCGCCGCGCCGATCATCACCCTCTCGCGCGACGAGGCAACGCTTCCGCAGGCGCTGGCCCTTTTTGCCAGCGACGCCGCCGACAAGGCGATCGAAGACGCCGAGAATGCCATCGACGCCATCGTGACTTCGGAGCAGGCCGCCGTCGCGGAGGCCTGGACGATCGAGACCGAGGCCAATTCCACCTCGGTGACGGCGCTGGTGGCCGGCATCGGCTTCCTGATCCTCTTTTCGGTCGCACTGGGCTGGCTTCTGGCACGGGGCATCGCGACCCCCGTCGTCGCCATGACCGAGGCCATGCGCAGGCTGGCGGCGGGCGACAAGAGCATCGAGGTTCCCGCCACCGGGCGCGGCGACGAGATCGGCCTGATGGCCGGCGCCGTCGAGGCCTTCAAGCAGGCGGCGATCGACCAGGAACGTCTGGCGGCCGAGGCGGCATCTGCGCGGGCGGCGCAGGCAAGCCAGCGCGAGCGGCAGTCGGCCATCGATCAGTCCAAGGAAGAGGACCTGCGCACCTTCGTGCACGCGGTCGAGAACAGCTTCGACGCTCTGTCGGCGGGCGATCTGACGGTGCGCATGGATCAGGCCGTGGCGCCGGAGTTCGAGCCGATCCGGGAGAAGTTCAATGCCAGCGTCGCCGAGCTGGAAGCCGCCATCGGCGGCGTCGCCGGGGGCGTGGCGACGCTGCGCACCGGTCTTGCCGAAATCTCCGTCGCCTCCAACGACCTCGCCCAGCGCACCGAGCAGCAGGCGGCGAGCCTCGAGGAGACGGTCGCGGCGCTGTCGGAAGTGACGACGGGCGTCAACCAGACGGCGGAGGGCGCAGCCCAGGCCCAGGTCGGCGCGACGGCGGCGCAGAAGAATGCCGAGAAGGGCGGCGAGATCGTCGCCAAGGCGGTCGCGGCGATGAGCCAGATCGAGCATTCCTCGGAGGAAATCGGCAAGATCATCGGCGTCATCGACGAGATCGCCTTCCAGACCAACCTTCTGGCCCTCAACGCCGGCGTCGAGGCGGCGCGGGCGGGCGAGGCGGGCCGCGGCTTTGCCGTCGTCGCGCAGGAAGTGCGCGGGCTCGCCCAGCGCTCGGCGGAAGCGGCCAAGGAGATCAAGGCGCTGATCTCGACCTCGTCGAAACAGGTCGGCGAGGGCGTCGAGCTGGTGACGGCGTCGGGCAAGTCGCTGGATGCCATCGTCACGCAGGTCGCGGAGATGTCGGCGGTGGTCGCCGAGATCGCCCGCAGCGCCAAGGAACAGGCGATCTCGCTGCGCGAGGTCTCGGGCGCGGCCGACCAGATGGACAAGGTCACGCAGCAGAACGCCGCGATGGTCGAGGAGGCGACGGCCGCGGCGCAGACGCTGTCGGACGAGACCGACGAGCTCGCCGCCATGGTCGAGCGCTTCACCACCAGGACCGGCCACGCCGGCAAGGCCGCCCCGGCGCGCAGCCAGCCGTCCCGGCCGTCCGCCCGCCCGGTGACGCAGATGCGCACCACCGGCCAAGGCGGCGCCGCCCCGGCGGCCGAGGGCTGGGAAGAGTTCTGAATTCGTCCAGCCTGAAAACCGGACGGTCGGCCGAGACGCCGGTCGGCCGGTTCGCCAGGCTCCGTCGGCGCTGATACCCGGCCCGCTCTCCCCTCGGTTGCGACAGGCGGACGATCGCCAGCCTGCCGCACAAAGATCGCCTTCGCGTCCGAATGCGGCGCGAGACAGCGGCCCGGAGATGCGGCGGCAATCGGCCCCTCTCCTGCGGCCGCGCTGGCTGGGCCGGGACCGAGTGCCGCCGAGCCAAGGGGTGCCACGTCAGGTCTGGTTGACGCTTCGTTCAACCACGGCACCGTCTTTCACGGGCAGACGCGGTTGCGCGCCATACACGGAAAACCTAATTCCGCTCCCACCGGGCCAGCAGGCAACGGCATGACGCGGCTTTTGCCGTCGCAGTCCCCATCGGCGGAGATCCCCTTGGCCCAGTCTCTCGAACTTGGACTAGACACTTTCGGCGACGTGACCCGGGGATCCGACCGGAATCCTGAGACCACGGCCCAGGTGATTCGCGATCTCGTCGACCAGGCTGTCCTTGCGGACGCGGTCGGGCTCGACTTCTTCGGCGTCGGCGAGCATCACCGCGCCGATTTCGCCGTATCGGCGCCCGAGGTCGTCCTCGCCGCCATCGCCGCGCGGACGCGCCGCATCCGGCTCGGCTCGGCCGTCACGGTCCTCAGCTCGGACGATCCGATCCGCGTCTTCCAGCGCTTCGCGACGCTCGACGCGCTGTCGAACGGGAGGGCCGAGGTCATTCTCGGCCGGGGATCCTTCACCGAATCCTTTCCCCTCTTCGGCTTCGCGCTCGACCGCTACGAGACGCTCTTCGACGACAAGCTCGACCTGTTTTCGGCCCTGATCAGCCGCGACCGCATCGACTGGCAGGGCCATACGCGGCCGCCCCTCGCCGGACAGGAGGTCTTTCCGAAGATCGAGAATGGCCGGCTGAAGACCTGGATCGGCGTCGGCGGCAGCCCGGAATCGGTGGTGCGGGCGGCGCGATACGACCTGCCGATGATGCTCGCCATCATCGGCGGCGATCCCGCGCGCTTCCGCTCCTATGTCGACCTCTACGCCCGCGCCTTCGCGCAGCTGGAACAGGCGGTGCAGCCGATCGGCGTGCACTCTCCCGGCCATGTCGGCGAGAGCGACGAGACGGCGCGCGAGGAGTTCTGGCCGGACTACAAGGCGATGCACGACCGCATCGGCGCCGGGCGCGGCTGGCCGCCGCTTGCCCGCGCCGCCTTCGATCAGGAAATCGCCCGGGGCTCGCTCTATGTCGGCTCGCCCGAGACGGTGGCGAAAAAGATCGCGACGACGGCCCGGACGCTCGGACTTGCCCGCTTCGACCTGAAATACAGCGCCGGCCCGCTGCCGCACGACAGGCTCATGTCATGTATCGGCCTCTACGGCGAAAAGGTCGCGCCGATGGTCCGCGACATGCTGGCGTGATCGTGGGTGCCTGACCGGCCCCGCCGGACGAGGCTGGCGCGGCCGAGGCCTGTGCCACCCGGGACGCCCGGTCGGCAATCCAATTGAGTAGGCCTGATCGAGGGGCTTGATCGAGGGGCTTGATCGAGCAGTCCTGACCAGCACAGGGGCTCGCATGAGCGGGCCGGCCGCGCTAGCGTCACGTCCGGAGGACACGACATGACGCATGATCACGACGCAGCGCCCGGCAGCGAGACCCCGCAGGCCGAGCCCCGATGGAAGCACGACGGCATCCGCGTCATCAAGGGCGACCAGCTGGATCCCAATACCGCCCAGACGCCCGGCATGTTCCGTCAGGCGGCGATCAACCATGCCCGTGTCGGGGCCGAGAAGATCTGGGCCGGGACGGTCAGCATCGCTCCGGACGCCAAAACCGGCGTGCACCATCACGGTGCGCTCGAAAGCGTCATCTATGTGCTGAGGGGCCGGGCGCGGCTGCGCTGGGGCGAGCGGCTGGAATTCGTCGCCGAGGCCGAGGCCGGCGACTTCATCTTCGTGCCGCCCTTCGTGCCGCACCAGGAGATCAACGCCGATCCCGGCCAGACACTCGAATGTGTGCTGGTGCGCTCGGACAACGAGGCGGTGGTCGTCAACATCACCGACATCGACCCGGTCGAAAGGCCGGAAGACGTGTACTGGGTCGACCCCCTCCACCGCCACCCCTGAGGGCGACGTTCTCGCAGCCGACCGCGAGCCGGGACGAGCCCTCCCCGGCCGGCGCGTGAGGCGGAGGCGTTGGCCTTGACCGCCTCGCTGATGGGTTCACCGGCCCTTGCGGCCCGCCGCGACGCGCTCGCAGACCCGCTTCTTCACCGTTACCACCCTGCCGTTCCTCCGCACTTTGACGCGCTCCACATGACATTTCTCGATGGTCTTCGGTGGCGAACCATCGCGGCCCTTGGAGGATTCGCGCGCATCGGCCGAGGCCGCGAAGCTGCCGAGTGAAAGGGCCGTGGCGAGGGCGAGGGTAGCGAGCTTGGATATGCGCATGCAACTGATCTCCTTGGGATGCCCGGGATGAACCCGCGCAGGCAGCGGATGTTGCGTTGCACAATCCTCCCAATTGTAACGGAAGGTCTCCGCTTTGTTTTCCGCCGGCCCCAGCCCGTGTCGCCGCCGGGCATGGACGGCGCGAGCTGTGTCGCCTGCCGGATCCATCCAGGGCCAGACGCCTCCCTTGCATGCATCACTCGGCATCGAGCTTGCCTCGACAGGACAAGCACGCAGGGCGCCTCAGTCCCTGGCAGGCGCCGCCTTGCTGCGGCGATAGCGGATCGTCTCGAAGCGCATCTGCAGGACGTCGACGAGGAGAAGACGCCCGAGCAACGGCTCACCGATGCCGCAGACGAGCTTGATCGCCTCCGCCGCCGCCAGCGTGCCGAGGATGCCGGTGACGACGCCGAGAATGCCGGCCTCGGCGCAGCTTGGCACGAGGCCCGCCGGCGGCGCTTCGGGAAAGAGGTCGCGATAGCCCGGCAGCGCGTTGCCGTCGGCGTTCGTGGCATAGGGCATGAGCGTCGTCAGCGAGCCGTTGAAGCGGTTCACCGCCGCCGTCACGAGAGGCCTTTCCGCGGCGGCGCAGAGATCGGCGAGGGCGTAGCGGGTGGCGAAATTGTCCGAGCCGTCGATGACGAGATCGTAGGCGGCGACGATGGCAGCGCCGTTCGCAGCGTCGATCCGCACGCCATGCGGAGACATCGCGACATGCGGATTGAGCGCGGCGACGCGCTCGGCGGCGCTGTCGAGTTTGGCCCGTCCGATGTCGGCGGTGCCATGCAGGACCTGGCGCTGCAGGTTGGACAGGGAGACGGTATCATCGTCGGCGATGCCGATCGTGCCGACGCCGGCGGCGGCAAGATAGAGAACCACCGGCGAGCCGATGCCGCCGGCGCCTATGACGAGGATTCTGGCCCGCTTCAGCTTTTGCTGGCCGGCGCCGCCCACCTCCGGCAGGACGATATGCCGGGCATAGCGGCCGAGTTCGTCCGACGACAGCGGATCGCCTGACTTGTCCTGCGTCATTCCACTCTCCCGTCGTCGACGCGCAGATGCTGCGCGCGGCCTTCCAGCGCCTCGAAAAGAGAGGCATCGGTGCCTGTCATGAAGGACTGCACGCCGAGCCCGTCGATGATGTCGAACAGCGCCGCCCGCCGTCCGGGATCGAGATGGGCGGCGATCTCGTCGAGAAGAAGGACGGGCGCGGTGCCGGTCATCGCCCTGACGAGCTTGGCATGGGCAAGGATCAGGCCGATGAGAAGCGCCTTCTGCTCGCCGGTCGAGGACAGCGCCGCCGGCATCGCCTTGGCGCGGTGGGTGACGGAAAGATCGGCGCGGTGCGGCCCCTCCAGCGTGCGGCCGGCGGCACGGTCCAGCCCGCGCTGGCGGGCCAGGCGCAGGCGCGCCTCGTCCTCGCGCGCCACCGCCGGACCGCCGAGGTCTTCGGTCTCGTAGCCACTGGAGAGAAGGAGGTCGGCCTTCGGAAAAGGCTGGTCGGCCGGCGCCTCGGCGATCATCGCCTGGATGAGGCCGACGAGTTCGCTGCGGGCGATCGCCATGGCGAGTCCGAGCTCGGCCATCTGCGCCTCGATGCCGGAGAGCCAGGAATCATTGCCGCGGTCCTCCGACAGGAGACGGTTGCGCGAGCGCATGGCGCGTTCGTAGTCGGCGGCCCTGCGGCCATGGGCGGGGTCGACGGTGAGGACGAGGCGGTCGAGGAAGCGGCGGCGCTCGCCCGCCGCCCCCGTGAACAGGCCGTCCATCGCCGGGGTCAGCCAGACGATGCGCAGGTGATCCAGCATCTCGTCGGCGCTCCTGGCCTGCGTCTCGTTGATCCTGACGATGCGCGACAGGGCGCCCGAAGCGTCGGGGCGCGCGGAGGTGGCGATGTCGACCTCGCCGTCGTCGCCGAGGAGTCTTGCCTGCACGGCAAAGCCGCCGCTGCCGCCGACCCGCGCGATCTCGGGATAGGCGGCGCGCCGAAGTCCCCTGCCCGGCGTCAGCAGCGACACGGCTTCCATGAGATTGGACTTGCCCGCACCGTTCTCCCCGGTGAGCACGGTGAAGCGAGAGGCAAGCTCCAGGCGAAGCACCTCGTAATTGCGGAAATCGGCAAGCCGCAGGCTGAAGAGGCGCGAGCACCCGGCAGCGGACGGCGAACGCTGTCCGCCCTGCGCCTCGTCGCCGCCTTGCAAGGGCGCCAGATCGTTTGCGTTGGGAAGCGTGACGGGCGTCACACCCGCATGGGCATCAGCACGTAGAGCGTGCCGTCGTCACCGCCGTCCTTGATGAGGGTGGGCGATCCCGGGTCGGCCAGCATGAACACCGCCTCGTCGCCGGAGAGCTGGCCGGTGATGTCGAGGAGATAGCGTGCGTTGAAGCCGATCTCGATGTCGTCGGACTCGTAGCCGACGGCAAGCTCCTCCGTCGCGGTGCCCGAATCCGGGCTGTTCACGGTCAGCGTCAGCTGGCCTGCGGTGACCGCGAGCTTCACCGCCCGGCCGCGCTCCGACGAGATCGTCGACACGCGGTCGACGGCAGCTGAAAACGACTGCCGGTCGAGCGTCAGCGCCTTGTCGTTGCCCTGCGGGATGACGCGCTGATAGTCGGGGAAAGTGCCGTCGATCAGCTTCGAGGTCATCACCACGGGGCCGATGGTGAAGCGGATCTTGGAATCGGAAAGTTCGACCAGGATGTCGTCGCCGCCATCATCGAGCAGCTTTTGCAACTCGCCGACCGTTTTTCGGGGGATGATGATGCCGGGCATCCCCTCCGAGCCGGCGGGCGCTTCCATCTCGGCGCGGGCGAGGCGATGGCCGTCGGTCGCCACCGCCCGCAGCCGCAGCTTGCCTTCCGATTCGATGGTGTGAAGAAAAATGCCGTTCAGATAATAGCGCGTCTCCTCGGTCGAGATCGCGAACTGCGTGCGCTCGACGAGGCGGGCGAGCGAGGCCGCCGGGATCTTGAAGGAATGCGAGAAGGTGCCGGCGGTGATGTCGGGGAAATCGGATTCCGGCAGGCACTGCAGGCGAAAGTTCGAGCGGCCCGCGGTGACCGTCATCTGGGTGCCCTCGGCATACGTGGCGAGCTTCACCTCCGAGCCGTCGGCGAGCTTGCGCACGATATCGTAGAGGAGATGCGCGGGAACCGTCGTCGCGCCTTCCTGCTCGCCATTGGCCGCCACGGTCTCGGTGATCTCGAGGTCGAGATCGGTTGCCTTCAGCCGGAGCGCGCCGTCCTCGGTCTTGACCAGAACGTTGGACAGGATCGGGATGGTGTTGCGCCGCTCGACCACGCGGTGCACGTGGCCCAGCGTCTTCAACAGGTTGGAACGCTCGATGATGATACGCATGTGAGGCAACCAATTCGTTCGAAGAAGCGCCGTGAAGAGGCGCTCCCCTCGGGAGTCCGAACCTTTTAGAGGCTCGTGGACCGCTTGAAAAGCCTTTGCCGGCGCGGCATCCGCGATGCGGCGGCCGCGGCGCAGAGGCCGTGCCGGCCTATTCCTCGATCATGCGGCGGATGAGGTCGAGCTCCTCGCCGAGCTTCTCGTCCTTGGCCCGCTCGCCCTCGATCTTGCGCACGGCGTGGAGGACCGTGGTGTGGTCCCGCCCGCCGAAACGCCGGCCGATTTCGGGCAGCGAGCGCGGCGTCATGGTCTTGGCCAGATACATCGCGATCTGCCGCGGGCGCACGATCGTGCGGGTCCGGCGGGCCGAGAGGATGTCGGTGCGCGAGATGTTGTAGTGGCGCGAGACGAATTTGAGGATGTCCTCGATCCGGATGCGCTTCTCGCCGTTCGTGCGCGTCAGCGAGTTCAGGAGATCGTCGAGATGGTCGGCCGAGAGCGGCTGGCCGACGGCATGGCGGAAGGCGATCTGGTTGAACGCGCCTTCGAGATCGCGGCCAGAGCCAATGACGCGGCGGGCGATCGTGTCGACCACCTTGTCGTCGATCGCAAAAGTCGGGTCCTCGAGTTTCAGGGCCGCCGTGCGCGTGGTCAGGATCTCCTTGCGCATGTCGAAGTCGGGCGCGGCCATCTCGATCGCAACGCCGCCGGCAAGGCGCGAGCGCACGCGCGCATCGAGCGATTCCAGCTCGAAGGCCGGGCGGTCGGCGGCGACGATCACCTGCCGGGCCGAATCGATCAGGGCGTTGAGGAGATGGCAGAACTCCTGCTGGATCGACTTGCCCTGCAGGAACTGCATGTCGTCGATGATCAGGATGTCGATGCCGCGAAGATTCTCCTTGAAGTCGAGCGCCTGGTTGTCGCGGATCGCGGTGGCGAAGCGCCACATGAAATATTCGGCCGTGAGGTAGACGACCCGCGGCTGATCGGCCCGGCGCGTCGCGGCATTGGCGATGGCCTGCAGGAGGTGCGTCTTGCCCAGGCCGACATTGGCGTGGACGAAGAGCGGGTTGAAGCGCACCGACTGCGGGCCGTTTTCGGCGATCGCCTTGGCGGCGGCCAATGCCACCCGGTTCGACGCGCCCTCGACGAAGGTGTCGAAGACATAGCGGTTGTCGAGCGGCGAGCCGAAGCCGTTGCCGCTGTGGGGACCCTGCGCGCCGTTTTGGGCCCGTTCGCGCGTCGAAGGATCGAAGGCCGACTGGTTGGCCGGCGAAGGGAGGCTGGCTGAAGCCGTCTTGCGCTCCGTCGCGGCGGAGGCCGCCAGCGCCAGATCCCGCGCGGCGGCGGCGGCCTGGCTCCGGATGGCGGAGCGGACGGCGATGTCGACCTTCAGCGTTCCCGGCACTTCCTCGGCGAAAATGGCGAGCAGGATGTCGCTGTAGTGGGAGTTGATCCAGGTCTTCAGGAAGGCCGTCGGGACGGACAGCCGCACCAGGCCCTTGGAGACCTCGTCGATCTTCATGCGCTCGAACCAGCTGGCAAAGATATCCTGGCCGAGCTGCGCCTTCAGCCGGGCCTTCGCCCGCTCGAGGATCTCGGTATCGCTTCGCACGCCGCTGATCGCCTGAATCTCTGCCATGCCGTCGTCGTCCGTTCTATCATTCCGTCCGTCCCTGACGGCACTCGCTGGGTTCGACATGCTCCGCATCCTGGCCGAGGAAGGCTCAAACGCGCGCATC